>JAUSLJ010000039.1 GCA_030646715.1 Agitococcus sp.
ATTTACACCTATGTGCAGAAAAAAGCCAAGAAGTGCTACATCTTCACCGCCTACGGCGTCACCGACCTTGGGCACGTGGTGCGCTTTGGCCGCGTGTATGACACGGTCAGCGCGCGTAGCCTAGAGCGGTTTCTGGCACTATTGCCGTCCGCAGAATTTTACTTCTCCGACAGGGCGCCCATGTATGGAACGATACTTGGCACGAAAGTGCTTCAAGAAAAAGGCGTGATGACGAACCTGGTAGAAAGCTTTAACGCCCAAGTCCGACAATACCTTAGCGCGCTACGTCGTCGCACAAAAGCCTGCGCAAAAACAAAAGAAGGGATGGAACGCCAGCTAGCGCTGGCGCTCATCCGGAATAACTGGCTACGCCCCACGAAACCGGCCTACCTAAAAAGAAAATCTAAAAGCAATCGATAAAGAACACTCCCGCCACAAGATAAATAAGAGAACTATGCTTACTGTTATTCATTTCATAGGATTCGTTATGTGCGGTATCGTCGGCGGCGCAGTGCGTCAAGGTTCTGTAGTCCCTTTTCTTCTTGCTGGGCTTAAAGCGCTCGAATATCGCGGGTATGACTCCTCGGGACTAGCGGTAACATTAGCGGGACGAACCGTGCGTTACCGTGCACTTGGTCATGTTGCAGAACTGGAGTCTGCCCTTGAACAGTTTGATTCTGCGTTGGCACAGACTGGCATCGCCCATACGCGTTGGGCCACGCATGGCGCGCCATCCGAAAGAAATGCACACCCTCATATCAGCCAAACCTCAGAGTTTCATGTGTCCGTTGTGCATAATGGTGTGATTGAAAACCACGCTGAGCTAAAAGACTACTTACTTGAGCAAGGCTATAGTTTTACGTCCTGCACTGATACCGAAGTTATTGCCCACCTAATTCATTCCTTTTTAAGCACCGGCGCCACATTGCTTCACGCGGTACGATTGGCGCGTAGTGCTTTAAAGGGCTTATTCGCGATTGCTATTACTGAGTCCACACAGTCCCCCGGGGAGCTCTATGCGCTTCGTCAAGATGCCCCTTTGTTGCTAGGCATCTCAGCCAATGGAGTTTTGCTTGCTTCTGACGCGTCCGCGCTAATTGGGCAGACAAATCAGATGGTGTATTTGGAAAATGGCGACATTGCCCATATCACGGCAAAATCCTGGACGATTGAGGACGCCCATGGCGTGCTGCAAGAAAGGCCTATCGTGAAAAGTAACCTGGACCCGAAAGCCGTCACATTAGGTGCATACCGGCATTTCATGCAGAAAGAGATTTTTGAGCAACCGCGGGCGCTTGCTGATACGCTTACGGGCTTCTACACGACAGCCGAATTATCCAATTTATTGGGACCGGGTAGCGGCAGAGAATTGGCACAATACACTCAAGTTCTTATTTTGGCCTGTGGCACTAGTGCACATGCGGCATTGATTGGCCGGCACTGGATAGAAGACTTTGCTCGCATCCCGTGCACCGTTGAACTAGCCAGCGAATTTCCTTGTCGACGTCCGGCTGTTCGTCCCCGCACCTTGGTTATTACTGTTTCGCAATCGGGAGAAACCGCGGACACAAAAGCAGCCTTGGATTTTGCTCAAAAGTTAGGGATGAAAAACTCGTTATCCATCTGCAACGTGCCTGAATCTTCTTTGGTCCGGATGTCCGAGCATAGCTTGTTGACCAAAGCAGGGCCTGAAATAGGGGTTGCCTCGACCAAAGCATTCACAACACAACTAAGCGCTTTTTATTTGCTTGCGCTATGCCTTGCATCGAAACAACATCAAATGAGGGAAGTGGACCTACAGCGCCGTTTAGACAGTATCCAGGCGCTACCCACGTTGTTACCCTCGATATGGTCGATAGAACCGCTGCTAGCGCAATGGGCCGCCGCTATCGCCCCCTCGCATAGTGCCTTATTCTTAGGCCGAGGAACCTTACATCCCATTGCCATGGAAGGCGCACTCAAGCTCAAAGAAATTACGTATATCCATGCCGAAGCTTATTCCGCAGGGGAACTCAAGCATGGACCCCTCGCACTTGTAGACGAAAAGATGCCGGTTATCGTTAGTGTTTCTAATGATGCCATGCTAGAAAAAACCAAAGCGAATATACAAGAAGTACTTGCGCGGCGAGGAAATGTTTATGTCATCGCGGACAGAGGCTGTCAATTCGCGCCCCAGACCAATTTATCTGTAATCGAGCTTCCCTTCGATGTGCCTACAGATTTAGCTCCACTAGCCCATATTATTCCATTGCAGCTGTTGGCGTATCACACTGCTTTATTATTGGGCACAAATATTGATAAGCCGCGCAATTTGGCCAAAGCAGTAACAGTGCAGTAACCTATGCTCCTTTTGTTAATGGCCCCTGAAAGTGTTCTGCGCAAAAAACAAGGCGTAGGAGCGGGCTTGGAGTGGCGGCTTATTAACATTAATCGGGCGAAAAATACCCTCGAGTTAATCTGTATTGTGGAGCCATCTTTAACGTGGCGAGGTAGCGTTCAGCTTCTAGCGGATTGGTTTGAACTGGCGCCCTATAACGCTCATCCTACCGATGAACTTTACTCCGCCGCTATGCCGGCTGCCACCTCCCCTACTATTATTTCATGTGCGCCCTTCAGGGATGACCGGGGAAGCCTTGCTGAGGCTATCAGAAAGTCATGACCAAATGACTTTCTTCCGGCAGCCGCACCCGAAATAAAGACTATGACAACATACGAATGTCCGCCAATGGCGCATGGTCCTTCGCAATACCCATATATCTTTTTGATGAACTCGCGAAAAAAACGCTGCAACAAAAAGTCACAGCGCTGAATAATACGTAAAAATTAATGGGTGTCTAGTGCACTTGGAGGAATGGTGCCATCTGCAATATTAGAACGCAGAGCATCTTCCAGTTCTTGCGTGGATTCCTTATCGTAACACTGAAAACCATAGCTTTCCAAAATGCCGATAATTTTAGCCCTAGAGAGCCAATTGATGGCTGTATGAATAGCTTGTTCCATGATGTATCCTTTTTTAAGAGTAACTCAAATTAAAGCCTAAGGCCGTTTTGGCATATCGGATTGACCTTTGCCTTCTTTCCATTGTGCCATTGCTTCCATCCAGGCGCCTTCGCACGTTGCACAGGTGGCAGTCGCATCCCCTTGGTCGAAATAATGCATCTCTTCCAGTGTCAACTTTGCCTGACAAGCGCGACAGGTTGTGCGCATCATGACGACACTGGCCCCAGCGGGGAACGTTGAGGCGATATAATCCTGAGCGAGTTGTTCTTTTTGTCGCCGTAATGCCAAAAAAACAGGATTTTTTGGAGTAGCTTTTATCATTTAATATTCCTTTGTAACGCAATATTGGTAGCACTTCCCTGTATAGCGAATCGTCCTTGAAATTTAATATCCCCACCATACAGGATACAACATTCCGGGACGATACAAAAATAACAGCCGTACCGCTGGGGCCTACGCTGTTCTTCGCAGAAAGGCTCCCCGTTCTTTATTGAGCAACTGTGCCGCGCATCCTCCGACTACAGCGCGTAGCGTTTAGTCGGAGGAGTATTTACGCCTTAGCACTCCACGTCCTCACATGGCATATGCGAGAAAAAGGCTGGTGACATTGTCAGCGCCAAGGGTGGCAGCGTGTGTTGCGTAACATGTAAGGCGGCATCTGCATGAAGCACCACATTTACCGGAGCAGACTGTTGCTTAGGCCCTAACTTGGCAACGGGAACCCCTCGTTTCAACGCATGCACCGTGCGGCGTTTTTCTTTCACGGAAGTTTTCCCGGTGAGCGCTTTGTAGCAGGGGTAGTGCGATAAAGATAGGTCCACGATGCATGTGTTCTGCCGGGAGAGCCCAATAGCGAGGATAGGACAAGTGATGGTCGATTCCGTAAAATCCGCCAAGTTCTCCACAAGAGCTTCAAAGCAGGCAACTCCTCGCCCTGCCAGCCCCGCGTCTACCTCGGTAAGGCACACGATAACGCCAACATCAATCGTATTCTTTTGGAATGCCGTTTGAAACTTGCGAATGTCCGTGTCTATTCTTGCATGGTACCCAAATTCTACTTCGATGCCGACCCTCAAGGGGGGCGCGCCTTCGCCTTGTGCGAAGCTTTTATAGAAATCTAAGAAATGCCTGTATTTGTTCGCATTTTTTATGATGTATTCTTTATGCCATCCCCATTCTTTGAAACTTTCTCGAATGTATGCATTGAGCATCGCTTGAGCAATAACACATTTCGGGTCACTGGACTTTCCCGACCAAGTGAGAAGAGGCAGTTCCGCTAACACGTGCTGAATTTCGGCAAGAGCATTACTGGCGGCCAACAAATCCCCAGCTTTATTGTGGCTAGAAAAGGCACAGTGCATTAGCGAAAGTGAAGTTGTAAAACTAATGTAGCAACCGCACCCGCACTTCTTTAAATGATTTTAGCTATTTTTAATTTTAGGCCATTTTTAAATTATCCTCAAAAGATGCATTGGCTATACAAGATAGGACATCTTAAGAAAGGACTCCCCATGAAAAGCAGTCAAGAAAATTTAAGTTTAAAAGAACGAATCGTCAATTCATACGCCAACTACGTGAATAATCGCGAGTTGTATCCGCCAAAAGCCTTTCCTGTGCCCGCGACTCGGCTACTCCAGGTCGGAGATTCCATCGAATTAGGCTTCCTGAAAGACTCGGTCGTGGTCGCTCTCCATGAAGCAGGTGAAGCTGTTACGATACGCTACACCGCAATTGAAAAAGGTGCGAAGGACCAAGACCGAGTAGGAACTTGGCATTGGTCGCAACTGCGTAAAAAGTTGGAAGTCCAGCCCTCGCATCTAGTGCAAGAGTCCGTGCTAAAGGGGCTCACCTTTAGTAGCAGCGAAATCAGTGCGCTCACCCGCATGATGCTGCTGCAAGGAGTTTGCGACAAACCTGATTTTCAGAGGGACTATGTCTGGACGCCTACAGATAAGGCTAGTTATTTAGAATCTTATTTCGAAGGAAGAGAACTAGGCCGATTCATCTTTATACGCTATGACTTCCCCAACGGGGAAGTGGTATTTGATGGAAAGCAACGTTTGTCCACACTGGTCGATTTTATGACTAGCAACCTCGATTACAAGGGAACGTATTGGCACGAGCTATCCTGTCGCGACCGCACCTACTTAGAAATGCGCAATGTACAATTCGCGACTTTAAGAAGCAATAATGTATCGCGTATCGACTTGTTAAAAATATTTTTAGCGGTCAATGCCGGTGGCGTGCCTCAGACTCCGGCCCATCTACAGTTTGTATGTAAGTTACTGGCGCAAGAACAAGCCAAATTGGCTCAACAACTTGACGCAAAGGAATAACTCCTTGCGCAAAAACTTAAAACGGTATTGACTTTCCTGATTTGCAAGCACACCCCGCGTAACAGCAGTGGTGTGCTTTTTTGTTGCATGCCTAAAAAAATGAGCTACACCTTATTTAATTTTTGCACCTATAGATGCCCATGCAAACTGATACCTCCCTTCCCTCACCCCTAGTGCTGGACCTCGTCACGACAACGGCTACGGTAGCACTAGTACATTGGTGCGAAATGCATGCACAGGAGCTAAGCCTGGGCGCTAGTCAAGGGTTCCAGGGGGGTGTATCCCCTATCGTTAAAAACACGATTACTCATTTGCTACCCGCAGAGCTCGCAAAGTCCATTAATAGTAGCTTATGCGACTTACCCAGATTTAAGCGTCGAAGCGTGTATTCCGGCTTAAAGCGATGGTGCCTGCTTAAATTAATTAAAATGTGACGTAACAAAAAGTTTACAAAGAACCCCTCATCGACATAGTACTCACTTGCGCCGCGTCCTATACTGAGTTAGGCTACCAAAAAGGAGAAAACCATGGCAACAAATGCAGTCGCATTCTGGATAGAGCAACAGCAACAAAAAGTCACTACAGAGGCGGCGGGTAACTTAGCTCGGCTACGTGGCGCTACTACGCTGGCCGAAGTCGTCCGGCTTGCCAATGTGCACATTCCTGCAGAGGTACGCAGTTTCAAGAGCAGCCTCCCAGAGTTACGCAACTTAAACAGCGCTATCGACCGAAAACTAGATAGCATAGTAAAGGCACGTTTGCTCTTACTCTCTAAAACGGCTACCATCTTGCAAGCAAGCAGGGACAGGAGTCAGCTAATGCAGGACTGCCAAATATTACGCGGAACCTATGCGCAATATTATCGATTTGCCGAACGCGAGTCTGCCCTACACCTCCACAGAATACAACTACGAGAAAAAGGCGCTACGACGGATAGCCCTTAATGATTCGGTCCACCCTTGTTATTAAGCGGTGGACTTTTTTGATATAGCCGGCGCAATTAAAAAGTGCCCACTCCGAGGAGGGGCACTGAGAATTAAGACTTCCGTTTTAGCGTAAGCACCAGTTTAAAAAATGGCACTGTGTAATAGCGTAATATTATTGACGAGCTGGTCAATGGTGCCTAATTCCGCGTCATCAACCCAAACACAAGAATCGATAGCGGCTACTTTTGTTCGATTATCCAGCGCTTGTGCGTATTCCTCGGATGCGGCATTGTCCGATTCTAGGTCGGTGCACGCTGCAAATTGAAAAAAATAATATTCACGAACTGGCACAACCGTCCGGGGTATGGCCAAACCAGCCGAGATACCTTGTTCACCCCTAATAGCACTGTTCATTAATCGATAGAGGGCTTTTTGCCGCTCTTCTTCAGAGCAATAAAAATGGAATTCCTCCCCAAAGAGTTCGGACTCCGTCTGAATTCCGAAGGTGTCCGCGCTGTCGTCATGCGATTCCTCCATCAGAAACTCCCACGCATGAACCCCAGTGGCGAACAAACCGGCGCATTCGATTCTCAGCCGGTCTACCGCTATCGCTACATCTTCGCTTTCGCAAGCACCGGCCAGGTAGCCCGCTTTAATCTGGCAAGCTAGATTTAAAGCGCTAGGCTCCTCCGCGAAGGCACAGATGTCCCTTACCTCGATAGTTCCGACATCGCTTGTTTTCATTGCTAGCCAGCTCCCGTAAGTGGGATGGCCCTGCGTTTTGACCCAGTCACTACGCGGAAATAAAGAATGTTCCTCCTTATTTCCATATTGCAGGTGTAGCACCGTTTCCGTAGCCCGCAACGGGACGACATCGACGTCCGTTTCCCCCACGGCAGTTACTTGCGGTCCAACATGCCGGCTTCGGTTACCCGCACCCCGAGCAATCACTTCCAGTGCCTGGACATGCGAAATTTGACATCCCAGCCCTGCTAAGTAAGTCCGTACTGCATTGGCTTGATTTTTAGTGATTTTCATGTAAATACCTTTCGAAAGGGCCTTGCTATAATTGTCCTGGAGCATCCGTTACAGCGAGAACGCAAGGCCAATTGATTGGCGATGGACGTACTTCGTTTATTCCCTGATGATTTTCCATCCCGTTTCCGGGGGATGCAGGAAAGCTCTTCAGAAGCTCTATCAAGGTATAGGAAGTAGGCAAAAAGTTGAGCGTATGCTATTCGCAAATAGCATACGCGAAGCTGCCTTAACCGCTTCAATTGTGGTTTGCTAAAATTTCCGTGGACACAACCACGTGTTAAGAGCGAACGAAAAAAAAATTCCCGTGCACAGCGGCACACGGGAAGTTAAATTAAAGTGAAGAGAATGAACCTAAAAACGTACTGGTCAGAACGGAATTGCATCGTCGAAGTCGTCATTGTTAGGGTAAGTAACGGCGGGTTCCTCTTTCGAAGCCACTCCTTGAAAAGGAAAACGTCCTGCCACTATTTGCAGCGAAGACCCTAAACTTACTACCGTTTGTGCCAGACAAGCCCCCCAAAAAAGAACAGGATTGTGATAGCTCGAATAGTACGTGCCCTTTTTGGAATACAACCGTGACGGCAGCATAAGCGTATCGGCAAGCTTGCCGCTGCACATACGTAGCCTGGCAATCAACGAACTACCGCTCTTACGTTTGCAGCGCACCTTTGTCATTATTCCTCCCAGAATTGAAGCAGTCAGAGGGAACCGGTGAATCAGTTGCGTTGCCAGGACAGTGCCCAGCACTTCCCCTAAATTCAAGTAGTCTCCGTATGTCGTGCCTAGCTCCGATTCTTCCGCAGTAGGTATCCTATTAACTAATCCACGATGTTGGCTAAGCTGCCAGCCCGCGCCGCTTCTGCGAAATTCCAGCGAGGTCCAGTTGCTGGCATGCGTACCTTTGCGCATAGAAACAATAATACTCGAGCCAACTTTAACTGACTTCGCATATCCCCCCACACAATGATGTAGTTCTTGCCCTTCCATCGCTAATTGCATACCCGTAGTCAACGGTTGCACGAGATATTGACCCATAACTAAGGGTGGAAGTATGCTCGTGGAGAGCGTCTGAGCCAAGAGTACCGCGGTGTCGTCCAAAAAACGCAATAAAGTTTCACTTGTCCATACTTGCGAGTCACATTGCTCCAATGCGCCGTACACCCACAATCCGCGCTGACTTACTTCTTTTTTTATTTGCCGTACCAATTTCCACTGCTCCGACAACGTACTTAGGGGCAAAACATGACGAGCTAGGTTGTGCTCCGCAAGGACTTTGTCTAGTTGAGCCATCTCACCCGGTGTTACATTGCCTTGGGCATAGTCTTCACCATCGTGTGCCTCCCAGCAACTTGCGGTAAATCCGGGGGTAACCGTCGTTGCTTTTGATGCTAGATAATTCAGCCTCCCTTGCATGCCTTTCGTATGCTTCTCCCGAAGAGCCCGCGACAACTTAGGCAGCGTATGCACGAGATTTTCGCCATGCATGTATAAGTCTTTTTCCATGTCAAAGCGTGGCACCAACGAAGTTACGTCGTATCCCCTCATTTCTTGGGTGCAAACCTCAAAAAAAGGTGTTACCTGATTAATAACTTTGGCTAACTTGATGCGATACGCTTCCCCAAAATGCCAACGCATGTCCGTATACTCGCGAAGGCACCCTTCGTGAGTTTTACCGGCTTGGCGTTCTTCCGTTCGATACACGGCGGTCAGCATTTCAATTATGCGGGAATCATTTCCGTATGTTCCTTCTAATTCCTCCCGTTTTTGTAAGTAGCGTAACAACGAATGAAATGGCGTGTGTAGCGTCACCACGTCTAGTTGCCTTGTGTGGGTAAACTTTTCAAAACTAGGGGTCCAGATAAACGTTTCGGTTGCCAAATCCACCCCGGCTTGCACCGCATTGATATCAAAGGTTTCCAGAAATTTTACTCCGTTGGTCGTTTTAAAACCGCAATACACTTCATTAAGCAATCCACGACGAGAGGTACTAAACACTTCATATCGTTTAGTAGAACTCGCCTTCAACTCGCCATAGTCCATTACAAGGTCTTGAGTGGTGAACATGCATGTCTCAATCGCGGGCTTACTCCGGGAGTGCTTGAGCGAGTCATATCGCGCGCTGACGATAAGGTGCTCGTCTTCGGTTTGAGTTCGAAAAACGTCAATATCATTATAAACGACAGCACGACCATCCCCGAACAACTCGGATACCGCTGACGCAACCGCTTGTCCTGCCACATAGCCATGGGTAGGTAAGTCTGTAAATTCCCTCAGCTTGTTCAAAATTGCTGGTCCCATCGACCCATGCAAAGGGAGATTTCGTTTGTTCATAGGTGCCTCCTTAAATGTTGTCCTTAGTATGTATAGGACCAGAGAATTGGGCAAAAGCCCAATTCTCTAACACCCCCTTCCGCCCTAGAAAATAAATTCAGGCTCTAAACAATAAAAGTTTTATATAAATATACTTTGACAGATACTATTTGTATTGTTTAAAATAGCACAACACGCTTAATCTAAAGGACTATAGATGACCCGTTCTACCGCCGCGGTAACGAACAAAGATGGCGCCTTGCCCTTTAGCGACGCCAGCCGCAATGAACAACGCGTAACCGCCATGTTAAGCGCGGTATTTAATACCCTGTTTGCAGGCTATAACCAGAAATCCCGTATTTCGGCAAAAAAACCGGTTTGTGAAGTATTTGTGAAAGCCTTGGTTCAAAAACGAGGGGTCGATATTGCGCTACATTTGATGAACCGCGGCTCGGTACAAGGCGCCTGCACCCTTGACATTAAAGCGGACACCTATGTCTCGGAGAACCTGTCCTTGGAGCTCATTGGCCAGTGCAGCGGCAATTCCGTTCGGGTTGGACCTGACCTCGGTTATGTGTTTAAGGACATGCAATGGGTAGCTTACTACTTCATTCAAGAGGGCGATGTCTACTTCTTAGACATGGCTCGGGTGTTTCCTTGGGTACAGGCCCGCATTGCTGAAGCCTTGGCGGACGTCACGCCGGGCACCCCCGCATTTCCTTCTTGGATAGCCGGCGTGCCCAACCAATCCTATCAATCCTACAATCTTATGGCCAACAAGGAGTACTTATTGGCGCATTGCCCCGGGATTTTTCTTCTGCGGTTATCCGATTATGTCGATATGGCAACGCTAATGGCTCCCATTGTGACGCTAAACGCGGAACGTGCGGCACTTAATCAGAAAAACGTACATAAGTCAGACTACACCCCCCTTAAGCCCTTGTCTGTTCGCCCTCCCCCAACCACTTCCGCTATCGCCCTTGCAGCGATGCGCACGCCCGAAGAGCTAACCTTGCTGATGTCCGAGGGTCGTTGTTACCATATCAAGGACAAACTCTCTCCCGAGCAGACGGAGCGGCTCATCCGTTGGTGCGAGCATCACGCTAAATACAGTCCGTATAGCCGGCGCAAAGGGCAAGAGTTACAAATTGGCCGTCAAAGGCTCGCGTTGGAGGAAGACCTTGCTGCCTAGATAGCTATCGTGCATCCCGCCCCGTGCTGTAGGCAGGGCGGAGGTGCAGCAAGGTGGTGGAAAAAGCAAGATTATCCGGACCTCCTGCGAAACAGACACAAATGCTACACAAAACTTTTCAAATTATTGCTTGCGCTAAATTTGTATGCTAAAATTCTTTTTAGAGTCTTGGACAGCACATTCAGTGTATATTAAGTCTCTGTCCGATTAATTGACACTTCTTCATTAGAAAGCCATTATGCCAACGATTTCCGACCCTGCCCCAACAAAAATAATCGCTCTCCGTATTTTAGCCGTCGCCGGTGTCGTCGGCGTTCTGGCCATAATAGCCCCTGTTATTGCTATGGCGGTGCATGCCGGCTTAGGACTGCTAGCGGTAGGCGCAATCGCTATCGTGGGCATTGGCGCCTTTCAGGCCATGCCATTACTTGGCCAGAAATGGGAGAACAAATTGCTAGCCCTCCGTAAAACTGAGGCACGCAAAAACCCCATTGAGCAGTTGCAGAACTTTTTGCTAGAAAAAGCCTTAAAGGTGCGCGACTTTAAAGCCGCGGTTACCTCCATTGGCGCGCAAATAAAAAATATGCAAAGCATGCTCGAAGAGCGTATTAGGTCCAAGCCGAATTACGATGCTTCTAAACAAATGAAAGCAATTCAAGCTATGACGGACGGCCACGCCGTTCTGGTCGTTCGCTATAAAGACGCTGAAAAAGCGTTGTCAGAATTAAAGGATGTCATTGAAGACCAAAAATTTGCCTGGGAATTTGGCAAAGTGGGCCAAGCGGCGATTAGCCAATTAAACGCAGCGAGTGGTGAAGAGTTGATGAACGAAATGCTGGCAGACGAAGCGTTCTCCAGCGTACGAGACAACTTCAACCAAGTGTTCGCCGCGTTGGAACTGGAAGCAACCAAACTCAGCAACGCGCCTTCTTTGTCCTATGACGAAGGCATGACATTGGACTTGTCCAATATTAATCTAACGAATAAGCAACCTGTTTTCGCGAACCTAAAGGACTAATCATGTTTTGGAAAATATTAAAATGGGGCGGCACGCTCGTCTTCCTCCTGGTCCTTATTGCTGTCGTCATTACCACAGTACCCCGCCAGCTTGACACAGAAGAGAGCGCTCTCCCCTTGGCACCCACGGCTTCCGAGCCGGACATGAGCAATAACAAACGATTTAATTGAGTCAGTGCTACATCCCTAAGTCAACAAAGCATTTTTAATTTATTAAGGAACTCTTATGAAAAAAATACACCTACTGGTACTAAGCAGCGTTTTGCTGTCGAGCTCATTGGCTTTTGCGGAGACCGCTCTCGCCCCTTGCGAGGGTTTGCAAGTTGCCACAGGGCCAAAAGGAAAAGGCTACTCTAAACTGTTCGCCGACCTTAAGAAGGTGTGCGGTGCCGAAGTGCCCCTATGTGAAGTGCCCACTTCTGGTGGACTGGATAACTTAAATTCCATGGCGACCAAAGATGCTCAAGTTGGCTTTGTCCAGCTCGATACCTTTAATGGGATGAAAAGCGGTAACGAAAATGTGTCCGGCTTGCAAGCAGTTGCCGGCTTGAACTTCAATTATCTACATGTTATCGCCCGTGCTAAAGGTTATAAAGTGCAAGGCGAAAAGAAATGGGGCGGCATGATGGCGGGCGACGTATCCACCGTGACTATCACCCGTTTTAGCGATTTGGCCAATAAACGCGTAGCCTTGGTTGGCTCTGCCCAATTACTTGGTAGAGAATTAGATAAACAAATGCGGTTCCACTTACAAGTGGTTGACGTCGAGTCTGACGCTAAAGCATTTGACATGGTTCGTAACGGCACGGTAGCCGCAGCACTATCTGTCAGTGGCTGGCCTAGCGACAACATCTCCGCTCTTAAACAGGATTCGGGGTTGACGCTTATTCCTTATGACGCGCCTATTCAAGCTCCTTATGTCGTACGCCCGCTTTCCTATAAAGACCTCGGCGTCTATAACAACAACGCATTGGCCGTGCCAAACTTACTGCTTTCCCGCCCTTTTAAAGGACAGGCAGCAACGATGGTTGCCGCTCTGAAGACATGTATGTCAGAACGATTGAACGACCTTCAGGAAGGTAAGTACGCGCCGGGCTGGAATGAAATCAAAGATTTGAACAACACGTTCGATGTTCCACGCTTTGTAAGCGCGGCCTCGGCCAAAGCGGGTTCCACTGTAAAGTCCACCAAGCGATAACCCATTTTCGACTTATTGGACTGGCTGCCGCTAATGTGGCAGCTAATCCAGTGTGAATCCCTTGCCAATATTTAGCCATCGAGAGAGTTACTATGGAACGACTTTTTGCAGCTGTTAGTCCTGAAGGCAGTTTTGAGTTTGCTAGCATTCAACAAAAACGTCGTGATGTCTTTATTCAAGCAGACGATATTAAATATGGCGATGTTCGCGCCAAGCCCATCTGTCTGATACCTTTTGAGGGACGGCTGCCGGTCGGTGCTGCCCTTGACCAAGCATGGGAAACTCATAGCCTTGCTTGGGTGTTTCAGAACGAGGATGCGTCCTATTGGCTCGATACCCTGACACTTACCCCCGCCGAGACTCGCGCTTGGGTGCCAAATGCCGATGTTGAGATACGTGACGGCTTGCGTGTGGTGCCCGTGCGACTACTCACCCCTGAAGCACTACAAGAACTGGGCTCAATGCCCACATTATTGGCAACAGCATGAGTATTCGTCGTACGATTGGCGACATCGTTCGCTTGCAAGACTCCGATGACGATAGCGAGTTTTTGGCGAAAATTGTGGCGCATGCGGGAGGAACCGAGCCTGATGATTGCTATCGGAGCTGCGGAGATAGCGCCTGTCGGGAATGGCCTGTCCTTGCGCTGGTATCCGATGACGGGGTTCTCACTGGCGACCGTGTTTTTCATTGGTCCGAATGCGCCATGAAAACTCCACTATCAGAGAGTCCCGCGTCAGAAACGTAGCGGTATATTCTCGGGTCTTATTTCAATAATCAGTGCCCTGCTACTTCATTAGCACAGGCCAGTTGCCGCGCTAGCTCCAGGGCAGCAGCGATTAACTTTTCTCGTACATTTTCGGTACGTATCCACTCTCGGACAACATTATCTGCCTCTTGTCTCGTGCGGCAGTCCGAATTTTCGAACTCCATCACGCACTCTTCTCTGGCTGTATGCATATCGAATACACTCACTTTTGCCGTCAGATAGCCTTTGCTTAGGTTTGCTGAAAATGGGCCTCTATTGGAGGAAATGTAGCATGAGGAAATAGACCCCACAGGTTCCCCCTGCGCGTTGCAGAGCCTGATATAGAGTCCTCGTCCTTGCTTGCATACCGGTTCGAATTTCATGTTTAGTTTTTCGTCTCTGTCGAAGTCAGCCATTCACGTCTTACTCGGAATAACGTGCACTATTTTTGGTAGGTGTTTTGCTAGTATACGGCAATCCATATTGCTTCGCTACTCTAAAGTGGGCTACAAGGCTAAAAGACTCAGCGGATGGCGAAGACTGGAGACCCTAGCGCTTTGACTCTTAGTGTGCTCCCGCCCCCTAGCGGGTTACAAGGGCGCGTGCCATTCCTATACGAAGTAGAACCCCCAATTTCAGCGATTTGACCTCAACTAGGAACCCTATGTCACAACTTAAAGATATTGTCATTATTTACCACTCTCCTTGCCCCGACGGATTTGCTGCGGCCTATGCTGCCTGGCGCAAATTCGGCGACACGGCCAGCTACCTTCCCGCTAACCACGGTCTAACCTTCGATGCTGACTTGGCAGGTAAAGAAGTCTACATGCTCGATTTTAGCTTATCGCGTCCTGCACTTGACCTCATTGCTGCACAAGCAAAGTCTTTTTTGATTTTAGACCATCACGTCACTGCTCAAAAAGACTTGCTGGGATTACCTTACGCCCAGTTTGACATGCACCGGTCAGGCGCGGGGTTAGCCTGGGACTACTTTCACCCGGATACCCCACGTCCAGCCTTGATTAACTACGTAGAAGACCGTGATTTGTTTGTGTGGAAGTATGGCACCGAGACAGAGTATTTCACGTCGCACTTGGATACGTTACCCTATGATTTCCAAACATGGGATACCATCGCACAATTAGACGCAAGCCCTGATAAGCTTAAAGAATTTATGGGGGTCGGCGAACAAATGAGCCGTAAATTTCAGTGGGCTGCGCAACTGTTGGCCGATTTAGCCGAACCCATCGAATTCCATGGGCATATCGCTGGCAGGCTAAACGCACCATCGCTATTTACGACGGACACGGGTAGTTTAATTTATAAAGAAAACCAAGCTATGGCCCTAATTTGGCGTGTGGAAAATAAGAAACTTTACGTAAGCATGCGCTCCATACAAAACGTGGACGTTGGCTCCATCGCAAAATTATATGGTGGAGGGGGGCATAAAAACGCGGCTGCGTTTAAACTCGACATTAACGCGCCAGCAACGCATGTTTTCATGCAAAAGTACCTATTTAGCTAAGGTTCATGACTAGTTCTTAATTTAGATGCCGTCCAAGAAATTGGATGGCATTTTTTTGTGGGTCCGGTTTCTCGGGTGGCATCCTTGAGCAATCGTGCAGCGGTCAGGCTCGGACGCAGTCCCGATGGTAGACCATTGCCCGGAAAAAAATTAGGCAAAAAAAACCGCAAGAACTCCGGAGAGGCCTGCGGTTGAAGTACATGTTAAGTGTACAATATTTACCGTTACTTAAGAGAAAAGTTTCTCTCCCCTTAACTCTACTGCATTTACTTTTTGACTGGTAGGTGCATTCACTATATTTCCCGTAAATACCACAGTTAGTTTGTCGTCATGCCGCGTGCTGCCTTAAGAAATACGCCAGAACCAGGTACGTCCCTGCCACAAAAAAGCGTGTTAATCAAGAGGAGCGAGGACATCCACAGGGCCTTCTACTGGAAAATGATTTCTGTACAGCGATACCCCCACCCCCGTAACTACAACACGGGCATTGATGTTGTTACCCACGATTGCCCGTACACTTAACCATCTGGCAGAGTCCCGCTCCGCCATTTTTAACTTCAAAGCGGTCAGCGTTTCGTCAAAACTGGCACTACTGCAGTGGGGTCCGTTAAAGGCAAAAGGCATCCCATCCACGAGCAACACATATCGGTCGCCACGGCCCACCATAATGACATTTTTTGTTAAGTCGTCTCGACTTGCGAAACCATCGATTATTCCTATAATTGCCATAACGTCACATCTTTTTGTATTTAATTAAACTGATTAATTGCCGTTTTACGATTAATGTATGTCTAAAAGACACCCCTCGGAAACTTAGGCTTGGTCTATTGAGTGTAGGAACTGCTCAGGCACCGGTTCCTACACTCAAATAGGACCCTTTTCATTTTCTTAAGGAACAGTATGGAACAATCCACTATAGCAATAGGACATTTTAAGGTACTCTTGTCTATCGCAGAGAATGGACATTTGTCCATTTCCCTCGAATCCCTTGACGGAACCGCTCTACTCCCCCTGCCTAATTCGCAGGAATTAGCGATGGAGGTGGGGCTCTGTGTCAGCACCGCAGGTCTCGAAGCAGAGCAATTGCGTAAAGCCGAGGAGAGCACCCAAATTCAATTGCACGATGGCTCCCAGATGGCGCCCCTGTCTCAAGTTGCACCGCGCGTTGACAGTGTCCGTAAATTTCAACTCAAGCTTGATACACCGGCAGAACGAACAGGAACAGTTCCTGCCACTGTTCTCTTGACAAAAGGCGCCCTCCTCTATAGCTGGGCTCAATCCGGGTTATTTTTGGCGCGCCTTGAGGGAGAATGGCAAGAAGTTATATTGCCTGAGTCACTGGTGCGTCTTCAACGCAATGATGACGATTCTTGGGAGCTGTACTTTAACGAAGTTGTCCTAGAAGCAAAACCCGCGCCATCCATGCAAGAGTTTAAGCTCGTGCCCAAGGATAACACGGGAACGAGGCAATTTATGTTGGTCCAAGACGTTGTTGGGCGCGACAATTGCTACAATTCGCCGGCCAAAATACAATTAATTAAAGGTGACCTCCTCTCAACAACGGACGATTACTCGACTCGCTCAGGCCATCTTTTCTTCAAGTTAAACAACACCATGGTTTCCGTAACACTTCCCCTTTCTGCCTATCACTCGCGGTATCCAGGAGATAGTGGCACGTTCAACTCTGCAATTCTTGCTCCGGTGCCAGTAACACCAAGTACACTTCATCCTCAATAATGGCTTTCTGTCCCTCTGCACTCCAGAGGGATTTTTTATTACTGCTTAGCTCATGATGAACGTTGTGCCAAAAAATTAAGCACGTCCTCGCAAGCCTTATGCTTCAACGGTACCCCTAAGCAAGTCACTGAGTTATGCACTGATTTTGTGGATAACTTTTACAGTAAGGAATACCCCGTTACACGCAATACCGAGCTCCACTACGATGGCTCCGCACCTAAAAACATTCTTGACTTTTATAAATTCTGAGAGTATATTTTAAAATACTAAAAACATTATTTAAAGTTATTATGCAATCTACTCGATGCAATTCGAATTACGATGGACTCGCTTTAATCCTTTTTTTTGGCAGCATTTTTGGTGTAGTTGGTATCTGCCTATTCACAGACTACCGCACGGCTGCCGAACTCGAAAAGCTCGAAGCAAGTCGAATCCAAGACGCTGCTAGCTTCGAGAGAATCGGAATGCGCGAATGCCATGCAAATAGCACCATCGTGCGGTCCCGAAATAGCTGCATTAATGAAGTAGTAGGCGCCGCGCGCAACACCCGAGGGGAGCATTTCGCGCAATTGGTTGGTCAAAGGCTAGCCAAAGCAGCTCCGGACGGCAATACATGAGCCTTCTTCGGTTACCCCCTCCTGACGTAGTACTCGCTTGTTCACAGTATGTGGACAGTGACGCCAATCCGGACGCTTCAACGCAAGTACTGGCGGAGGTACTTAGGAAGTTCCACCCCGAGTTGGTCACGTGGTCTGCCAGCGCGCTTGAGACTGCTTGGGCGGAGTACGAACAACGCATAGAAGGCGCAGCCACATTTCGTGCGCCATCTATGCGTCGCCCTGAATTTATCAGCTATCTCTATATTTGCCAAGCAATGCCGGTGTATTACTTTGTAGACTTTGACCCCACTCATATGGGCGAAGCGTGGACACATTTTGATGCGGGAACTTTGGACCATCACATGACAGCCTTGTTTTATCGCGTTCCGGTCTTGCAGTCAATTTTTAGAACCTACGACAATTTTATCCAGTATCACACCCCAAAAACGGACGCTGCCTCATGACGACCCCTCGCTTTAACCCCTTTGCACATCTTCAAACCGATGAGCTAATGCATCGCATAATTTTCTTAATGGACGAGCCTCTTCCTTTGACACAAGATGAACGAATAGCCTTCGAAGCACAATTTCGTGAAGACGAAGCTCGCTATCGCGAAGAACGGCATGGAGCTTTACCCCCGGGCACCTACCGCTTGCTCAATCAGGGCAGTCTGCGAGGTTGGCGCTATGACTTGGAAATCGATGGAGTGGACGTTGAGCTTGAAGACACAGGCGCTGGTTCGCGCGTTGCTATTGCAAAAGAACATGCCTTGAACGAAATAGCCCGTCGTCATGGCCAAGCAGCGGCAGATAACGCGCTTTTTCGTGTTGTCTGGGGCGGCGAGCTTTAATCCAATAATTGATAGCCATGGCAGATATCATTCCTTTTCCTCCGGCACGCCCGCCCGTGCCCTTTTTTGCGCCTCTCTCGCGGCGCATGAAAAGGGTGTCCGCGGTGTTTGCAGCATTGAGCCTGCTCCTCGTTGGCGCCACGGTCACATTTATTGTCAACGTGACGTTAGACATCCCCACGTTCCCTATGCAAAGCGTACGCCTGTTAAGCAAGCAACTTCAGGTAGGGGGGTACACCACGTTTAGCGTAGCACTTGTGGACGCCAAGGGTATCCATTTTGTCTGCAGGGGAAAGGCAAGAGGCACAGTCACTGAGCTGGACTCCGGAGAGGTGAATATTCATTGGAATTCGCAACGTGACAGGGACGACGAGGGAAACCACCGTGGATGCAGTCGAAATTGGCCTGATGACTTTTTTCTTAAGTCCCACGTCACTGAAGAAGAACAACATGCGGTGTGACCCTTTGCCACCTTCGGAACGCATTCCCCTACTTTTTATGGCGTTGCATGCCATGGCGCGCCGTACAACCCACGACGAAACTAACGTATTACTAGGATAACTTTCATGACTACTGATTCTGTTCCTCTCTCCGTAGCTCAATTGCTACAAACAGAAAACGATGCCCTACGCAGAGAAAATCGGGAAATGCGTATGTCTCGCAATATGGTTGCAGACGATATTATTAGCGAACGGCAAATCTCTGGATTGTTACGCGTAGAGGTGCAGCATTGGAAAGCGAACCATACCGACATGGTGAATCGTGCAGCAATACTGGCGCAACGCGAAGACTTACCGGTCGACCGCCTTCCGGCATTTAGAGAAATGGCCCGGTTACAAGCCCGTGTTGCGGAGCTTACGACTGCATTAGCCGTGTCGCGCGATGCTGTGAAAGTGCTAGACAAACGCATAGACATTCTTATCGTACGCGATAGAAAAAGCCTAACCGAAAAAACCCTTAGTCCTATCGAGGAGTGCCACGAGGATGACGGCAACGTTCTACTTTTTCATTTTGAAAACTTTGAGGAGCCTCCCGCAGTGCACTGTGGCTCGATTTTGGACGTAGCCTTTGACCCCGAATATTGGACCCACTTTATTCCTTTTGACTTCAACCATGTGATGTATTCTGCGGAAATGTTTGCAGCAATAGCAGTGACAACCAAGGCACATCCCGTCTTAAACGAGACCGAGGCGATGTAACTCTTCCACACGTAATACTTACTAACAAAGGTTCACATGAATAACGACAACACTCGGCTACACGCAGTCAAAGAGGCGTATTGGTCCCATTCCGATTTTAAAGGCAGTGATATCGGGGTATTTAAGGACGCGCTTTTGCATATTAAAGGTCCAGTGCCTGCTACGGCAGAGCAACAAAAAGTGCTGTTTTTTATGCTCCCAGACTCAATCATTGGACCGGGAATCGCATACGGATTTGGAGATACCGAAGTACGCGAGTCCGTCCATGAGTTTGTGGAGCAAAATACGCATGCCCTCACCGCGGCCATGTATCCGGAGAACGCTTAATCGTTGTCCGCTTCGCAAACTACTCGAGCGCCATTGGCCATGACCACTAAATTACTTATTTGGACAAAGACTTGCGGCAATGTTTGGACTGCGCCGGCCTTCTTCGGAAGATATCGTGTTGTTGAACACCACCAGGGCTGCGGGGTTACCTGGGAGTTTGGCCATGCCTGCCGTACTATTTCTGATGTGCGAGGCACAGACTTAGCGACAGCGACACAGCTGGCACAGACCGATTTTCGGGAACTAGTGCTATCCGCGTTAGTCGCGTAACCTAAAAAATTTGGACGCTCCCTTCCGATACTCGGTGAAAAAAAATAGATAGTGACGCTTTTTTACTTCGTAAACTTAAATATAACTCTTGTTCCTATATGTAGGGTACCTCCTTACATGTAACCGATACACACCTTACCCTTAAAAGACTCTTAATGTTCACTCCCCCCAAACAAAAGCGACTCGTCGCGGCACTAATTCTTGCTATGACAGCATTGCCTACCCTGGCTTTTGCTGCTACGCAGTATTCCTATTTTAAAGCAGTTCCCGGCCTTACAGTTACAGCCAATCCCCCTCCGGCGGCACAACTAGCCCTATCCACCACCGCCTTAGCGTACAACGGCGTGACCTTAGGTGCATCGCTAGCGCAAACGGTAGTGGTAACCAACACTGGCACCGTCACGACGAGCTTGTCGGACATTAATGTGGAGGACCCCGTGAACTTCAGTAGCAGCTCCACTTGCGGCGCTAGCTTAGCTCCCGCCGCGACCTGCGTTATTACGGCAATGTTTAATCCCAGTATTCCCGGTTACCTTGCTAGCCGGTTGCACTTAACTTCTTCTGCTTCTGCGGAACCAACGTATGTCTCGTTAGCAGGAAATGGGCTGCAGGGCTTGGCCTCCTATTCGAGCACGAGTCTGCTATTCGCTGCGCAAAATGTAGCAAGCACTAGTGACGCGCAGAACGTCACAATCACAAACGATGGCACTGCCCCATTGACGATTTCTGGCGTGCATGTGGACTTAGGCTTAGCAAACTTCAACCAAAATAACAATTGCGCAGCTCCCCTAGGCATTGGCATGTCATGCGCTATCGCCGTAGCGATGACACCGAGTATTGCGGGTCCGCTAACCGGACGCGTATTAGTCAGCAACAACGGCAGCACCGGTTCAGGGGCAATTAGCTTAAGTGGGTCGGGCTTAGCCATCCCCGCTACCTTGGGTATATTCGAAGTTGGTGACCGACAAATCGGGGACGCGCCATCCGAGCTAGTAGCTCCTACTTCGAATAGCACTGGACAATGGACTTACACCAGTTCTAATAGTGGCGTTGTGTCTATGTCTGGCGGCACGCTTACTGTAGTGGCAACAGGTAGTGCCATTATCACCGCGACACAAGCAGCAAACGAAAAATACACCGAGGGAACTCGTACGACCACGACGACGGTAACACTGCCTCTGCCAAACAAAATTGGCGATGGCATATCTAAGGTCGGCGCGTGCTCCGCGGGACAAGCAGGATGCGCAATCATGCTGCCCCCTCCAGCTGGGCGCATTAGTGTTGTAGATTCGTATGAAATCTACATTAGCAACAATTCCGGCTGGTACCTAACGACGCAAGCTTCAATTGGAAAAAGCACAGGAAAATGGTACTGGGAGGCTACGTTGAAAGCTCATGCAAATGGGTCATACATTTATGGATGCAGCGTGTCTCCTCCTGAATATAGCCAATATACTTTGCCGGGAGAGGGCACCAACGCGCCAGGCTACGGGTATGGGGCGGACTTTGGCGAAGGTGTCGGCGGGGTAGGGACGGTGTATTCATGCTTGCTAGACTTGTCCAGTGCGCAAAAGACCATAACCTCTTTCCGTAATGGAGTGCGCATTGGCACACATAATATTAGTGGCTCACCTCTCTTGTACCCTTCACCAACGCTGTACAACCAAGATAGAATGAAAATCAATCTTGGCCAAGAGAACTTCATGTATCCGGTACCTCTCGGATATGCGGCAGGCGTCTACTAGTCTATTCATACCTAAAAAGCGACTACTCTTCGTAGTCGCTTTTTATCGGGTGCTGATGTAGCCTTTTACAATACGAATGTAGCCAGTTACCCCGTATATTCCTGCTGATTAATTACAGCCGTACCTCGTCTTGAAAATAGTTCCGCCACCTCACACAAGGTATTCCTCCCCACGTATAGTACGCAAAGACCGCCTAAACGCGTATATGCCCGAGTTACAATGAACGAGAGTGCACCATGACCCGCCTTCCCCTGTATGTCACCATCATGGGCGACGCCTTTTCGCAACTAAGCCCTTCCGTACAGCATTTCCATCGCTTAACGGGACAACAGGTTCTTCATGGTTGGGTTGCTGTCTCCGCTCCCCTATCGTGGACGGCTAAGTTGCTTGCTCTGTTATTAGGAACGCCGCTAAGGTATAGTCGCTATACGTGAAAGTTCATTCACAAAAAAGGACAAGATGAAATCAATGACAGCACCCCAAATACCGTATGAGGCAGGCGATAAGGTTTTTGTAATTTCTGAGCAACGTCTCGCCACGGTCCTCGATACCTATGGCGATGGCATCAACGGACACTTTAACGATATTCGACTTGACCTGTCGGGGAATACTTCGCTCGACAACATCGAAAAATATGATGCCCAGAAGCATGCAGAGTTTGACGATACTTTCCTTCCTATTAAGGGTGCCTGGAAAGACCTCTACAACATTACACAGGACATTCCCCTGCGTATAGAGTAACCAAGAGCGCTCCCTCTAAAAATTCATTTAGACCATTACCGGCTCATGCTTGTGATGGTTTTTTTAAGCTGTTGCCCTTGTATCGGACATATGCAAAATGCGCGGACCCAACGAAAGAGAGTGCCTAATGACCCGCCTTCCAATGTATGCCGCCATCATGGGCGACACATTTCTGCGACTAAGCGCGCCCGTACAGCAATTTCACCGCTTAACGGGGCGACAGGTCCTCCATGGCTGGGTTACTGTTTCCGCTCCCGTATCGTGGCCGGCCAAGTTGCTTGCCCTAATCTTAGGGACGCCGCTAACTGCTTCGCATGGTCGCATTAAATTTGAGCTGCGGGCAGAGCCGCAGGTAGAGCCGCAGGTAGAAACATGGCCACGGTATTTTCCTACGAAGACCATGTGTTCGACATTGACTCGCAATGGCGCCACCGTAGTTGAGTCAAAGCTAATAATGGCTGCCAACACTAACGACGCGGGAAACACTGCCAAAAAAGCGACGAGTCCGCCCATAGGGCAATAAAATACTAGAAAGTCCATCAGGTCGTTTATGCCACCGCCGTGATAGCGACTTCCTTTGACACAGGCACATCTGGGAATAATCAGCCCTAGAAGTGCGCCTAACAGTAGCCCCACAAGCGGCGCCAAAAAAGAAGCAAATCCCAATTTAACAAGGAGACTAGCTACTGACGTTTTTTAGGACTGGGGGCCTGAGGATTGTAGATAAATGATTGATTGCAACAAGGGCGATAGGTATCAACGTATACACCATATATTTATTCGCCCGCGAAGCCAGAGTCACTATGCTGACTATAAAATCTAAAATAGGCGACTATTTAGGTATTTTTGCTACTTTTATGATATACTTTAGAATCTAAATGTCATGCAACCTTTCTTACTTTTAAAAGAAGCTAGAACATTACACCGATTGAAGCCGTATCCGGCACCATTTTTTAAGGGCAAGCCTTATGACTGATGGAGGTTCATGGAACGCAAGCCCCGGACCAGAGGCTAAGGATTTCCCCCTGCAGCACCGCTTAGCCTGAATTGACCGGGTAACCCTGCCCTGATTCATATGAAATTTAATGAAAGCATTTACGATGAAGTTATATAAACGTAGCATACTCGCTCTTGCCATATGCGCCTTAACTGCTTGCGGAGGTAGCGGTTCGTCTGCCACGAATACCCCTCCAGGGACGCCGCCTGTTGTGACCCGCCCTACGCCAACGACATTGTACGGTCCGCTCATTACCGCTGAAATCGCGTTAATTGGGAAGGATGATAATGGCAATGGCATCCGAGATGATGTCGAAAGCTGGATTACCACCAATTTTAAAGATGCCCCGACACAGAATGCCGCCAAAACACGAGCACAGTGGCTTACGTGGGTGATGCTGCGTGGTTCCCGGAATCTGCCCGTTACTGAGAGCGATGCGAACGCGGTGGCCGCGGCATCTGCCTGCTGGTACGAGACAGCGTACCTGACATTAGGACCTGCCATGCCTAGCGCAAACGAATGGGAGGCATTACTGTTTAATACGCACGCACGTGCTGTCGCCTACTTGACGTGGGATGCAAATTCGGATGGGATTGTGAGAAAAATTGGTGTAACGCCATGCAAGGATGTCGTCGCGGTGTCTCCATTATGAATAACATTTTCAAAAAATGGCTAATAGTCGCATTGGCGTTGTTCATGACAATATCTCCTGTGTTCGCGGCAGTGACTATTCAAGGACCAGTATGCTGGACTGCCACTCATCTTGGATTTACCAATGGGATTCAAAATACCAGCGAACAAGCGATGCACAGCCTACTAGCCTTGCGCACACATGCCGTGGCACGAGGCCTTCCTGCCACTAGCATCTATAGTTTTTATCACCAAAAGGGCCGAACAGGTCAAGAAGGCGCATTAACGTCGTTCAAGCTGGACGTTATGGAAGTATTCTGGCAGCAAGCACAAGCCAGTGTTGGCAATGACCCAGAAAAAGAAGCGTATGCGATGCTTTTGTTTTTTCACGCATTAGGGGCGCCTTCCCCTTTCTTTGACAAAACAAATGCCAATCTGATAAGCGCCTTATTAATGAATTTAAGCCAGGTAGAAGACGCCCGGCTTGCGCTTAGTTTGCAAACTGCCACTGCGGCGACCATTAAAAAAGAGACATCCCAAGACGTTGCTAAGCTACATTCTATCCTTTCAAAGGGCGACCTTCTGATGATGGCAGCACACTCCCAAGGTACTTTTTCTGCCAATTCAGCATTGCAAGAGTTTGCCAAGCAATACCCTCAATTTGCGTCACAAGTACGACTCTCATCAGCAGGCATGGCCGCGGATAAGGTATGGCAAACCCCCAGAAGCGCCGTGCCTAATGCGTATGTCACGAGCACTAACGATATCGTCATCAACACCCTTCGTACCGTTTCTATCGCTAAAAACTTGGTTCCCACTGCCCCCGCCAACTACACCCACGGAATTACCACTAAGGACTTGAATGGGCATAGTTTCGAAGATATTTATTTGGACGAAGCGGCTGAAACAGGCACTCAATTTATGAAAATTTTCAGTGCTAGTTTCGCACAACTGGCTGTCGGAAATTCAGCAAAGGTTTTCAGCAGTGACTTAACGTACACCATCGACTTTGGACGAGCGGCATGGACACCCCAACATATTGAGATTGGCTCCGATAGCTGGGGGTTCTCATGGTCCCTCTCGCAAAGTCAACCCACCCCTAATACTATTCGCCAAGTTGAGTCTCTATCGTGTGGAAATGGTATGTCAACCCGTACCTTACCAACAGGTTATGGCACTTATCTTAGTGTGGCCGGCTGGAGCAGTCGTATGACTATTCTGGCAGTCACAGGAACAGTTACCATGGACTCCGTGGTATATCCCGTCAACAACTTGGGTCCTTCGGTTAGTAATAACGTGGCCGAGCTTGTGCCTGTCGCGGGGAAAATATCAGTCACGGGTGGTAATGGCACACCCTATGAAGGAACACTAACGATTTACTAAATTAGGCAGCCGTTTTTCTCTCGGCGTAACCTAGCTGGGCTCTTCTGTTGTTAAAGATAGGATGCCCATATACGTTGGAAAAAGGGTCAGAAGGCCTTCCGCCTAATATCGAGAGGACAGCGCCCCCTGCCCAGGCTAGAGTTAAGCCGAGCACTATTTTCTAAAACGTATTCGATGTGACCATGCCTATAGGGTAGAACAGAGCGGCATATACCATTGAAATCTTATAGTGGGGAACGGACGAGAACAAAGAAAAGAACATCGCTAGCACCCACCACAAGGGCACGCCTCCTACTGCCATCCAGACACCACTGCGATTCAAGTCATGACATCGCTTAATGGCAGCTAGCATAATAATCGTTAAATTAAGACTCAATGCGGTTACGAAGAGAGTATTCGACTGTTGTGCCTCCTCTAATTTAAAGAGGGGTAGCAAAAACGTAATACTAGAACATATTGTTATCATCCAAAATTGCGGTCGATTGATGCGCCCCTTCCACGTGAAAAGATTAAAAGGATTGAAGATGCTCGCTGCCATTCAGGTGCTCTTTTCGTCAAAAATATGTAAGGGACAAGCTAACGGCCAAACGCCGTGGTAGCGTGCCACGTATAACCGAGGCAACGGCACAACCGACTGCTCACAAACATCTAAAGACGGGGTCCTGTGCCCCACATACAAGGTTGTTACGCAGGCGAGGTTAAACACCGGCCTGCCGGACCGCCGGGAAACCTTAACAATTGCATACAATGTTGTCCCTTTGATGCTGAAGTCGTACATGCCTTTATCGGGGTCGGAATACTTGGTGGCCGACACTTGAAATACTTCGACGGTGCCACCCACTAACTTTTGCAACTGCGCATTTTTGGTGACAAAGGCAAGGGCTAATTTTTCTTCACGGACTTGTTTTTCGGCCACATAATATTCAGACCCTATAACAAGAATAATGGGCAGAAAGCATAGTAGTCCAATTAGATGGCTTCGTGCCCGGAACGCCAGACCTGCCGCTACCCCTACTCCTGCGCCGGCAACGAATGCGGGCAAGCCCATGACTAACAAAAGCATGAACATCGATGTAACGTCCACGGAAGTCGTCTTGAGCACAAAAACGCAGAGACCTGCTGCAAGCGTGGCTAACGCTACAAGTGCCCGAGTGACTCCGAAGAAATAGGTAAGGGTCGCACTAGCTAGGGCGAGGCCTAGGGCATACTTCATTATCATAGAATGTCCGTTGAAAAGCGGTATCAGCGGCGCACAGCCCTAGTTCATCGCCACATAACGAACCAATTCCAGCAGCATCTGCGATGTCGGGGTTTGCGTATACTTCTCAATAAGCGCCTGATACTCTCTTTCGCGCTTGGCCGTCAGCCTCGGCTCCCAGTCTTGTCTCTTAGTTCGACAATTGAAATGCGCCAGCAGCTCTACCACAGCACTTTGCTTGTCTTCAATCAAACCTTGCGCGTGCCAGAAGGTGACCGTCTCAATAATGGCGAGTTCGGCAATTGTTGTGCCATCTCCCTGTAATTGACTCCGTCGACCACCAGGCCAATCTATGTTAAGCCTACCTGCTGCTTGGCTCTCCGAGGTAGCGGGCACGGTGTATCTGGTGCCATCTGTCATTCGCGCGAGGTAATCCTCATTTGTGACTAGGCCTATTCCCCTTACAAATAAGGGAAGGCTACCGAGGAACTCAAAGAGTCGTTCGCTGTATGTGGTTGTCATATTGATGTACGATAGTTATGTCCGATGGAGAATCACGATTATTTAAGGTGTAGGCACGTCAGTTATTCGTTATCAACTGTGTTCCCGTTCAATCAGGCAACGCCATAATGGCGCACCCTCGGAGCTACTCATAAAATAACGTGCCCTCCGCTATCAAGAGGACATAACAATCTAGCTTTTAGCGATATGCCTTGGTACCCTTCAAAAAAGGACATTATGATTTTTTCAAAAAAAGAATGCATTGGTGGAATCTCTGCCAAACGAGCTAGAACCTTAATGCGAGAACTCCGCTTGCTCAGGGTAGTGACCCTCGATGCCCTAGAGCATTTTGCTGGCACAGAACCAGCGGAATCTGCACAGCTAATCACTGAACTAATTAATCGAGGGTGGCTTATAGCTTCAAATGTTGACGCAGAATATACGGTAACTCGGTTAGGCACCCAAGCATGTGCGGCAAGGATAGGCAACCCTATTACGAGGGCGACTGCCGATGAACTAGTAGAAGGCGTCTTATCGCGTGTTGAAGCATGGAACAATACTCCTGACGTGCAGCTTATCATCACTGAACTTAAAGTATTTGGAAGCTACTTAGGAGACAAACCGACCCTCGGGGACATTGACCTTTCATTCAATTTTCGCCTTTTATATAAAGGTGCCCCTTGCTGGGATGTCGTAAGCAACTTTGCAGAAAAGAACGGGATTGGACTCCCCTATTCGTATCTGGCACTTTTAGATTTCTGGAGCACCTGCGCTCGTCGAAAACTTAAAGGCCGTAAATCTGCCATTAGCTTTTGTGGATGGGGCACCCTGATGAATCTTGACTGCGCTCATCAGACTATCTACAAGGAAGTAAGCCTTCGCCCTTCCCTTCCATAGCTGACAGATTAAGTCAAAAAGCCGATACGCGACGTGGTCATTTTTATTTATCCAGCCGCGCTGAAATACCCCGTCGCTTCAGGGCGGGGATGTAAAGCGCAAGTCTTGCCTTTATAAAATACCGCAGTTATACTGATTAAATACCACTGGCTTTTAAAGGCTCTGTTAGCGTTACGTATTGATAATCTGTTTTCCGAGTCCGGAAATCACAAAATGCTCAGGACGTAACTCGTTCTTAAACCACTCCTGCACCCGCATCCATGCCAGATAATGAGGCAAGTATTTCGTGGCAACGCC
>JAUSLJ010000002.1 GCA_030646715.1 Agitococcus sp.
GGCTCTGTTAGCGTTACGTATTGATAATCTGTTTTCCGAGTCCAGAAATCACGAAATGCTCAGGACGTAACTCGTTCTTAAACCACTCCTGCACCCGCATCCATGCAAGATAGTGAGGTAAGTATTTCGTGGCGACGCCGCGTAATCTGCGGTTAATCCAGGTTTTTAATCGCTCGTGGTAGTTGTTCACCGACTGCACATGGTAGACGCCTTCACTGACCCGCCCGTCATAGCCAACAGCAATAGATTTTGAGGTGATTCCTAAAGTTTTCGCTGCTTTGCGCAGTGAGCCACTGCCATCGGTGCAGAGCAAAGTGTCAGGCCCAACCCAGGCACGCAACGCATCAGTGGCTTGCACCGCAGTCATTGCGGTTAGCACTCTGTCGGCTACATGGTGTTGGCCGCGAAGTCGACCCACTAAGACCGGCACTAAGTCGCGTTGAACTACTTTCTTGGCTTTTCCTCCTCGGTGTCGAGCTGGTCGTTGATGAGCTTCACTCCCGGGCTTCAAGAGAAACCGAATTCCTTTTTGAGATTCTCTAAAATAGGTTTCATCTGCCTCAAGTAACCCTGCTACTTGTGCAGGCTGATGCGCGCCAACCGCTGCCAAGAACCGATGCCGTAGGCGAAAAGCGGTACTCACCGCAACTCCCAAGGCTCTTGCCGCTTCACGGATAGACTGCCCTTGCGCCATGCACTGACCTTGTTGGAGGAAGCGTTCTTTGTGACGTAATCGGCTTAGGGGTGTTCCGGTGGCCGCATTGAATGTCCGGAGGCAAGTCTTGCAGCGATATCGCTGTAACCCACGGACAAGCCCGTATTTGACGATAGAAGGAGAATGGTAGTGAGGACATCCTTCCCCTAAATGCACGGCCTCTATCACTTGCAGCGCTTGTTTTTGTTGCCGTCGTATTTCGAGCGTTCGCAACAATAACTCAAATTGCTTGGTACTTAAAATCGATACATCTTTCAGCATCTGATTAAATTCAGCTATCCGCATGAGCGCCCCCTATGTAGGAGGTTTCAGTTTAGCTCAAATCAATACGTAACGCTAACAGAGCCACATTTGTACAGTATAACGTTACACTTGCCTTTATGCAAGAACATCTCTTAAGAACGAGCGGACATGCCGCTTTTGCGTTGCAGTACCACCTTGTCTTCGTCACAAAATACCGGCATAAATGTCTCACGGCAGAGATGCTGGAGCAACTGCGGGTGCAGTTCCTACGGGTCTGCCTTGCGTGGCGCTGCGAGCTTACCGAGTTCAACGGGGAAGCGGACCATGTGCACTTACTGGTGACGGGGCACCCGACCGTGGCTTTGTCCCGACTGGTAGGTAACCTAAAAACGGTCAGTGCCCGTTATATGCGTGCTGCGCACGCACAACACTTGAAGAAGTTCTTCTGGAAAAAGATTTTTTGGTCGGGAGCCTACGCCGCGTTCACTGTGGGGGCGGCGGACCTTGCTACTGTTATTCGTTACATCCAAGAGCAAGAGTCGCCCGCCTTACCCTCTACTGGAAAGTAGGGGTATGCGGCGGGCATTTAAATCAATGGCCTTCCTGGTATAGGGACCTTCGTTCTCTAAAAGAAAAACCCCTTAAAGTCCAAGGACAGAAAGGGGAAAAATAAAGGGAAGTAAGGGGTGCGCTTACAATTACGTAAGGGATTTAAACGTATACCTTCGGAAGTACGTAGGAATGGAGGGCACGTCCACATTCATGAACATGAACCGCAGGGTTCCCCTCATAGCTAATTCGACGCCCAACACTCGAATGCCCTCTTGGACGCCTGCATTGGACCGGAAGCGCCAGGACGTGTACATCCACTCTCGAAAAGTGGCCACTTGCGTAGGACTCGCCCAAGCCACGGTAAGTGGCCCACGAAACAATCGAATGCATGCTGCACAAAAGACGAGCTGAGTGACGATAGACAGGCCGAGCCCTGCGAGACATTGCCAGAACACCGAAGAAAGCGGAATGACATCGATTAAGAGCAATACTGCGAACAAAAAGGATACCAGACTGACTACGACCACGGAAAATTTAACCATTTTAGCCTCCATATAAGTGTGCCTGATTCGTATAGCTAAGGAGATTCCGCCAGAATTTTAGATACGAAAAAGGAAAAGACCCCGAGACTGCTACACAAGCTCGAGGTCCCCTAGCCCTTCCCCACAAAGATTACGGCGGCGCCGCCCAGCTCAGGACTTTAAAGGGTATCCGGCGAATAGGCCCTTAACAGCCCCCAACCAAAGGGTTATACCCCTCTGTTGTCCAACGGTTGTCGCGTTCTTTCGATGTAATCGTGCGGGTCTTGTATCCACCGCGGCATAAATATCCATAACAAAAGATACATCAAGCACGGTATTCCCGCTATGCCTACCAGGCACACCGCAAGGACACGGACAATCCAGGTAGGAACCCCTAAAGCGTATGCCCATCCACTACAGACACCTCCTAACCATTTATCTTGCTGAATTTTAGCGATTGTTTTCATGGTATTACCTTTCATTTTAGATTCGTACTCAATATAGCTAGGTTTTTCAGGAGGTATACACCAATTAACCTAAAATCATGACAGTCCGTCTTTTGTCGGGTGCAGCCTGCATTTAGACACGTGTGGAAGGAAGCTCTTGCCCATCTCCCGCACAGACGACGAGAGAAACACCCCCGCGGTAGAGGCGTGTGTCCTTTTTAAGCAAATCATGGTAAAATACACTAAATGTAAATTTCAAAACAGCTATTGCAATGCTTGCAAGGAGAGGAGAGTTTATGGGGCTAACCCGACGACAATTTTTATTAGCAATGGCCGCCAGTGTCGCCTCCGGCGCAAATGCCAAAAGCCCCTCCTATAGAGAAGGTAAGCTAAAAAACGGACTCTGCTATAAAGTACTTCAGCAGGAAAACGCACGCCACACTGTTATGTATATGGCGTACGGTTCGGGAGCTCGCCATGACCCCACAACAGCGCAAGGCACCGCCCATGTGTTGGAACATTTGATGTTTCGAGCCACCAGCGACGAGACTGGTCAGCCCTACGATGCTCAGTTTAAGGCAATGGGCGTAGACGGCAAAGCCTTCACAACTGAAGACATCACCACGTATTATTGCCAGAGCTCACACCGGCTTCTCCCCCAGATTTTCGCGCTAGAAGCGGCACGTATGCGCTCATTGGATTTGACGGATGCAGCGTTCCATACCGAAAAAAATGTCGTACTGGCCGAAGTTGCTTCCAAAAATGCCTCATTCCAGGTCAACCAACGACTAACCTCGACCGTTATGCAAGGAACTAGCTATGCACAAAGTCTTGCGGGCATTCCCGCGCACATCACCGCACTTTCTTTCGATGCTGTTCGCCAATTTCATGACGCGCACTATGCCCCTGCCAACAGTGCTCTAATCATTGTGGGTCCAGGCGACAGTGCTGAAATTGAAGGATGGATTTACACTGCCTTTGATGCACTAACCAAACCATTTCTGGCTCAATCTACGCATCCGATATGGCACAATGCGCCCTCCGTCCCACAAGCCAGCCCTCCACTAGACCTCATTTCTCTAGCATGGCAGGGTCCCCGTGCTTCCGAAAAGGCTCTCAGGGACTATTGGTCCACGTGGTGCGCGCAGGGATTTAATCCTGGCATTTCTGCCACTGATTTGTGTTATGAACATACCGGCCGGCTCGTTCTTAGTGCCCAGCGTAACTCAACATCGGTTATAGCTCAAGTGACTGAGCTTAAAAAAGCAGTGCATGACGCGTTCAACCGAACGGCGAGCCCTCAATGGCTCGAAGGTGTTAAGAACTCCCTCGAACTAGAGAGACGATTGCAGCGGCATCAGACAGACAGCTTGGTCGAAACCCTACTAGCGCAATGGATAGCGGAGCGTACCCCTCCCCCTACGCGCGGTGCGACCGAGAGGGAGCAACTCATTTCATTATTGCAAAATCCACCCGAGGTGCATCTACTTTGAAAACGATACAAATATTAGGGTTCATAGCAGGGATACTTTTTCTGTTGGGACCGTCCGTCGGTTTTGCAAAAGAGCCTCCGCACACCCTTGCTCGATTGACACACACCCAGACGCAGAAACACGACCTTGTCACCATTGAGCGCTCCGAGAGTGATGTCGCCGTAATAATGCTATCGCTACCCCGCACAAAACGAAACTATTCTCCTAGTGAGTACGAAAGCGCAGCCGTTGCTGTTAAAGCGGTAGCACACCGGTTAGAAGCTGCATTGACTCGGTACGGCTCCTCCGTTGCTTACATAAATGAAAATGGCACGCCCTCCCTTTCGGTTACTCTGCTGTCGGAACACCTGCCTACGGTGCTTCCTCTGGTGACCCACTATTGGTTCCACGCTCGATTTACTCCCCGAGAATGGCAGGCGCTGCTCACACAGGAAGCAACTGGCTCGTCTGCGCCAGACCCTCTCGAACAGGCCGTGCCCATGGTGCTAGCTCAACGCTCGGGTTTGCCTGTATCCTCGCTTACGGCCGACCCAATGCGATTTGACAGCAGCAGAACCGCGTTGATAGTTGGTGGCCCGCTGTCTGCAAGGGAAACTCTTCGAATATTGGGGGATAATTCCCCGCAGCAGTCCATCACGCCGCTACCCCCTGTGCCGCGGTATGCCGAGCCCTCCGTCAACGAATGTGACTTTGCGGAAACAGACACAGGTCTTACCGCCATTTTGCTTCCCGTACAAGTGGAGGCTATATCCTCAAGTGTCTGGCCATCCGCTCGTATTGCCATCGCTGTTGCAGGTACGGGCTTCGAGTCCCGGCTTAACCAGGAACTGAGAACAAAGAAAGGATGGGCCTACGGCGCAGGAATCCCAATGTACTACTACCCCTCCTATTCGATGGGATTAGCCAAAGCACGGGTATCTGCCAACAAAGCGCAAGCCAGCGCTCAGCTCATGAAAGATGTGCTCAGAAGTTTGACCACGTCGCCTGCCTCTGACCTCGAAATACAACTTGCCAAAGAATTTCTGGTGGAGAACTATTGGACCAATCGAGAGCTCGTTACGCATGAAGCGGCCTATCTGGCAGATTTTTTAAATGCAGGGATGAGCATTAAGCAGTTTGAAGGCTACGCGGACAGTTTGACAGCGGTATCTAGCGCCCAAGTGAAGGAATTTGCCATCGCACACCCTGTTTCTATCTGGGTAGCCAAAGCCTATGCGGTAAAAGCTAACGGCAGTCTTTGCAGACTGCCGTTAGTGTGATTGAACGAGCGATGTCGCTCAAAGGCAACTTAGGCGGTACAAGCACCCTTACCGTCAGACTTTGTGCCCTTGTCTGCTGTCCATTTCATGCCTGCCTCTGTGCAGGTTTCTTTGTCAGTACGCGCGCCACCAACAACTTGCTTAACTTCTTTTGTAGTGATTTCTTTCATGGTAAATCTCCTTTAAAGGTTCGCAGCAAAATTGCTGTCAGTATGTATAGCGAATCTCATTTTATATATTTGCATAAAAAATGGATTAAATAAGTTGCTATCTCCGCTTAATTTAAGATTGCGCTGCGTTCTCTATACGCTTTAGGACAGGCAACAACCTTGAAGGAGCGCTTCGTGAGTACCGCAAAATTAAAAAGCCCAGGGTTTGCCGAGCGAGCCCTGCAACTATTGGCACAATTCCCCATTTGCCAGTCCTTAGTGGACCGTATGGCCTGCTTTGGCAGCTACCACAAGTATGCCCCAATGTTCGAAACACGCAGTCTTTACCAGCCAAATGGCCGCTATCTTCGGAAGGAATTTCAATACGAATGTAGTTGTTGCGGGCGAAAAACAGGATGGAAACGGTGGAGCGCCCTCAAATACTTTAACGAGCAGCACTCTCCCCAATGGCAACACGCTCGGTAATTCGGGCACCCCTTACCACATGCATAAAAAGGACACCCTATGGGAACAAACTATTATTTGCTTGGACCTGCCAAGGCAAGTAGCGCAAAAAACGCTGAAGAGGAAGTAACGCACATCGGAAAAAGTAGTGGAGGCTGGTGCTTTTCACTTCACGTTATGCCGGAGGAAGGCATACACGATTTGGTCGATTGGGAAAAGCTGTGGGCACAACCCGGCACCTGTATTAAGAACGAATACGGCGACTTAATTTCGCTAGAAAAAATGCGCGATGTCATCATGAATCGAAGTTGGGGGGATGGAGAATCCTTTTCTGCCAGATTTAAACCCGGGGTAGGCGCTTACAGCAGATACCCTACTGAAGCCGCGTTTCATCGTGCGAACTATAGTCGGGCTGGCGAACATGGATTGTTACGACACGAAGTAGATAACCAGCATTGCCTGAGCAATGGCACAGGCACTTGGGACTGTATCGCAGGAACATTTAGCTAGGCACCCTTCCGAGTTTAGACTCAAGTAACTATCATTCAATCCGCATGCGCTCAGGCCTATGCGGATTTTTCTTTATTAAGTGGCCCCCTCGGGCTCAACAACAAAAAGCGCCCTTCACCAAAGGACGCTTCCTGCCACTCCACCCGCCTATTTCCAGTAACAGCGATGACCCCCTACGCCGCCAGCTACAGAAGGTGTGAATGTCTCGGACGTCAACTTGAAAAAAGTGGGCAATGACCTCTATATTAATTTAGGAACAGGCACCGACAACATAAAAATTCCAGGCTGGTTCACCAACGCCTATTCGCAGATAGAAACTTTTAAATTTGCAAACGGGGTGGCCTATTCCCCTAATGCATTTCATATTGTAGGCATCTAACCAAGTAGCACACTGAAACTTTATAAAAGGGCTGCGGTTGCAGCCCTTTTTCCTTGAAGGAAACTGCTTTCTTGCGTCCCTCTACAGCCCTCCCCTTTTATAAACTTTTCCCGCAAAATAGCGCATCGCTACACATAACAGGTCAGCAAATACCTGTCAGCAGGGCTCACTTTGGTGAGTACGGTGAATTTTGCACACGGTAACGTGTACTACTCTAATCCAGGACCTTCACGGGCCTTGTTTTTTTAGTAATCCTGCATCTAATACGCGCCCTAACAGGACGTGACAACAAGGCCCCTACAAAAGGAAATTGGACATGATAAACGTAACAACGCTAAAAGCGCAGGCAAAAAATCTTAAAATTGCAATGGCAGCCATGGGTGTAACACTAACCCCTGCCCAATCATTGGAAGCAATCGCAAAGCAGTACGGCTACGAAAATTGGGACACTGTTGCAGGGGTCCTAAACAAGGAACCAGCGCCCCGCCCGCCTCGGTTGGCGGATATGCCAAGTATCCCTGAATATATTTGGGTGGAGGGACTCGGTCCTTGGGCTATTAAATGCGATGTGGCGTACTACGCGGCAACTGCGCTAGCCTTACTTCATGACGAAATAGCTCTACGGGCCTATCTGACGAAGGAGTGTGTGGAGCACGGCGATGGGCTAAGTTCAACAGCTATACAATTACAAAGCACCGAAAACCGAGAAGGGTTACGTCTGACCTTCAAGCAATTGCTTGGTATTAGCTATATCAACGACGGGATAGGTAGCTGGAAACTACGGAACGGCCTTACTTATTTACGCTTTGTGTTTAAAGAAAATGGTCAGCCGGCAAATCCAGCTGAGGCCTCACGGATAGCCATTCCACAAATGTTGAAGTCAACAAAAGGCTGCAGCTTGGTGCAACTTCCTTCGCATGACGGCTCTTTTTACGACAAATTTGTGCTAGTGCCTCCGCAGTTAGACGCCAAGGCGATAGCACAAAAAATATCTTTTGAAATTGCCCGCTTAAAGAAGCAAGACCTCGACAATGTAACAAGTGTCAATTACGTAGGCTATACCGCAACTGACATTTCTACGTTTGTTATCAGCTTAGGTTGTACCTTTGTAGCCGAGCCGGAAACGACTAGTGAAAACTGGGACTAATTTGTACTGATTCTGAAACAGCGCCTTTGGGTGCTGTTTTTTTGCTCGTCATTTCAGGCACGGTCTTTTTTTAGCAATTCCAGCGAATCGGCAGAGGCCTGCAATCCAGCAAATATTTTATTTGCTAACTTTTCAGGAAAGCCCCCGGGTAACTCCGCACTAACCGTAGCTATCACCGCGGGAGTTCGGGCAATCAATTCATCCATTAAGTCGCTTGGGTCTGTAGCCAGCCCCCCTTTTTGCATGGTTTTCACAAAGTGGCGATACTGCAGGGCAGCCGCCAAATAGTGCTTATTTTTCCCTTGCCACGCCATTGCCATCTTAACCTTCTGCGGAGCGACTAAACTTGGGCCTGCTCCTATAATAGGCCAGGCGGATAACACGTCATACATAGGAGTGAGTCGGAACCGGTTCTGAGGCAACAAAAAAATGCTGAAGTTCTTGGCATGTCCATCCGTTGCACGGAGCATCCAGAACAACATCTGTGCTTTAAAGAAATTCACCATGTCAGCGTTGGACTGTACGGAATTTCGCAGAATTTCAGCTATTTTCAGCATTCCAGGTCCGCCTTCATTTTCATATTTGTGCGAAAAAGGCGTCCCGGTCACTTGGCAAAAATCCTCTTGTGGCAATCGAAGGTAGTGCGTGCCAGCTTGCGCCAACATGCGGTCAAATCGAGTTACGATTAGCACCTTGGTCTGCCCAAAAGTGCTCATCCGGGTTTCGGCTACGGGAACGCCAAATGCATGCAAAATACGCGAGCATAGCCACTCGTTTTCCACCGATGTGGTCATATCCGCTTTTCTATTTCCAATTAAGCCTAGCGGCAGCTTGAAGATGTGCGTGGTGGGCGTTGCGCCTAACGGCAGACACCAATTTCCTTCGTGAAACAACAACGCAGTTTTTTCCTGCGCGCCCGCAATCGACAGCCTCAAATCATCTTGAGAATCGTCCACCAGCCCAGACGGTGACGCTAAGGTTTGTAGAATAGTGTGCTCAACCTCTAGGTCCGTCAGCGGCGTCGCTTCAATGACACCCAAATGAGAAGGTTCCTCATCTAGGGGTAAAAATTGAATCGCCCCCACACAATCTCGGCCGATGGCGGTCAATAGCGAAAAAGCAGAGATATCTTTAGTATGAAATTTTGACTGCAATCGATGGCGGATGGACTCACTGTCCGGTAAAAGATTATCGAAATAATGGTTGACGTGCATTCCGCTAATCACAGGGTTTGCGGCCGATGCGGGAAGCGACAGCGATATTGACCGAAAAGAAGGGTGATGGAACCACGCTTCATCGTACCTAAACTGAGGCTCTCTATACGGTGAGAGTGACCAAAGGCCCACCCGGACGCCATTCATCCACACGGCTAAACTCTTCTTGTACGAAGGCCTACCCATTACCACTCCGTCACGTTAGCTGGCGTTTCATGTTGCTCCACGCACGCGTCTTCGACAACTAAGGTAAGCCCTAGCGCATTGAGCACATTGAGCAATCGGGCCACGGTTAGCCGGCCAGGGTTCAGTTCCAGGACGGAAAGGCGTGCCTGACTAATACCTGCTCGTCGCGCCAACTGAGCCTGCGTCAACCCTTTAGTTTTACGCGCGCCATGCAAAAGCTGTCCAAGTTGTTGCTCCGTAACAATAGGATGTTTCATCTGGAATACTCCTTAAACGAATAAAGCTATTATATTCGAAAAGCAAATATACACAATATATTTGTTTTACGGATAAACGCTTTTTACTCGTAAACCAAGTAGTCCTCCTTTTGTGCGCTTACGCCAACTGCCGCGTTCCCCCTCCCTATACGTATCAGTGCCACCCCAGCGCGCCGTCCTCGCCTTCTTTAGAAGGTATCGGCGAAACGGGGTAACTTTAGGTCAAAACCACGTATTTTTACTTTTTGCTTAGCGCAAAAGGCAAGCGTGTAATGAGGACAGCATAGCAACAACGCCTTTGCGCGTAACCAAGGAGTTATTCATGAGTGTAATACAACCAACCCCAAGTCAAGCCGCTGTTATTTTAAAGAAATTTTTGGCGGAAAAGAACCTCGATATTAAGCTAAGTGATGCCCAGGAAGCCCTCGCCCGAATGAGCGGGTACACTTCTTTTAACGTCTTCACCAGCGCAATACCGTTACGAGGCCCTGCTCTTGAGACGGCCATGCCATCAGCATCGCCCCTAGCAGCCGTAGAAGGACTCATGCTTTTCGCGGTCTCTGGCCGTTACCACGGGGATGACGACGATACCATGGAACATTTCTGGGCGTCAGAGGAAACCCCTTCCGCTACCGACCAGTTTAAAGCGGAAATGATTAGTTATGGAACCGGATTAAACGAGGACAACGTCTATATCACTGCGTCAGACTGCTTGGGTAAAATGGTGAACGGTGTGTTTGTTTTTGAGCCCGCGTATAGCCCTAAAAAGCGGGAAGCGCTCAGCTGCAAAAAATGTAGCACTGAAATAGGTCCAGACGGTTACTGCCAGGACGAAACCTGCCCTTACCATGGCTGGCCACAAAAAGTGGACGAAGCTGACCTTTCCTCCGAAACTCGCACTAGTCTAGAAACAAAATATGACACGCTAAAACGGGCCAGCACGGTCGAGCCCGCCAAGCCACTGTCGTATGACTTAGCGGGAAAATCCGTCAAAGTCTATTTTGAACCACACATAGAGGCAGGAGAGGGAGAAGCACCGAGCCACTGCTGGACCGTCATCACTGACGAATGGATACAGCGAGTACAGAAGATGCAATCCTTATGCGTAGCCAATCGGTTTGATGTCATTGAGGACAGCTTTGACGTTCCAGACTGGATGGACAATGGGATTTATGGCATTTTTTCTGATGGAATCGCGGTCACGACAAAAGGGTTTTGGTTTTTTGGCTCCCTTAAGCATGTCGATGGCCAACTGGAGACCCGCAGGTTGCCTCTCTCTAGTTTTTTGACAGAAGTAGTTAAGTATGCCAAGGAAGGTCGACATGAAATGTTCGTGTTTTCTAACATTAGCACCTATTTTGAAATGTTGGACAAGCTTCAAAGAGAGGACGACGAGATTGACCAAGACTCGGGAGAATACACCGGTAAAACCTTGACTAATTTTGATGACAACTTGCTGCACCACCTAGTTACCTCAGGAAACTAACCTCGTAACTTGATTGATTTTAAACCCAGACTTGTTCTGGGTTTTTTTTGCCTATCCTTTAGGGTCTAAAACTAGTAGTTGCCGACAACCAGCAAATTAGTAAAAGGGTGAATCACTAGTAGAACCCAGATTGACCAATACCGTCGCGGCCGCTAAAAATGGCCTAAAATCAGCAGAAGATAGGTGTTAGCCAGTGCTCTATTCTAGAATTAATTAGTCCGTTACAGGGCAGCGAGAACCGTTCAGGAGGCTGAGACCATGCGCTCAACCCATGAACTAACACCTAAGGCTCTATCACTAATAGTGAAGGGGTCATTCGCTAATAGTCGCAAGGTGAACAACTAATAGTGTTGTGGGTGAATCAATAATAGTGGCAGGAGTGAACGACTAATAGTGATACATTTTAAAAATACGCTGGAAACCCGCATGGATAAAGGGTTTGCGAGAACACTAATCTTTCTTTTAATCTCTCTATAACTAAACGCCTGTGGATAACTTAACCGCTAGCACATACACAAACAAACAACCTTACACTACGACAGCTTAACAATTCACATTAAGAAACAGCGCTAAGCTTAGTATTAGGCCCCGTTTTCAGCTAAACCCCTTAATACCATTCATTTAAATTAACAAAAATCAAAAAAAATGTCTTCAGAATTCACATGAAGAAACAACGCTAAGCTTAGTATTAGACCCCGAATTATCCAAAGTGTTAATGAATGACTCGTTCCTGACCGCTGTTCCAAAGCATAGCTAGCAAACTGCGTCTACAGGAAGGCAAGGGTTAAGCGGGCGCCTAGGTTCACATCGCGTACAAAGTTGTTTCTAACCCTGTCCGCTCGACAGTAGTGTAAGCCGGCACGTGCCAGTGAATGAACCTTCACCCTCGCCATAAAAAACCAATCCTTGTGCATAAGCAATAATAAAAAAGAATTAAAAATAGCATGACACCGACTTGCCGCGGCGGGGTGAATCACTAGCATCTCTCGACAAAAACCAACCCTACTGTAAGTACTCCCGCGACTAAACGCTGCGCGCTGTAGTCGGAGGATGCGCAGCACTGTTGCTCAAAACACCCCCCCTATTAGTTTTAGGCCCTACGTCCATCGCTGTTGGGGTAACTAACTAGCCCTAGTGCATCTTATACTGGCAAAAAAGCAAGCTGACCAACTCAACCAGGGTGAATCACTAACACTCCCAAGAGAAGAGACACCCCCAATTATATAAAAACTATTAGTTTTATACCCCGCGGTGCCCGGCAATGTGTGAATCACTAGTCCCTTAAAGTTAGCTACCTCATCTCCCACTGCTCTATCGTTGCTGTATTAGTATTAGACCCCGCACGGTCGGTGCTATCGAAACCTCGCCCCATGCGCAGGCAGTAAGCTGTTGATTTTAAAGATAATGGGTGAATCACTAATACTTGAGCACTAGACCCCATACGTAGACTAAATGGCGGGGCCTTATTAGTATTAGACCCCGATTTGCCCCTTATCCTGTGTGAATCACTAACTCCCCCGCTAAAACGGACGTTCAGCCACGGTAGTATTCCGTTACTGGGGTCACTGCGTTTAGTTTTAGACCCCGTCTATCCACCTGACCACGCGAGTATTGCAACTAAAATGAGCAAAACCGTAATCCTAATAGAAAATTCCTTAGTTTTAGACCCCGAACCATCATCCCTCTTCAAAAAAACGGACACAAAACAAAGCGACCTCGCTGCTTTTTGCAGCAAAAATCCCACAAATATTAAAAAGCATGGGTGAACCACTAATATTACGGGGTGAATCACTATGGATTAGGCTAGTTGAGGGGGTTGACTCCTTTTTGTTTACCCCGATAATTGAGGCAATGAAATAATTAGTACCTAACTCAAAAGGAGCATCAATGACAAATACCACAGGAGACGCAGCAGAACATACCCGCAAAGCTGCGCAAGCCAGAGGGAAGTCATTGATGGAGCGTACCAATGAAATTGCCAAGGCAGCAAAAACACGCACGGCAAAACGGGCGTTACAACTTGATGACGCGCCGGCCGCGCAAGAACAACTGCAGCTAGAACTACCAAAATGGGCCGATGATACATGGGGAATGCCTAATTCTTTCGCTCGCGGCTCTCTCTTTACCGCGATGAAAGCGACCAGTGGCACCCGGATGTACTATGAAAATAAACGGATTACCGCCCTCGCGGGTATCAATATGGAATTTAGGGGCCAAGAGCTTCGTCAGGACGACTATTCTGTATTTTTAGCCATGCTTCATTTTGGTCGCAATTATACGTTGGGTGCTCCTATTCCGTTCACCGCCTATTCCATGCTAAAAGAACTCGGTTGGAGCATTAACAGCGATGAATATGCCCATTTAAGGGAATGCTGCTCCCGGTTATCTGCCACCAATGTCACGGTTACTCATGACAAGGCAAGCTCTAAGGGATACGCGGGCAGCTTATTGCGTTCGTTTGCTTGGCGTGATGAGACGGGCAAACAGCTCTCTTCGTGGGTGGCGTTGCTCGAACCAAATATTGCGCAACTCTTCTCCGGTCCTACCTTTAGCTTGATTGATTCGTCGGAACGAAAAAAAATAGGTGGTCGAGCACCTTTAGCACAATGGCTACATTCTTTTCTAGCCACGCATCAAAAGCCGCTGCCCATCTCTATTAGCAAATATTGGGAATTATCCGCGAGTCGCTGCAAAGATATCAATGACTTCAGGCGCCGCATGAAAATGGCGCTCACCCGGCTAGTCGAAGTGGGCTTTTTAAAGGAATTTGTCATCCAAGGGGACTTGGTTTATGTCAATCGCGTTCCTAAATCCTTCAAAAATCCAAATAGTGACATGCCCGACAGCATTACCTTTAGCTAGCGTTCGCCTACCGTCCTTCCGGACAAATAGAACGTAGTATGCAAATCGCCCTATACGGGCGATTTGCATATTTGCATGTTACCAAAAACTTTCTTTTTCCGCGAGGCTGTGTGAATACCTTGGAGAACTCGCTTGTGGTGTCACTACGTTAAGCGTAATAGGGGGGCCCTCACTACCCCCACGGCAGCGAGTGGCTTTGGTAATAATGTGCAGGTATTGGGTCACCTCCCGCTGAATTGACCACAATTTGTGCCTAAGCCCCAGAGTCGATTTAAAATTTAGGTTTAACTTCTAAATATTTTTAGATTTTGACGGAATTTCTTTACGGCAATAAAGTTTAAGCGTAAACTAGGTTTAATACCTAATTCAAAATTTTAGACTAACGTCAATTTAGCTATTTGTATTTGTATTTGTACTCATCTATCACAAAGGCTACCTATGCTAACAACCTATCACCAACAGTTAAAAAGCTACCTTGCTAACACTGCCGAGTCTTCCGTAACTGAACCGCCTCTTTTCCCAAACGAGGTATCGGTTCAATTATTTAATCTTATCATTGACTACAGCATCGGCTTTAAGTTTCCGCCAATAGCGGAAGTGGTTGAGGCATCGTATTGGGATAATTGCTGGAAAGTGTATTCAGCCGAATGGTCACGCCCACAAGATAAAGGGTTGGCGGTGCGATGTGCATTACTCGAAGCAGTTCTTGGGTGGCAAAAACGGGACCCCTCAATAAAAGTATGAGAGCGTATCCGATAGGACTCCTTCTACTTTGCTTCGTCCCTTTAATCTGCTTAGCAAAGGTCCCTTCGTATCAGCTATCCCCCGCGGATACCACCCTAAAATCGATGACAAACAGATGGGCTAAACAAGATGGAGTCACTCTAAAGTGGAACGCCAGCTTTGATGTCCAACTAGACCATGGACGTAAAGACTCTAAAATGTTTAATAAGCGGCTAGCCGATGCCCCGTCGTTTGCAGCGGCAGTGTCGCTAGCCATGGCACAGTCCATGCAAATAGCCGGTAAGCCCCTCCTCCACGTCTGTACCGACAGTCCAACCCAATTTACAGTTCGTACGGTGCGGGGCACCTGCGCTAAAGAAAGCCGTTAGTAAAGCAACCTAAAATGTAGCTGATTTCTAACCTCGGATTCTTTTTCTATATGTAAGGCACCCCGTTACGCTCATTAAACAGAACCGGGTATCTCACTTCAAAGGGGTTTATCTTGATAACTGACACACAATCACATGTCATCCATTGGCTGGCAGACGAGAATACGGGGACCAGTAGCGAAACCATGGCTTTTTGGCTTGGCTTCGGGGTTCTCCGCGCATATCCTTCGCATCCCTCTGACCCCTCCGATTTTAATCGGTGTGTAGGCCTACTGAAAGCGGCGCCCGGCTTGCGGGCTGACCTCATCAACATGGCTAAGGTGTCCCTGGAATGGTCCAGGCTAATAGGCCATTGGACACAGATTGAAAAGACGCTCAGCGACGAAGTAGGCCCAGACTGGTCCAAGCATCCGGGCACCCCCGCCAAAAAAACATGGCGGTTAATGAAGTTGGCGCTATCCGGCGAGACTTCCCCTACCGTTAGCTAAACCACGTAATGCAACATTCATTTACCTTTATCCTTTAGAAAAAGGCTTAGCATGCGATATACCTTGAAAACAAACCTGCTGGCGCTCGCCCTTGCCGCTTTATTCGCCGGCAACATCGGCGAGGCAGCCGCCCGAGTGGGTAGCAACAGTTCGAGCGCGAGTCCTGCCAAAAGCAGCTCTTCTAGCCGCGTTGGCGGAGGCCATTCCGTGGGCATGAGCCGTCCCGCGGTGATGCAGCAAGCACGCAGCCAGCCGGCACCCCTCGCGGCGCCGACATCGCATTACACCCCAGTCTCTCCCCCAGTTTCTGCACCGGCCCCTACGGCCTCATCTAATAAGTGGGTCGCGCCGGTGGCTGCCGCCGCAGTAGGCGTCGCTGCAGGTTATGCCTTAGGCCATAGCAACAGTACGCCACAAGCAGGACACCCCGCACCTGTCCCCAGTGTCGAGTCGGGTGCCGGTCAAGTTGTTGCCAATAGCCAGCCTGCTCCGCCGCAATACAACACCGCCGCGGTACCCCCTCCCGCCAGTTCCATTGGCATCTCCTTTAGCACGTTGTTCATTTTGCTCGCACTTGGCGCGGGCGGTTATTATGCGTACCGCAAATATGGCCAACGTCATTGGGTAAATGGTCAATTGGTGCAAACGACGCCCTTCCCCTCCAGTTCGGCCCCTATTACCTTACCTAAACAGGACCCTATGCCTTTCCAAGAGTTACGTGCCCAAGCTAAAGACCTGTTTAGCACCATGCAAGACCTTAATAATCAGCGCAATCTGCCAGAGCTTGCCCTTCGCACCACCCCCAACATGTACCAGCGGATGAAAGCCGATATCGACGCTCGAACTCTGCCGTCACACACGACAGTCGTTACTCTTGATGCCAAGGTACTTGATTACACTACTGAATCAACGCGCATGGTAGCGAGTGTCCATTATCAAGGCTGGCTGACTGAAAACACCGGCGACCCCGCCGAAGAAATCAATGAAGTGTGGCACTTTGTAAAGGATTCCACCGGTCAGCGCTGGTTGATAGCTGGAATAGAACAAGTTTAATCGAAGTCCCAAACAGAACAGGGTGCCCACTAAAAAGGGCACCCTTTTTTAATATCTTGACCGCAGTTAACACTTTTTCTCCCGTGAATTTGTCCATTACAGGCAACTGTCCAACGATAATGGACAGCCTACGAACATGGACAAAATATCTGCTACAGAGAAAAAAAGCCGCGTATTGGCATATTTTAATATGCTCAGATGCTATCTTGAATTTACCTATAATTAATGTTATAATTTCAAATTAGATATCGCCAACGTTGATAACAGCCCCGTTGCACTCTCCTGCCGAAAGACTAAAAATGAAAATTGAACGCACGCAAGTGACTAAGCTAACGGTGTCCGACATCAAGGGGCTAGACCCTATCTCGGTCTTTTTAGAAGACCTCGGCCCCGCCGCCGGCCGCATTACGATTGCCTGTTACACCGATTCGTGGACCGCCTGCTGGAGCAGCATGGGTGCGCAGGGCATTGCTTCTTTTTTCTGCTCGTTTGAGCCCAGCTACTTAGCTAAGAATTTGTCTAGCATTGAATTTTCCGTGCTGGACACCGATAAACTCGAGCTGTTGGCAAAAAAAGCTGTCAAGATGCTACGCAAACAGCGCGATATCACTGCAGAAGACGCCAGTGATATGCTCGAGCAGATTGAAAAGGGCCTCACCGAACCGATGGAAGAAGGCGCTTTACTTAGCCGCATTTTCGGAGAGGACTGGTGGCGCGACTTACCCACGAAGGCCCACCCCCACTACACTTACTTGTGCCGTATCATTCAAGCAGTACAACAAGCCTTAATCTCTTCGGGCACTGCGACCCTGTCCACCGAAACCCTTAAAGCATTGGTGCCCTATGCCCCGTCATAAGTACCCATGCACGTTCCATCTTCCCTTTTCTGGTAGCGTGATGTCTGACGATAGAGTGCTGCGCTCCTTGGCGGCCTTTAGGGGGAAAGAAGTCGTCGTTACCCTCAAAATGGATGGGGAAAATACCAGCCTGTACCAAGATGGTCTACATGCCCGGTCCTTAGATAGCCGGCATCATGCCTCCAGGGATTGGTTAGCAGCGTTCCATGCGGAGTTTGCCCATACGATTCCAGCGGACTGGCGCGTGTGCGGCGAAAACCTTTTCGCACGTCACTCTATCGCGTACTTGGACCTGCCGAGCTACTTCTTGGGATTCTCCGTGTGGGATGAGCGGAACACGGCCTTAAGCTGGGACGACACGGTCCAATTTTGTAAGCAACGACACATTGAAGTAGTCCCCGTATTGTATCGAGGCCCGTTTGATGAAGCCTTGCTACGCAGGATGGCAAGCACCTGGGATGCCACCCGTAACGAAGGCTTTGTCGTCAGGCTGGCCGGCCCAATAGCTTACGAGGCATTTGCGTCATCGGTAACGAAGTGGGTTCGCCCCGCCCATGTACAAACAAACAAGCACTGGATGCACCAAGCCATTGTTCGCAACCACTTGCACAACCAATCTGCGACTTAACAGAAAACGCCTTATGACATTCGATAGCCTACCTGGCCCTGTGGTCCCCCCTCCGTTCCTTGCGGAGGACTCTGCATTACTCAACCAGTTGCAATCCCGTGCGCGCATTCTCGACAGAGACCAGGCTTACCACCCCACCACGGTCTGCCAGGTTCTGACTACCCTAGACAGCACAGGTCCAAGTGAAGCTGGGGACGTTATCCACTCCCTATTCTGGCACGCGACGCTGGTATCAAAACGCGCACACCGGTTTTCTCTGGAGATTATGGCATTGCAAGCTGAGCTGGCCGCATTGAAGCAACAGGCAGTCCCCTCCGCGCTTACCTCGGTATCACAGGAGCATAGCAATGCTAATACTTAAAGATGTTAAGAAGACCGATGTTGGCATTCAGGTGGTGTACACCCTAGAGCACCAAGATGGCGAGGGCGGAACTATTCTACGAGAAGACTTGCATTTAGTATTAGACCCTGACACGGGTGCGATTCTGGGAAACATGCATATCACCAATCTTAAAAGCGACAGCATGCCTGAGGCGCTTGAAAAGCTTGCAAGGTGGTGTGACCGCTTTGCGTTGGCTTTACGCGAACCAATGAAGGCAACGGTCAATATTCCCGTGTTCGTCAAGGACTGGGAGGCTATTCATGCGCTGTCCAACCACGATGCCTAACACGGCTACCTCTCCGAATATTCCAAGCGACATCCTAAAACTGGCCGCATTGACTCCAATTTTGTTGCTAGTGATTATTTTTGGTTTTAGTTGCACCACTAAATTGGACCAACTGTCCTTGAAGAACTCCGCCTTTCAAGAGAGGAGCAATGCGTATCTAGCCTCTCCCGTTACAACGGAGGCGCTGTGACAGCTGGCGAACACGTGTGGTGAGGCTAACATGGAATTTACCGCCGCACGGCTTAACCGTATGTCCGTGGGAGAAGCGCAATCGGAGGAGGCGAAGTGCGAAGTGACTAACCAAGCCCGACGTACCGCCCAGAAAGAGCAAGCCCGACAAGCTACCATCCAGCGCATCGACCTGCCGAGGACCGACAAGCAATAAGACAACTGAACTGCTACACACGACCTTCATTTTAAAAAGGACACACCATGCCATATTCAGGCAGCACTTCTTCCCTTGCAAGCTCCTTCTTTTCTAAGGGATTGCCTATCTTTCTTGGCGGTCTGATGCTGCTTGTCATGCTCTCCCAATGCTATTCTCTTGACATCAAAATGCAGGACCGAAAAAAAGTGCAGCAACAGCAGGAACAGGCCTACCTGGACTCTCCTGCTACAGCGGGTCTGCTGCTTACTTTGGCTGCCCCTTGCAAAATTGCGGGGATATCCTTCACGAACGAGCAACTTGACCAGATGTCCGTACGCGCCGTCGTTGACGCAAGAGAGCACTGTACATCCCTTGCTAAGGCGGACTCGGTAAAACGGCAAGAACTCGAGAAGCTAGCGACCATTCATTTTATTGTCCGCGAGTTACAGGGCCAGTCGTCTCCGAAGTAACCCGGCGGTACGGTTGTAGCCCTTAACTTTTGGCACCCTTTAGGAACACATGATGATGACCTGGCCCCAATTGCAGTCGCTGGTTCCGCCGTTAGGCAGAACGCCGGACTTTCACGCTTGCCTGGCCGCCTTTCCAGCGTTGGAATTTGCCAAGACGACACCACAATCTCCGACGTATCACGCTTCTACTCCCTAAGATAATACTATTGCGTTGAATTGGCTATAGAAGCAAATAGTTATCTAACTACTCAGTCCAACTATTCGGCTAAATTAATAGAAAGAAAATCATGAACTGGAAAACTATTCAGGGGCTTGTCCCCGCTTCGGGCCAGAGCCCGGACTTTGACGCATGCTTGGGCACATTCCCACAACTGCGCTTGGCTATCAATACTGACCAGTCCGCGCCTCACCATCGAGAGGGCACGGTGTGGGTACACACCCAAATGTGTATCGAAGAGCTACTTGGATTGTCAGAGTACCAGAAACTACCGCGGGCCGACCAAGAAGTTGTGTTCCTGGCTTTGCTGCTGCACGACATTGCAAAGTGTTCGACGACAGTCGTTGACCCAGAAACGGGGCGTATTGGACACCCCGGACACTCACGCAAAGGGGCTATCGATGCGCGAATCGCACTATGGGACGCTGGCGTGCCATTCGAGCAACGAGAAGCTATCTGCCGACTCGTGCAATCCCACCAATACCCAATGTGGGCGCTGACGGGCTCACGAAGTGGTAAGAGTCCCGAGTATCTGGTGCGCTGGCTATCTTGGCAAATGAACTTGCGCCTACTGGCGCTGCTAGCCGAGGCTGACATGCGGGGTCGTATTTGCGACGATGCTCAGACCGCACTCGATAACATTGAGCTGTTCCGGGAACTAGCACATGAAGAAGACTGCTTCGAGACGCAGCGGCAATTCGTGAACGCTCATACCAGGTTGCGTTACTTCCGTGGCGCGGACGTACATCCGGACTACCCGCTTTTCCAGGAGCCAGGCTCCAAGGTTACGGTAATGTGTGGTCTGCCGGCCTCGGGTAAGAACACTTGGGTCGCTGCTCATCGCAAGGGGCTTCCAATTGTCAGCTTCGACGATGCTCGCGAAGAGCTGGGGCTTCGTCACGGTAAGACGGAGGGCGTTGTTGCACACCATGCGGTCGATAAGGCTAAGGACTTGCTGCGGGCGAAGGCTCCGTTCGTCTGGAACGCGACGCACCTTAGCCAGTCCATGCGGGACAAAACTCTGGACTTGCTATTCGCCTACAGCGCCGAGGTGGAACTTGTCTATCTAGAGCGACCACGGGCAGAGCTCTTGCGTCGAAATACTCGCCGTGACACGTCACTGACCAATAAGGCTCTAGAAGCAATGTTACACAAGTGGGAGCTACCCCTGCCGACCGAGACTCACAGCGTGAGCTACGAGCTAGCCTAACAATACGGTAGGCTAGTTCCTATGACAGTTTTGTGTGCATCTCCAACTTTCGGAGCTCTGGTGGATTTTTCACATAGAAGGCGGTCTCTTGCTTCAGGTTATCTACCTGAGCCTTTACTTCGTTAGTAAATGCGTTAGAGTCTTCTGAACAGAGTCTCGACCATCTCGAACGTAAGGTCGTGGCAAGTTCAGATTCGGAAGGAGTCCCTAGCTTCATCGAAGCCAAAAACGCGGGAACGTCTATTGAGAAGTCTCCAAAGTGTGTCACTCCCGTTGCTACCAGCTCAGGTATAACTTCGCAGAGTGCGTCGCGCTGCTCAAGAACGAAGCATTGCGCTTCGGGGCTGGTTAGAGAGGAAAGAACCTTGTTCGTAACCTCAGCTTTTCTATAATTCAGTAGAATGGCGAGTACTCGGTGCCGGTCCTCGAAAGCAAGCACATTTTGTCGCTGCGCCCCTGTTCCCTGAACGGTCTTTAGCGTACCGACTTCTATGTTTATAAAGTCGACGCCAATGGATGGACCTAGTTTTGTGAACAACGTGCCTGCAATCGTACCATCACATGTGTTAGGAAACTCCACATAGAACCCGTGTTCAAAACCCAAGGAACTAATGCCTGAAACAATTTTTGAAAAATCGGCTTCTCGCTCTTCGATTTGGCAGCCTGCAAGCTTTCCTTCGAGGCACGCCACCCGGCCTCCGGTTCTGTCGTGAATTACTGTGTCAGGGATGGCGGTGCGATATAGCCTTAACTTCGGTTGGCGTGCAAACATAGATGTCCAACCCACCTCGTCCCAAAACATGAATGGCATGAAATCGGACGATTGTCTAACAATCGCGGACGGCTTGTAGACAAACGAAAGTTCGGCGTCCGCTCGCAAATGTGTTAGACCCTTCTTTTGGAGTAGCGTATCGAGATAAGCTGCCAACTTTCCCGTGAGGCAGCGCTCCGCGCCCCCTCTCTGCAGCAAGTAGCGGTCGTTCTGCGCAATCTGTAGCAGAGCGTCATTAACAAGCACTTTGAAGGTGTCGAATTCCATTCTTAGCGATTATTCGTTGTCAGCATAAACAAATACCGTTATGTTGTCCTCAACCTCAAGCATCTCTCTAACTTTTTCCGAGGTTATACTTTCTTCTGTAAAGGCCCGCGGAAGGGCAACGTGCAGTTCTTTCGCACCGACAGCCAACGCTTTTGCCGCCATTCGACGATATACGTCTACCACAACAGAAGGCTCAAACAAAGTCTCATTGAGGGGAGACAGCAGCCACCGAAGGCATGCTTGTTCAGTGAAATCATGACGGGTTCCCTCTACGCGATGTTCAAGCACAAAGAGGGACGCAACAAGGCCCTCTCCTTGGCTATAGAAGCTATGCAAGGCGGCGCGTATTACGTCAACTTCCGGTGTGGCATGTATCGCAAGAGTTAGTTCATTTTCGGTCATACTTTACTCCCAAGTAATTTAGTTGAATTCAGAGGTTTTTGTTGTTTAAGTCTTATGCGTTCGCAAGTACACCAATCGAAGGACGTTCTGCCGCGTCTCTGCCACCATCGGACTGTCCCCCTGAGTTGTCTCGAAAAGTGCCTGCCCATCAAGGCCCCTGTCAGCAGCTTGGATACACCCGTCCCTTTTGGTCGTTTGATATCGATTACCAAGTTTATGACGAGGCGAGCAATCGTTTTAGTAAAACAATTTAACGGCTGTTTTTAAGCATTGATTTAAATAAAGCAGAGCGTTTAGTTATCTGAGGCTCTGCTTTTTTCATGAGCTAGCCTAACAGCTTAAAGTCACTGGCATTACTAACAACTTGCCCTGCCGTATAGGACGTTCCTGCAAACAGAAAAGTTTCGATGGCAGAGCCCGTAATAAGCTGGTCCTTAATTCGGACAAACTGGTCGGAGTCCGAGCTACGAAGTAACAAGTCATTACCATCGTAATAGAATCGCGCATCAACGTATTGTAAGCTCGACAAATCCAACGTATCCAGCCCGGATGTATCTCGTAGTACATCGCTGCCGTCCCCAACCGTCCATCGATAGACATCATTACCTGCCCCTCCGTTTAGGGTGTCGGCATCTAGCCCTCCTGAGAGGATATCGTTACCATCACCACCATTCAGAATGTCTTGTCCGGCACCACCAAAAAGTTGGTCCGTGCCAGTGCTGCCTGTTAAAGTGTCGTTACCCTCCATCCCATATAAGTAGCTCGTGTACGTGCCAAAGAGCGTTGTGGTAAGCGCATCGTCTCCCGCAGTTCCATAGGTGCTACATGCCCGAGCAGTGAGCTCTGTATTAGCCCAGACGGTGCCATCCGCAAATTCCACGCGTTCGATTTGATAATTGGTGGTAGTTGAGCTTCCCGAAGTGGTGTTATTGAACCAATTCTTGAAGGTGATTTTATCGGCTCCATTTACGTGCGAAAGCACCAGGTCACCCCCATTACGCACCGACGTAATGTCAGAGGCATTGATGCCTGCGCCAAAGCGCAGGACATCGACTTGGCTGCCTATGTACGAATTCTCCGCTTCAGTCAAGGTATCCTGCCCATCACCC
>JAUSLJ010000004.1 GCA_030646715.1 Agitococcus sp.
GACCGTGGTCATGGGTGTGCATCCGAGCACCAGTGTAGGCGTGGTCAGTACGGCAGTACACCATGTGACAAACAGTGGCACGGGGACAATTAAGGACATGACGGCGACCATTGCGACGGCCGGTTCGCTGTTCACGGTCACCACAAATACCTGTCCCGCAATTCTGGCCCCGTTGGGGGAGTGTGAGGTGACGACATCGATTACGCCGGCGGCGAGCACCACCTATTCCGATACGCTTAATTTGGCTTACTTTGGGATTAAGACGACAGGAACGTTAACGCTGACGACTGCCCCTCCCTCTTTTGGAAACATGGCACTAGGATTCAACACCAGCTATGTTCGAACCATGTCTGGGGCCTGGTTGGTTGCTGGCACGAACAATCAAGGCCAGCTTGGCCTAAGCAGTAGTGCTTCAGTTTCTTTCTTCACAGAGTCCCCTGGTCTCGCAGGAGCATTGCAAGTGGTGCCTGGGAATAACTTTACCTTTGTCCAACGTCCCAATGGCACTTGGGATATCCTAGGTGCAAGCCCGTTTCCTTCTGGGCCTGTTCCCGGCTTAGCCAGTGCCCTTAAAGTGGTGGTGGGAAATGATGTCGTTTATGCCCTATTTCCAGGAGGTGTGTGGAAAGCGGCTGGTAACAATTATCGTGGGATGCTGGGAGTGGGGCTGCCATACACTTACAATTCCACTGAGTTCATCGTTGTGCCTGCTTTAGCGGGAGCAACTGATGTGCATACCTGTTACGAGTGCACCAACGTTCTTGCCCGCTTAGCTTCGGGAACGTGGGTAGCCGCTGGTGAAAACAAGGATGGCCAGTTAGGGTTGCGGCACCGTAATGCTGTGTACACTTTTACGGCAGTCCCTATCTCTAACCAAGCTACACAGGTATTTACAAGCCCAACCAGTTCGTTGGCTAAGCTTTCCTCGTCATCAATAGGGAATACGTCTATACACGCGTACTGTGACAACTATTCGGGAGGTATGTTAAACCCACGTAGGAATGATGGGCTCTGTGGCACTTTTGTCTTGAGCGCATACGCAGACCCTGACACACATTACTCCGTATATTCCAGAGCCACTCCGGAGGGCACGCTGCCTGGTTGCGGAACGGCTTCGTACCTTCCTCATAACATAGTAGATATGGTAAATGATTCGTGGCACTACATGGTAAGAACTGCGGATGGAAAAGTGTATAGCTCTGGGTTGAATACGGCCGGACAGCTGGGTCTGGGATTGGCGGCATCGCAGACCATTCCCTATTGCTCGGGGCACTTGGCGGGGACACGCTATGGCGCATACTAATCGCTTTTAATTAACCGTTTGTGTGTACTAAGGCACCCTTAGAGGGTGCCTTAGTGGTTATTGGACATTCAATAATTTAGGGTAGTTACAGAAATTCTTTCTCCAAAATTAATTAAATATTTGTATCTCGTGGGTTACAACTACTTCATTAACTGGCATAACTGGCGCTCACGGGATACAAAAGGGCTACGCTTGCCAAATATGGCAGATAGGCTAAAAGAAGGGCGAGCCCATTTAAATTTTAGCGTTCTATCACTCGCTATATGTCATAGGACAACCACAAAATAATCTCCTGTACTAAAGGACTCATCATGGGCGGAAACGCATTAAAAAATTGTGTCACACGACGATATACCGCAGAAGAATACTACCCGCTGGAAGCAGCGGTGTTGGCTCGATTACAGGAATTTTTTCCAAGTAAGCGAGTCGCGCCTATTTTGGCATATCGAAATAAAGCTTCGTTTGGAGACATGGACATTTTGCTCGAGTCCCCTGTTCCGGATGTTGACCTAAGAGACGCCTTGGCTTCCATGTTCCAACCGAAAGAATTGGTCTCTGAAGGATATTTGCACGGGCTACGTATGCCGAATGGGCAGCTGCAACACAGGGACGCTGTCGGATTAGTAGGCGCGGTCCCTGAATTCAATGAAACCGGCTGTATCTCATTTGAACACCACGAATTTCAAGTGGATGTTCTCTGTACGCCAACACGCTATTTTGACTTTTGTAACCACTATTACAATTATAACGATTTGGGTAATTTGTGTGGGGTGCTGGCAAAATCTTTAGGGGTGACGCTGGGCTTTGACGGGCTATGGCTGAAGGTGAAAGAGGGCACGCAGTTTTTTGGCAAAGTATTGTTGACAGAGGACTACCACGAAGCGCTTGAATTTCTTGGTTACGACGTGACACGCTATCGTCAAGGGTTTGATGCTATCGAGGACATGTTCGATTTTGTGCAGGCCAATCCGTATTTCGATAGCGCGTTGTACATGCTGGAGAACCGGGCTAACCGCTCTCGCACGCGAGATGTAAAGCGACCAACGTATATCGCATTCTTAGCACGTTTGCGTGCGGCGTTGCCCCATGGGAATGTCGGTTATATGCAACCAAACGAGGCACTTTGTCGCATCTATACTGCTTTTCCGCATGCACAAGCGGAACACAAAGCACTGCTGGCCACAAAAGGTCAAAAGAGTCAGGCACGCCAATTGTTCAGTGGTGAAACGTTTAAAGCGATTACCGGGCTAGAAGGAAAGTCACTCGGGATTTTGATGGAAGACTTGCGCAAACCCTTTCTCTCTCCTCAAGAGTTTTTGCAATTTACTGCCGAAGTGAGTAGGGAGCGGTTGGCTGAGCTGGCGCTTGAGAGCAAGGCAAGATTAGGGTTGGGTTAGCGTCTCTATGCATTGATTGACAAAACCACGTGATGTTTGCGTGGTTTTTTTTCGACGTGAATATCGATTCGCTTCATTTACCATTTAGAAACCCTTATAAGGGCTATTATACTAAATAAAGGCTCTCTTGAGGACTATTAGCGGAATTTATTGACGTTTGCTGTAGTTTAGAGAATAATAGCTTGTATGGAAGCCACTAACGAAAATAAAAGTCCCCAACAGAGCCGTAGTCAAAGTATTCCGGTGCCTGCCCCAGTCTCCCGCGCTATCGAAAAGCTGGGGGATGACCTTAACCGTGCGCGCCGTCGGCGCAACCTTACTCAGCAGGAAGTGGCAAAGCGGACAGGAGCATCCTTGAATACGGTAAAACGACTTGAGAGTGGAGACTTAAAAGTTCCCCTTCATTTTTTGGCGCGGATACTGTTCCTGTTTGGTGAGCTGGACCGCCTAGGTGCGTTGCTTGACAGCGGGCAAGACGATATTGGACTGGCATTAATGGACAACCGGCTTCCTCAACGTGTGCGTCAGCGCAAAAAGCGCGAGACCGCGTTCTGACACAAAGGCAGCGCTCGATGAAAACAAAAAATTCAAAGCTCAATGTACAGGAGTCCGTGGAGGTACATCTGGGTTCAGGCGGAACTCTTGTGGGACACTTGACGTTTGTGCGCCAAGGCCAGCGTGAATTATCGCAGTTCGCATACGCACCCACATGGCTGAATAACACGGACGGTTTCGAGATTTCACCGGACCTCCCGTTTGAAGAGGGGTATGCGACACGACGTGCGCCCTCTAACGTCGATTCTGTGTTCCACTCAGCGCTATCGGACAGTGCTCCTGATGCTTGGGGGCGGCGGGTTATTGAACGCGCGCATGCAAAGGCGCGCAAGGAAAATTCTAAGCTTGCTCCGCTTTGCGAACTTGACTATCTTTGTGCTGTCGATGACTTTAGCCGTGTTGGTGCACTGCGGCTGCATAAAAACGGGGCTTATTTGCGGACGGTAGGTGCCGGCCGGCGAACAACGCCTCCTTTGTTGGAGCTTGAGCATATGTATCTCGCCAGCCGGGCAATAGAGCACAATACGGAAACAGTTGAAGATTTGAAATACCTGCAAGGAAAAGGCACGTCTTTAGGAGGAATGCGACCCAAGTGCACGGTGCTCGATGAGGACGGCAAGCTGGCCATCGGTAAATTCCCGAGTGTGAATGATACCTTCAACGTCACCCGTGGCGAAGTGTTGGCGTTGGCTTTATCGCGGCGCGCAGGTATCAACACCGCGACTGCACGTGCCATTTCGCTCAATGGAACGGCAGTCGCACTCATCGAACGGTTTGATAGGGCGCCGGACGACAAACGAATTCCGTACCTTTCAGCGGCGTCAATGCTTCAGGCCTCACGAGAAGACACACATGCGTACACTGAAATTGTCGATGTCATGCGGCAGAGGTGCTTAAATCCTGACGATGATGCTAGGGAGCTGTGGCGTCGTCTTGTCTTTAATCTGCTCATCACCAATACTGACGACCATTTGCAAAACCACGGTTTTCTTTATGCGGGCGGTGGCCAATGGCAACTGGCGCCATCGTTTGACGTCAATCCGATGCCAGGAAAGCTGAGGGAATCAAAAACTTGGCTGACTGAAGATTCTGGTCCGATTGACTCAATGCGGATGCTGCTCGATGCTGCCCCTTACTTTTCACTCACGGCGGCGGAGGCTCTCAAGGTCCTGGCGGCCGTGTGGACAGCGGTTGAGGACTGGAAAAATGTGGCATTAAGTGCCGCGGTGGGGCTGACTGTTGCTGAGCTAACTGCATTCGAGGATGCCTTTGAGCATGAGGTGACGGGAGAGGCCCGCCGGTTGCTGTCACCACGCTGAGAGCAACGAGCTAACGAAGTCTGTTGGCGCTGGCGTTTTGTTCCTTCTTTTGCTTAGGTGTAGGCCTTTCGACTAGGTAGCCTAAAGCACTGCCAACCTTGCGGCTTCGATGCCCTTTGGCCTTAGCGCCGGTCCTTGGCGTGCCCCTACCCGTTTTCATATTTCTTTTCCATCAGAAACGTCCCCTTACCACGTATCTGCCGTTCACCCTCCTGTCTAAAAAGCGGCTAAAACCCTCCGCTATACCTTAGCTATCCACAATCTGGCACGGTCGTGCCACCGGGAGCGCTTTGATGAAAATACAGCTAGTTTCAGATATCCACTTAGAATTCTTGGAGGGTCAGTTCCCGGGTTATCTCGGCTTTGAGCCTGCTCCAGAGGCGGACCTTCTAGTGTTGGCCGGCGATATCCACAGCCATGACAAAGCGATGCAATTATTCGCGAATTGGCCCGTTCCTGTTTTATATGTTCTGGGTAACCATGAAGCGTATGGCATGAACTTGTTTGAGCTCATTGAAAGAGTGAAAGAACAGTCCTACAAGTCACAGGTCAAATTGCTAGAAATGACGGCACATGTTGTTAAAAACGTACGATTTCTAGGCTGTACCTTGTGGACCGATTACAAGTTGGATGGCACGCAAGCGTACAGCATGAAGCAGTGTCAACGGGGGCTAAATGACCATCGTTTAATTAAAACATCCACAGGGCTATTTTCAACCCAAGATGCCTTGAATAGGCACATAGCTTCCCGCGCGTGGCTGGAAGCCCACTTGGCACAACCGTTTGAGGGTAAAACCGTAGTGATTAGTCACCATGGGCCGCATCCCTTATCTGTCCACGAAAAGTATAAAGGTGAAGTTATCAACCCGGCGTTCAACAGCGACTTATCGGAGTTGATGCCCCATGTGGATTTGTGGCTTCACGGGCATTGTCATGATAGCGCGGAATATTATGTGGGAAATTGTCGTGTCGTGTCCAATCCAAGGGGGTATCCACGTAACCGTAGTTCAGTAGATTCGCCTGAGTACCTGGTCTACGAGAATCCCCTGTTCAATCCTTCATTGGTCATCGAAATTTAAAGGTAGCCTACAAACACATAAAAAGAGGGGTGCCGCAACTTATTGGGCTGCGGCGTGGGCTGAGCACAGGTTAGCGCAAGAGGCGTGTGACCACGTGCAACCTGCTAGACCGCCCGGGAAAAGTCCGTATAGCCGTCACCCCGGCTGTTGCAGAACTAAACGATTCGGGCGCGAAGTGGGGAGTAGGCGACAGTCTCGTTCTTTTTAGAGAGCAAGACGGGCGTCTAATCATCATCTTTTGTAAAGACCTCTGGTATATGCCCGGGCCTTAAGTGGAAATGTGGGCCAAAGAAAAACGTCCCAAGCAAGATGCGAGGAACGTTTGAAATCAATAAAATCGAATAACGACAACTACTGCTCGATTACGCAGGGACTTCTTCTTTAGGTACATTTGCTTCATTCTTGAACGAATAGGCGGAGGTTTCGTCACGATAATTGCCAGTGGCGCAACCGGCGCTTAGGTCTTCAACCGCAGCGTTAAAAGCCTCTTCAAAGTCTGATGCTGTGTCGCCTCGAACTACAATAGTAATTTTTCTGCAAATGCTCATACCTTTTCCCTATTCGTATTGCTGAACTATTTCAGCGGATTCAATCTTCCCTGTTACCTTGTCGACCAACGACCGCAAGGAGAACCAGCTGTGAGGTTGGTCATCCGTCAGATGTCGCCCGACAAGGTGGCCATCGACTTTGCGCACCCATTTGTACATGAAATGCTTCTTGCGTCTCCTTCCAACGAAATGGAATATTTTGAGTACGGCAAACTCCCGAATTTCACGACCGTGCTTATCAAGTAATTTTTGTGTCGAAGTCACTAAATTTTACCTAGTTGTTAGTAATGGGGTAGTCCCTGATTGTATGGACTAGGCTTAAAAGTTGGCTCAGCATATTCAAGCCTTCCTTGCTTAGGGCGCAAACTGTAACCACGGGTGCATCTTGGTCGGGATATGTTGTTCTCAGCTCAAGCCCGTATGAGCCATTGGACAGTTCGTTTAATGCCATGGAACGCTCCACATCGTCACTTCCCTGTGACGTTATGCACATGCCATACTTAGCTATAATATTCATTAAATTCTTCCTGTGTTAATCGTAACTAAAGGTATTCCATTGCTCGGCGGTTGGTGCCTCCTGCTGTTCCCAAATCGCAAAATCACCAAACTTTGCATGTTCTGGCCTTGGGTCAAAATGTTTATATCCCGGTTTGCAGCCATTGATAAAGCCATTTGCGGACTTTTCGGCATTTCCACAGGGGGCTAGGTCGGCGCATTCGCACGCACATTCACCTGAATAGAACAGCCCGGTGAAACCTTCACTTTCTAACTTTTGTCGAACAAGTTTAATTACGGTGACAGACATCCTAGTTTTCCATTTCAGTTGATGTCACCGCAACGTCAGTTACTGGCGAGGACTTATACGAAAACATGGCGTTAGCTGCGGTAGCAGCCGCTTCGCTCGAATAACAAATGTCGAAGCCTTCGTCATGTTTGCTCCATCGGTTTATTTCACTGGCACAATTTGCACAGTAGTAGGCTCGCGTGCTAGTGTTCCACCAAGTTGCTCCTGGTTTTTGGCAAGCGGTTACGTTACAGTTTCCGTCTTGCTTTCCTTTAAGGACAGTACTTCTCGTTGTTGCTGCCTTATCGTTAATGATTGATGGAACATTACTCTTGCCCGTCCACCGATTTTTATGGACCTTAACTAACTTGCCGTGCAGGGTGATGTAGCTCACGATTTTTCCTTAGGTTGGGCCGATGACATCAATCATGCGCGTGTCATTCCATAACTGGAATGCTTCACCACGCTCTTGAGCCAGCGCGGCTGCAACGGTGCGAGCTTCGACCTCTGTTGAGATAGGCTTGCGACCTTCTAGCAAGCCAGAACTATTTCTTGCGATTTCGAAAAACATCATTTTTCCTATATGCTTTAAGTTGATACAATTATTTCTGATGTTCGGTGTAATACTGTTTGAAAGCGTCGATGAAGTCACTTTTCCCCTTTACTCGCAGATTGCGTAGTTTGCTTAGAATTTCTGTCGCCGCACGTCCAGTTATCCAATTCGTATTAGCCCCATGCTTATCTTCGTTTTTCCAAAGATAGAAACTACAACTATTGCCAATCACGGAGTAATGAGGGAGGTTATTCCACGAGCCAATTTCCAATAGAGTATTATGCTTCGGAGTAGTCAACTTAGCTTTACGAGATGCCATATTTTTCCTTAGTTAAAGGGGCAGGCGGGCGTCAGCGTCACAAAACTGCTCAACTGGACGTTGTTTAGCGCTACTGCGAGCCCATCTGTGAGAATTGCGGCCGGTTCTGTCAGGGACGGATTGTCTGCAAACTCAATCCAGTTCAGAAGGACCATATCTACTTTTTTACAGCGCCCATCTCCATCGTTCCACCAGACATCGCCTGCTCGTACACGTCGTTTTAATGCGTTAATTTCAGTTTCTGTTAGCATAACCGGCCCGTTTCCTTAAAAATCACGGGAACAAAGTTAACTGAGGCAACCACCACGGTCTCAACATTCCCATTTGCATGCGTAACAACAAACACATCGCCGACGGAAGATGACCGACGAGGAATGAGAGGGTTCCAACAACTATCACTATTATTACTGGAATTGAATGCAAGACTAAGGACGTTGCTTGAATCAGGTAACAATAAGGTCCCTGACAAGCTAAAGTCCTCTTTCTGCATCAACTGTCCCGACTCGAAAGCGGGGAGCCAAGCCAATTGATGTGCATGCCAAATGGCCACGCGTGCCAACTGAGTTTCTGAGTTCTTTAACGTCAGTGCCTCTGCCGTGACTATTTCAATTGTGACTGGGTTGTTTGCGGGGTGCTCGTGAACGACTGAAACTGCGAGCCCGTGTTCCTGTTCCAGTGCGCACCGATTGACTTCCAGATTGTGCATCTGGTGCGCGGTAGAGAGGGTTCCTACGAGAAGTTCTTCTGCTATCAACTCGCTATTTACGATAAAACGAATTTTTCCTAACTCTAGCATAGTAAATTTTCCTTAAATTTAACGATGAATCATGACCGGGGTCATAAATGCATCAATGCCTCGACGCAGGAGGTAACTGACAATTCGGACAGCGCTACGGCGTGCGACCAGGCGCATTTTGTAGCCTACTTGCTTAGAACTGTAGCCGGCACCTCGTTCGTAGCGTACTTGGTAAAGCTTGTTTTTTTTCATGGACCTGCCCTTTATGCTCTGATTTTCGACGATGTCCCACCCAAGGGAGGGAGCGGATGCTGCGGTAAATTGTGGCCTAACTATTTGTATAGCCAACAGAGAAAGGGGGTAACACCGCCCTTGTAAAGAAAGGGCGGGTAGCAAAGCAGAATTAGTGTGCTGCTGGGGCCGAGAGGCCGGCAGGGGTGCGGGGAATGTACTGGGTATAGTGTCCCTTTGGCTTTCTCGTGATGCCTTGGGCTTTGCGTTCAGCGAGCCACGCCAGTCGTTCAGCGTGCTTCATGAACCCCCAATCCATCATGCCTTTTTCGTACAAGATAATTTGCAGGCATTTTTTGCATACAACAATGCTACGGTCGATGGCTTGCTGTACTGACTCAACGCTTAAGGCGCAATGCACGGCTTGGCCTACGGGCTGGCCTTCTGACGGTCCTCCCGCATAATGGGTCAGCATGGTTGTTGTCTCGCAACCGGCACATGTGCAATCGGCGAGCGCAGCCATAACGTAGTCTTTATTGCGTTTGCGAAATACAAGGTTGTTACGTGCCGCACTCACAATTTGTTTTTCCGGATTGGCGTCATAGGCTTTTTTCGTGTACTTGCGTTGGCATGCTTTGCATTTGGTATTGCGGGTAGAGTATGTCGCGCTCCTTTTTTTGACGGAAAACTCTGTTTCTGGCTGGGAGATATGGCAGTGGGTGCAAACTTGGGAATTCATGGAAAGGGGCCTCGTTATGTCTAGGGGGCACGGTCGCGAATAAGGTCTGCGCATGTCGTGCTGTCCAGAGGTATAGCGGTCTAAAACGAGGGTAGAAGTTTGCTAAAAGGAAGTGGGATTTCTTTTAGGACGGTCAAGTAGGGGATAGTGCTGCGGTAGCAGGGAGAAAGTCGGCAGGACGTCCCGATGTTACCCTCATGTATGAGGGTAACATCGGTTAAGGGGCTGAATTGTTTACCTTTTTTGGTTCCAAAGACGGTGTGTCGGGCCGTCTCTAGGGTAAGGTATGACCCCTATAAGAAAAACTCTCAACCAAGTTGAGAGTTTTTAGAATGATGAGATGCTTAACTTTTTGACATAGACATCGAAATGCCGTCGGAGGGGGGAGATGACCTGTTTTTCGTGTTAGAAACGGTGTTTGCTAGGGACATCGACCTTGAAACGGTGTCACTAACGTTATGGAGTTCCTTTTGTTGCGTGCTTCGTCGACCGGCATCATTAGCGGAGTCATGGAGGGATGCCATGCTTGCTTTTGATTGCAACTCGAGATGTGACACTTGAAACGAGCGCTGCGCCGCAGTTGCCTGCTTTTTGGTTAATTTACTCGATTGCGAGACACACTTGCTTTCCTGAATGTCACGTGCGGCTTGAAGGCAGGTTGTTTCAGTCAAGTTGCCAGCGGTATCAAGCATTCGAGTCTTTGACATATTTCCAGTCTGGATGGATTCTGTCCAGGTGACGCCGGAGGTTGCAAAGGCCATCGCGGAACAGCAGAGTAACGCGGCCAACAAGAGAGATTTTTTCATTTTTTGTCCTATAGTCAAAAGACCGGGCTGGTCTTTTAGTGTAGCGACTCCCTTTTTTATTTCAGGGGGAGCTGCGCTAGGTCCAAGAAATAGGCGCAGAAAAACCGCAAAGGACCAAAGGCGCTTTGCGGTGAATGAAACAACGAATGACTAGGCCTGCTTAGGCACAAGATTTTTTCATTTGTGCTAAAAACAGGTCGTTGCATCCAAATAAATAGAGATACACCCTATAGCGGAATGAAGCTTCCAGGCTGGCGCGCGGAACTAGTACAATTTTTTGACGGCCCCTAACATACAGCTTTCCTTTGGTGCCAATGTCGACCGGTGCGGACCAAGAGGGAGCGGGCGAAAAATCGGAAGGGGCGCCTGCCTCGCCGATAATGCTTGCCGTTAAGCAGCCGCCCCATGCCGTCACAGCTTCGATGGCGTAGCGTTGGTTAAACCCGAGGTGCATTAAATTTGCCTCTATGCTTAACTGGGCGTTTTCTTCGCCGGCCACGATAGATTGTGACCACAGAACTAAGTCGCTTAAAAGCCACAGCGCTTTTTGCTGTACCGTGGCGGTGTCTACTTGACGTAACCAAAGTAAGTTTCCTACTGATTCGCTAGGAACCTGGCATTCAATGGCGGCCTGGTCCAGAACCACTTTATACTGCTCGGTGGCAAATCGCGGAAATTCGTTTTGTAAGAAAGCGGTGTCCAGCGGCTGTGCCATACTGCGTTCAAGCCCTTCCAAAGTGCGACCCGCATACGGCGGGTTAGCCAATGTTTTGGTGTGCGTCTCGTAAGTGGTAAAGGGTAACATTTCGCCGGCGGCGCGCAATAAGCTACAAAACTCATAATCACATAGTTCGGGGTTGAGCCGTTTGCTGGGAATAAGGTCCGAGTTATCCTCGAAGGGTTCCACGCGATGTTGAAAGAGCATCCGGTCCTTCGGCTGGGCCGCATCGTGATAGCATACTTGATGAATTTGACCTTGGGTGTCCAGATACACGTGCCAATCTTGCCTGGCGAGGGTATAGCCGTACAGTAGCGTACGTGGTGTTTGATTGCGGAGCTGCGCCCCGCTGATGCTGCTCTGCGTGACCTGCTTTAAGCGGTCATAATCTGCTAAGTTCATTATATTCCTTGGAGATGAAGTGCCTGATGGTTGTCCATTTCATTGCAGGTTCTTTGACGTATAGCGACTTGGGGGATGCCCGGTAACGAAGGGCGTGATGGGGCGATGCCGTGCCTACACGTAATACTAATAACGAAAAGGAGTCCGAAATGGAAGCTGGTGACAAACTACCGTCAACCTTGAAAAAGTCATGGTACAAGATAGCGGAAGTGATAATCGAGCACACCGCCATGCCGCGTTGGATGGCACATATGTTGATGGGGCAGTTGGTGCTCCAGACAGTAATGTTCATTGTGCTCAGTATGACCGCGATGTGGTTGCTGTTTATCTCGCCTATGCTGGGCGGCGCTGCATAAGGAAGGGGAACGAGGCTGTATGTAATAAAAGCGTCTAATATCTTCGGATATTAGGCGCTTTTTGACTCAGTCGATGGAGGGTTACACCGTATCGTCCGGATGAGCGTGAAGGTGCACACGATAACCTAGATATAAAGGCCAGGTAAGGGCAACCCAGCCTATGCGTAGGATGTTGTCGTTTAGCGTATTTTCGCTAAATTCTTTAGAGGATATTAAGTAGCCTATTGAGAACAGGCCGCCAATAATCCAGAGTGCGATAAATGTGCTCATGGGGTAAAGGTAAATACAACGGTTAAGGGGCGATGCGTGAAAACAGGATTTCACGCTCTCTTGGTTAACTATAACAACAGTGTTTATAGCCGAGGTACATAGACCTCTTTAGTGTAGCGCTCTTTTTAGCATCAAAAAACTCCCTTTAACTGCGCGGTTAAAGGGAGCTATAAATCAGTAGTGATGGCTACCAAGAAAGGGTGAGTCTTTGCTTGTGGGTCTGTTGCTCCGGTTGATAGATTACCTTGTAGCCAGCCAATCGATAGTCTTCGACAACGGCGCCCAGTACATTGGTAGGCACCGTGTAATTGGCGATGTCAATATCCACAAAAGTGGCCAAGGGACTAGGAGTGTTGACTTTGGTGTCACGCAAGACGCCATTAATATGCGTGACTAATACAACAGCAGGCGCCATGTTTGCCATCACATACGGATTGCGCACCTTAGGTGCGGCAGGGGGAATGTTGTCAATGGCGCATTCATAACTGATTACCATGTTGTCTCCTTAAATTAGTGGTCCTACTTGGTGTAGGAACGGGTATCTAAGGAACGAGAGACGGCCGGGCAGCCCTAGGTCGTTCGATGGCGCGCCAAATCTTTTAGCGCCGATTGCTTGATGAGCTTTAAGATGAGCTCGGTTTCCGTGCAACCCGCCTGGCGAGCGTAGGGCTCAATCCCGTAATGGGCAATGATGCAATTATCTTCCCATGGGGACATCGCGGGAAATTCCTCTTCTGGAAAGGGCACAAACCAGTATTTTGCGGTTTTTTCTGGGCCATAATGGGGGTTGTAGATACTAAACCACGGCCGCAGCGAGGCGGACACGTCGTCGGCTAGGACCGACTTCGGAACGATTACCGTTTCCATATTTTCCTTTTGTTAAAGTGACCAAGTGCGCGGAAGGGGTGCCCGCTGTGCTGTACACAAAAAAGTCTCGCTAGGCCTAGGGCGAAGCGAGACTAAAATAATGAGCAACAATGCGCGTTATACTTCCTTACGCCGCACGGTACGAGTGAGCCGTGCTAACTGACCTTGAAGTGCATTTCGAGTGGCCAGAAGGTCTGCCATTTCCTTATTTACCTGCTGCACCTGGGCTGTCAGCTCACGTTGTTGGCGCGTTTTTTGCGTTACTTCTACTGGCAAACGCTTAATGCGTGTAACTGGTTGTTTTGAGGGGTACCGTTGTGCCAGCTCGTTCCATAATTCTTCAGGGATAGCACACCGATTTAATTGGACCGCGACACCCTTGACTGTGGTCTTGTTGGCGTGGTTAAACGCGCCCATCCCCAGGGAAAGCTGGGCTGCACCTAGCATTGTCATCAAGTCCTTTGAGCACTCAACGAGGGAAGGTGGGACAGGGCCTTTAAACGAGCCATCGAATTGAAGAATGGCGTGTGTGCTGCCGTGTACGGTCACGTCGATTAAGTCCAGTTTATGCAGTGTTGCCGGGTTCTCCGGATTGTTGCCGGTCTGCCGAAACATAAACGGTTGCCGCTCCTTGAGTCTATTCCCCAAGTGACGGGTGAAGCCGTTCAAGGTGCGAGGCAAGGGAACCGAGATAAGTCCAGAATGGAGGGAATTGCGCGATATCGTCATGGTAAATTCCTAAAAAGTAAAGGGGTCTGACTCGTATAGACAACCCTCCGGTTCGGTGACCCTGTAGTGTAACCGACTAGCTAAAGCAAGGACAAGGAGGTGATGATGGTGAGGTTCATGTTGGCACCTCCAAACACGGAAAAAGGGAGCCCAAGAATGCCATGCGACGCCAAGAGATGTTGCCATGGCAATGGTACTATAAAATGGTAGCGCGCCAACTGGGGAGGACTGTCCAGTAAGGGCACTTGCCGCTCAGTACAAAGCGCCAGAAGCCTGGCTTTCGCTTCGGCCAGCGTCGCGGCTAACTCGAGCGGAAACAACGGTGCCTGGGTGAGTAACGCTTGGGCTAAGGTGAGGTTGTACGGGGAGGGGGACTGCGCTTTAAAATGAAGGCTCCAGGTAGGCACATCGTTTTCTGGCATCAAGGCAACACCCATAACGAGCGGATGTGCCCAACTTTTCGACAAAGAGTGGAGCACAATCACTTGACCTGTAGCGTACAGTGCTAAGGTGGCGGTGTCGAAACACGTGTCTAGCGTGTAGACCGCATCAATAATCAGGCGCCGATGCGAAGCGACGTGTAACCACGCTAATAAGGCGTCCACTTCTTGCCTTGTCAATGCACTTGCGCGGGGCTTTAATGGATTGGTGACTAGCAGAACGTCCCCTGCAGGCAATATGGAAGGTACGGAAGGGTGGGTGGCAAAAGTGCGGAAGGTAGCACCGGCATTTCGCGCGATATCGTGGTACACGGGATAAACATCCAAGGGGATGAGCACGACTTTTTTCTGTAGTGCCCATTGCTCCATCATTGTTTTCAGGGCTTGCCGGACACCAACGCAGATGAGCGCTCGCGGTTTCCATTCTGCGGGTAGGTGAAATGCCTCTAGCCACCATTCTGCCAGGTGACACCGGTGAGCTTTAGCAGGGAGTGTCAAGTGTGAAGGACCAGGACGCCACGGCGTAACAGCCAACGCGAAACGATTGTCCGTCAAGTCGATAGGCTTGTTTGGATGACTCGCCAACAGTGCCTCCTTGTGTTGCATGAATTCTGTAAAGGTCCAGCGGGGTGCAAACCCGGCTTGGGTCGAGGGATTAGGCATATCGGGCCGTCCTAGCGTATTGTCATGTTGAGGGAGGGGCATCGCGTTGTGTTGCTAATCTCGGCTCTCCTTGAGCGCGATAACCCGGCGCGCACCGGGTAGCACCAGCGTGCTGGTGGGGTCTTCCAAGGAAACGAGGCACGTGCCGTCCGCCATGACATTCCAGCTGCGCGCGACGCCATTGCTTCGCTCCCAAAAGACATTGGGTTCCGTATATGCCGCGACGCGAAGGCGGATGCCGTGCCAGGTGCCCTCAAAAACAGGAGCTCCCCAAGGCAGGCACGTCACTACCGCAAACCCATTGTTGGCAAAGAAGGAGGTCACCAGCAACAACGGGACTTGATGGTCTTGTGACCATTGATGTTCTTTCTGTGTGTGGTACACCGACTCTAAGGTGGAAGCGACGTATAACTCTTTAAAGCAAATTTCGGTCACGCCTTGCCCGACCGCCCAGCCGACGTAGTTGCGAAGAGAGGCCTCGTCCTCAACGCCCCCTTGTTGAAGTACGCAGATAAGGCGCGCCTGTACCGCGGGCAAAAGAGAGGACCTCTCCTTACGCAAACCCTTTAGCAAACCCAGCACTTTTTCCGTTCGCGTGTCGAGGCCCATAATGACTTTGTTCCTTGCAGGGTCGTTGTGATGTCTTGAAATGGACAAGACGGTAAGGCCGGCCTGTTCATAGTCGGACAACATCGCAAACCCTGCCTGTTCCTCTTGTTTGGAGAGGTGCACACCATTTGTTATCAACACTACTTTATCAAAGTAAGACCGGCCTGTTCGGATTAAGGCGAGTAACTGCGTGTGCGCAAGCAAACCCGGCTCTCCTCCACCGGTTATAACGAAACGCGAAGCGCCTGCGGCTAGCGCGCGACGACAGTAGGCATCTATTAGGGACAAGTTAAGAGGGCTAGGCACTTGTTCAAGCGACGCAGAACTTTCGGAAAAACAAAAGGCGCAGGCTGCCTGGCAGGCCCTTGCGATGGGCAGAACAGAGAGGGTTCTCGGGGTTAGGCCTTGAAATGGGGGAAGTACGGGGTTCAAGGTAATGAGTGATGCGGCATAGGCCTCTTCCGTCGTGACAGGCACCAGTGCCTCTTGCGCGTCAAGGAACCAGAGCCTCGTAATAGGCAAGGCCGAGCCCTCCAGGTACTGGCCTAGGCCTGTACGTTTGTTTGGAAACAAGCTGGTTGATGGCAAAGTAGCCTCTAACACAAGCAGGCGGTCTTTGTGTAACTTCAGCCTATCAATAAGCCGGCTGACCTTTTCTATTCCGACAGAAAGGTCCTCTCGTTTGAGAACAAAAAATTGGCCCGGGTAGGTGCTTTCAGAAAGGCGGGCCTTATCGTAACAGCGGCGGTATTTGTCATAGCCGCGCGCGAAGTTCGATAAGGGAATGACGTGATAGTAGGAAGAGGGAGGCATGAGAACAGTCTAGAAGTGTTCCAAAGTGTAGCTAGTGTTCCGGGGCCTGAAACGAAAAGGGCGTTTCAGGCTAAAGAGTCCAAGGCCTTGATGCTTCGCTGGTCTGTGGCTCCCTCGTAATTATCCGGAAAATCCCTCAAAAAAACGAGGGGTTTGCAAGGTCTCACGGCGAGTAGGAACATTTCTGAAGCTAAGTACAAGCCCTCCTTGGCATACAGGCAGCCCATGCCCGGGTTTTGGTTCGCAGCGCCATTGTCAGACCAAACCGCCGGTGGCGTCTTTAATCGTGTGCGGGGTATTGAGATGGTCGGGCTGGATGTAGTAAATGGCGCCGCCACGCATCACAGCGGCGGGCGTGCCTGCGCAGCACGCATATATTGGGCGCTGGTGGTCTTTAAGCTGCCTACCCGTCGCGACAAATCCGCGGGTGGCCCCCTTCATTGGCTTGTCAGGTCGCGGGAGGGCGTTACGGACGGGGCATAAGTCAGCTCTTCTAGAGCATGAACAGATAAAGGCTATGCGCTACACGTGGCTCATTCTTCTTTTAGCCCGCCTATGACCCCCTCCCGTTCTTCCTTCGAATACGCCAGTCTAGTAATGGCTATCCTCGCCCTAGGCGCCGTCTTAAAATTTGACCTCATTGTTGCGATGCTGGCGACATGCGCCAGCTTTGCTTTAGCTAGTAGCTTACCCTCGACCAAGTTATTTCGACGGTTAGGCCGCCGCGCGCAAATGGTTGCCACCGTTGTCGTGGCGGCTGTGCCGGTGATAGTGCTAGTCGCGGTTGGCATCAGCTTAGCCTATCTAGGCCAGCATGCCAATGCTGCATATCTTGACGTGGTGCAGGAACTAAGCAAAATTGTGTCTCAATGGAGAGGGCGGTTGCCCGTGATGTTGGCAAGTCATCTCCCTTCCGGGCCGGAAGCGATTAAACCTTGGTTAGCGCAATTGGTGCAGAGTCAGTCCAACACGCTAGCTGCCTTTGGCAAAAGTAGTGCGCATGGACTCTTAATGGCGCTGGTGGGTGGGGTGATAGGGCTGCTTCTGGCCAATGGGCGCCGAAGGGAGAGCGCGGACATGATGCCGTTGTCCGTGGTCATTGCCCGCCGGGCACATCATTTGGACACCACTTTTCGTTCCATCGTGGTAGCACAATTCTGGATTGCCAGCATTAATACTACGTTGACCGCCATATTTTTTTACGGGGTACTTCCCTTGATGGGGGAGCATATGCCCTACGCGCTATCTCTGTTGGTGCTGACTTTTTTGGCAGGCATGCTGCCGGTGGCGGGCAATTTGTTGTGCAACACGGTCACGACGTTAGTGGGGCTTAGTGTGGGGCCGATGGTTGCTGTGGCCGCGTTAATTTTTCTAGTGGTTATTCACAAGCTGGAATACGTAATCAACGCTAAAGTAGTTGGCTCGCGCATGCATATGGCTGCCTGGGAATTGCTCAGCGCCATGTTCGTGTTGGAAGCGGTGTTCGGGGTGCCCGGCTTGGTGGCAGCCCCCTTTTTCTATGCCTATCTGAAGGCCGAATTGAGAGAGCTGCAGTGGGTGTAGCAGGACGAGGGGTCGCCGCGCCCGACGGTCCAATGCATATGCCCACGATACGCAAGGGGTTAGAAACAAAGATGTTGGGTGCTTAACTCGAAACAAACGACGTAACCGAAACAGGGGTCCAAGTGTTTCTTTGGGTGGACAGAGCAACCCCTGGGACACTGTCATGTGGACGCGGATAAGAAGCAGAAAAGGGCTAACTACGAAGTTAGCGGCGCGGCCTTTTAGGGAGATGCGAATTCGCGTGCTGCGTACGAAACTAAAATTTTCAGGCGAAAATTTTATACTAACTAAAGGTTAGTATAACTATGATGCCTATAGACACCGTCTTCAAATTAAAAGTGTCATAGCTATAAGGGTTTTAAACGAAACTCTGAATGCGCAAAAAGTATCCATCTGACACAACCGATTACCAGTGGAGGCTAGTTCGTTCCATCTTCAATAAGCAAAAAGGGAGTGTCGGGCGTCCGCCGGAGGCCCCTGCCAGGGAAATGCTGGACGCCATCTTGTATCTCATGCGCCATGGAGGCACCTGGCGTTCCTTGCCGGGGGATTTTCCCCCTTGGCAGTCGGTGTACACCCAGCGCACGCGCTGGAGTGAAGACGGCACACTTGAGCGGGCCATGAAGCAGCTTGAGCCAAAGCGCCACCGGCGCGGTTCCCGCAGCAAACGCTACGCACCTACGCTGGGCATTATTGACGTAACGTTCACGGAAAGCGCCTATGGCGGAGAAGGCAGCGCCCCTTCCGGCTACAAGCGTGCCACGGGGTTCTTCGTGCACACGCTGATTGATAAGGCGTATCGTGGTGCGGGACTGGTTGCGGAAATGGCCGATATCGGGGTGGAGCTCAACGGTGATTCCCCTCCGCTGCCCGACGGAACGATATTCGTGCCCATGCCTGTCCGCTGGCGTATTGAGCGGTTCTTTAGCTGGTTCGCCAAGTGGCGCCGCATCGCAAAAAACTGGTGCTACACGCACCTCGGATTTGCGTGGGATGTCCGATGGTCTATGTTCGGTTTGACCCTAAAACGCTACAAAGATTTCGAAAACCCTATTTAAAGACGGTGTCTATACGCTGTTATTGTATTTTGCTAACAACAACCCAACAGGATTTCAATGTTCGCATCTCAACGCAAGCGGCTCGTCGCCGCAGTTTCGCTTTCTTTACTTGTCCTTCAACCAATGGGAGCTACGGCTGCCACAGGAGACTTTAGCTACTATAAAGCCATTCCAGGCCTTATAGTCACCGGCGGGCCAGTATTGCAAGGCTCGGCATCGTTATCGAACACTAGCTTGACCTTCGCGGCTCAAGAGGTAGGCACGACCAGCACCGCACAGAATGTGACGGTCACCAATAACGGTACCGCGCCTTTGACTATCTTCGGAGTTTCCGTTGACCAAGGCATTACCCACTTTAATCAGTCTAACGACTGTGCCGTGCCGATTGCGGTAGGCATGTCCTGTGCCATCTCTGTTGCAATGACCCCGCGTGACTCGGGAGCTTTGTTTGGTCGCGTGCTGGTGGGCAATGATGGTAGTAGTGGCGCAGGCGCCATTATCTTAACGGGGAGCGGAACACAAGATAACACGCCTCCCGCTGCGTCCGGAACCGTGGCCGCGAATACGTCCTTTGGCACGCATATCGTGGCGGACATCGTACAACAAGATATCGTCGTCACCAATACTGGCGTGGTGCCGCTTAGCATTTCAGCTCCGGCCAGCGCCGTGAACAGCGATACAGGGGAGTTCACCTTCGTCTCTTCCACCTGTCCTGCCAGTCTGGCAGCGGCAGCGGCGTGTCTGGTTAAGGTGCAGTTCCACGGAACTTCACTAGGTACACGCACAGGGACGCTCCACCTCACCACGGGGGCAGGCACCTTGACCAGTAGCTTGACGGCGGTTATCTCGCAAGGTATCGCAAGTATCGGCGACATCGGGATGGATGCGACTCCGGTCAGTACAGGCAGCTCTAAAACAGTGCAGCTTTTTAATACAGGTAACGCCCCGTTGGTGGTGTCCGGGATTTCTTTAGTCAGCGGCAATCCGCCATATACCCTGGTGAGCAATACCTGCGGTAGCCCGATTGCGGCGAGCCAGTCCTGCTCCATCACTTTAGGATTTGCGCCGACAGTGGCCGGTGTGCAACCACAGGGCAACTTACTTATTGCAAATAACGGCATGTCAGGTGCGGTGTCCTTAGCGATTAACGGCACAGGTCAAGCCTTGGCCTCTGTCACGTTTAAGGACGCCAGTAATGTGGCGTTGTCCTCAATAACTTTCCCGAATACCTCGGTTGGGTTAAGCAGCAGCGCCATTACTGTCAGCCTGACAAATCCAGGCGATTTGCCCGTGATTTTTACCGAGCCACCGTTGACGGCAGCAGCCCCTTTCTCTATTAGTAGCACCGATTGCACCAGCACGTTAGCTCCTTCGGCGAAATGCTCTGTTTCTTTAATATTTAGCCCAATTGCCATACAAGAATATTCGGGCCCTTCTTACAATCTAAGTGTCAATTCTAATGGAGTAGCCACGCCCTTATTGCTCACCGGTACTGGTTCAGGCGTTGGCGTTTCTCAAGTAGTTACCAGCGGAAATGCGAACGTTACCTTTGTGCAAAAAACAAATGGTAGCTGGGTTGCCGTCGGTGCAAACAATGCCGGTCAGCTGGGGCTAGGCGACAATACTAACCGCAATAGTTTCACCGCAGTGCCTGCGTTAATGGGTGCCACTAAAGTTGTAGTAGCAGGGGACACGACATGGGCGCGCTTGGAAAATGGTAATTGGATGGCGGCAGGTGCGAATGAATCAGGACAATTAGGGCTAGGGAACACCACCAATAGCACTAGTTTTGTAGCTGTTGCTTCGCTAACCGGCGCTCATTCCGTAGTGCCCGGTTATCAACATACGTTCGCGCGTAAATCAAACGGTGCTTGGTTCGCTACCGGCAGTAATGCATATGGTCAGTTAGGCCTAGGCGATAACACTAATCGCAATAGTTTCACCGCAGTGCCTGCGTTAGGTGACGCCCCTAACGTACGCCCCGGTATCTATCACACATTGGCCCAGCGGACGGACGGAAATTGGGTCGCTACCGGAAACAACGCCTATGGCCAATTGGGGTTAGGAGACAACGCCCATCGGAATAGCTTCACGGCGGTGACCGCGTTGAATGGGCTTAGTAATGTCGTCTCAAGCGGACATGCTACTTTTGCACGACAACTAAATGGTAACTGGGTAGCGGCTGGTTATAATGGGGATGGCGAGCTGGGAATAGGAACGGTGACAAGTCAGAACACTTTTGTGGCGGTGCCGTTATTAAATGGTGCTGCTCGGGTAATTACAGGGGGTAACAATACCTGGGCTCAACTTGGAAATGGAAATTGGGTCGCTACCGGATACAACGCTCAAGGGCAGCTCGGTATTGGTAATACGACGACTAAGCTGAGTTTTGTGGCGGTGCCTTCGTTAAACGGGGCGACTACCGTGGCAGTAGGCTTCTACCATGTTGTCGCCAGTACCTCCACAGGTTCATGGGTTACCGTCGGGGGTAACTCAATGGGTCAGTTAGGATTAGGAGACGTGACTAACCGAAGCAATTTTACATCCCTCACCCCTTAGTCCGTAACAATAGTACGACAAACCGCCTGCCAATCTTAAGAGCAGGCGGTTTGCACGCCGCTTGTTAGCTAAACAGAGCACCCTATCGCCAATCCTCACTAAACACTTCCAAGGACTCTATTTAGAGTGTAACAGATACGCGGCACTTTCGCTTAATACATAGAAGAGGCCAGCCACGGACAACTCGTTTGGACAAGGCTTAAAAAGTCTTTAGCGTCTTAGGCCGGTTCGCGGCTACCTATACTCTCTTGTAGGGCATGACATAGCACGATGAACCACAGGTTTTTATTGCTTCATGCTAGGACTAAACCAGAGTACCCGCCAACGGCGGCACATATATTAACTTTTAGGATACGGAGTTCAACATGACAAATAAACTGACTCGGATGTGGATTGACCAGCCCTCAACGCTTCAAGCGTTCCACGCCTTGCACGGAACCAATGTGTTAGCACAACAGGCGGGCGACAATGCCATGCAGGTCTATTTTTTGGAGGGGGAGACGCTCAGCTTACAAGTAAGCAAGATAGCACTTAAGGCGGGATGGCAGGCCGGTCCTTCAGGCATTCAGGAGGCAGGCCCTTCCGGCAACCCCACCGAGGTCATCGAGGTCGTGACCGGTCTACATAGGGCGCTGTCCCGAATGATTGAGGCGCACGACCCCGACACGATTGAGGCGGAATGGCTTTCCCATTCTAATGAGCTTATTCATAAGCTGACGGGACACGATGTATAGCGGGGGTCATTGACTGGTGTCAGGCGGAGACTGTCGATAGGGTTACTCGACGAGCAGTCGAAGACTCGTGGTAGCCTTAAGCACGATAGAACCACAGGTATTGTAGCCATTCACAGGAAGTTCCATACTTCCACAAAAAGGACATCATGAACGAAAACGAGATGGTTGTACTTGCCCAAGGTCGAGTCAGCCTTGCTGAACGAGAGATTGCCTCCTTCGCGGCAAAGCTTCTTGTCGACCCCGAAGGCACTATCAGGGCAGACACCGGAATTTTCTACAGTACCGCGAACTTGCTGGTATGGCAGTACATTTTAGGGCTAGTCAATTGTGATTACCCCTGCTCCCTCAAAGGAGTGGTGGACGCGTTGGAGGAGTATGTCGCCAAGGGCGCTGCCCGGCCGATGCATTCTTCGAGTCTTGTGCTCAATCACCTGGAACAAGAAAAATTGCGTGCTCAAGCTGAGGCATATCTGTTGTTAAAAGGGCGTCTAAAGTATATGCCCCAAAAAGCGGTAGACGTTCAGGTCATCACAGCGTAATCACCAATCTTATTCATTACGTCCCTCAAGATTATCTTGAGGGGCTTTTTTTGCGTGTGCATACTGGGGCCTAAGTGCATTAGCGAGCCGTGTTCCTGTTCGCAGTTAGGCATTGTCCAAGCGACTCTTAGCTTCTTTGACGCAACTACCCAGCACGGAAAGTATGTCAAGAACGTCCCCCTTCACTTCTTCAAACGTCCATTGCTGGGCCTCGGTTTTGTGCCCATGCATGTCATACAGATTTGTCAGGACTCGTTGCCTTACAATGCCTTCTTCCGCAGAAAACGATAGCACGTCAGTGAAGGGGAGGTAATCCCACCCCCACCAAAACCAATCAGCGGGTTGGGACTCGTTGTTCCCCCAGTCGGCAAAGGTAATAGCGTGAGGACAAGAAAACGCCAAGGCCGGTAAGTTGGCTAGCGCTAGACTGCGTGGCGCACCCACATAGGCACAAAAGTACAGAGGCCCGCATTGAATACGCGCGCGCAACCCGGATACGGGGTCAATGTAATCAAAAAGGGTTCCGTTCGGAAATGCGGCGGCGTAGCGAGGAGCGAGGGGCACAACGGTTGTGTTCTTTATTCTACAGGGGCAGATAGTATAGCCTGAAAAAGCGACCTTTATTCGGATATCTGGGCCTTCGCGACCAAACGCCATAGAAATAGGGCTGTTCCCAGGCGTATGCCCCCTTTCCGATAAAGGTCTCAGGCAGGTTCCAGAAAAATTCAACGTGTGTTTCAGTCTAAAACGGCAGACAGGTGTTTAGCTCACTTCTCCCTCGCCGGCGAGTGCCTATACCTAGTAGGCCAGTTTTATTGGTTATCGTTGTACCTACTACACTAAAGGCGCTTACCCGCCTGAACCCATTTATCTAAAGGAAATTATGGACTTAAACAGAATTGCTGACCAGCATTATGACTGGGTCGAACGCATGGGCTGGCACAATAAAAACCCGCTGGAAACCCTCGCCTTAATCGGGTCCGAAGTGGGCGAATCGGTGGACGAATGCTTGGGAAAATATCCTACGGATAAATTCGGCATGGAGCTAGCCGACATCGTATTACGCGTTGTCGATTTTGCCAAAGTGCAGTCCCTTGACTTGATATCACTCATGGCGTTGGCGAAGCAAAAAGAAGGTCACTCTCTTTTTGCCGGAACTTCGCCGTTGGAGGTGCTCGCGTTCATGTCATCCGACTTGGCCAAAGCCGTCAATACCTGTCGAGGCGCTGCCCCTACGGAGGAATTGGGCAGTCATTTGGCCAATGTTCTGGTGCGTGTTCAACACTTGGCTGCATGGCAAGGCGTGAATCTGGAATTGGAGATTGATGACAAGCTGGCATTGAATGAAAAACGAGGCACGCGCGGTCGTCGTATTTAATTGATTGGCAAACCCTGTCGCAGGCTGGACGGGGTTTTTTCTTAAGGAAACTCATGAGAAAACTTATCATGTTGTTCGTGTTGGGGTGCACAGCACTTTCCGTGTTCTCCACGGAACTAGCGCCACCCCTGCCTCTCCCGCAAACCCACTATTTTAATGTCGTGCAACAAACGAAAATGGCGGACGGCACTATCGGCACCCAAAACTACCTCCAGGCTTACACCGTTGGTGAGGAGCTAGTACAAGAAGGGTCCTCGTGCTGGAAGTTGACAACGACCAAAATTGGCACCAAGCCGGTAGCGGTAACGTTGTTGGCGGGCAGGGTGGAAACCGTGGTTATGCAAGAAAGGCCTGTTCTAAAGATAGTCAGAGAATCAGCGCCCTGTGTTGCAACTGCTAGTACGTTGAAGGGATGACCATGCGCACGCTTAATCAATGTGTCCGCGGTAAAACGGTGATTCCGGGCCGCCTCGTTTTTGCAGGGGGATACCCCAAATTTCGCTACGTGCCGCACTTGGTCAGCTGGGGTGGCAGAACCTCCCTGTTTTGGCTGGGCACTGAGTTGGTCTGGCTAGGCGCATCAGCATTACAAACAAAAAAGGACAACTAATCGATGGACACTGTTCAACAAAAGAGTATCTGGTTACACATAGACGATTTTGAGGCGCTGACGCGGTTTAATGACACTTGTGGAGACATGGATGCAGGTGGACATGACGTGCCTAAAGACGCCATGAAACGGCTGTATGAGCTAGGCGTCACGCGTAGCGTCGGATTTGGCCGTTCGCAAATGACTGCATTTGGCAACTATGTTCTCAATTGTGCCTCGGAGGAGCCGGTGCTTCCGTTGGTCACGTACGGTGACGCAGACGCACAATGGCGAGTAAATGCAAATGCGCAATTGAAAGCGGGTCTGGCCCAGGGGTCTCAGATAGAGAACGTAACGCTGTGACGGCGTCTTTGATTGATTGCCCGGCGTTGCATCAACGAAGTGATACGTATCCCTTTGGGGAACGGGTGCCTCGGAGCGTGCGCATGCTTAAAACGGTCACGGCAGACGCTATACCTGTAGTTGGGTTTGCAATGTGTAAAGGGGGCGTCCCGCCAGTTGCGTTCATCGGACAAGTGTTACCAGCATGGACCAATAGTCACGGGGCTGTCACCGTAGTGTTCGCCGATGGCGAAAAATTAGGAGTTAAACCGAATGAATTTGAAGTCGCTGACTGGCATATGTTAGGGAGTCAGAGAGAAGAAAGGACAGAATTATGAGTGCTAAACCGTCTGCTTGGTCGCAAGGCGTAAGCGCAACATCGATGACTTTGGCGTACCTGCGTCAACAATTGCGCACGCACCTTGTGGCGAGAAACCACAAAAATGCGTATGTGCGTAAAAATGTACGCATCGCTCTTCATTTCGAGGTTGCGCGGCTTCGCACACTTAAATAGGAGGAATAAGACATGAAATACTGGATGGCGAAATGCTCTTCATGCGGTCAAGTGAAGATTGCGCAAAAGAGCAAACCGGCTACTTGCAAATGCGAGAAAAGAACAGGGGTACGCTCCGTTCGTCGCTGTGGTAACGCACTGACGGATATTGAGGATATTACCGCTAAGGTTCTAACAGCGCAGGGAGAACTATCGTTATGAAAAAAAGGAGGAAAACATGGCTATACCAGCATTAGTGACGGTTGCCGAAAAAGGCGAAGCATTGTGTCAAGTCGTTCTCAGTTACATGGAGTGCTCCCCCACGAGTCCCCTTGATGTATTGCTAGGGACGAGTAAAGAAGAGGCACAAAGTGCGCTACTGAACCTGCGCATTTTGTTGGCGACGCTTAAAACGTAAAGCGCGAAAATTGGTCCACCCAAAAGGAAGATATGTCAGTTTATCAGTGTGAAACGTGCGGTTGTGTTGAAAACACGGCGCTGGGCTTTTACTGGGCTCGTCACGACAAAGACTGGCCAGAAGAAGCGCGTGGCAAGGCCTTGTGTTCTGAATGTGCCCCTAGGGTGTACTCAGATGGGTCAGCTACCGGATGGGGAAAGTGGCACGGTCGCTTTACGAAGCGGCAGGCCAAAGGGATGTTGATTGATTCTCAAGGACTATTGTGGAGTAAAGAGACAGTCGCTGCCGGACAATTACCTCCTCATCTAAGAATCGTGGGTGAAGTTTAAGGAAAAACTGAGAGAGAGCAAGTTTAGCCTTACCGCTGAACCGTCTCTTTCTATTGAAAAATGTAGTTAACTGAGAGACCTAAATGAAAACGAAATTAAACTTGATGGCAATCGCAATAATGCTGGCGGTATCGGCTTGTGGAGGTGGTTCTGGTTCTGGCGCAGTTTCAGTACCCGCAACTCCTCCCGTAGCCACAACGCCCGGCATAACGCCGGCCAACTTGCAAACCAATGTACCTGCGCCAACGTATGTCGCTGGTTCAACTGAGTTAATCTCGTACACGGAATTAAACGGCTTTCGCCGGATGATGGGCCTTGGACCTGTAGCGCAAGACACCAAAATGGATGTGGGCGCCAAAAACCATTCTGCTTATTGTGCACTTAACCAGGAAATAACGCATATTGAATCGGCAGCTAAGTCCGGATTTACCGGTGTTAGTTTTTCGGATAGATTGATTGTGGCGCAGTACGCAGGAACTCCTGTGCTAGAACTGATAGGCGTTGGGTACGAGAAAATGGGCGTCGACGGTATGATGAACACGCTATATCACAGGGACGGTTTAACAGCACAATCGGTAACGCACGTAGGTATTTCTTACACTGCTGGTTGGAGTTATCCGGTAGTGATGGATTTTGGTCAAGTTGGCCTGGGGCAGAATAATGCTTCAGATTTTTCCACCACCTATCCCGTCGCGAACCAGACAGATTTGCCGCTCACAATGTCCCCGGAATTACCTAATCCGTTTTCTGATTTGGTTCCCTCCTATGATGTGTTCGCCAAAAATACGAGTTCTCCTATTTCAGTTTACTCAGAAGCAAAGACGACCTTGACAGTTGCCACCTTTACTGTGGCAGAAAAGGGGCAAACAACACCCTTGGATGTTCGGTTACTTACGTCGAAAAATGACGTAAATGGATTTATAGCTAAAAATGTGGCACACATCGTAGGACGAGTTCCGTTCAAGGCTAACACGACCTATAACGTGTCCTTCAACGGAAATGTGAATGGTGTCACGCTCATGAAGAACTGGAGCTTTACTACCGGAACTTCTTTGTTATATGGCGGCGGCGCTAATTTGCCAAAATAGCTCGGGTCGCCCGCTTTTCAGCTTAAGGCTAGTCTGTTAAGCGGGTAGGACATTTATTGGATAAAAAGGAGTGAGATGTTAATTGCAAAAGGAATAGACCGCGAAGCGCGGGACGTGCCATCAAGCGGGGATAGTCGTAAGCGGGTAGACGCTTATTTTGTGTCGTACGATTGTCCACCTGATAAAGTTAACGCCAGCCGTCATGAGTGGGTTTGCCGTTTTGAGGTGGCTCGTGGCGCAAGTTTTACGATGCAACATTTTGAAGACAAAGTGCAAGCGAAAGCAGCACGGGGATTTGTCCCCGCTTACTAGGCTCAAGAACCCTCGGATAGGTGGAGCGCAAAAGGAACAATTATGCCAATGGCAAAAAAGCTTGAAAGACTACTACTCGATGTTCAGACTGACCGTGCTCGAGAGGCCACTAACACGCTAATACAGGTGCGGCGTGTAACCTTCCCCGGAAGAGGTTTGTTGGATATTTACTACCGTGAGGACAATTGTCATATTGAAGAAGCCTATTTCCAGTATGAGGACCACAGGGAGAAGCTGAACGAGGAAGAACTTGGTTCTTTATCGGTGACTTACTAAGCAGAGTCAAGTGCGAGATGGCTAACACGCATTTTTCAACAACAAGTCAAATGAGGAACTTATGGCTATTCAAGCGGCGTCTATGATGTTTTTATCCGATTTGCAACGCGGGAAGGAATTCGCCTACGGGGAAACACAACATGTTGTCAAAATAATGGACTTTGGCTCCAACAAGTCTGTTGAGATTCACTATCACGACGATGGAGAGGAAATTCGCGAGGCGTTTTTTATTAACGCGGGCGAGCGTCTTTGGTTAAATTATGATGAGCTTAAAATTTTGTCGCAATTTTATTGATTTTGAAAGAGCCCTCGAATGATGGGCTCTTTTTTTGCGTATGCAGCGTCAATGGAAGGAGAATGCGCTGCCGCTTTTATACGGACTGTGCGGTCGGGAACGAGTCTGGTTTGAGGATGGCACAAAGAACACTATTCTAAACGACCTATGCGGTCGGGAACCTGACTCTGACTGTCTTAGCTCGCCTTGAGAACTCTAAACGACCTATACGGTCGGGAACAAATAGAACCGAGTTTAAGCAGGGTTACCGCCATTCTAAACGACCTATGCGGTCGGGAATTCAGGGACATAGTAATTTAAACGGTTTGGCAACCGAAAAGCTAAAATTGGCTGGCAGGGCACTTACGCACTATGCCAGCCAATTCGGTGTAACTGTTGTTAAAAAAATTTAAAACTGAGGCAACCCGCCTTGAACACACATACCGTAACTGCTAAACGACACTTCGGTAACTGCGGCTACAAAACGTTTTTTCATTTTAAACAAAAACGAATGTCCATTCGTTTTGCTCGAGCAGGCTACACTAAATTGCGTTTTCGCATGAGGTTGGCTAAATGCCGGTTGCCCTCTGCGTTCACGGCGGCGCGCTTGTGCTGGTTTTACTTTATCCGCCGATGAATCTCGGGTGGGGGCTGCAAACGCAGAACCGGCGGGAACCGTTGTTACTGCAGACCGTGACACGCCTCCCGTCGCTAGCAATCGAAGACCGCGTGGCTGGCGGATAAACGCCATTAATTGGTCGGAAGTACCGAACACACGCAAAGTATTTGCCGATTCCATGGCAGTACCTGCGACCCATTCCGGAAAATCGATACCCAGTACGTTACCATGCTCACGATTGAATGCATGAACATGGCGCCATACTTCGGCCATCATCTCGGACCCGTCTTCGCCTTGTCCTGCGAAGGCGATATAGGACAAACTTGTGAGGGCAAATGCGGACATAGTTATTCTCCACCGCCGAAAACGCCACCACGGATGCAGACCGCCGTATAGAACTGACGTTGGGCTGGGGTTAACGCGGTGCCCGCAACGATAAGTTTTACTATGCCAAACACGGAGTCTGTCGCGGTATACCGATACGCGATACCTTTATGGGCATTGGCGCCATACGGCTCCACTGCAATTGGCGTCCCTGCGGTGCCGCCTGGGTACCATGTATCAATCACACGAAGCGCATTCCCCACTTTGCGGTCGTTAATAATGGCGTGTAAGAGACCCGCTGGCGTTTTGATTTTCGCCAGCGTACGTGTAACACCATTGCCACCCTTCCAGTTTTCCTTAGAGGCTTTGTCCATTTGGGACGACGCCCATTCCTGACTTGGGTAAACGCGCGCGCCCAGGCCCATGACGATATCGGCACGAACGTGGAAATTCACGCCACGGCTAGTCGTAGACGTCAATGCGCCTTCCAGCTCAGTGGCCAACGCGACCAGTGCCAGCTTATGAACGGCGTATTCTGGCGCGTCAACATTAAACATGTCGCCTTCAGCTGGCAGCAAGTCAATAAACTTGAAGCTTTTGGTGCCGGTAGTGACCGATACCTTTACCGCCTCGGCTTCCCCTGCGTTACGCCAAGCCCAGCCACCCATGGCAAGGGTAATAGCATAGCGTTTGGCCAATTCAGTGAAGTCACCGGCAGCAGTCGCCGCCGCCATGATAGTGGCATGTTGAGCGTAAAATTCAGATTCATTGCAGGCATGGGGTGCGGCACAGGCGTTACGGATAAGTATTTTACCCATCAAGACCAGCACGGTATCGCCGGCGGACAGGTTGGCCGATTCAACAACTTGCATTACCGTCAGTGCCTTTTCTTCTTCCTTCGTTTTGGAGGTGGCGTTCAGGCCACGCAACGGTTCGTCACGGACCACGATAGGGGTCAATGCGCCGCCAACTTCAGGCGCGCTGTACATCAAGAAATGACCTGGATTGATGGAACGGGTAAATGCGAGTACGGAAGGATTCTTAGCCATGATAGTGCCTTTATAAGTGAGAAACAAATAACGAAATTAAATTAAAAAATCAAAAATAAACCGGAAAAGGGTGGTGCGTTACATCTAATATGCGCTGCTGAAATAACCAAGAGAGTGTGCTTTCTCTTTAAAAAAGACGGGAAGGACGTCCGTACCTGCTTCTTCATTCACGCGAAGCCGGACGGATGCTGCTTTTTGAAGACGGACTAATGTAAATGCGGGGGAGCCGACCGCCGTTGCTGCCGAATTGCCATTGGCATCTTTTCGGATGCTCTTTCCAACGTTGCCTTGCTCTAAAATTCGCACTCCGCTCATCACGGGAATAAGGTGCCAATCCACAATTGCGCGGTCATCGGCTTCAAAAAATGTGCGGTACACCGCGGGGCGAAGGGCATGACGCAGCGTGGCCGCTACGAGCCCTTCCATCAAATTAATGCCCTCGGTACGCATGTCACGCACTAGGTCGCTGCAGTCGCGAAGTACCATGCTGGCAGCAGGCAGGCAATGAAGCACCCGATTGCGTTCCGAGCCAAATTTCTGCAGACGAGCCTGGGCGAGGTTGACCGGCGGCTTAACGTTATTAAGGCGGCCTTTACATAACGACATTCCTTGCAACAGTTCGGCAGCAATAACGGAGAGGTCCGTACTGGCTAATAGTTCCACCGCTTGCTGTGTTCTTGCGGATACTTCAAGTGCGATATGGGCGGTAAAGCTCGCCCAAGCAGCCGGTATCGCTTCGTAACTTGCTGTGCCTGCTTTATGTCCTTTTTTATATCCTTCGTGCTGGTGGTAGCCTTCAATGGCGAGCAATGCTCCTGACGGCTGGAAGGCATCACTAGGTAAGCCGACGGCTTTGGCTAATTGAATGCAAAAATTGCGATTTAGCCCCGTGATTCCGGATAAGGAGGGCAGCCCAATAAAGACGCCATGGCTTACCTTGACGTGGGTGGCCAGAACATCGCGGAATAAAAATTGTTTAGTGTTCATGTTATGCACGCTCCTGCGTAATGGCGGCCAGCGCCAAGTCGTATAATTCTTTGTCGTGGGTGTGAGACAAGGGGGTGTTGCTTGATTTAAAGCTAGCCTGTAAGGCAGTGTTGACCACATCAAACACCTGTTTTGCCAGCGGCGTTAGCGTAATGAGCAGGTCTTTCAGATTTTTGGTGTCGTCGCCTTTTAGAAACACGGACCAGTCCGCCCCCGAAATAACGATTTTGTCCTGTGCAGCCCGTTCGAGGGCGAGACCATCCACAACCGCATCAGCGCGGGTGCGCCAGTCTTCTTGTAATGCCATTAAGGGGGACATAGCCATGGCGATTAATTCTATAAACAGCGCAGCACGTTTGGCTTTGTTGTCGGCGCCCAAGGCCTCCGCTGCCAGAAAGCGAGGCAAGGTTTTGAATGAGGGCACCGTTACTTTGCCCATCAACGCGGTCGCTATGGCAGCACCTCTCACTAGCGTACGCTTACCTAACTGGTTCACCGGTTGTTGAATGGTAGGGATAAACGCTTGTACATTCGCCTTGTGCACCGAGGTGTCCAGGTCCATCGCCATGTTACGGGGGTTGCCGCCACCGATGAGCAAAGGGAACACCTCAATGTTCAGGTAGGTGTTGCTCACCAATTTTTTGTCCACTTTGAGCTCTCGCAGGGCATTTGTTAATTTGAGCTTTTGTGTCAGCACTTCGGCAGTCTTACCGGCAGGACCCTTAAGGAGAGCCAGCTCAGCCAACGCATGCTCCGTGGCGGCGATATCGGTATCGAAGGCGTTCGCTCGGTCCGCTTGCTCTAAAGAGTAGGCCGCACTGATTTCTTTTTTGGCGCGGTACACTTCATTGAACAAGCCGAAAGGGGCAAGCACACTAACATGGGCCACGTTAGGCAAATCGCCGCAAAATACCTGCGGTTCCCCCGAAAAGGAAATTGTTGCCGAGCTGCGCATGGCGTCCACCAGCATGACACCTTGCGGCACGTCGTTTTGCATAAAAACAGTAGAAACCGCGTCGGCAACATCCGAGCGCTGTGCCATCAAAGTCGACAAGCGGTAAGTCTTACCTTCAAAAATAACCAAAGGTAACAGGAGCACCCACATTTTTTGAAAGCCGGCGGTACACGCCAAGGTTACCGTTTCACGGGTCTTGAATTCTGATTCGGTCAAGTGGCCAAATTCGGGCTCAACGTCTGTATAGGGTCCCACCAAATAGCCGCCTGCGCCAGCCGGTGCCGACATTTTAGTCGGGTGGGACACGCGCATGTCTAATGCGGACTTAAATGCGGTGCTGGTCACCAATTCATCAATGTTCGCTGTAGCCATTAATTTGAATGCCGCTGCTGCGTTCATGAAGGTGTGGGCTAATTTTGTGCCAGACGCTTCAATCGTGGGAATGTGTTCTTTCTTATCTAACTCCAGTTCGCCTTTCTTATTACGCATCATGACTTGAAACGGAAGGGCCATTTCGAACGCGGCGTACTGGGTGCTTGCCTCTATTGCGTTAGCGCTTTGCGCCTTGATAGCTTTAAGGGTAGCTTTCTGGTTATCCAGTAAAGCCACTTGGGCACAGACTGCCAGCATATGCGCAACATCATGGGGGGACTCAAGTACGACGGGTAAGGAGGCATTGCCCTCGGCATCGATATCTCGCAAGAAAACAGACTTAAGCATTGTCATTGCCGAAATGGCTGATTCGCTTAGTCGCTTTCCTAGACCTTGTACGGTTGGGGTAGTCATGTGGGTAAGAGCTCCTGTTAGGGATATAGTGGCTTGAAAGAAGCATCCAGTGTATGTCACCTTTTTTCTTTTTGCAAGCAAAACGATACAAGTAGTTCATATTTATTTCATTTCGAGGGGCAACTACGTCCGACTGCCTTCTGCGCTTGTTTATTTTGCTGCGTTCAAATATACTTCCAGTATCTATTTAGACCTATGCTTTTATCGACGCGTTCGCTGTCGAGGGCACGGCTATTAATACGGACCCCGCTAAATGAACGTTGTACTTATTAATGAAAGCGCTGGTAAGAGTTGGACACGTACCCGGCGCGTGCTCTCTAAATATCTGCCACAGCTTGGTTCGCGTACATGGTCGGGCCAACTTTCAGCGGAGGGGCTGGAGGCGCTACATTTGAACCTAAAGGCGGTCGCATCTAAAACCACAGCGGTAGCGTGCCACCGGGTCATTTCCCGTACACGGCTCGAACTGGCGTGGCTGGTAGGGTCGTCAGCGTGTTTTAACGAAGACGGCCGGTATGCGTTCCGACAAACTAAAGCACACCCGGACCGACCGCGGGCGCAGGAGAAAACGGCGGTAGAACGGTTCGCAATGGCGCTTAATAGGCTGGCGGCTTTGTTTCATGATTTAGGAAAAGCAAGCGTGGCGTTCCAGGCTAAACTGGCGGCAGGCTCGGGTTCTGAAGCGATTCGCCATGACTTGATGTCCTTTATGATGGTGGCAGAAAGTTTGTGGACGGCAGGCGTTACCGATGAGGCCTGGCTAACTGAGTTAGCAGTGTCGCCCGCTGTCGTTTGTCGTTGTGCCTCCGACACGGGCTTACTCCCTGAAGGCAGTTTTTGGCGCAAACGCGTGCTTGAACGCCTCTTGGTAGAGCAAGGCGCCCTTATCTTAAAAAGTGAATTGACACAATTGAATACGGATGCGCCGGCGTTGCTGACGGTGCTGTGGCTGGTGCTGACCCATCATCGTCTGCCGGACGCGGACGATATGCAATTTGAAAGCATTGATGCTACTGTGCATATTAATAAAGTCTATGCCGATGCGGTCCGAAAACCGGCCGACGCGAGTCAATGCTTGTTGCCACATCCGGGCCAAAAGCCATGGGAAAACACTAAATGGTTGGCGAATGTGGCGGCTGCCGCGCAAGCAGCGAGGTGCGCCTTGGCGGACTTAAAGGAACAAAACTTTCAAGTCCCAACCGCCAATTTTTGGCCGGTGCTGGCGGCGCACCTGCTACGTCCGGCCCTTATTCTGAGCGACCATATTGGTTCCATGGGTGCAGTGCAAGGCTTACCCAAGAAGAAGGCCTTTGGCAAACCCAAGTCAGAGGTGTACGCGAACTTGTCGGGTGAGAACTACGCAGGCGATACCCTGACCGAGCATTTAATGAAAGTGTCCAAGCTCTCCCGACAATTGACCGGGTTAGCACTGGCGCCCCCACCGATGCCTCGAACGTTTTTACCGCCCACTTCGTTAGCGCTAAAAACAGGGCTCGCGGGTAGCTATGCCTGGCAAGAACCGTTGGGGCCTGCGTTCCAAAAAGCCAGCAAGCAAGGCCCTGTCTTCGGCACCGCCATTGCCGGCACCGGTACGGGAAAATCGCTGGCGGCCGTGCGCATTATGCATTACCTGTCTGAAGAGGGGATGCGCTTTACTCTTGCCTTGGGGCAGCGTGCTTTGACGACGCAATCGGCGATGTCCATGCTAAACGACGCCGGTATTTCGCCGGAGGGCTTGATGGTGGCCATTGGTCAACCCCAGACGCTCGGACTCGACGTGCAGGCAAAGAACAACATGCATGAGGATAGGAGTGCCTCCGTCGTGGGGTCGGAGTCGTCAGGGGGGAGCGAGCTCGAAGCGATGTTGTCGTCCACTAACTTCGTAACGGACTGGTTAGAGAGCGTGTTTACCAAAGAAGAGGCGAAGGCGTACTGGAACGAGCGTTCGCTGGCCTTTTTATCTGCCCCTATCGTGGCGTGCACGGTTGACCATTTGGTGTCAGCGGTGTCGTTACTCAAAGGGGGCGACGCAAAGCTATTTTTACGCTATGCCACGACTGACCTGGTGCTGGACGAAATCGATGCCTATTCCGCACAGGATTTGCAGGCGATAGGGAAGCTCGTGTTTGCTACTGGCCTTCATGGGCATAGCGTGCTGTTGATGTCGGCGACCTTAAGCCCCGCTATTCAAGAGGGACTATTTAACGCCTGGCACCAAGGGTTTATCATGCATTGTGCCTTAAAGGCTAAGCCGGTTCAGTTCGGCACGGTATTCGTGTCTGATGTCCACGCCCCTGTCGTGCTCGAATCGCCCACCCCTGCGGTAGCCAACAGCGAATGGCTATCTTTTGTTGACAATGTGTGTTCGGTCTACGCGGCAACCGACAGTAAGCTAAGGCAAATGGCGGTGTACGACTTGCAGGCACATTCGCTGGAGGAGACCTTTGCAGAGATTGAAACTGTGGGGCTGGGCTTACATCAAGAGCACTGTGTGGTGGACCCGGCGACCGGAAAACGCGTGAGCATCGGGTTTGTTCGACTAAGCACAGCCAAAAATGCATGGAAGATGGCGCAATACCTAGCGACGAGGCCGGCACCCGCAGGAGAAAATATGCCCGACGTTCGGTTTGTGTCGTATCACTCTAAATTTCCTCGTACGTATCTGGGCGTACTTGATGCCGTTTTGGGACAAATGACGAGAAGGAAGGACGACACGTCGTTTCTGGAAACGCCTGTATTACGAGAGGTTCTTGATACGAGTAAGAGCAAGGACGTGGTTATCTTGGTCTGCACGACAACGTTGATTGAAACTGGAAGGGACTTCGATTTCGATTGGTGTATTCTGGAGCCAAGGTCGGTCCGCGGAGAGATACAGGCGATAGGCCGTGTTCGTCGACATCGACGGGGACCCCGAGAACAGAACACCCCAAATGTTGTGTTACTCTCCCGGCCCTTAAGTTCTTTGAAGTCACAAGCGAAATCGGTGTGGGGCCGGCCGGGAGTAGAGGACGGCGCCAAAAACCTCATCGTGAGTGAGCAGGTGCCAGGCGTAATTCAACGATTGACAAGCCGCACGCCAGCTACTTTTTCTCAGCCATCGGGGATGCCCGCGAGGCGGGTGCGTGCTTCTCCGGAGAACCTTGCCTCAAGTACTCTAAATATGCATTTAGCAATGAATACGCTGCCTCTTCCACAGTGGTCCCACGCATTAGACGCGCAACTGTGCTTAATGCCTACAACGAGTTATGCTGAAAATCGCATTGGGTATCTGGAGCAACAGTTACAAGTGATTAGTTTATCGGGAGAGGGACAAGCCTGTCTCAGGGAAGCCATGGCGCCTTCTTTACATTGGTACCTGACTTCTTTTGGTTCTTTAAATGCCAGGCACGCGATGGAAACGCGATTTCGAGGGATACATGCTAAGTCAAGCCTGTTCGTACCTGGCGCTGTTGGAGTTAAGTTCGTCGACGAAGTTACCGGGCAGCGCATGCCATGCTTGTTGGCTACTTTTACGCGCGTTTCGTGTTTGAATGCACTTATTTCTGACCTTGAGAATCAAGCGAACCGGCTTGCTACTGGTAACAAACATACGGATGGGGCCTCTCTTCGGATTGACGAGGCGGGTCCCTCAACTAAGCTGCTGGCATGGGACCCTATGCTCGGGTTTTTGGAGTGATGTGCTATTAGGGCCTAGTGCTTGAATGTTGATGTTCCCGAAGTCTGTTTCGGGAACATCTATGACGCGCGACAGATGGCGGAAGCTCCACTAACCAACTTTTGCGACAGTAACAGGCGCTATCAGAGCTAACGCGTGTTATATCCGGTATTCTCGACCTATGCGGTCGGGAACCAAAGTGTAATTGCGAATAACTACCCCTTACAATTCTAAACGACCTATGCGGTCGGGAACCACCTCGTCTAGGTGGGCATCTTGCTTGCCACATTCTAAACGACCTATGCGGTCGGGAACATGTCTCGTAATTGAGCTGGTGCGGCTACACCATTCTAAACGACCTATGCGGTCGGGAACTGAGACAACGCCCTTTGCCTACTACCCTGCTTATTCTAAACGACCTATGCGGTCGGGAACTAAAACAGCATTCCTGCAACGCACTGCCGATTATTCTAAACGACCTATGCGGTCGGGAACGTCTTAATCAAACAGATGAACATTATCCGAAAATTCTAAACGACCTATGCGGTCGGGAACGACGAGCGAACGCATTTGTCTATACGTTCCCAATTCTAAACGACCTATGCGGTCGGGAACACTACGCCGCTGACATTAGCGACGCTCACAGAATTCTAAACGACCTAGGCGGTCTCCCCTATCTCCGCTATGAATTCTAAACGACCTATGCGGTCGGGAACTTTCTAACACTCGAGTCCGAGGCCGCACCTACATTCTAAACGACCTATGCGGTCGGGAACCCACGCAGCAAGCAAGCCGCTGGCGAAAAATAATTCTAAACGACCTATGCGGTCGGGAACCTGTCCGAGGTTATTTTCGGGCAGCGCAGTCGATTCTAAACGACCTATGCGGTCGGGAACATTTCCGCCTCTACAGACGGTAGCGGCGTTACATTCTAAACGACCTATGCGGTCGGGAACAAAAGGATAGACGAGCTAGACACGCGATTCTGATTCTAAACGACCTATGCGGTCGGGAACTCAATTCCTGAGGAACACATGTAGTCGCGATAATTCTAAACGACCTATGCGGTCGGGAACGAGCAGGAGGACCTGAAAAACCCGTTTACGAGATTCTAAACGACCTATGCGGTCGGGAACTCACCAGCCCCGCGTTTGCCACGCGCCCAAATATTCTAAACGACCTATGCGGTCGGGAACTTGTGCTGCGTAAAGGCAAACGTGCTGCAAATATTCTAAACGACCTATGCGGTCGGGAACGAAACACTGCGTTTTGATTTTGCGATTGAACTATTCTAAACGACCTATGCGGTCGGGAACTTCATTTGTTCATGCAAAAACTTAAAATGGTCATTCTAAACGACCTATGCGGTCGGGAACTTCGTCAAGCGCTCGTCAAGCAAAATCTCGATATTCTAAACGACCTATGCGGTCGGGAACGCAAGAAGATTAAGCCGCCGAAGGGTGCACTTATTCTAAACGACCTATGCGGTCGGGAACACGACCCCGGAAATCACATTGGTACACTTCGTATTCTAAACGACCTATGCGGTCGGGAACATTTTGATGAATGAAGTGCGTCTTTTTACTGTATTCTAAACGACCTATGCGGTCGGGAACACCAAATGGTCCGTTCGGTGTCAGTAATCGCTATTCTAAACGACCTATGCGGTCGGGAACGGGTCCTTCAATTTTGAGCGTGATAAATCGATATTCTAAACGACCTATGCGGTCGGGAACATCCCGAATCTTGGTGCTAATACAACAACAATATTCTAAACGACCTATGCGGTCGGGAACCGAACACAAATGCCCGCGGGCGACGTAGCAGAATTCTAAACGACCTATGCGGTCGGGAACCAGGTGTCAGAGCAGTCAAATCGCCGGCGCTCATTCTAAACGACCTATGCGGTCGGGAACGGACCGGCAGCGCCCCTTCGTATACTGCTATTATTCTAAACGACCTATGCGGTCGGGAACCCGTTTCTGCATATGTGCTCGACCCGTCAGCAATTCTAAACGACCTATGCGGTCGGGAACACAACACCAACACCAATTGCTGCCCAGCCCACGATTCTAAACGACCTATGCGGTCGGGAACTGCAAATATTGATAGCTAAACTCAATACCAGCGTACATCTTAGCGTGAAACCATTAAAAATACAATGGATTTCTAAAAAACATAAAACATCAATAGAATCAGCAGCTTAACAATTCACCCTAAAAACATTGTCTAAAATATGACTATTCTCACCACCCACAAATATGGCATCGAATACCTTGAACATTGCTCGGTCCGCGCGGCCGACGAACAATTAGTGTTTGTCCGGCGCAAAGATGCGATACAGCAACACTTCAATATTCCCGTACTGAACACGGCCGTGCTCCTCTTAGGACCTGGCACGTCCCTGACTCAGCAAGCCGCGCGTCTGTGCGCCGAAGGTAACGTGCTGCTAGGCTTTTCGGCGGGAGGGGGTACTCCCCTGTACATGGCTGCCATTAACGAGTATCGGGAACCAAAATATTCGCGTGCCTGGATATCGATGTGGGAGGATGAAGCAAGACGGCTGGCCATTGCCAAGCAGTTTCAGCAAACCAGAGTAGCGCTTATTAAACAATCGTGGGCCAGCTACCCTGAAATAACGGCTGACCCCTCCGACACCCTCACGCAGTTTTTGGCGCATTGTGTCGAGGCGCGTAACACGATGGAATTGCTCTCAGCGGAAGGGCAGCTAACCAAAGAACTCTATGGCTTGTTGGCCAGGCAATTTGGAGTATCGTTCACTCGTAAGCCTAAAACCAAAGAGTTTGCCAATGAGTATCTCGATGCCGGAAACTATCTTGCGTACGGGCTAGCTGCATGCTGTCTATGGGTTCTGGGAATACCCTATTCGTATCCGCTCATGCACGGCAAAACTAGACGGGGTGCCTTGGTATTTGACGTAGCTGATTTGGTGAAAGACGCCCTTATCATGCCTGCTGCTTTCATTTCAGCGGAAAAAGGCGAGCCTGCCAATATTTGTAGAAAGCGCATGCTAGCAAATTTGCATGAGAAGGACGCCCTTGTGCTTATGTTCAAGGAAGTGCTGAAAGTTGCTGAGTGTTCGACGTGACGCGCGGGTCTCTAGTTAGTCCTCAGCCTAAAATCGAGTCGCACGCTGCATAGGTGTCGTCGTGGGTGACACCTAAACGTGAGCTAGAGTCCCCTGAAAAAGAAAAACCGCCAACATGGGTAGTTGGCGGCTAAAAATAAAAACAGTAGGTTAAGGGTCAGTCGAAGTCAGAAGCGGCAAGTAAAGCATCGGGCAGGAAGAGAAACAGCGTTTCACCTTCTTTGCCAACATTTTCCCAACGCATTGATTCACGACCGACATACCCACCGAGGTCAATATCAAAGTTACGAGCTAGACCTGCGTAAAATACGCCTGCACCTTGTTGGAGTGCGTGCTCTAACGTGTCGTACGCCCACCCACTATGGTCAGGTCGACAAAGTAACAACCACATGTTGGCGTCGTATGGCATGCTCTCGGCTTCCATAATGAGCACTCGCTCCCATTGCCCTTCACGCGGCATGATATCCACCGCCACCATATCAAAGCCTCGAGCAGCCGCCTCTATAGAAACTAAGCCCATGCCGGCACCCGCATCTACGATTCGTTTGTCTTTATACTCGGCTAGTGCTTGAAAAAAGGACTCGGTGGGAGTAAAGAATTGCAGTGCCGAACCCATGAAGCCGCCCAAGGACGCATTTCGCCTAGTACGAAGAGCTGTGCTTAGCATGGGTTGCTCTCCGATTCGTCAGGCTCAACTAAAGTGTAGTTTTCTTCCGACTCAGGAGACTCCTTGCGAAGCTGGCGCAGACTTTCAACAAACTGAGTAACAGTAATGTCGGTGTCTTCGCCAGTCAACGTGTCATTTGCTCGCAGGCCCATCACCTTAAAGACTGCCGCTAACGCTTCTAATTGTGCATCAGACGGGGCATGTCCGCCGGCGCTCACCATCGTTGCGCCAGTGAGCTGGCTCGAGGAAATACGTAGCACAGGCAACTCGTAAGATACCGCGTGCTCGAATTCCTGATACTTGAAAACGTCTACTTCACCATCTTCCATAGTCGGTGGGCTATACCCTGCTTTTTGAGCTATGTCCGGGTACAGCACGGCCAGGCAAACGCCATGGAACCAGCGTTCTGTGAGTGCGTGTACGCGCGCTTCACCGTCAATAATGTAGCCATTATGTGAATAAAACACATGTTTTGCGTCACTAGACAACGCAACGTCCTTTAATTCTAGAACTCGTTCAGTCATCGTTATCCTCTTTTAAGAAATGGTTCTACTTTCGTATAGCCACCGGTCCCAAGCAGAGGTGTCAAGATTCATGCCGTTTTAGAAAACCGCAGGAAAAAGTCCGACGGATACCAGGCTACGCATAGCGACGCATTGTTCTCAGATTCGAAGCATGTAACGCTGATTGATGCGCGGTGCCATGGACGTTAGCTACACCTCTTAGGACACTTACTTAATGACTTACTCTTACTGAGAGCATCACTATGACCACACGCCACACACATTACATTCAACTGCCTAATTTAGGCTTAGCAGGACTAGAGGCTGACAACAAGGTTACGAAACGATGCCTCGTGGAACTTGCCGCAATAGTGGGCACCCCCGCAGACGCCTTAGCCAAATTGTTCAGTTTTCAAGCATTCGGCGCGGACGATTTTGAGAACATCACATACCAACTTAAAGGGCACCACAACGCCACAACGCTTAACATCGACGTTACTGGAACCGTTGACTTGTCGAAGGTAAAGATGTTGCCGGCGGAAGAAGTCCAAGAAGAGTTTTTCTCTGTCGAACTTGGCAACGTGGGGAACAACGCAAGCATGTACGATATGATGGCAAAGACGGCGGAGGAAGCACAAGCTCTTGTGGAAAAAATAATTCGACGCACTGAGCACCATCAACTCACTCTGAACATCCCTGATGTGAAGGAAATCCTCAGTTCACTTGAATGCAGGGGGCACTGGTATAACCCCTGCTTCGCTTACGATTGTAGCGAGGAGGAATTGTTTTCGAGCATAGACAGCCATCTGGAGTATTTTGGTAACATCGAAGGAACTTTTCTCGAAGAGTGCCCCATCTGCAACAAATCGGGTTCGATATCTACATCAAAGCACCACTCGTGCTTTGTGAAGATTTTGACAAGTAACAAGGGGACGTGCTCGAATTGCGACAAGCAGGCGGAAACCGTGAGTGAATGGAAACCGATGTGTAACTGTTGTGCGGAGCGGAGTGCCGCTTGGAATGCCGCACTAGACGATTAACTTATTTACTGCCCCTGCGTTTTTTGCGGGGGCCTTTTTTGTCTGAAAAACACGCTATAAAGCAAAGGCAGAGTAGCGGCAACATGGTCGAAGGCTAATATCTGTCGTATTCCAAGTAGGTAGCCAGCGCCGTTCTATCTTTCTCGGACTCAAATGGACGCGTCAATATGCTATTGAGTGTGCTACTCGCGCGCCGCTCAAAAATCTCATAGTGCTGGCCACAACCGTGATTGGCTTCGACGAGAACTTCAGATACCAGGGCGGTTACACTCAAGGAGCGCCCTTCAAATTGAATGACCAATTCTCCCGCGGCATCGCTACTTTCTTTGTCTACGGCAGGAGCAGGGCGGTCGGGTGCATCCATGCCCATTAGTCTATTTGCGCAGGCAAGAACCTCTTCTTTTGTTGCAAAAGTCCCGAAGTAACGGCCGTCCCCTTCATCATGGCGTTCCAGTGTATAACAAAAGTGACGAGGGGAGTAGCGGATGCTAAAGTCAAATTCGTTACCTCTGTCATCATATTGCGTGCCGGAGTTCCAAACTTCGAACTCGTTAATAGGCTGCTGCAACCAATGTTCTGCGTTAGCCACATCCTCTTCAAGCAATTCGGCCCGAAGCTCAAGTAACAGGATAATTCGCGAGGGTCTACCTATGGCTTGTGCGTAATTCACACACTCTTGGCATAACGCGAGATGTGCTTTTTTTGCGGACAAGCTGATGCTTCGGTTGACGTACTCGAGTGAGGCCGTGCAAGCCATTTCGAGGGCTTGTTCAAAGGTGGAAGGTGCGTTCATGGCCAGTTCTTAAATAACGGGTTGGAGTACGGTATAGCACTGCGTCGCACCGCTAGAAAACGCGAAGGCATCTTCGCACTCACCCTAAAGTCATTCCGTTCTAAAATCGCAGTTGTGGCATTTGAGGCAAGCGATAAGTTTTTTCTTGGGTTGCCCGGAAGGCAGGAGGACGGGAGCCATCACGGGGTTTGTGGGTTGGCGCGGGATAACGATGCCACGAATCAAATCGATTTGGCAATGAGGGCACTGAGCAGGTATTGTGGGCATGGCGGAAAAGTGAGAGTCTAGGGGAGGCACCAAAGTAACGGTGCAACACGTATAGGCACTACAAGTTTATTTTCGGGTTAGACCGAGGAACTTGGAAGCCTTTACCGTGCGAGGAAGAACGCTAAAATTGCAAGTAGCTGTACACACAACCACCAATTAGTATCAGGCCCAAGGGATGTAATAGTGCCAGGACCCAATCTTGTCGAGAAGGAAGCGCCCCTTGTAAGCATAATGCGCCAACGTACCCGCATACGGCGGCAATCGAGGGGGAACTGTGCTGGCTGTAGCCATACAGCCCCCAGGTGCAACAAGGAAGAAGGTACAAAGGAGCTAGCGCCACGACCCCGCCTGAGAACCAACCAGCTTTAAATGATACCGAGCCCAAAATCCAGCCTGTGGGTACTCGCCGGGGAAACAAAGAAATAGGAGAGGGGCTCGATAAGGTAAGGAGTGCCATCACATAATGGGAGAGTTCATGCGCGATGGTGCCCGGTAGCACAAACACAAATAATGTCCAACTGACGCGTATGCTTCTGGCAATCAAAAAAGTTAAGCCGGCAGTGCCAAAAAATAAGATTGCATTTGGAAGCATATATCCAATATGAGGGATTAGTTACCACTTTCCGACGAAAGGTCGCGTGCCCGGCGTTGCGCGTTTTGCACAAGCCAGTGCTGCCAAACGCTGAGCGTGGGGCCTTCGTGTATAGTGGCAGAAGCGCCTCGGTCCTCTTCGTGGCTCCGTATCAGCCGGTTAGCAGTTTCTCTACTTCTAGTGACCCGTTCGCTGTGTTCTTGGTCCGTTTCAGGTTCCTCCATTGGCGGGCTGATTGCACCAAGGGAAACCGCAAGGGCCTGCTCCAACTCAGTAACACGTAAGGCTAGCCATGTGATGCGCGCCTTTGCCAATGCACAAGTCTCAGCATGTAAAGGAGATGACGCCTGTAACATTCCAATTCTGTGTGCTAACTCGTCATGGCTGAGTGTTTCGCCATCAAGGTCACTAGGGGAATAATTCGATAATGACGACATTGCGCGGCTTTCTGCTCACAAGAAATGCTAACTTAATATCACCGTATAGCGTGCTCGTCAACAGCTCACCACTAAACTCGATGGTGTTCCTATCGAAGCTTGATAATTTTAGGCGTTACGGAGAAATGGAGCCTTCAACGTAAATTACAATGTTGTCTTTAACTTTGTAGCTTACGACAGCGATTGACAGAGGGTCATCCTCGCCGTATTCGTAGTAGTATTCCTCCGTATTATTAAAATGAATAATCTTAGTAGGAGGACCTATTTTTTGTGTAACGGTGGCAAGCGACGAGCCGAGCTGAATTGGCCTTACGTAAACATTTTTATCTGCGATAAAAAAATCAGTGCAGGTTTTAGGGGGCGCGAGTTGAGCCTCAATTAATGTGGGACTCCATCTATCCCGGCTTTGGTTACTGAACTTAATCGTCACGTACGCATTTGAAAATTTAAAGCAAAAATCGAAATAGGGGTCTTGTATGGCTGAGCGCTTTCTGGCTAAGGTTGTCGCAGATGTTTTTGTAAGGCGAGCCAAGGCTCGCAACGTACGGGTAGTATCCACGCAATAGCTCTCATTTAAACAGACCATGGATGGCAACATCGGTTGGAACACCGAGTCGCGCGCAGAGGCTAAGTTGCTGACCAACAATAGGATAATAGCCAATAGTTTTTTCATTTGCTTCTCCAATATAAAACAGTGGCGGTTCTACCTTGCTTACGGAAGGCTCTGTTAGCGTTACGTATTGATTTGAGCTAAACTGCAATCTCCTACATAGGGAGACGCTCATGCGGATAGCTGAATTTAATCAGATGCTTAAAGATGTATCGATTTTAAGCACCAAGCAATTTGAATTATTGTTGC
>JAUSLJ010000047.1 GCA_030646715.1 Agitococcus sp.
ATTGCCAGCAAAGCGTTGGACGACGCGCATCATTTGTCTGCGATGGAAGTGACGAAGTTAGAGGCATCGGTACGCGAGGTAAGCTCTCTGGTTTCGGGGTACGACGCTAAATTACAATCAACCGTGAATTTTGTCTACACCGGCGTTACTACCTTATCTAACACGACCAAAGTGTTGGGCGAGTATATAGGGAATAAGAATCCAGACCCCATCTATTTGGCAAATGCGCTTCTATTGCAAACCATGAACCCGGTGGAGCAAGCAAAAGCATTAGCCGATGGCTTACTGCTGGGGGGACCTCGTGCTCAACTCGATAAAATGAAAACGGACATTGATTCGGTGTTTGCACCCCATCAAGCGGCAACGGTGCTGCAGACGTATACAACAGTGAGCCAAGGACTTGCTATTGCACAATCAACAGTAGCGTTGGCAAGTAAGCTCGGTATTAGGGTGCCGGCCGATATCCAGAAAGGAATCAAAACTGGAATGGAGATTATGAGCGCGGCGAATACCGTGATGGATATCGCCTCAGGTTTTGCAGTTGGGGGGCCGATAGGGGGCGCCATGGCGTTGCTAGGCGCTGGCGGCATCATGGGGGGAGGAGCTGCAGGAGGGGGGCCGGACCCCACCACCATCGCCATGCTGGGTAAAATCCAACAGACCTTAAACCAAGTGCTGGAGTTGCAGAAACAAACACTGGAGAAATTGGATGAACTAGACCAGAAAATGTATGCGCAACATCTAACAGAAATGGGTGAGTTAAAGAAAATTAATGCCAAGCTTGACAGCATCATCGACAAGGCGATAGCTGACACAAATAGTGAGTGGCAACCCTGCATGACGTTCGTAGAAAATGTGAAAACCGCGGCTAACACGCTCCCCGCTACGTCTACCTTCTATGAGTATTACGCCAGCCTGCATAACGAGAATAACCCGTATTTCGACCCCTTCGTCGGCTGCCGCACACAACTTCAATCAAAGCTCAAGTTGATTGAGAGCGCCGTCCCAAAGTTACTAACGTTCCGCGCGGAAAACGATAATACGACAGGCACAGCCAACCTGGCTTCCTCGATGCATACCTTGGTCTATCGTCCAGCATGGGACCTTACAAAAGAGCTACTGTCGCATAATAACAATAAAGCGTGCAGCGACAATCTCGCGCCGACGTTGGCAACAATGGCATTAACTTTGGCACCTTCCACTAAAAATGGCTGCACCACTTCTGCCGTTCCAAATACTTCTTGGAAATTGCCCTCTCGGTACCAGGCGGATAGCAAGTTAGCTTTAGCAGACTATGTGGCGCATGACGCAACCTGGAATCAGGGAAATGTATTAGGTGTGCTATTAAGTTTTGAGGTTCAAATTGCACCCTTTCTTGAGCTTGTCCAAAGTACGACGGACGCTAATCTACGCTTGGGGAACGACCTCAAAAAGCCGCGGGGTAATCAGATAGCCGCTAGAGATAATTTTGCCAATTTTCTTGATGTTACCTCTGTCGCTGCCGCGCAGGAATCCATTCTGGCGGGGGTAGCCATCACTGCTCAGCTGATGACCAAAGTACTGGCTGCGCGCGATAATAATGACTTGGGGCTGGAGGGACCGGCGAAGGCGCCCACCACGGATGCTTTTTATGAAACGTGTACCTTGCCTGCTGGCGCTCCGCCTGCGATGTACACAGCACGGCTCAACTGTGTGTTGGAGCGTAACCCGTTTATGTTAGCCAATGCCTTAACCTGGTGGATTGCTGAAAAGACTAAACAAGATACGGCGTCATTGTACAAATATAACCAAAAATATTTCTTACTTGACGCTATGAACCAGCAAGTGCCTGAGATGAAGGCAAATTACGATGCGGAGGGGGTTTACGGGTTCGTTCTAGTGGCTGATACCGAAAACGTCAAGCTTGCTCCCGGTCAGCCCGTGGGTGGCTGGTATTTCAAGTTCAAAGGACTAAAAAATGGGGGGAAAAGCATGGTGTACGTTCCCTTGCCTAGCGCGTATGAAGTCAGTAACAAAATCGCTAAGTACCGACCACAGGCCGAGGGGCTTCGCCAAATTGTTGTTCAGGCGCTTGCGCAGTTTGAACGCTACAGCCTGCATCTGGATAACGCAAGTGTTAGCTTAGACACTCGTGTTATTGCCAATCTAGCAGCGGGTAGCGCCGCGCTTGTTGCCAATGCCCAAGCCGCACGCAAACCCTAAGTATCATCACGTGCATAAATAAAATTAAATGAAAAAATTTACGCTCATGATGGCCACTGCCCTCGTTGCGACCTCGTCCTCGAAAGCGGATATCCGTCTCGTACTGGAACCGTCCCCACAGAGCTATTCGAATAGCTGCCAATCCTATGGTTTGGCCTATCTGTTGGGCACGGCGCCAAACTCCCCCTTTTCCGTCAGCAACCCGATGGAGCTTCGAGTGCTAGAAAAGGATATCCGGGCGAAGATTGAAGCAACTGCGTTATCGCAGGGTATTTCGCCGACAAAGCATAGTGTCTGGAAGCAGGCAATAAGTGAATATACGTCCAAGGCATACACGTTTCGAGAACAAGCTTTTGGAGACAAAAATCTGGTGGCGGCCAAAGTGGAAGAACTGACCGGGGTCAGTACGGCAGGCGCGTTGCCTGTTGCGATTAGCTCGGTGATTACCCCGCGACCTGTGATGGTGTCCTTTAAACGGGTAGGGGCAAACAAATATGTTAGTGGGCATATCGTGGTTGTGCTCGGCACCGACGCGGGAAGAAATGAAAAGCTAGGCTTTCTAATGCTCAATGAAGCGGTGATAGGTCCCGATAACACCAAAATTGCGTGCAACCCCTCAGACCCTTCACCGGAAAAAGGCGATTCACGGTACCGTGCTATTACCTCGGTGGAGAAGGACTATGAGCTCACCTCCAACTCAGTGATTTGGTTGGAGAAAAACTAGGGGAGGGCGGGCCTCTCCAAGGCACTGCCGCTTAATGAGGTCCCCTAAACTGTCGCGGAGCGTTTTCTTATTTCTTATCTACTTTGCTGCTTAACTCCGTGCGCAACTCACTTGCGAGCTGCCTGAGGTTCGCGCGCAGGTCCTCCAGTTCTTTCTGTTGTTTATCAAATGCAACTAGGATGTCAGCTAGTTTTTTGAACTGTTCGGCATCCCTCTTGCGTATCTCTTTTGCGGTGAACACAGTCTGCATACACGCTGCGGAATAGTTCCGTATTCCTGAAGAAAAATCCGTGCCTGCTATAGCGCCGGGACAATATTGAAACGAGAAAAGAGGCACTTCTATCGCATCTGGTTGCGGGTAATTTAGTCTCCGAAAGTTTTGTTCCCATGCGCTGTTCTCGTTTGGGCGCAAGTCAATAGGGGGACCGCCCAAAGTCCCCCAGTTGATAGGCCCAATGCCCATTTGTGCATATGCCGTTGGCGTCAACAACAGCAAGAACAAGCTAGTTAGTATCGCTCGGCGGATAAAAGGGATGTTTCTGAAAGCTCTGAAAATGAACATGTATCGCTCCTAATCTTATTAGTTAGTAAAGCTGTTCCTCATCTATCGTTACTTGCTTCCCTTAGCATTTGGCCTATCCAGCAGTTGTGTCATTGTTGCCTCGGTTTTCGCTAGTCGAGTTCGAACATCGTCTAATTCTTTTTTTTGTGCGTCGAATGCGGTTAGGGCCGCAGTTAACCGGGCTTCTTGTTCCGTATCTCTTCGACGAATCTCATCTGCGGTGAATACAGTGCGGTTGCATGCGGGAGTAAAAGTGGCAGTGGCAGTGCCGGGCGTGGTGTCAAAATTTAATCTAAAGTTTTTTGCATAGCAGTACTTAAACGCGGACAGAGGTATTTCTCGAGCTGTGAGATTTGGCCCCAACGAATCAGCCGTGATGTTCTCGAGAGCCTCGTTCATCCCAATTGTCTGGGCATGGCTAAAAGTAGAAAATAGACAAATCGGGATAGTGGCGATAATGACCAATAGACGTCGGAAGGAAATAGCGTTGAAAGCAGTACTGTTCATGTAGGACTCCTGACAGGGGTGCACCAAGTTAAAAAGAACAATTCGACAAGAAAGAATAGCATATTTGCATTCTTTGCTCCTGAATTATTTTTAAGAGGGTTCCTCCCTTGGGGGAGCGCTCCATCGAGTGACTGTGCCATTATCGAAGCACCCAATTTTTGACCTCCTCCCCCACCTCAGCCTCCCGGCTGCCGCTTAAGCGGAAAGGAAGGGGATTCCACCTGCGTGACGGCTTTGCCCAGCCGCGAGAATATTGTTGCTGGAGTTAACGTCACGGT
>JAUSLJ010000010.1 GCA_030646715.1 Agitococcus sp.
AGGAACATGCGACAGAATGGCTATGGTTTTACAACCATGAACGACCGAACAAAGCTAATGGTGGGATACCACCAAAGCAAAAGCTGGCTCTAATAGCCTAACCTCTACTTTTAACTTCGGTTAAAAAAGGGATGATTACCCCCCAACTCCACACCGTGCCATCTTTACGCAACGCCAATACATGATTACTACCTACGGCCACTTCCACAAAATTCGTCATATCAGGAATGATGAGAGGAATATCTGTATGTTCGTTATAATCATTTCGGCCTAACTCACCTGAACTTCCACTCCCCCAACTCCATACTGTACCATCAGCCTTAACCCCCACCGTAAACATTGCCCCTAAAGCCATACGCTTAGGCTCAGTATTTATAGGTAACGGCACATCAAACGGACGTGTATCACTTTTTTCAGCAAACATGGGTGTTGAAGACAGGGAACCACTACAAGCCCCCAAACTAAGGACAAGTGCTATATAGGCAATAAATTTTGAATAAGTAGATAAAGGCATTAAATCGGCTTCCTGCGTGACTTTTATTATTTTTGTAGACTTCAGAAGTTTTATCTAACCATATCCCTACTATTACTGCCAGCCTCCTGACACACTTTGATACGGTTTTAAGCTAACTTATCCAGCAAGGGTTATTTGAAATAACCTGATATAAAATAGAGACTCGCGTGCAAAATTCTGTCATCTCTAGTTTTCCACACGGGCTACGGGTACTTGACGAAAGTACCGCTTATAAAGATGAAAAAATATCAGCAAACATTTGATGATGCTGACTAAAAGCCGCCAAAATCACAGGATCAAAATGCTCAGGATGCGTTCGACCATCGCCTTTGGTGATAATTTCTACTGCGGTTTTATGATCAAAAGCAGCTTTGTACGGACGTTTACTGCGTAGTGCATCGTAAACATCGCAAATATTCATAATCCGCGCCGATAAAGGAATTTCCTCACCTTGTTTGCCCGCAGGATAGCCACCGCCATCCCAACGCTCATGATGATTCAGGGCTATTTCTGCACCCATATTGAGATAGCGTGATTTACTATTGCCTAGTATTTTTGCCCCCATTGCCGCATGGCTTTTCATAATTTCCCACTCATCAGGTGTAAAACCACTGGGCTTGAGTAAAATACGGTCAGGAATACCTATTTTGCCTATGTCGTGCATCGGACTGGCAATAAATATTTCATCGGCAAACACCTCATCCATGCCTAGTATTTTTGCTAATTCACGGCTGTAATAACTAATACGTTGGACATGAGCACCTGTATCTTCATCTTTGTGTTCGGCGGCGCGAGTCATGGTAAAAATAGTATCTAAATAACTCTCGTGCAAATCGGCCGTTCTTTCTTGCACCCGTTGTTCTAGTTGGTCGTTATAGGACTGCAAAGTTTTATGCAATAAACGTACTTCTAACATATTGTGTACACGTGCTAACACTTCTGCTAGTTCAAACGGTTTAGTGACAAAATCCTTTGCCCCCACCTTCAGTGCGTGTAGTTTATGATGAGGTTGCGCAGTGATGACTAGCACAGGCAAATAGACATTGGGATGGTTTTCTTTGAGTCGCTCCATGACATCAAAGCCATCCATATTTGGCATTTGCAAATCAAGAATTATCAAATCATAGTTATTTATCAGGTGTAATTCAGCAACCTCTCGTGAGTCCGTCGTGGAGGTCAAACGAACATAGCCCGCATTTGCCAGCATACGTTCTAACAACATGACATTAGCAGGCTGATCATCAACAATTAAAATATTACTATTGAGAATTTCGATTAGTGGAATCATCATCACCCCCATACAACGTAAGTTGATTGCCAGTCTGGACGCATCACTTAATCAAAAGCGCAGCAAGCCCCAACAGCATGACCACACTCGCCGAATCGGTCGCCGTGGTCAAAACAATACTCGAAGCAACGGCAGGGTCAGCACCAAACTTTTTTAACGCTAATGGCACAACCGCACCACATATCCCACTGATCAAACAACTACTCACCATCGCCAAAAACACTACCATGCCTAACATAAAAGCAATGGATAATTGTAGGTACGTGGCTGCTCCGTACATCGCCATCGCCGCCACCATCCCCACCAAAATACCGTTCAACAAACCGAGCCAAGCCTCCTTCAGCACCAATGCATTTTGCTTGCTGCTACTCAATTCACCCAATGTTAGACCACGCAAGGTAATCGCTAACACCTGACTTCCTGTATTACTGGCTTGACTAATGAGAATAGGTACAAAAACGGTCAGAATCAATAAACGACTAATGGTTTCTTGAAAAATCAACACCATACCACCGCCCACTAAGGAGGTCAGCAAATTGAATTGTAGCCACGGATGGCGCAGCCTAAAACTCCGCAACCAAGCCGTCGCAATGCGCTCTTCTTTTTCGACACCAACCATCACCCCCGCTTGCGCCGTCAACTCAAATGATTGTTTTTTCTCCGCCACCAACTCAAGGTAAAGCTGCTTTACTTCCTCACTTTGGCGATGGATTAAGTCACGACTGGCCTCAACTTCTTGCACTTTTTGTTCAAGCATAATGCCGTATTGTTTAGACTCTTTGTGCAGCAGACGCACTTCCAACATATTGTGCACACGCACTAACATTTCAGCCATATCAAAGGGCTTGCTGATAAAATCCTTCGCACCCGCATTTAATGCCTGTAATTTATGATGCGGTTGCGCGGTGAGAACCAGTACAGGCAGATAGCTTTCTTGTTCTATTTTTTTTAATGCGTCAATAACTGCAAAGCCACCCATTTCAGGCATTTGCACATCGAGTAAAATCAAGTCATAACCGTTTTCAAGATGTAAATCTGCGACTTCTCTGGGATTAATCGTTGACCTCACGTTGATATAACCCTCACTACTGAGTATCCGTTCAAGAAGTGTGACATTGGCAAGCTGATCGTCAACGATTAAAATCTTACTGTGTAGTATTTCTTCTGCGCCAACCATGACTGTTGCCTCTTAAATAATTGGCCGATTTTTTTCTGCAAATTCCAATGCCGCATCTATCGTCTTCATAAATTCATTGACATTAATAGGCTTCGTCAAATAACGAAAAAATCCTGCGGCCATGCCTTTTTTGACATCCTCAGGCATCGCATTGGCACTAATGGCGAGTACAGGAATATGAGCCATTGCAGGATCTTCTCTCAATATTTTCAGTGCTTGAATGCCACTAATACCCGGCAAATTAATATCCATTAAAATCACTTCGGGCTGATGACTGCGCGCCAATTCAATACCAATATTGCCATTGACAGCCGTCAGTAAGCGCATCTCGGGACGACGCGCAATCAACTGCTCCACCAAATTGAGATTGGCAGGATTATCTTCCACATACAGCAAGGTGCGTAATGGCGCACCTTGAGTAATCTTCACCAGCACTTCTGGAATGGCTTCGACTTTATCAATAATGTGTTGCGGTGCTTGCGTTGAGCTGAGTTCAAACCAAAAAACGCTACCGACACCAACGGTACTTTCGACACCAACAACACCGCCCATCAACTCGACTAAGCGTTTACTCATCACCAAACCAATTCCTGTACCCTCTTCAGCACCACCTTCTTTTCCCAAACGATTAAACGGTTGAAACAGTTGCACTAACTTTTCTGGCGGTAAACCCGCACCTGTATCAATTATGTTAATACGAATACGACCTAAGGCACTGGTAGTACAAACGACTTCGACGGTGCCGTCTTTGACATTGTATTTAATGGCATTCGATAACAAATTAATCAGCACTTGCTTTAACCGTGTGCGATCAGCACGGACAAAACACGGACTGTCAAAATGGGGAAAATACAGGGTTAAGCCGCGTTTTTGTGCCTGTGGCTCAATCATCGCCTGACATTCAAGCATCACTTCAGCGAGTAATACAGGCTCTTCTGACAGTGATATTTTTCCTGACTCAATCACGGCCAAATCTAAAATCTCGTTAATTAACTCCAGTAAATACCATCCTGCGTGCAGAATTTGCTCAATACTGGCTTTTTGTGACGGCGTTGCAGGCGGATTATCGGAATCCATTAACTGGGCAAAACCTAGAATCGCATTGAGTGGTGAACGTAATTCATGGCTCATACTGGATAAAAAATTTGATTTGGCAAGATTGGCTTTTTCTGCCATTGACTTCGCTCGTTCTAACTCGACGTTAGTTTCTTGCAAGGCTTGATCTAGTCGTTTACGTTCGGTGACATCGCGTGCAGCCGCAAAAACGCCTTGCAGCTTGCGATCACGATCATAAAAAGTTGTGGCGTTATAGGAAACAACCGTTTCTTTGCCATCTCTGGAGCGGGCTGTCAGTTCGTAGTTGGTAACCTTTTTTTCGTTCAACACCCGTGTAATGGCTCTTTCTGCTAACTCTGGATCGGTAAAGTAGTTCTTAAACGGCGCACCGATTAACTCATCGCGTGTGCAATCGGTGAGTGCTTCCATTTGTTTGTTAACATCGGTAATGATGCCCGAAGGATCGGTAGTCATCAGCGCGTCAATATTGGACTCAATCAGCGAACGGGTATAAAACTGCTGATCACGTAAGCGTTGATCGAGTTTTTTCTGCTCTTCTTCCACTTGTTTACGCGCAGAATTATCCGTACCAATCAGTAAATAACCAATAATTTTACTATCGGCATCGCGCAGTGCCGTTACCGAGACAATCGCAGGAAAACGGCTACCATCTTTGCGGATATAGGTTAACTCATAAATATCCTCAATCCCACGTGACGCTTTAAATACCAACGCTTCAAAACCTGGCCTAATCGTTGTTTCCAGCTCCGAACTTAAAGATTTAGCGCGAGCGATAACTTCTTGAGGATCGGAAATATCCGCAGGGGTGATTTTATTAAGCACATCAATGGCCATATAGCCAAGCATTCGCTCCGCACCAACATTAAAAATCTGAATCACGCCCTTTTCATCAGTGGCAATACTAGAGAAATAGGCACTATTAAAAATAGCATCCTGTAACGCACCCATTTTTAGTAGCGATTCTTGGTGCTGAAACTCTAAAGAGCCTTTGGGCGTATCGGGTTTTTCACTCGCATTTTGTTCAACCGTTATATTGGGTATAGGTTTTTTTTCTTGAGTTTTCATGGCAATACCTTGTGCAAAATTCGTCGAACGGTAAGTCCTTTGCCATAACGGTTAAGGCAATAGGCACAACAAAGTAATATTAGGGGTTAAATACAACCTGTACTGTTCGGTGTAGTACGTTAAGGAAGATTTCGGAAAATCAACAGGATCAAAACCTTAGGCAAAATGGTTTTGCTAATGAAAGGAAGTATCACTGAGTTTTGGGCAAAAGTATGTCCGCTAAGACACATAACTCAGGGTGAGAAATTTGCTCAACACAAGCAAAAATATAGCTATTCAAGGATATATTTTGACACAATGTCATTTATTGACACAATGTCAATATTATTCATATAATCATTGCCATGAACCATTTAATCAAAATTAATCTATGAATACCTTGAAAAACCGAAGAAACAACGAGAAGGATCAGCGCCGTCAGTCGATTCTGGATGCGGCAAAGGATTTGTTTGCCATCCAAGGAGTTGACGCAACAACCATCGAACAGATTGCGAACTCCTGTCAGCTCAGTCGTAGTTTGATTTACACGTATTTCCTCGACAAGAATCACATATTCCTCGTCGTCGTTTTTGCGGCTCTTGAGGTCATGCTTGAGGACTTCGAACGAGCCATCGTCACCGAGAAAAGTGGTTTGGACAGGATTTCAGCGATTGGGTGGGCTTACGTTTCCTTCGCTAAATCAAGACCTGAGTATTATGAAGCGACGTTGCGCTTTCAGTTTTCAAAGAATCTATTTCCTAATCCCTCTGGAAAAGGGAAAGACACGCTCGTCGAACGGTTTGAGACTGACTTGCAACTCGTGTCGAATCGAGCGGATCAGATCAATCAACTCATGGCCTGCCAGATTGAAATGGGCATTCAGGACGGGTCGATCAGGAGGGACATAAAGAACCCTCTTAAAACTGCGCTTTCGCTTTGGGCCATGACAGGTGGCTTGATCCAAACCTCTGCGGCCAATGAGCAAATGTTTTCCCTAGCCTATGACATCAGCCAACACGACATTATTGCTCAAGGTTTGGCTATCGCCAGAGAAGGGTTAAAGAACACAGCAGGTCATCAATGAACAGGTATTTGCTCCGTCGATTACTTTTTATTCTTTGCGCAGGACTGTTAGCTTCATGCGCAACAACATCAACGAATGGACATTCTCATTCTGGAGGAAACATGAACTTGGACTACGCAAAAATACAGGAAGAAATCAAAGCGGCTCGAAGCGAACCTCGCTCTAAGACTTGGCAACTCGACCCAGCACAACTGATTGAGCTTTCTGCCAACCAAGTCGCTGAAGCGATTCGGACTCACAAAATTACCAGTGAAGAAGCCGTCGTTGCTTTTTTGGAAAGAATTTGTGCCGTTAACCCAAAATTGAATGCCGTGGTCATGATTGATGCTAAGGCGGCACTGCAACGGGCAAGAGAAGCGGATATTGCCCTCGCAAATGGCATCATTTGGGGCTCTCTTCATGGTGTACCTTTCACGATTAAAGACACTTACAAAACCAAAGGGATGCGAACCACGGCTGGGTATCTTCCACTGGCGAACTATGTGCCAACAGAAAACGCAGTTGTCGTTCAAAGACTGCATGATGCGGGTGCGGTCTTAATGGGTAAGACCAACACTCCGTCTCTGGCAATGGATATGCAAACCACCAATTTGGTCTACGGAACGACAGTCAATGTGTTCAATCCCGAATTGACTGCGGGTGGAAGCAGCGGCGGTTCATCCGTCGCCGTGGCCGCGAGAATGACTCCTTTTGAATTCGGCACTGATTTAGCAGGTTCAATTCGTGTTCCAGCCGCTTTTAACGGGGTGTATGGTTTTCGTCCTACCTTTGGTCTTGTCTCTATGCGTGGCCATGTTCCGCCGCGACCAGACGAGCTTGATGGCATTAGGCGAATGGCTACCGCTGGCCCTATCACTCACACTATCGAGGATCTCTCAATGCTTCTCGATATTGTCGGTGGCGCTGGAAAAGGAGATCATCGGCTCGACCCGATTCCTCCTGCTCCGAGCCAAAAACTTGCGCTAAAGGATGTGCGAATCGCTTGGACTGACAGTTTTGGTGGAGTACCAGTAGCCACTGAGATTAAAAATGCCCTTCAAGCCTACGTAAAGCGACTGGAAGCCGCAGGTGCTAAGGCTACCAAAACAGAACCCAAGGATTTTCCTTATGTAAAGGCTTGGGAAACATGGGGATCGTTTGTCGGTGCTCAGGGTGGCTACGAACAGTCCAACTTTATGCGGAGCTTGGGGAACTTTTTCACCAAGAATGCTGTCGCAGCAACGCCTATGCAGCGAAATATTGTCGGTCCAATTACTGTGCCGAAATACATGGAAGCGATGAAAAACCAAGATGAATGCATTGAGCAACTCGAAACATTTTTTGATGATTTCGACGTCTGGCTGGTTCCCGTCAGTTCAACGACGGCTTTTGTGCATCAAAAACCGACCAAGAAATTTGGAGATTTTTTTGTTTACGGTAACCCCATCGACGTAGACGGTGTTCCCGTGCCGTATTATGTAGCCACTCAATCCTACACAACAATTTTCTCACTCACCGAGAGCCCTGTTGTCACTCTTCCCATCAACCAAGACAAAAAAGGTTCAGCCATTGGCATTCAAATGGTTGGCCGTCGATTCTCAGACCATAGGCTACTTGAAATAGCAGAGACATTTGATAAAGTCGCAAGATGAGTACCATAAAAACCGTTGTTAACATCTAGATCAACCTACTGCGTTTGCTGCGCAAACCCACAGGTTATCTAGGCGTTAGTTTCTGCCCTAGTCTTAGCAATCGTAGTTTATTGCAATTATAAGTCGGCAACTTATTGTTTTTAATAGGACTTATTTTATTTTTTTATACAGGCTTGGAAAAATCATGCTGAAAATTGCCATCATAATTCTCGTCATTTCTATAGTATTGATATTGATCTACGCCCAAACCCGCCCAAATAGTTTTCGCATTGAACGTTCCATGCTAATTCACAGCACTCCAGAAAAAATATTTCCTCATATTAATAATTTTCACCAATGGGAGTCATGGTCTCCTTGGGACAAAATTGATCCTCAGATCCTTCGAACTTATAGTGGTTCACCAGAAGCCAAAGGTGCGGTTTATGAATGGAGCGGAAACAAAAATATTGGTAAAGGCCGCATGGAAATTATTGACTCCGTTCCGTCAACTAAAGTCACCATCAAGCTAGATTTCATTACCCCTTTTGAGGCTCACAATTCCGTGGACTTCGTACTTAAAGCACAAGGCAACGGAACGTTGGTGACGCAGGCTATGTATGGGCCAAGTCCATTCATCTCCAAGCTCATGGGTATATTTTTCAGCATGGAAAAGATGGTTGGAGAAAAGTATGAAGAAGGCTTGGCCAATCTGAAGGAAGTCGTTGAAAAGTAACAATGGTAATGGCGTGGTGCATCAATTGTTGAAGGGTTGTGCGTTGATAAACGCTGCGTTCAAAATGGTATATATTTAAATTTAAGCTTCATAGCGTTAAGTCACGAGCAAGAACCTTTCACAATCAAAAAGTAAGGGTGAATAAATTCGATTAATAATCAAAAACTTAAATACTTTGCGGAATTAAATCTTTCATAATTTCGCTTGCTGTGCCACTCCTTTGCTCACGACGAATTTTAGATAATCAGCTTAATTTACATATATTTTGGTAGGATGGATAGACGAAGGAAACCCATCGTTTTTTTTTTGGGGGGGGGGTGATAAAGGCCGTTGCGTATCACAAGGTAGTGTGTAAGATATTGGTTTATGATCTCTATTCATCCTACGCTGGCTTATTTTTTAAGGTAGCAATTTGAGCAATTACAGTATTCATAAATTCAATATCTGACTCTTTGATAGGAAATTGAGAAAGATAACTTAAATGTCCTCGAAGTTCAGATAATTTCTCTATATTACTTTCAGGATATTTATTGGCATTATAAAATGCTGCCCTAACATTTTTTCTATATGCACGAGGAGGCCATACTTTTTCATTAACAACCAACCCTGTAACAACTTGACATGAACGATTAGAAAGAAGCCTATCTTTTTTAGGATTTGTTTTAAATCCCATACTAGTCAATAAAGTTTTAGCTTTTAAAATTACATCCTTGACATGGTTAATATCATTTCCGCTTATAGTTATATCATCTGCGTATCTACTATATTTACACGACCTAGACAGCGCATGATCAAATACTTCAGTATCGAAATCATATAAAACTGCATTTGATATTAATGGACTCGTAGGTGCTCCCTGAGGAATGCCTACTCCATAGGTAACAAGCCTAGTGATAGCCTGAGCAATGCCTTTATCAATATTATTATTTTCAAGGATTTTAAAAATCATTCCCCCATTTATATTTCCAAAAAAATCGACTATGTCAATATTATAAATAAAACGTGAGTTCATATGCTCACTTGCATTATCAATGATTGAAGTTTGTTTTTTAAAAGAAAAGCAATTCTGATGAATTTTCAATGACGATAGAATGTAATCATTTATCCAATATTGAACAATTTTAAGGCCTACTCTTGGTGAGTGTATAGTGCGTGAACCACCTGATTTTTTGGGGAGGGTAAATGTTCTATAAAATCTTTTTTTGTTTCTTACCATTAAAGCTAAAAATGAATTACTAAACCCAATCAATAAAGATAGATTATTTAATCCACTAATATTATCTTCGACGATTATGTCTTTAAAAGAATAGTACTTGAGATGCTTTGGCTTTAAAACACTAACACTTGGGGCAGAATGGCCAGTTACTAAGAACTGCTCAGTTACCCGCGGCCAAAAGTAATTTTGGCGCAGAGTACGATGAGTACTCGGAGCCAAAATTACTTTTGGTCGCGAGTATTCTGTATTTTCATCACTTGTACAACGAGATGGCGAAGCACCATCCAATCCTTTCGCCCCAAGTCTTAGTGACTTAAGCATAGCCGCTCTTGCTTTTTTCAACAAGAACATTCTATTAATATCTCTAAAATATCTTAGCCTCCTTGGCAGAGACTCATTCCCTTTATTAGTAAGCGAAAATAAAGCATCTGAATTTTTTCTACATTTCGCAATATAACCAGCATTAAGCAAAAATCCAAACTCATTAGTAAACCGTTTCTCAGAGGGTAAAATAGATTTGTCTTGTATTAATGAACAGAAAAAATCATATGACTCTTTGATTGAACATGGCTGAATTATGCCTAACGCAAGAAGTATTGCATTTTGATTTATTTGAGTTTTTTCCATTATTTAGCTCTCCTATTACGCCTACCCCAAAGAGCCATTTTAGAATTCACCCTTTCAATAATATCAGCTATAATTTTTTCTTGGTTAGTATCATCTATTATTTTTACTAATCCATTACCTGTCACATGCTTGATTGGTCCATTTCTAATAAATTCACTACAGTAATCTTTATAAAAATTTATAACAATAAGATCAATATTTTTTAAATCTTCTTCGAATATTACAACACTAAAAATTGATATTTGACTAGCTGTCTTCTCATCAGCCAAAATAACAATAAATGCGCCTGAGTTAGCGTTCCTTAAAAAGTCAACATTATTAAAATGTGGAAAATCCTCTTCTGATAACTTATCATCATTTTGTATATTAATTTTCAACCCATGAGTTCTTGCACGATCAATAAGACTATCAGCAAATTCATTAACTCCATCTATCATCTTTTCTGGCTTGAAAAGGATTACTTCATAATCACCTTTAAGTGACTCTTCAGTTAATAGCGTGGAAAATTCTTCTAACTTTAAAGAGGATGCTTCAGTATTTTTATTAACAACAACATTAATACTAATATTGGTGTTAATATTAGTAGTTGTTGTACTTGAATCAATATTAGCTGTATTGTTGAGACCGCTAATGTTTGCTTGATTTAAGTCTCTTTCAGCACTATAGTCAGCATTACCAGTCATTATAATTTCATTTTATTGATGATTTATTATTAATACCGCCAACATTAGCCTGTTTTACATCCCTACCTGCCGACATATTCGATGTGTTTTGTGTGTTATTACTACCATTAATGTTTCCATTATTGCTATTGGTAGTATTATTGGAGTTGGTATTATTACTATTATTTCCAGAGTTGGTATTATTGCTGTTGTTACCCGATTTGTTGTTTTTTATTTTTAAAAATATGAATACTGAAACAACCAAACCACCGCCTACAACTACTGTTAAGGCAATATTATCCATTAAAATATCCATTAATCCCACCTCTAAACTTTGTGTTAAATAGCTCTCAATCATGGCACAGCCGCATATTTACATCAAGACAAACTTATACTTAACGTTAGCTACTCTAAATTAATCTTTAGCCCCATCGCCTTCATCGCCAACAACGCTTCAGCATTACCCTTAGCATCATCAACAGGATGGTGAGTGTGTTTAGTTTTACGCAAATGCTTAAAGTTCACAAACATATCGCGCTGCATACCCTTATACAACGAACCCAAATTCGTTGAACTAAAGCCAAACGGGTTATGCCCTAAAAAATGAATAAAGTACCAATTAATAAATTGCCAATCAAAACCATTGTTATCACTAAAAAACATCGGTTTTGACGTACAAACTTGCTTTAACCAATCGCTAAACTGCTGCATCACCAACAGAGGATCGTCAAAGTCTAAGGTTTGCTCACGGCTAAACCTCGAAACAGCTAAGGCTTCGGGTATCCACTTATCACTAATGGGTTTTAACTGGCCATAAAAAGCCTTATCAAGGGTTTGGTCAACCACCACAGCCCCAAAACTAATCATCGAGTAATCGTGCGGTATCGGTCCATCACTTTCTATATCAACTATAATAATGGTCATATATTCATGCTGTTATTATTTCATGCTCGCATCCTAACGCCAATAACTCATCTAAGTCCATATCCTCGCTAAAAACATAATTCATCAAATCCTTGTATTGCCGTATATCGCATATCGGTATAAAGTACATTAAAGGAGCGTAGCAACACATGATTAAAAGCTTTAAATGCCCAGAAACGCAACGACTCTTTGAAACAGGAAAAACCAAACGATGGTCAGCCGTACAGTCCGTAGCAGACATAGAAATAGTTGATTATCACTAAGAGGTGACACCATGTTTAAAAACGGTATACGCCCTATTCATGCAGGCGAAATATTGCTTGAAGATTACATGAAACCATTAGGGCTTAGTTCTAATGCCCTTGCTAGAGCATTAGGTGTTACGCCCAGCCGCATTAATGACATCGTACGCGAAAGACGTGGCATTACAGGTGACACCGCCCTTCGGTTAGCTCGTTACTTTGGCACAGATGCCCAAAGCTGGCTTAATCTCCAAAGTGCTTATGATTTGCGTGTCGCCGAAATTGCCGCAGGCGACCGCATTAACAACGAAATCACCCCCATCGCCGCTTAAACACCATCAAAAAATAAAGGGCGAATAAATTCGCCCTTCATATTCGTAGCTCTAAAAAAGTTAAATACTACGCGAAATTAACTCTTTCATAATCTCATTCGTACCACCGTAAATACGGTTAGCACGGGTATCAATGTACGCACGAGCTATCGGATATTCCAACATGAAGCCATAACCACCGTGCAACTGCACACACTCATCGACCACTTTACTCAACAAGTCTGACACCCAGTATTTAGCTGCGCACGCTGCTTCCACACTTAATTCATTTTTTAAGACTTGCTCAATACAACGGTCAACAAAGACACGAGCAATTTGTGTTTCTGAGCGCAATTCCGCTAATTTGAAACGGGTATTTTGATAAGCCGCAACAGGTTTACCAAAGACTTTACGGTTTTTGACGTAATCGGCTGTATGCGCCAACGCACTTTCTGCACCTGCTGCACATATAACAGCAATCATCATCCGTTCCCATGCCAATTCTTTCATCAGCATGATAAAGCCCATGCCTTCCATGCCTAACAAATTCGCTTTAGGAACTTTGACGTTGTTGAAAAACAACTCGCAGGTATCTTGGCCCTTCATACCGACTTTTTTCAGTGGTTTGCCTTTGCTAAAGCCTTCGCTATGCGCATCAACAATCAACAAGGAAATGTTTTGCGCGCCCTTTTCGCTCGTGCCTGTTTTAACAACCACTACGGCCATATCGCACAGATAACCGTTGGTAATGAAGATTTTCGAGCCATTCAACACATAATGATCGCCGTTATCAATCGCACGTGTTTGTACTGCTTGTAAATCTGAACCTGTACCAGGTTCAGTCATGGCAATCGCACCAACCACTTCACCAGTAGCCATTTTCGGTAGCCAATAGTGCTTTTGTTCTTCGTTACCAAAGTTATTGATGTAGTTGGCAACAATATCAGAATGTAACGAAAAACCAGACGCGGAATCACCTGCGCGGGCTTGTTCTTCCATCATCACCACACTGTACAAACGATCAACATTAGAGCCGCCGTATTCTTCGGGCATTGTTGGACACAACAAACCTAAGTCCCCTGCTTTATTCCACAAGTTACGGTCTAAATGTTGTTGGTCTTCCCATTTCTCGTGGAACGGGGCAATTTCTTCTTCAAAAAAACGACGTGCGGTTTTACGGAACGCTTCGTGGTCGCTATTAAACAAGGTACGAGGAATCATCGGTGCTAAATTGTCGGGAATATGCAAGTTACTCAAGGTGGCTCTCCTTTATTTACAATACGGACGTACAGTATGTATAATAAATACCAATTATTACCCCTTTTCGTCAAGTCTTGATGACAACAAAACGACGAAGCTGACGAAAAAATAGGGTTTCGGTGGCATGAGTAACCATTTTTCTGACAAAACCTGAAATTAGGACATTTTTTGCCTTAATCTCGCCATGTATAGTTTTTTCAAAGACCTTAGGCGATTACAATAACAACAACGCTACTGGTGACATCATGACAAACACAGCAACACTAGAATCCCCTCTGCCTAAAGCAGCTCGCCGTACCCAAGCCGAACGTAGCGAAGCCATGCGCCAACGCTTAATTGACGCGACGCTGAAATGTTTAGAAACCGAAGGTTATGTAGGTACAACCGTGACTAAAATCGTCGAAGCGGCACAGGTTTCTCGTGGTGCGCCTGTGCATCACTTTCCGTCAAAAGCGGCATTGATTGCCGCCACCGCCGAACATTTGATGCGTCAGATTTATATTCATTTAGGCGTAGCGATGCGCCATATTGATGAATCTGAAGATAAGCTCACCGCTTTAATTATGACTTCATGGCGACAAGTGTTTGGCACGACCGAAAATGCCGTGATTTTAGAGTTAATTGTTGCCAGTCGCCGCGATCCTGAATTAGCAGGAATGTTGCAAAAATTGTGGATGTCGGCTTTTGAAACCTTAGGTGTCGCCGCAGAACACTACCTCATGCCCAAAACACCTAAAGATAATGTCCGTCATTTAATGACACTGACACAATGGATGTTGCGAGGCATGGCAATGGATAAACACCTTGTCTTTAATGACTCCATTATTGAGTACTATTTGCGTTTATGGTGTCGATTATTAACCAGCCATTTATGCGCTAAACCGAACGTCAACACACCGCCACCCCGTCCTGAGTTTTGGGATTTATCACTGATTCCCAACCAAACAGTTTAGAAAAAGCTATGCTCGCGAAGTCTCACGAACCATTACGGTTTGCGCCTTGGTTATTACTTTTAGGCGCACTAACCGCAATTGGCCCGTTGTCGATTGATATGTATTTACCGAGCTTTCCGACACTGGAAAAAGAGCTTGGCACAGGCGTACAACTCAGTTTGGCCAGTTTTTTTATTGGCATGGCGATGGGTCAAGTTTTATATGGCTCTTTAAGTGACCGTTTTGGCCGTAAACCGCCCTTGCTCATCGGCTTGAGTTTATTTGTCTTGGCTTCGTTTGCCTGTAGCCAAGCGACAACGATGAATGAATTAGTCTTTGGCCGCTTTTTACAAGGTTTTGGTGGTTGTGCAGGCATGGTGATTAGCCGTGCGGTCGTGCGTGACCGATGCGAGCCAACTCAAGCGGCACAAGCTTTTTCGATGTTGATGTTGGTGATGGGTTTAGCCCCTATCCTCGCGCCATTAGCAGGGAGTTGGCTCTTAGTTGCGTATGGCTGGCAGAGTATTTTTTGGTTTAAAAGTATTTTTGCGAGTTTATGTTTAGTTGCCGTGTATTTTACGCTGGCGGAAACACATCACACTCGCAGTCAACCGTTGCAATTAGCTAAAGTATTAAGTGACTATGGCCACTTATTAATCAATCGCACCTTTATGGGTTACACCCTATCAAGTGGTTTAACGTTTTCGGGAATGTTTGCCTACATCGCTGGTTCACCTCATGCCCTCATTGAGTTGCACCACATTTCGCCCACCCATTACAGTTGGATTTTTGGCAGCAATGCCTTTGGCTTTATTGCGGCGAGTCAACTCAATGCCTATTTATTGCGCCGTGGTTATACCATGTTGCATATTTTAAGGACGGCGATTTGCGTTCCTGCCCTCGTCAGTAGCGTTTTATTAATCGCAGAATTAGCAGGTATTAGTTCGCTACCGTTACTATTAGTTGGATTTTTTACTTATATCGCCAGTTTGGGATTTATCTCGCCCAATGCAAGTGCTGCGGCTATGGCTAATCAAGGGCATCAGGCAGGCACAGCGTCGGCACTCATGGGCGTATTGACATTTAGTTTAGCGTCTATCATCGGTGCGGCATTAGGTTTTTGGCAGAGTGCTAGCGCATTACCCATATTAACGTTGATGGCCATTTGTGGTGTTGGCGGTTTGCTGTGGCATCGTTTGGTGTTGCCGAAAACGACTACCCGCTAAAATAGTTCCCGCCCCTGCTAAGGGGAGTGTTAGGGAAGGGTTCTGCGTCATAACACTTAACCCCCTCCCAACCTCACCCCTTGTCAGGGGGAGGAGCAAGACAAGCCTACTTCACTTCTCTAATCGCTCGATATTGACTCGGCGTTCTTCCCGTCCATTCTTTAAAAGCACGGGTAAAATTAGCGGGATTGTTATAACCCAATAACTCGGCAATTTTTTGAATTTCAATGTTCGGCTTTTCTAATAACACTAAAGCATCCCGACGGCGAGCTTCCTCTAACAACCCTTGATAACTCACTCCTTGCATTTGCAAACGCCGACGAAAGGTGCGAGTTGAAACGTGTAAACGTTCGGCCAATGTTTCAGGATGCGGATAACCCTGCTCGGTTAACACCATTGCCGCCCGCGCACTGACTAAAATATCGCTATCTTCTTCGGCTAATAAACGGGACTCACGCTCGCATTGAGCAATCGCCAACGCCAATGCTTCGGGATTAGCCATCGCCAAACGTCGTTCAGATAATGCAAGGGGTACACGCAATTGAGTGGCTGGCATTTGATAGCGTAATGTTGGCAAACGCTCACTAAAGTGGGCTATATAATCAGGTTGCGCATAATCAAACCACAACTCACCGAGCAAGTGAGACTCCGACAAAATAAAACGTAAGCTATGATAAAAACCACTGAGCATGGCATCAAACAACACACGCCGTACACCTTCGCTAATGGGCATATCAGAATAAAATTCAAAGACCAAACAGTCAGGCTGCTGATAACAGGCCAAACGGATTCCACGACCGCGAATATGCCAAAAACGCTGCAATAGCGAAACCGCTTCGTCCACATGGCTGCAACACAATAAGGCATAACCTAAACTACCATGTGCGGTTAATGGTTGCCGTGCGCCAACTTCAAAACCTAATCCGCCATCACCCGTTAAAGCCAATACTGTTGCCACTAAATGCACATATTGCTGGGGTGAAATTCGCCCTGTTAAATCCGATAATAAACTGGCATTTAATCCTGCTTGTTGTAATACCTGTGTTGCAGACACACCCCGCTCTGCCGCCAACTCTAAATAAATCGTGGCGTAACTGACTGGCATATACGGTTGTCGTAACCAATGGTTTTTTTCAGTGCTTATTGTCATCTAATGGCCACAAATGATAAGTGACTTGGCCGTCTAGCGTCTCACGTTTAATCGCTAAAGACAATTATGCTGAGCTATCAAAAAAGCTAGCTGAAACCACTATTCAACTAGCTAAAAAATTTTCAAGGGGTAAAGATTATGACTGCTGCTATCAATCAAGCTGTCAAGCAAACACTTTCTGCTCACCATCACGACCTAAAAGTTCGGCACATGGACTTTGAGTTTAGCAATGATATTCCTGAGTTTTGGTACGATAACGACCCGTTTAAAACTTTGTTACTAGCTGCATTATCGGGTGGATTTCCCGAAGGTGAACGGTTTTTTATTGACTCCGTACGTCATTTTCAAGACTACGTTAAAGACCCAGAATTACGCCAAGCGATTCGTGCATTTATTGGTCAAGAAGCACATCACTCCAAAGAACATAAAATTTTAAATGATTTTTTAGAGAGTCGTGGTTATCCCATTTCGCGGATTGATAAAGGCGTAGGTATGGCGATGTCATGGTATCGCAAGTATTTAAGCCCTGCCCGTCAGTTGGCGCATACCGCTGCCGTCGAACACTTTACCGCGTTAATGGCAGAAAAATACTTACTCAATAGTGATGAATTGGCAAAAATGGACTCGCGCATGGCAGGCATTTGGGCATGGCACGCCATTGAAGAAACCGAACACAAAGCGGTTGCCTTTGATGTCTATAAAACAGCCGTTGGCAGTGAATGGGTTCGCACCTCACAAATGGCGATTTGTACAGTCATGTTTTTAAGTTTTTCAACCTATGATTTTATTAGCTTGATGCGTCACTCTGGCCGTCAAGGTGATGTCAAAATGTGGGCAAAAGGCATTAATTACTACTGGGGTACAACAGGTATTTTTAGAAAGATGATTCCAGAGTATTTACGCTACTATCGCCGTGACTTTCATCCGTGGCAGCATGATAGCCGTGCCTTGGTAGAAAGTATTAAACAACAGTATTTGGGTGATAAAGCTTAACGTCTAAACGCATTGTAGGCTTTACCCCTTAGTCACTTTCGGCTAAGGTGCGCGTCTAATTTTAGCGTTTGCCGAGACCCAACATGGAACAAGCCTATGCCAGTTTAATTACCGCGATTGGTGAAGACCTCAATCGTGCGGGTTTAGCCGACACGCCCAAACGTGCCGCCAAAGCTTTTCAATACTTATGCAAAGGCTATGACGAAGATTTAGATACAATCGTTAATAATGCTATTTTTCCGTCTGACAACGACCAAATGGTAATAGTCCGCGACATTGAATTGTATTCCTTGTGCGAACATCATTTATTGCCGTTTATTGGCAAATGTCATGTTGCTTATTTACCCTCAGGTAAAGTACTGGGCTTATCTAAAGTCGCCCGTATTGTTGATATGTTTGCCCGTCGTTTGCAAATTCAAGAAAATTTGACCAAACAAATTGCCGAAGCGGTCATGCAAGTGACAGATGCCAAAGGTGTCGGTGTGATTGTTGAAGCAAAACATATGTGTATGATGATGCGTGGCGTAGAAAAGCAAAACTCAGTGATGACCAGCTCAGTAATGTTAGGACGCTTTAGAGATAACGCCCAAACACGCAATGAGTTTTTAAGTTTGGTTCGCGGTTAAAGGCTTACTGAGCTTGTCGAATGGACGTTCAACGCTTCGCCAAGCTCAGTATCGCTATAAACGGTATTATCTATTTATTTCAATCTCTGTCATTACTATCATGCTCACCATTATGATTTAAATCATCATCATAATACCCGTCATGATTGGTGTCAGTGTCGTGAAAACCATCATGGTTTAGGTCGTCCTCCATATAACCATCTCGATTAGCATCGCTATCATGAAAACCGTCACGGTTTAAGTCATCATCCATATAACCGTCATTATTGCTATCAATCACCACTTTCGTTAATGAGTCTGCATCAATAATATTAGGAATACCATCATGGTCAGTATCGGTATTCGTCACGGTATCATTGGCGTTAAGAATGCCATCACCATTGATATCATTGTCTTTAGCATTAACAATACCATCGCCATCTTGGTCTTCGAATACATTAGGCACACCATTATGATTGATGTCCAAGGGATCAATTACACCAATGGCATACTTATAGCCACCATGATCGCTATCAGAAAAATCATTGACACCATCTTTATCCGCATCGACTTGGGTAAGCGGATTTTTAGCACCTACATCATCCAAAATCATTGGCGAGTCAATGACACCATCATGATTGGTATCTGTCAACGCCGCCGCATTATGCCCCATCGCTAAAGGCACATTGCCTAAATCAATGGTTTGACCTGCTTGAAATTTCAATCGCGTTTGCACTGTGCCTTGTGCATCTTTGAAGCCAATCGGAGTAATCACTTCATCGGGTGTATTTTCATTGGTTACCATCACCAAGCGATAACCCATTCCTGAAGGTAACTCTAAAGAAAACGGGTGTTTAGCTGTGCCATTGTTTACAGAATTCACGGTATAAGTACGGCCATTATCGGCGATAGCATCAATTCGTGTGCCAGGCACTGTGCCAGTAATTTTAGAAGTTGTGAGTGCAGGAGTCGCACTTGGATTAGTGTTCGATGTTGTTGAACTGCTGCCGCCACATGCGGTAAGTCCCATCACTAACAATGGGATGAGGGTAATTTTTTTCATAGTGATAATCTCTAATCCTGTTGAAGAGACCTCACTCTAAAAGATCAACATTAAGGCTAACTTAACAAAACTTGGTGATGAAAGAGCACGCTAACGAACTTACAATTATGACGAAAGGCCGTTCCTATTATCTGCATAGTTAAAGGCCAATAATTATTTTCCCCTACGACAAACCTAATAACAGTTTTTTCACCAACTCCGCCGTTGCTAGTGGTTTTTCCAAGGGAAACATGTGTCCACCCTCGGTATAAACCAATTTGACAGGCTGATGGCGCGCCAAACGCTCAGGGCAGCCTGTTGAAGCAAAATGACTGTCTTTACCCACCACAATAGCGGCAGGCACTTTAAGCTGTCGCCAATAACGCCAAGGATTAGTCGGTACTGTTCTAAAAATAGCGACTTCCGTTGCTACAGGAATCGTTAGCTTTACCCCTCCTTCATAATCTGTTAAACCGTATTGAATATAATCAGCAAAGCAATCGGCATCAAACGTCTTAAACAGCGTTTTAGGACGTAAGCTAATGGCTGCTTCGGTACGACTTTCCCAAAATTCGCGGCGCGTTTTACTGCGACCTGCGGGGGTCAAGTTTTCATCTCGTCCCAATAGTTTGGCGAGCTGCAAAGCGTAGGCGGAAAAACCATTCTGTAAGGGCGGGTCAAGCATCACCAAAGACTTAAACAATTCAGGATAATGATGCGCCGCCATATAAGAGGTCAACGCCCCCAATGAATGCCCAACCACTGCTACAGGCTCACCACCACTTTGCCGCCGAATCGATTCTGCCACTTGCTCCACTAATGACTGCCAATGATTATCCACAGGAAAACGGGAGTCCGTTCCTATTTGGGGGATGGTAACAACTTGATAATCCTGTGCTAACGCATTCAATAACTTACGATAGCAGGCAGAAGGTACGCCATTGGCATGAGCAAAATGTAAAATAGGTTTCGTCATAAAATACTTACAGTAAATACACTTGGGTTAATGACCCGACTCTAGCATAATCAGCATGATTATTGCGCCCTCACTCACCTATGGAAACGATGATGAAATCGATCAGCTTTTTACTATTCACCTTATTATTAACGGCTTGTTCGCAAGAACAGCAAAATAAAATCAGTCGCAGCGTCCAAAACTGGACAGGCACAGATGGTGTTTTAGAAGTCTATGCGGGCGAAAAACTGGTCAGACGTTTTATTAAAATCGACAAAATGACTACCGCAATCGGTACTGACGACAATAATGTTCGTCCTTATCGTTATGGCTATGGCGTATTAGATGAAAATCTCAACATGATTGCTGATGCAGGCGAAAAGAAAGTCTATTTTGAAGTCAGTGATTACAGTACGCCGTATGTATTTTTTGAGTCGCCACGTTGATTGGCACGAGCACTGTGCGCTGCGTTTTTTTCTAATCATATTGCAACTCTGCCCTGTCGCCGACAGGAATAGCCTCACCAACAGAGGCTATTCTAGGCTAATACCTTCACGGATTAAGTCTTATTATACGCACCTAAAAAAACCAGCAAATCCTGAGTGAGTCGCTCTTTATGGGTGACAAACAGGCCATGTGGCGCACCGTCATATTCAATCAATTGTGCATGAAGAATGGCTTTGGCTGCGGGACGAGCCGTTGCTTCAATGGGTACGGTTTTGTCACTCGTACCGTGAATAATCAGCGTAGGCACAGAAAAAGCAGCTAAGTCTTGACGAAAATCGGTGGTAGCAAAAGCCTGAGCGCAATCCAGCGTGGCCTTGAGGCTGGCTTGCATGGCGGTCGCTCGTACCCAATCCAGCACTTCATCACTGACGCGATTTGCTTGTAGATCTACACCAAAAAACGTCTTAAAAAAATCTTCAAAAAAATGCGCTCGATCTTTTTTCATACTCGCAGTCATTTGCTCAAAATTTGCCTTATCGACCCCGTGAGGATTATCTGCTGTCTTTAGCATATAAGGCACAATGGACGAAATTAGAGCCGCTTGAACAACATTTTTGCCCTTATAACGTGACATATAACGCGCTACTTCACCGCCACCCATCGAAAAACCAACTAAGGTCGCATCTTGAGCATTGGTGTGTTCAATGACAGCCGCTAAATCGTCGGTCAGCGTATCATAATTATAACCATCCCACGGTTGGTCAGAACGACCAAAACCGCGTCGATCATAAGCAATCACACGAAAACCTGCATCGGCAATCGCCATCGCTTGATCGTCCCAACTATCTGCTGACAGTGGCCAGCCGTGTAACAAAATCACAGGACGGCCACTCCCCCAATCTTTAACGTAGAGTCTGGTATGTGCATCGACTTTGAGATAAGACATAATAACTTCCTTGCTTGAGTAAACTACTACCTAGAGTGATAGTAAATCAGCCTGATGTCTGTACGAATGCGAACACTACTTCCGTCAAATATGGCAACATTGGCAATAAAAATTGAAATTATTTCCCAAAATCAGCTCAACTTTTCATCACCAGCATCACTCTGAGACAAATCCAAAAATATTTCACACTTGTCACAAAAAATCCGCTACAATTCGCGCCGCGTTGAAAGACACGCGAAAAGCCTCGCCTCCGATCTATATTCACGTCTATGCAGGTATTTATCCTGTTCTGACGGGCTGATGAAATAGCCCCCTCGCGAATCCCGTTTCAACTCTTAACTTGAGTCGAACGGTCTGATTGATTGGCGTCGAAGCCTTAGTGGCTAACACTTTATTGGGACTTCCACTGGTATTTTGTCACTCCAGCACAGTTTGTACTGTCACGAGTTATTGTCTGCTGTTATTTATGCAGAATTTCGACAAAATTAAAAACCATTCTGAGTCTGTCCTAGTTCCTAGGTTAGCATTTTGCCCGACACATCGGGCCACCCCACATATAGAAGTTTATACATGACCACTGCTGATCATGCTGGATTGCCTTTGTCTGCATCCATCCCTACGCTTGCTGTTTCTGAAATTATTATCGAAAACGAATTTGCTGCCTTAGGTTTGCAAGCCGCGCTTGTTAAAGCCTTAGACGATTTAGATTATAAAAAACCAACGCCTGTGCAAGCACAAGCGATTCCTGCCTTCTTGGCTGGCCGTGACTTATTAGTCTCCAGTCAAACAGGTTCGGGCAAAACAGCCGCCTTTATTTTGCCTGCGTTACAATTGATTTCGCAAAAGCCTTTGCCTGAGCCAGAAGATAACTCTCAGCGTGTTAAAGGCCGTCGTCCACGTCCTCAACCTGCACGTCCACATTTAGTGGTGTTAACACCGACGCGTGAATTGGCTCAACAAGTCACCGCAGCGACAACACAATTTGACAAATACCTCAAGCGCACCATTTGCGCCAGTATTGTCGGTGGTATGCCTTATCCAAAACAATTGGATATGTTAGCCAAAATGCCTGACATTTTAATTGCCACACCAGGCCGTTTATTAGATCACATGAACTCAGGTCGTATTGATTTGAGCGAATTGTCGATGTTGGTATTTGACGAAGCTGACCGTATGTTAGATATGGGCTTTGCTGATGACATCGACGCGATTGTGGGTCGTACCCCAGAAAATCGTCAAACCTTAATGTTCTCGGCAACATTAGCGGGTCGTATTGGTGATTTAGCGGCAGAAATGCTTAACAATCCTGTACGTATTTCCATTGCTCAAAAACAAATGGAATATGACAAAATTGAACAACGCATTCACTTTGTCGATGACCTCAATCACAAACAACGGATGCTTGAGCATTTGTTGACTAATGAAAATGTTCAACAAGCCATTGTTTTTACAGCCACTAAAGCCGAAGCCGATTTATTGGCAGGTGACTTATGTGACCTTGGCTTCTCCGCCAGTGCTTTGCACGGTGATATGAAGCAATCCATGCGTAACCGCACGTTGTCTGACTTACGTCGTGGCGATATTAAAATCCTCGTAGCAACTGACGTAGCTGCACGTGGTATTGATATTCCAAGTATTTCTCACGTTGTAAACTACGACTTGCCTAAGCATAGCGAAGATTACATTCACCGTATTGGCCGTACAGGCCGTGCTGGTCGTACAGGTACAGCCATTAACTTAGTACAACACGGTGAGCGTTTTAAATGGCAACGTATTGAACGTTTATTGCCGATTCGTGTTGAAGTGACCGAGATTGCTGGTTTAGAGCCGCAACGTGCGCCAAAACCACGTACGGGTGCAGACACTAGCCGTTCAAAAGATCGTTGGAGCAATGATCGTAAAGAACGTACTAACAGCCGCCCTGCTCCACGTCGTGATGCCCGTATTGATGATCGTGGTTTCCGTGGTGAAAGCCGTCCAGCCGTTCCTCGTTTTGACGACCGTGCTGACCGCGCACCGCGCACTTTTAATGATGCTCCGCGTACATTTAACGATGCACCGCGTTCAGAACCGACTCAACCACGTTTTGACAATGCGGCACCGCGCGACTTTAATCGTGATGCACCACGTAGCCAAGACTTCCAAGCGGCTCGCGCGCAACCACAACCACGCCGTTTTGAAAACGCACCTTATAGCTTTGAATCAGACCGCGCTCGTCGCCCTGCTCGTGCTGAAGGTGCTGATCGTCCAGCGCGTGATTTTGGCAACCGTGACTCGGCTCCGCGTGGCGATCAACAACCACGTCGTTTTGCCGCACGTGATGACCGTAGCTTTGCTGACAAACCTCAACGTAGCAGCGAAGCTCAAGGCCAAGGCCAATTTGACAAGCCACGTCGCGCTCCACAAGAGTGGACACGTCGCTAATCATAACGTGTCAGTGAGCTTGCTCACTTAACACGAAAAAAGGCGAACTTCGGTTCGCCTTTTTTATGGCAGGTTTATGTTGCCTAAGTTTTGCCTAAGTACAGTCAATATCGTATGCTCCACTACATTTTTGTGATCTTCTGTGGAAACTTTAACTAATGACGATGATGAATCTTTCACCTCATAATATTTACCTACTGTTAGCGTTAGTTTTCGTTATCATCTTCGTACTTTTGGCATTTAAGCTATTCACCGCGTCTCAAACTTCATCAGCCAATAAAACCACCCTCAGCAGTAAAGCCTCCACCGAAACCCCCGCTTTTTTTGAGAATATTGTTATTCGAGCTGGATTTACTCCCGATGTGGTGCTGCATGTTGCTGCCAGTGTTGGCCAAGCTTGTGAGCATCGTTTAGCCAAAGCTATTGTCAGCGAAGCGCAAAAACGGAAACTGCCTATTAATGCCGTACTAGACTTTAAGTTACACACAGGCTATGGCATGACAGGTAATGTCGATGGACGAATTATTGTGGTGGGTAATTATACTTTGATGCAGGAATTGGGCATTAATACTTTATTAAGCCCCGAAAAAGCCAACGAATTACAAAAAGAAGGGACTAGCGTTATTTATATCAGCATTAACAGTTATTTGGCGGGCATTATTACTATCGTTACGCAGTTGCCCGCTTCTTAAAACAAGGGCGAAAATTTTTTCGCCCATACCTCCATCACCAATTAGAAGACACCGCCGCATTTTTCTCACGCCATGCCTTCGGTGTTGCCCCTGTCCAGCGTTTAAAGGCATGATTAAAAGCACTTTGCTCCGCATAACCGAGCAATAGGGCTATTTCACTCAAAGACGTGTTGCTCTTACTTAAATAACGCTTTGCTAACTGCAAACGCGCATCATCCAATAACACTTGAAACTTGAGGCTGCGTTCATCCAAACGTCGTTGTAAGGTTCTTGGCGAACAGTGCATACGCATGGCAACCACATCTAAATTCGGTGTTGCCGCATGAATCGCCGCATGAATCGCATGACGCAAAGCATCGACAAACTCATCATTCGCAGGTAGTTGCTGAAGTAGATTTTCGGCCTGGCGATCCAAAATATCGCGTAACACGGGGTCTGGTTTAGCAACAGGCTTCGCTAACCATAACGCAGGAAATGCCAAAGTGGTATAGCTGGCTTCAAAACGAACGGGACAGCGAAAAAAGTCCTCATATGGTTTAATATCACTGGGCGTAGGATTAATAAAACTCATATAAGATGGCGTAAAATCAGGCTCAATAATATAGCGAATATAACTAACCAACGCCGCTTGTACTGTTTGATCGGCCAATTCACCCGTTACACCGAGTTCTGCGCCCCACTGCAACAACACTAAGTCGCCTTCAAAGCTGACTTTTAAGTCATTAACGGCATAGACCAAATCTTCAAAACGCTGAAGGCGTAGTAATGCTTCGCCTAAGGTATTACAGGAGTAGGAAACATAACCCAATATCCCCAAATGGCGCGGAGTAATACGGCTACCGACCTTCAAACCAAAAAAAGGGTCTTGCGTTAATTGCGACACGCGTTCGAGCATCTCTCGCCATTCTTGAAATGGCACACGAATACGTTCATCTAAATCGGGGCGCGGGCGTTGTAAAACGGTTTCCGCATCCAAGCCACGCTCATTGAGCCATTCAAATAATAAGCACACATACGTGCCAGAAACATGGCCTTGCATAACGACGCTCTCTTTTTTAATTATGTTGAAATGCTCTGCTACCTTTGAGTCACTGTCAATATATTAACGCAGTATTAACGCTTGCCCATCGAACGACGAGTACCATGCGGCGGACGATTTGGTGTTTTATGATGGTTTGGTTTATTTTGCTGTTGAAAGCCTGTGGCTTTTTGGTCTTTTTTGGCTCGCAAGGCATCGGCAATAAACTCTGACAACGTGACAGGCTCTTTGCTCTCGCTATTTTCACGGACTTCAGTCGTTGCTGATTGTGGCTCAGTAGCGACATTTTCTGTAGAGGTTGGTGATATTGGTGACGTCATAAAAAATCCGCATCAAACATAAAGTATCAATTCAGGCTCAAGCAAAACAACCGCTTGCTTAGATGAAGATTATAACCTAAATTGGCAATACATCATTTTCCTTATTGTCACTTCATCGGCATATCTTTCTAAAGTCATTAAACTTAGGTCATTAGACATCACTGCTCGTCCCGTTTAGCGAATGTTCTTTTCAACGATACGTCTATTAACGACTTGAATATTTTACAATTTTTGCCAGTTTAGTCTGCGACATTATGTCACATCGACGATTGCCACCAAATGTCCCATACTCTTACTGTGACTCGAGAACAAGGATGTTTGCCACTGAAGACAGTCAAATAGCGAGTCAGTTTTATATTGTACTGGTATATTTTTCACCTATTTAACCAGATAAAAAACAAGGAAATAGTCCATCTTTTTGTGATATACGTTATTAAATGACCGCCGCACTTATTTTTTGGAGTATCGTAAGGACTCGATAAATGGTGATGATTAGACCGAAAAAAACCACTCAACTAAGCCATCAAATTGTGCTTATTTTGCTTATCAAATGCTGTCTGTTATGGATTCTTTGGCACTACTCATTTTCTCATCCTGTCGCGCAGCACATGAAAGTTGACGACAGCCGTATTCAACAGCAATTTTTCTCACCTTCCCTTCCTCCCTCATCCTCACCTAAGGAGTTAAAACCATGAATGAAGTGGTTGAACTGTCGCGAATGCAATTCGGGGCAACCGCTCTGTTTCATTTTCTTTTTGTGCCGTTAACACTGGGTTTATCGTGGATTTTGTTTATTTGTGAAGCGACCTACGTTATGACAGGTCAACAAATTTACAAAGATATGACCCAGTTTTGGGGAAAATTATTTGGTATCAACTTTGCGATGGGCGTAACGACAGGCTTAACGCTTGAATTTCAATTTGGCACCAACTGGGCGTATTACTCACATTATGTCGGCGATATTTTTGGTGTCCCGTTAGCGATTGAAGGCTTGATGGCATTCTTTTTAGAGTCCACGTTTGTCGGTTTGTTTTTCTTTGGTTGGGACAGACTGTCAAAAATCCAACATTTAGGCACTACGTTTTTAGTGGCTGTTGGTTCTAATTTATCGGCATTATGGATTTTAGTCGCTAATGGTTGGATGCAAAACCCTGTTGGCGCTGAATTTAATTACGTCACCATGCGTATGGAACTCACTAGCATGGTCGATGTTTTTTTTAATCCTGTCGCGCAAGTGAAATTCATTCATACCGTTGCCGCTGGTTACGTCACTGCTTCGATGTTTGTCTTAGGGATTTCGGCACTTTATTTACTCAGAGCGCGTGATGTCGGTTTTGCGTTGCGCTCCTTTGCCATTGCCGCCAGTTTTGGTTTAGCGTCAGTGTTATCGGTAATTGTGTTGGGTGATGAGTCGGGTTATACCGTCGGTGAAGTGCAAAAAGTCAAAATTGCAGCGATTGAATCCGAATGGGAAACACAAAAAGCCCCTGCGGCTTTCACCCTCTTTGGCATTCCCAACCAAGCGGAAGAACGTACCGATTACGCGGTAAAAATTCCCTATGCCTTAGGTTTAATTGCCACACGCTCCCTTGACCAACAAGTAACGGGCTTAAAAGACCTGAAAATTGAACATGAAGCCAAAATTCGAGATGGCATGATTGCTTACGGCATTTTGCTGAAACTAAAAGCAGGTGAAACCACGCCTGAAATTCGTGCCGCTTTTGAGCAACACAAAGCCAATTTGGGTTATGGCTTATTGTTAAAAAAATATACCGCTAACGTCACTGATGCTACTGAAGCACAAATCAAACAAGCGACAAACGATACCATTCCTAAAGTTGCACCCTTGTTTTGGTCATTTCGGATTATGGTGGGTTTAGGCTTTCTGTTTTTGTTTATTTTCGCCGCTGCTTTTTGGTTTTTATCAACCAAGAATCTTGCGCCCCAACGCTGGTTATTATGGCTATGTGTTTATGCGATTCCTTTACCGTGGGTGGCTGCGGAAATGGGCTGGATTGTTGCAGAATATGGCCGTCAACCGTGGACCATTAGTGGCATTTTGCCTACCCATTTATCCGTATCGCAGTTAGATAAAAGCCAAATTTATTTCAGCATGATTGGCTTACTGACGATTTATAGCTTCTTATTCGTCATTGAAATGTATTTGATGATTAAGTACATCCGTTTAGGCCCTGCGAGTTTACAGACAGGCCGTTATGATGGCGAAGAAAACGTCGCTTTAGCCCATCAAGGAGCTAACCATGTTTGATTATGAAACGCTTAAATTTGTCTGGTGGTTATTGATTGGCGTACTGTTTATTGGCTTTATTGTCATGGATGGTTTTGATTTAGGGGTCGCGTCTCTACTACCTTTTATCGCTAAAACCGATGAAGAACGCCGTGTTGCTCTCAATACTGTTGGCGCAACGTGGGAAGGCAATCAAGTGTGGTTAGTGACCGCAGCTGGTGCGCTATTTGCCGCTTGGCCATTAGTCTATGCGGCCTCATTTTCGGTGTTATATATTCCCTTAATGTTAGTGTTGTTTGCGCTATTTTTTCGTCCAGTGGGTTTTGACTATCGCAGTAAATTAGACAACCCAAAATGGCGTAATGCGTGGGATTATGCCTTGTGCATTTCGGGGGTATTACCGTCCATTTTATTTGGTGTCGCTGTCGGTAACTTATTTGTCGGCCTGCCTTTTCAATTTAACACGGCCATGCAAGTCAGTTATGGCGGTAGTTTTTTTGATTTACTGAAACCCTTTCCGTTATTTTGTGGTGTCGTGTCTTTGGTGATGATTGCCACACATGGGGCAACTTATTTACAACTGCGCAGTGTCGGTAAAGTCGCGGAACGAGCACGATTAGTAGCGATTGGTGGAGGTATTGCAACAGCCGTATTATTTGCATTAGGCGGCTTAATTGTCAGCCACGTTGCTGGTTTTACCGTAGTCGATCAAGGCGAAACCAATGGTGTGTTAACCCCCTTTATGAAACACGTTGTTGTCACTGAAGGTGGCTGGCTACACTTTTTATCGGTCTACCCCATACTCTGGTTAGTGCCAATAACAGGCATAGTCGCTGCGTTACTCAGTAGTTTTGCTTCATGGAAAAATTGGCATTGGGTCGCTTTTATCAGTAGTGCCAAAACCTGTGGCGCGATTGTTGCTACTGCTGGTATTGCCTTATTTCCCTTCGTATTACCATCGTCGATTGATGCCAATAGTAGCTTAACATTATGGGATGCAACGTCTAGCCAATTAACCTTGCAAATCATGTTGGGTGTCGTCGTGGTGTTTTTACCGATTGTTTTACTGTACACCGCATGGGTTTATCGAGTGATGCGCGGCTCGGTTAGCGTCGAAAGCGTGCGTGAAAATAGTCATAGCCTGTATTAAGAGAGGTCACAGTATGTGGTATTTTAGTTGGGTTTTAGGTTTAGGTTTGGCTCTGTGTTTTAGCATTTTAAATGCGATGTATTTAGAGTCGAACTATGCCTTCGGTCGTCGGAATGAAGAAACATCGAAACAACGATTTGAAGAGTATAAAAATAAGTAGGGGCGAATTTATTCGCCATTGGCGGTTAAAACCGCCCCTACAAGCATAAAAAAAAGCGTACCGAAGTACGCTTTTTTTATGCTAAAACTAAATTAGTTCTTAGTTTTATCGACGATTTGATTGGCTTTAATCCAAGGCATCATCGCGCGTAATTTTGCGCCTGTGACTTCGATTGGATGTTCAGCATTTAAACGTCTTTTTGCTGTCATTTCAGGATAGTTGGTCATACCTTCCAAAATGAAACGTTTTGCATATTCGCCTGTTTGAATGTTTTTCAACGCTTGACGCATCGCGGCACGGCTTTCTTCGTTAATGACTTTAGGGCCAGTGACGTATTCGCCATATTCCGCATTGTTGGAAATGGAATAGTTCATGTTGGCAATGCCGCCTTCGTACATCAAATCAACAATCAACTTCAATTCGTGCAAGCATTCGAAATAGGCCATTTCTGCTGGGTAGCCCGCTTCGGTCAAGGTTTCAAAACCCATTTTCACGAGTTCAACAGCACCGCCACACAATACGGCTTGTTCGCCGAATAAATCAGTTTCGCACTCGTCACGGAAAGTTGTTTCGATAATACCTGAACGACCGCCACCAATTGCCGAAGCATAAGACAAGCAAATTGCTTTAGCGATGCCTGAGGCATCTTGATGAACAGCGATTAAGTCTGGAACACCACCACCGCGCACGAATTCAGAACGTACAGTATGACCGGGCGCTTTTGGTGCAATCATCACGACATCTAGGTCTTTTCTTGGCTCAACTTGATTAAACAAAACCGAGAAGCCATGAGCAAACGCCAACACTGCACCCTGTTTAATGTTCGGTTCGATTTCGTCTTTGTATAACGCAGCCTGAAATTCATCTGGTGTTAAAATCATCACCACGTCAGCGCTGGCAACGGCTTCGGCAACTTCTTTAACCACTAAACCCGAATTTTTCGCTTTAATCACCGAAGTAGAATTAGCGCGTAAACCAACAACAACATCAACACCAGAATCTTTTAAATTGTTGGCATGAGCATGGCCTTGTGAGCCGTAACCAATGATGGCAACTTTTTTGCCACGGATGATGGATAAATCGGCATCTTTATCGTAATAAACGTGCATGAGAATTCCTCTTTAATAAAACTAAAAAAGTGACAACACACTTTTTGGTTGGGGTAAATAGCTATAACTTCCCTCCCTTGATAAGGGGAGGGTTAGGGTGGGGTTCTGCGTCATGGCAAATAACCCCCTCCCAACCTCCCCCTTAAAAAGCAGGGGGAGGAGCAATTCAAAATTAAATACTGAGTACTTTTTCACCACGGGCAATACCTGAAACACCACTACGGACGACTTCTAGAATCGTCGTTTCAGACAAGGCTTCGATAAAGGCATCCAGTTTATCAGACGCGCCTGCTAACTGAATGATATAAGTACTCGGGGTAACATCGACAATTTGGCCACGAAAGATATCGGCAGTACGTTTGATTTCAGCGCGTACTGCACCCATTGCTTTCACTTTAATGAGCATTAATTCACGCTCAATATGGTCACCTTCGCTTAAATCAACCACTTTGACGACTTCAACCAACTTATTAAGTTGCTTGGTAATTTGCTCAATTTTGTGGTCATCACCCGATGTCGTTAACGTCAAGCGTGACAAAGTGGCATCATCTGTCGGTGCAACGGTTAAAGTTTCGATGTTGTAACCACGTTGTGAGAACAAACCCACCAAACGCGACAACGCACCCGATTCATTTTCGATTAACACAGAAATAATACGACGCATGATTAAGTACGCTCCGTTTTCGACAGCCACATATCACGTAGAGAGTTATTGGCAATCAGCATGGGATAAACATGCTCAAACTGGTCAACATACACATCCATAAACACGAGGCGGTCTTTCATCGCCATGGCTTCGCGCATTTTGCTTTCGAGCTCGTTAACATCGGTAATTTTCATGCCGACATGACCGTAAGCTTCAACCAATTTCACAAAGTCAGGTAATGACTCCATGTAGGAATTAGAATGACGGCTTTCATACATCATATCCTGCCATTGCTTCACCATACCTAAGGCACGGTTATTCAAGTTCAAAATTTTGACAGGCAAACCATATTGCAAACAGGTCGAAAGCTCTTGAATATTCATTTGAATAGACGCTTCGCCTGTAATACACACCACCGTTTGCTCAGGATATGCCATCAAGCAACCCATCGCCGCAGGTAAACCAAAGCCCATTGTGCCTAAGCCACCTGAGTTAATCCATTGACGAGGACGGTCATACTTGTAATACAAGGCGGCAAACATTTGGTGCTGGCCAACGTCAGAGGTAATAATCGCTTGACCTTCTGTGACTTTATAAAGCATTTCAACCACTTGTTGAGGCTTCATTTCACCGTCAGGCTTTGCAGGCTCATAACGTAACCCGTGATGCGCGCGCCAAAGATTAATTTGTTGCCACCACGTCGCTAAAGCATCAGGATTCGGCTTGTTAACACCCATTTGTTTAAGTTGCGCTAACATCTCAACCAACACTGGCTCAACAGCTCCGACAATCGGAATATGCGCCATGATGGTTTTAGAAATCGCCGCAGGGTCAATATCAATGTGAATGACTTTCGCTTGTGGACAAAACTTCTTCGGGTTATTGGTAACACGGTCATCAAAACGCGCACCAATCGCCAAAATGACATCCGCATGGTGCATCGTCATATTGGCTTCATAGGTGCCGTGCATCCCCAACATACCCACAAACTGTTTATCAGATCCCGGAAAACCACCTAAGCCCATCAAGGTATTGGTGACAGGATAATTCAGCAAATGCGCTAACTCAGTTAACAACGCCGAAGCATTACCTTGAACAACACCGCCACCTGCATAAATAATCGGACGTTTAGCTTGAATTAACTCATCAATCGCTTTTTTGATTTGTCCCGCATGGCCACGCGCAGGCGGATTATACGAACGTAATTTCACCTTATCGGGATATTCGTAAGGGAATTTTTCGTTGGGATTGGTGCAATCTTTAGGCACATCAATCACCACAGGACCGGGACGACCTGAAGCAGCCAAATAAAATGCTTTTTTCACAACCATGGGAATTTCAGAGGCGTGACGAATTTGGAAACTGTGTTTCACAATCGGACGGGAAACCCCGACCATATCCGTTTCTTGGAACGCATCTTCACCAATCAGATGTGACGGTACTTGTCCCGAGATAATCACCATCGGGATGGAGTCCATATAGGCGGTAGCAATCGCCGTGACGGTATTGGTTGCACCGGGCCCTGAAGTGACTAGCACCACGCCTGTTTTGCCTGTCGAACGTGAATAACCGTCCGCCATGTGGCCTGCGGCTTGCTCATGGCGCACTAAAATATGTTTGACGCGCTCTTGTTGAAAAATCGCATCATAAATATGGAGTACCGCGCCACCGGGGTATCCAAAAAGAAATTCTACGCCTTCATCCGCGAGCGCGCGAATGAGCATTTCACCACCAGATAAAAGTTCCACGACTATCACCCTTTCAGATTGCAAACGACAGGTCTGCAAAGATATTACTACGATAAACTAGAGGGGGCGTTGCCTGACTTGTTGCCGATATTGGGGTCAATATCTTGCGTTTTAGGGCTAGGTTTGCCACTAAAAATAAGACAAGTTTGCGGCTCAGGGTGCGTTCAGCACACCTAAACGAGCGTCGCCATGATTGCGCTCAACAAGAGGGTGACTTGCAGGGCAGCAACCTCGCCACTAAAAAGGGAAACATTTTTAATTTTCATAGACTATCTGTCAAGACTTAATCTATTAGACAGACCAAAAACAGCCTTTTATTTTGTCATTAGCGGCAAAAACGTGTATTCATAGTGCTCTAGCAGAAATTAATAACAGCCAACCATCGCTTTAGCTCATTTTGATAACGGATTTTTTCTCTTTTTATGGGCATAGTGACTTATTCATCACATACTTTTACTTATCAATGCGCTAGAAAGCAGCTATATTCAGCTTAGTGATTTTTAGCCCTTGATGGGAGCAAATAGGCAAATGAACAAACAACTGATAACAATCGTACTTTTAGCGTCTTTTTCACTCAGCACACAGGCCAAAGAAAATTTTTACAAATGGGTTGATGATCGTGGTGTGACGCACTATTCCCAAAGTCCTCCTGAAGATAACGTCAAAACTAAAACTAAAGCCGAAACGGTTTCGGTAAGCACACATCAACCTGTGGGTAGCGATACGGCGATTTCCAACTTAGAACAAAAACGCAGTGAAAACATAAAAGAAAAGAGCAAAGAAGGGGTTAAAAAAACAGGGGCAAAATCGACACCTGATGTTAGCAAAGCCCCCAACCAATACAAAGAAGAATGCGCCAAACTCAAACAAGAGGCTCAAGATTTAGCAGAAAAAGGCAACCGCTTTAGCGTTAAAGATGAGAAAGGTGAATTACGTAAACTCACTGAAGAAGAAGTCAATAAACGTATTGATAAAACGCAGCGAAATATTAAAGCACTTTGCGAAAAGTAAATCCTCCGTCAACAAGGGCGTTTTGAACGCCCTTAATCTATCGGCAAAATATCAATGAAGTGATGAATAGCAGGAAAGGATAATCCTGACCTTGCTGCCAGTTGACTATCGGGTTGTTGTATCGACAATATATGCCCAATCCCAAAACTATTAGCCGTTGCTAACACCGCCTCACTATCATCAATAAACAAGCTTCGTTTGGGATTAAAATGAAGATGATGCTGTAGTGCCTGCCAAAATTCGATGTGTTCTTTCGGCTTACCAAATTGATGCGAACTCATAATATGATGAAAATACGGTGCGATGCCCGTTACGCTCAACTTAAGCTTTAGCGCATCGGGATGAGCGTTTGTCACCATCCACACGTGCTTATCACTTTGTGCTAAAGCCTGTAAAAACAGCATCGCATCAACGCGAGGACGTATCAAATGTTGTAACTCGTGTTTCAGTGCGACTATATCCAACTTTAAATCATCAGACCAATGATCTAAACAATACCAATTTAAACTCCCCGCTTGCGCGTGAAAGCGGGGATATAGTGCCGTTTTACTTTCTTCGAAGCTAAGTCCATGTTGTTGAGCATATTTTTGTGGTACAAATACTTGCCAAAAATAGTTATCAAAATGTAAATCTAGCAATGTACCGTCCATGTCTAGCAGTACTGTGTCGATGGAAGACCAATTAATCATGTTGAACTTATCCGAATTATTACCATCAATTATTGCCATTAGCGAACAAGCAGGCGCAGCGATTATGGCGATTTATAATCAGCCCGAACGCTGGAATTTACAACAAAAAGCCGACAACTCCCCGCTCACTGCCGCCGATTTAGACGCACATCAACTCATAGAACACGCTTTACAACAACTTACCGCTACTATTCCTGTGCTATCTGAAGAGTCTGACGATATCAGCCAACGTCATACATGGTCACAATTATGGTTAGTTGATCCTTTGGATGGCACTAAAGAGTTTGTCGCCCGTACTAATGATTTCACCGTCAATATTGCCTTGATTGCCGAAAACAAACCGATTTTGGGGGTGCTACACGCGCCTGCCTATGGCGTAACCTATTATGCCGCCGAAGGCTTAGGGGCGTGGATAATTGACCAAAAACAACAAGTCCGTCGTTTAGTCACGGCTGAATTGCCGATTATTCCGCGCATCTTACTCAGTCGTCGCCATCAAGGACACGAAGAAGCACAAACACTTGCGAATATTGCCATGACTTTTGGCGACTATACGGTACTTCATGTCGGTAGTGCTTTCAAAATGTGCAGAATCGCCGAAGGTGCGGCTGATTTTTATCCTCGTTTTGGCGCGACGATGGAATGGGATACCGCCGCCGCACAAATTCTACTCACTGAGGCAGGCGGCCTGCTCGTCGATCAACAAGGGCAGCCACTACGTTATAACTGTCGAGAGACGCTAACTAACGGGGCTTTTTTTGTCATTGGTGAAAAGAAACAGTTGTCGCAATGGTTGGCTTGTTTGTAGGAAATACTCTAATCCCGTCGAAACCATCCTGCAATACTGTATCGTGAGCGGCTTGCCGCCAAAACTTCATGAGGCATATCAGCACTCATAAATACGACTAACGTGCCGCCTTGCGGTGGCAATGTGACTAATAATTCGTTGTTTGCATTCCATAGCTTGAGCTCACCGCCTGCTTCTGTTGGCCAATCTGGATTCAAATAACATACGACTGAAACGACGCGCGCATCATTATCACGGTGTCGATCGACATGACGCTGATAATAACTGCCTGCTTGATAATGGGCGTAATGCCCTTCAAACGACTGTAAACCGAGAAAAAATGCTTGGTTTAACTGTTGGCGGAGCGCATCCATCGCCAATAAATACTGTCCGCCTGCCGCAAAATCCGTTTCTAGCCAACAAATACTATCGCCTCGAATATCCACATTTCGTGCTTGCTGAATACCGCGACCAATCCCTGCCTCATGAAAAAAGCCCTTTTCTTGCTGTTGTAATAGCTCGTTATGTAAAGCTTGTTGCATATTAGCTGAAAGAAAGTTGGGAATTACGGCATAATGCGCGCTTGCTAAAGCATCAATGGCCGCGTCCACCGCTACATCCATAGAGTCGTGGATAGGCCATTCTATTTTTGATTGAGAAGTTTGCATGAATTATCGTCACCATTATCACGCGGGCAATTTCGCCGACGTGATGAAACACATTTTATTAGTGGGATTATTACAAGCCTTACATAAGAAGGACAGTCCCTTTTGTTATATTGATACTCATGCTGGGCGTGGTTGGTATGATTTGGCCGCCGCCCCTTCTCAAAAAACGGGCGAGTATTTAGAAGGCATTCGTAAGATCACGCCAACGAAACAGCCACCATCCACATGGATTACCGATTACTTCAAATCGATTGATCTCCTGAAAACAGACTTAGGTAAAGCCTACTATGGTGGTTCACCGTGGTTTGCCTTGCAGTTATTACGGCCTCAAGACCGTATGGTGTTAATGGAATGGCATCCTGTTGATGTCGAAAAACTGAAACAGAACTTTTATCGTAGCCCACAAACTTTTGTTCATCACCGTGATGCTTATGAAGGTTTAACGGCAGTTGTGCCACCAAAAGAAAAACGCGGTGTCGTGTTAATTGACCCTCCGTACGAAGAAGAACGTCACGACTACCCACAAGTGGTCGAATTGTTGGCGAAGGCTTACGACAAATGGCCAACAGGTACATATGCTGTCTGGTATCCCATTAAAGACCGTGCGCCGATTGATCGTTTTGAACGTAAATTGGTCAAAACTGGCATTCGTAAACAGTTAATTTGCGAACTCTGTGTCATGCCTGACGACAATGCCTTAGGCTTAAATGGCTGTGGTTTATTGATTGTCAATCCGCCGTATCAATTTGCCGAAGAAGCGGACAATGTCTTGCAATGGTTGTTACCACAACTTAGTCAGCATGTGTTGGCGAAGGCTTCTGTGCGTTGGTTGGTGGCTGAATAGGCTGTTTCTGCTTTTGGCAATGTTTATCAGTACATTGTTAGACAATCTAAATTGACAAGTGCAGATATGGCTCTGACAATTCACGACTGATGCAATGTTGTATCAGTCTGTTTTATATAAGGTGTCGCCATGTCTGCCTCTGTGTTGTTAACTCAATTCCCCGATGAACTTTTTCAACGTTTGCAGGAAGCAGCCTCTCTCCACCAACACAGCATTGAAGAAGAAGCCTTGTTGTGTTTACACAAAGTATTAATGCCGATTGCGACTACCGAAGAAATGGTGGCGCGAACCCATGAATTACGTCAGCAATTTGTTTGTGATGAAGGCCGTTTAGCCGATGCCATTAAGCGTTTGGAAGAAGGCGATCCGTGCTTGTTGTAAGCTAACTATATCGTAGGAACAACTTCGATTCGCGATTGGCTAGCAAGTATCGCCGTTTAAATTGCTCCTACGAAACTCCATTAGCATCACGCTAAGTCATTCATAAATTTAGAATAATTACTCTATTTACCCGTTAAAAAATTGTCACCATCTCCACAAACACTGTCATCATTTATCAAAATCAAAAAAATATAATCTGTATACTGCGTCACATATTAAGTCACCCTTAATTAACTTTTTACATAGACAGAGACTTACGCATCGCACCGTGATTAGCGCGTTTTGCGAACATAAAGCCGCTAGAAGCGGCTGCAATGTAAGTAAATAAGCGATAACCGCGTAAGTCCTAAAAAAGCTATCACATCCCGATAGTTAGCATTGAGTCTATATTACTGGAGCTATTGATGCGTTTAACCAAACCTTCCTTCCGTGTTGTTGCCCTCTCCACTTTAGTCACTGGCTTAGTTGCTTGTGCAGCAGTCCAAATGACACCAACATGGGAAGCATGGTCTTCGGCCAGCAATCCAGCTACTAGCTACGAAACATTGCAAGAAGTCATCTATGACCCTGCTGGCGCAGTCATTAGCGCAGGTCATGCCTCTTTAATAGGTAATGGTCAAGACACCTTAGTGGTGATGAAACACACGACTAACGGTGCGCCCATTTGGCGTACGGTTGTTGATTTAGGCGCAGGCACTTATAACCGTCCGTGGGCAAGTACGTTGGGTACAGATGGCAGTATTTATTTAGTCACGGAAACGACACTCATTAAGTTCACCAGCAATGGCACAGAAAGCTGGCGTAGAAACATCAGCACCTTAATTAATGGCGATGCGGCTTTACGTGATGTAGAAATCAGTGGCAATCGTTTATATGTCGCTGGCCGCGATTTATATGTCTTTGATTTGAATGGTGCATTAACCAATACCGTCGCGCAAATTGCGCCTTTGTGGGATGTTGCTATTACCACCAACGGTATTTATGCCGCAGGAACAGGTCAAGTTCATCGCTATACAACCAACCTTGTGCCTGTTTGGAACTACGCTCTGCCCGTTGTACAAAATCCACCTGCCGATATGGCAATTGCCAATGACGGTACGGTGTATGTCGCTACGTTTAATAGCACACCTCAAGACAGTGCTTATTTAACGCGCATTAGTAGCAACGGCACACAAGTGTGGTCAAAGTTTTTTGCTGACCCTGATACGAATTCCTACCAATTATCAGGCATTCCCAATGTTGAGTTATTACCCGATGGCAATGTCGTGTTTGGAGTTTCTCAACAACCTACACGTATTATCAATATCATTAATACCAGCAACGGCACGGTAAAAACCAGTAACAAACAAACGACTGGCCTGATTGACGAAATGGTCGTTGATAGCAAAGGCGGTATTTATGTGGTTGGTAATAACAAACCGCAAAAGTTTGACAACACCGCAACATTATTAGCCGCTGGCACAATGCCAAGCAGTGCCGATATTTCAAGCGGTGGTTTGGCGGTAACAGCGGACAGTATTTATGTCGGTGCCGGCTTATTCAAAAACAACGACATGAAGATGTATGTGTCGCGTTATGCGAATCAGTAGTTAGTTAGCAATGTTTTGGCGAATAAATTCGCCCCTACAACGCTAATCCACAAAAAGGACTCTCATATTCGAGGGTCTTTTTTGTTTTATGACTCAATATGACAACAAAAAACAACGTCCCTGTATTTGAGGAACAGAGACTTATCGCGTAAGCTCAAAAACATACCTAATTCTAATTACTTGTCATCATGCTTTTACGCGGTTTATTCTTTTTTTTTCTGATCTTACATCTTGTTGGTTGTACCACGAGCAGCGTCTTTACGCCCTACCCCATGCGCGCCGAAGCATATAAACAATCCTTAAATACAGGGATGATTCAACCTGCATTAGAGCAAACCAAAAAACAACTCACCAGTCGTGACCGTTTACTGGCATTGTTAGAGCAAGGCCGTTTAGCACAACTCGCCGAAGACTACAGTCAAAGTAAACAAAATTTTGAGGCAGCCATTAATCTACTGGATAAAATCGACGAACGTGCCACCATTTCACTCAGTAACACCGCCAATCAAGGCACATCTCTCGTCAGTAACGATAATATTATTCCCTACGAAAGTAATGTTTACGAACAAATCTTTCTTCATCATTTTCAAGCTATTAACTATTTAGCCTTGGGTGATAAAGAAGGCGCACAAGTGGAAATGCGCCGCGCTCAACGACTACAAGATAAAAAATCTGATGAGCCAAGCGATAACAGCACCTTGTCTACAGCTGCCTTCAGTGAATATCAATCCCGTTTTGACACCATGAATAACTTGGCACAACGGGTCACATCCAGTCGGCAAAACGCTTATAGTTTTTATTTGTCTGGCGTGTTGTATGAGTCACAAAATAAACTGGATGATGCGTTTATTGATTACAAACATGCTTTAGCGATTGCGCCTGACAATAGCTTTTTACAACAAGATGTTTTGAGACTAGCAACTAAACTCAAACGTGATGATGAACTCAAAGGCTTAAAACCGCCTGTCAAAGCAACACTCAGCAAGCCCAATGACGGTACAGTCGTGGTGTTTTACGAGGAAGGTTTTGTCCCTGCTAAAAAAGAGATTTTTTTACCTTTTCCGTGGCCTGAAAGTTGGTATGTCTTAGCTTTTCCCTATTATGGTGATAACTGGCTAAGCCCAGAACCGTTGTCGATTAGTAACGGACTCTTGGCAACGGCAGTCAATACACAGGTTGTTACTGATAGCCAAGCACTGGCTGCTCGTGCCTTAAAAGATAACTTAGTACCTATGTTGGTGCGGCAAACCTTACGCGCACAAACCAAACATAAAATGCAGCAACAAGCGAACGATCAAGGCGGTGCAATTTTAGGTTTGTTAGTGGGAGCTTATAATATTATCAGTGAAAATGCCGATTTACGCAGTTGGTTAACCCTTCCCCGTTTTGCTCATATTGCCCGTTTTAACTTAGCTGAAGGCGAGCAAAACCTGATACTCAATGGCTTTAAGCCGATTAAGGTTTCTGTCCAACGTAACAAAATCACTCTACTACGCATCGTCAAAGTAGATAATCATTTTTATGTGGCAAGCTGGCCACTGTAGGAGAAATAACATGAACACGAATAAATTTATCCCTGTGCTGGCCATCATTGCTGTTGGTTTAAGTGGCTGCGCTAGCGTTAAGTACGGCGATGCCACTGCGCAAGAAACCGTCAATGAGCGTTTTGGCTCAACCGATTTACAAATGACCGCCAAAAGTATGACTGAATCGTTACTCGCCTCGCCTGTGATTGGTGAAGCGACCGCCGCCAGTAAACGCCCTGTCATGTTTGTGGAGCGTATTGCTAATAAAACCGATGAACATATTGATACTGAATCGGTACTCGACAGCATGACCACCAAATTATTGCAATCAGGTAAAGTGCGTTTAGTGGATATGTCGCGGGTGGAATCGGCACGTAGCCAACTCAACTTCCAAAACAAAGACGACATGGTTGACCCAAAAACTGCGATTCGTTTTGGTCAAATGATTGGCGCAGAATATATGTTTTATGGCAATTTAAGCAGCATTTACAAAGAAGCAGGAAGTACAGGCAGTATCACCTCGAAGTTCACCAAAACTCGCTCGGTTTATTATAAATTTACGCTGAAATTGATGAACCTAAAAACAGGTTTAGTTGAATGGCAAGACGAGCAAGAAATTCGTAAAACAGGGAAAACGGGTTTGTTGGGGATGTAAGTAAAGAAGCATCTCTGCCCCTAGTCATGTTTTTGCCTTTGCAGGGATGATGTGGCGCATCTGTTTGAGGCATGGATGCCGAGTTATGCGCCACAAATGGTTTTGCTTACTTTTGTCGTAACAAAAGTAAGGCCTGCGGCAGGCAACAGCAAAGCGAACTAGCACCTGTCAAAGATAACACTTCGACAGGCAAACCCTAACGCGTTTTTTCGTTAATTCAACACAACAACACTATCCGTTTTCACCTCAAAACCATAAACGCCAAAATAGGCTTTCCTTGCAATATCTGTCCGATCAAATGCGACTTGAGTATTGCCTTTACTATCTTTAGCAATAACTTTTAAGTAGTAAATGCCATTAGCGAGCTTCGGCATAATAATCTCCGTTGCCTGAGTCGTCTCATTTTTCACAAACGCCTTAAAGTCTGGCGTGGTGGATACTTGCACGGTATAAGTCACACTATCGCCTTGTAAATCCACCGCTGCATCCCAACCTAAACGCATTTCATTGGCAGCCAACAACTCCGCCGCCGAATAAAACGGCATCGGTGTTTCTAATGCATTCACAAACGTATCGCGGTTAGCTTGGACGATAGTGGCAATGCGCAGATACTCATCATCCCACTCTTTAGATTTATCTACAGAAATGGTGGGCAAATATTGATTGTCTGGATTACTGGCAATAAACGGGGACACTAAGGCTTTATAACCGTCTAATTTTGCTTTGATTTTGGCTTCGGTCAAATATTTACTTTGCACTTCATCAACGGCTAATTTTAACTCAGCAAGATGTTTAGGGTCTTGTAAAAAGCGTTTATGTAACGGTACGCCCCACCAATTGCTCGCGGATAACTGCCATTGACTGTATAAGTTATTCTCTTTTTTGATGTCAGGCTGACCTTCAAAACCTAAAGCACCATCATAATCCCACGGTAAAAAATAAAATTTATCGCTGTCTTTGGGTTGATAAAGCGCAAAGTTTTGATTCACCGTGTCTCTATTCCCCATGAGAATGCTGGTGGATAGCCACGTCAAATAATTGCTTTTATCAAAATACTTAGCAAAAAAAGCATCAAAATCGGTGCTGGGGTCATTTAATGCGGTAAGCATTTCTATCAATTTTTTGTGGTTTTTATTATCAGCCTCTAAAGATAAGGTTTTTTCAAAGTTATCTTTATTCACTACCGCGCCCGCACCATCAAGCGTCAAATTAGCATCAAGCATAAACTGAAAATCTTCGGCTTTGTAAATATTGCCATCGGTCGGCAAGCCACGATTAGCCAAATATTCTTTGCCCATTTTTTCGACATGGGTAAATAAACCAAAATCAGCCGAAGCATATTCAACACCCGTTTTATTCAAGTTTTTAATACCAACTTGAACAAATTGTGTCCGCAGACTAGGAATATGAGGAATATCTCTAAATAAATCAAAGGCTAGCTTATTACGCACGCGCGTTAAATCATACGGATGCTTATTGAACTGCAATGTTCCTTCGCCTCGCCACAGGGGAATATCTTTGGCTAATTTGACCCGATACGATTTTTGATCGGCTAAACGTGAACTGTGACCACGTAAACGAATGGTGGCATTTTTAGTTTTGCCATCATCGACATAATTATCCATCACCAAATGCGCATCAATTTCGGGAACAATCGCATCACTATCGTCAATATCAGCATTCACATCGGCAAACGTATATGTCCCATCTTTAGTGACAATATTGGCTTTAATCACTTTATTGTCTTCTAAGGCATAGACTGTTGCATCATCTTTAATTGCGATCGCTTCTTCGGTAGCAAAAACAGATGCAAGAGGAGTGACTGGAACAACAGGCGTAGGTGTTGCGCTCGTTGTCGTTGTATCTCCGCCACCGCCACCACAAGCCGCCAATACCAGTGCAATACTGGCGACCATTAAAGTTTTCCGCGTCAAACATTGCTTCATTGAATTCATCTCAAACAGGTAAACTTTGCAAACTGTATCACACTATTTCAAGACCGCTAATGGCATCTATTGCGCAAAACTTTTAATCCGCAGTCAACTGGCATAGTTATCGCTTCTAGGTGATAATTCACTATCGTATTTTTATCCCGTTGTGGAGCTTCCATGTCTGCCCCTACTCTTAGCCAATATCTATTAAATAAACAATGCCATCACACCGTTATCACGCCGCAACTCGAACAGCTTATTATGCAAGTCAGTATTGCTTGTAAAGCCATTGGTATTACCATTGGTAAAGGCGCGTTAGCGGGCGTATTAGGGCAAGCGGGTTCAGAAAACATTCAAGGTGAAGAACAAAAGAAACTCGACATTATTACCAACGATATTATGCTGGCTGCCACCTCAAAAGGTGGCTGCGTGGCAGGTTTAGCCTCCGAAGAAATGGATGATATTTACCCATTACCCGAAGGTGCAAGACTGGGTGATTATTTGATGTTGTTCGACCCGTTAGATGGCTCGTCTAATATTGATGTCAATGTCTCGGTAGGCACGATTTTTTCGATTTTGCATAAGCCTGAAGGCAAAACAGACATCACCACAGAAGATTTTTTACAAGCAGGCACCAAACAAGTGTGCGCGGGTTATGTGGTTTATGGCCCATCGACACTGTTGGTATTAACTTTAGGTCATGGCGTGGATTGCTTTACCTTAGACCGTGAACTCGGTGAATTCATTTTGACCGAAACAGGCATGACGATTCCTGAAGATACTAAAGAATTTGCCATTAATATGTCCAATATGCGTTTCTGGGAACAACCCGTTTTACGTTATGTTGAAGAGTTATTAGCAGGCAAAACTCACGTTCGCGGCAAAGATTTTAATATGCGTTGGGTCGCGTCGATGGTCGCTGATGTGCATCGTATTTTGACGCGTGGTGGCGTGTTTATGTACCCGTACGATGTCAAAGATGCCAGTAAAGAAGGTAAATTACGCTTGATGTATGAAGCCAACCCGATGAGTTTTATTGTTGAACAAGCTGGCGGCGCATCGACAACAGGACGTGTTCGTATTTTAGAGATTCAACCGACAGGATTACATCAACGCGTGCCTGTGATTTTAGGTTCTAAAAACGAAGTAGAGTTAGTGACGGGTTATCATAGTTAAACCCGCCACCGACATTTACCCTCTCTTGGGTAAGAGAGGGTGAGTTTACTAGGCAAATGGATCACTCATACTGCGCTTTGCCCCTTTCGGCAAGGTCGCTAATAAGGTCAAAGTCGTACCAAAAGGAATATTAATTTTAGCGTGGCTATTCACCGCCCAGCCATTTGCATCCAAAATCGGTGACAACTGACGTTGACGTAACTTAAACCACGCCATAATCATGGATGGTGCGGAAATCAACAGCATAATCCCCAATATCGCAATCGGCATTTTCCACGGTTCAAGTCCCAGAAACCCAGATACTATTGAAGCAATAACTGTACCAATAGCACCTACGGCTAAGCCAATAGCGGCAAAAATACCCGCGAATTTAGCAACATCAAAGGGTGCAGGTGGTGTTTTAGGTGCATCTTTTGGCGCGTTAGCGGCTGCCTGAATGTTGCTCGTTCCTGCTGTGACGCTCTCAGCCGATTTTGACTCAATGGCCTTGTCGCGGTCAGCAGCCATTTTTTGCATTTGATTACTCACCATCCGCCCTATTCGGCGATATGGTGTCCAAAATGCCTCACGGACACTGATGGCGTTTTCGATGATTTTGACAACAGTGGCATCCCAATCTCGCCCTGCTCGATCATAAAACACGCCATTACGACCCACCATTAAATTACCCGCATCACCAGCGGTAACAGCGGCGACAATGGTCATCTTATTCACTTGGTCTTTACGAGAGCACTCGCAATACAATAGATAGGTATTACTCAAACCCGCCATAGACGAATGCTTGGCCATATCATTAACATGAATGGTTAAGTCACAACTCCGCTCATCAATAAATAACGTACCTGCTTGAAAAATAGCTTTATCTTTGCGGGTATAAAAGTGACTTAACGACACAAAGTTATTGATTAATGTTAATAAATTGGCTTGATAGCGCACTAATTTATCGACATCAACCAAGGCATTGGCTTTATCAGCGACACTCAAATCTTTAGCGACTAAAGTCAATAACTCTGTATGCAAATTGGGACTTTGTAAAGCTAACAAGCGTTCGTCGGATAAACCCGCTACTGCGCCCACAGGCTTCGCTGCTACCCATGTTCGATAGGCACTAAACGTTGATTTAATACCTTGCCATTGCGCCAGCGTTAAATTGTCAATCGCGCCCAATAACGGCACGACGGTTTGTTGTACAAAAGCCTGTATTTTGGCTTGCCACGCAGGATTAATACCTGCAAGCAAAGACAGTTGTTGATTCGAGGTCACTTTCGCTAAGGGCAATGATTGAGTATCGGTATGATCTACACTCAATAATTGTGTACCCAAAGCGATAAACTGAGCATCACTACCATTCATGGCTAACACGGCACGTTCATCAAAACCCGACAATTGCGCCCTCACAAAATAGTCGTCAATTTTGGCTTCAACCGCTGCTAAGGCACTAGCGGCATCCGCTGTTGCCGACGCTAACGGTAGCAAGGCACTATCGCTGGTAAGTTGCGTTTGCCACGCTTGAACAGCAACTAAATCGGCAAAAAACTGCTCGATGTGTTCGGTGGAAACAGCGGGATCACCACTGCGATCGGTAACGCTACCCACCGTGGCAATAATATCGTTAATCGCATTGGCTAAACTGTCATTCGGCGCAAAGGCCGCAGGAATTAAGCCATCACCATTCGCGTGCATCGGAGGAAACATCAAACTCAAGTCTTTCGTATCGACAATTGAAATGCTATCCGCTTCTGCTTTACCAATACGCAATAGCAATTCTTTGGCCGAAGCCAAAATCTTTTGCCCTTCTTCGGTACCATCATTGATAGCTGACAACGGTAAATCATTCCCTGTCAGTAAAACTTCTTTATTTTTTAAATGATTCAACGACCAACGAACGGCATTGAGTAATTCAGGGACACGAATACGCGCATCGCCATCAATATCAATATAAGCCAATGTCCGTTCATCGAACTCTAAGCCTTTTGTTGGGCATGCTAATGCCACCCATAATTTTTTATCTAAACTATCCAGTGCTTCTAAATCCTCAACACTATCAATCACGACTTGATCAAAACCACCACTGCGAAAAAACCGCCATGTATGCGCCATCATTACCTCGTATTTAAGATTTAAACTCAACAGAATATTTTCACTTTAGGTTAGAAGTGATTACTCATGCAAAAATTGCTGCAATAAATGATCAATCGGTGCGCGAATATCCGCACGCTCATTTGCCAATTGATGAGAGGCTTCTTCTAATATCAACATTTTCACGAGATGCAAGTTTTTTCTGATAAAGCGAACATTATAAGTGCCGTTAACCGTTTGATCTCTGCCACCCTGCACTACCCAAACAGGAAACGAACAGGGCGGGAATTGATGCATATAAGCCACCCACTCTTTTAACGCCAACAACCATGACAAAGGAATCCAGCGCGCCTGTAAAGGATCTTCATCGCGCATAAAGTGCCAAAACTCAATATTACTGGTATTTTGACGAAATGCTCTTGGCAATCCACTACGTAATGATTTGAATAACCAAAAGGCTAATTTCATTTGTAGCCATTGCATCCGAGCAGGAAACACCAAAGGAGCTAACAGAAATAAACGCTCTAACTCGGACTGTTGCTGGTGTTTTGAGGCCGACAAGACATAATCCATTAAAATTGCGCCACCTGTACTTTGTCCCAAACCCAACCACGGCTTAGGTAACTCATGACGCAGCATCATTAATAAATATTGAAATATCACTTGATACTCAGCAAAGTTTCCTATACTGGCTTTTGTTCCTGTGGATAAACCATGCCCTGGCAAGTCATAAATAACTACCGCATAGCCCTGCTGAAACAATTGCGGCAAGATATGTCTGTACAAACCACTATGCTCTAAATAGCCATGTACCACCCACACTGTTCCTTTGGGGGCAACAGGAACAAAGGCGTGTGTTAAAATTTGATACCCTGCGACATCGACATAACCGCAACTATGATGAAGACCATAAAAATCACTCTCAAAATCAAGATGATAAAATCGACAATAATCAGCCACAGCGCCATTATTAGGTACAATCGTTGTGACATCAAATGGCGGTAAAGCTTGGCGTGTTGTTTCAGGATGAAAAACCATCATCATTGCACTCTGTTATGTTCTGAAAAACTTATAGCACGTTCCTAAACACTAAAAAATGACACCAAATGTCAATTATCATCTCTTAAGCCGTCTAAAATCAAAATTAGCACGATGGTACTCACAACTAAACAAGATTCGGGGTAATCACAATGATCGGTATTCCAATTGCCTTACTCGCAGCCAATGGTGTCGAATGGTATTTACACAAATATGCCCTACACGGCGTACCGAAGGAAGGTGGTGGCAGAAAGTCGTTATCTGAAGCATTTATGAAACGCCATTGGGCACACCACAAACGCGTGCGTTTAACAAAATACCGTGACGATGAGTTATACGCTGACTTCAGCGAAAGCCCTGATGCTAAAGCGGAAGCAGCAGCCCTCATTAAGATTTGTGCTGTCACCAGTTTAGCTATGCCTGTAGCACCCTTTTTTACCCTGACGACTTATTACTGCGCATGGAATTATTGGCATGTTCACAGCCAATCACATTTAGACCCTGAATGGGGTAAGAAAAAGATTCCGTGGCACTACGACCACCACATGAATACCAACCAAGATGCCAATTGGGGGGTTACTAAGCCGTGGTTTGATTACATTATGGGTACGCGAGTTATTTCGTCGGCAGACTTACAGGAATCTAATCCGCTCGGCATTAAATTGCCGTTATTTGTCGAAAACAAACTCAATGCTTTAGCACGACGCTACGCACCACGCGCCTTTGAAAAACTGGATGCTAATAAACGGGAAGAAGCGCAAAAACGCGCGCAAGGTTTAGAAAACGTGATGCCTGAGTTTCAAGCAGTAACGTAATATTCAGAACGGTTGGCCTTTTGGCTAAATACTTCTTCCTACTTACCCTTCGACAAGCTCAGGGCGAACGGTGTTCATTAATCCGCTCGTGGTGGGCCTGTCGAACCATCCTTCGATAGGCTCAGGTGGAGTAAAACTACTTTCAGTCATTAAAAACGATTTTATCTTTATTTTTCTCAATGAGTCCTGCGCCAATGCCTTTGACTTCATCTAAATCCTCTAGTGAAGAAAAGTTGCCATTTGTTTCACGCCACTCAATAATCGCAGCAGCTTTGGCCTTACCTACCCCCTTGAGCTGAGTAGAAAGCATTTCTGCTGTTGCAGTATTAATATTGACGGAGATAGAAGCGGATACCGACGCAGATTTTGCGCTCACGACATCACATTGTGGTGATTCAGCAAACGCAGCGGGTATTTCAAACACGACCAACCAAGAAAGTACAGCAAACAAAACTCGCCACATCATCAGCCTCCCTGCAAATATTTATTGTGATGCATTATTATACAAAAATGCCAACAATATCCCAAGAGAATCTCAACAACTCTTTGCCCCGCCCCAATTTTTGATTTATATTCCAAACTGTTAGCAATCTTTTTTAAGTAAACGCTATAATTGACAGCAACAATTTTTTGTCATTAGACTTTCATTGACGAAAACGTGTATTTATCCAACTAAAGCAAAAACAACAGCGGAATTACGACATGGCAACTCCTTCATCCAATACCACATCTTTTGGCGGCTTAGCTAAGCGCCTTGTAAATGAGGGCTTGGTTGATGTCGCAGTCATGCAAAAAGCATTGATTGAGTCGCAACGAGAACAAGCATCACTCATTAGTTATCTCGTAAAAAATAAAATTGCTAAAGCCTCCCAAGTCGCTTGGCTGATGGCCGATGAGTTTGGCGACCCTTTGTTTGACTTAGATGCACTTGATTTTGATTTAATCCCCAAAGAACACATTGACGAAAAAATCGTTAAGCAATACAACGCACTACCTATTTTCAAACGAGGAAAACGTCTTTTTGTAGCCATGGGCGACCCGACACGCCTTGATGCTATTGATGCCATTCGTTTCAATACAGGCTTAAATGTAGAAACGGTGGTTGTTGAAGAAGACCGTTTAGTTAAATTAATAGAAAAGATATTGGAAGGTAGCAGCAACAAGATGATGGAAGGTCTAGATGATGACCTTGAAAATCTTGATATTACGGGCGGCGATGAAGACCCCAACAAAAAAGACTCGGGAACCAGCACTTCTTCCGAAGACGATGCTCCAATCGTTAAGTACATTAATAAAATTTTACTTGATGCCATCAAAATGGGCGCATCCGACTTACATTTTGAACCCTACGAAAAAGCTTATCGTATTCGTTTCCGTGTTGATGGCGTACTTCGTGAACACACACGCCCTCCTGTGCAACTCGCAGGAAAAATGGCGGCACGTTTAAAAGTCATGTCACAAATGGATATTTCTGAACGACGCGTACCGCAAGATGGTCGGATTAAACTCAAATTATCAAAAACGCGCGCCATCGACTTCCGTGTTAACTCTCTCCCGACATTGTTTGGTGAGAAACTCTGTTTGCGTATTCTTGACCCATCAAGCGCGATGTTGGGTATTGATGCCTTAGGTTACGAACCCGATCAAAAAGCCTTATTTTTGTCGGCACTCGAAAAGCCACAAGGGATGTTATTAATCACGGGGCCAACAGGTTCAGGCAAAACAGTATCGCTTTATACGGGTCTTAATATTCTTAACAATGAAGAAACAAATATATCGACCGCCGAAGACCCTGTGGAGATCAACCTCGAAGGTATTAATCAAGTCAACGTTAATGCGCGTGTTGGTTTAACCTTTGCGGCGGCACTGAAAGCTTTCTTACGGCAAGATCCTGAAATCATCATGCTCGGGGAGATTCGGGACTTAGAAACGGCCGAAATTGCTGTAAAAGCGGCACAAACAGGCCACATGGTATTGTCCACCCTCCATACTAATAGTGCCCCCGAAACGCTGACACGTCTTCGTAATATGGGCATACCTTCATTTAACATTGCTACTTCAGTCAATCTCGTGATTGCCCAACGCTTAGGTCGTCGTTTGTGTAGCGCGTGCAAAAAACCGATGGATGTCCCTAAAATTAGTTTATTAGAAATGGGCTTTACCGAAGCAGATTTGGCGACAGGATTTACCGTGTATCAAGCTGTTGGTTGTGACCAATGTCGAGATGGCTACAAAGGTCGGGTTGGTATTTATGAAGTCATGAAAATTACGCCAAAATTAGCAAAATTGATTATGGAAGATGGCAACTCCATTCAGATTGCCGACCTGTCGCGCTCAGAAGGCTTTCCTGACTTACGTCGCTCTGGCCTAGTAAAAGTGATGGCGGGTATTACCACTCTTCAAGAAATGGATCGTATTACGGGTGCGGATTCGTCTCACTAAGACGGACACTATTGCGCTAACAAAAGACTAATCGGGCAGAGCCCTCCAAAAACGAGTATGACGGATTATGGCAACCAAAAAACCAGAAGCGATTCTAAACTTTGCTTATGAAGGTCTAGATCGCAAAGGCAAAAAAACAAAAGGTGAAATGTCTGGTAAAAATGTCGCACTTGTTAAAGCACAACTGCGCAAGCAAGGCATCAACGTCAATAAGATTCATAAAAAAACCACCAATCCTTTGGCAAACTTTAGTAAAGCTAAAATTACGCCAATGGATGTTGCAGTTTTCACTCGCCAATTGGCAACGATGATGAAAGCAGGCGTGCCATTAGTCCAGTCATTTGAAATTGTTGCTGAAGGCTTAGACAACTTAAGTATGCGCGAAGTAGTGCTTGGGATTAAAAATGAGGTGGAGGCAGGTAACACCTTTGCTGGAGCCATCCAAAAATATCCACTGTATTTTGACCCCTTGTTTTGCAGCCTCGTTGAGTCTGGGGAACAGTCTGGCGCACTAGAAACAATGCTTGACCGCGTTGCTCAATACAAAGAAAAAAGCGAGCTTTTAAAGCAAAAAATCAATAAAGCGATGAAATATCCAATCAGTGTGTTAGTTGTTGCAGTAATCGTCACCGTCATCTTATTGCTCAAAGTTGTACCCGTATTCCAAGACTTATTCTCCAGTTTTGGCGCACAACTGCCTGCTTTTACCATGATGGTAATTAATATGTCTAAATGGTTACAAAACTATTGGTTTGTTCTATTAGTTGTTATCTTAGGTATGGGCGGAGCGTTCTCGGAAGCCAAGAAACGTAGTGTCGCCTTCAACAATATGCTTGACCGCTTAGCTTTAAAAGCACCTATTGTCGGTGACTTAGTCTATAAATCAACCGTTGCTCGTTTTGCACGGACATTATCTACTACTTTCTCTGCTGGTGTTCCATTAGTCGATGCACTGTTATCCTGCGCTGGTGCAACAGGTAACGTTGTTTATCGTGATGCTGTACTAAAAATACGTGATGAGGTTTCCACAGGGCAACAATTAGGCTTCGCCATGCGCCAATCAGGCATTTTCCCCTCTATGGCATTACAAATGGTTGCCATTGGTGAAGAGTCTGGAGCCTTAGACGCAATGCTTGACCGAGTAGCAACGCACTTTGAAAATGAAGTTGACAATGCAGTTGATGGTTTGACTAGCATGATGGAACCACTCATTATGGCCGTACTGGGTGTGTTAATTGGTGGTCTGGTTGTTGCCATGTACTTACCAATTTTCCAATTGGGCTCGGTGGCTTAATGTTAGAGCTTTATAGCCAATCCCCCTTCCTAAGTGGGGGACTCGTTTTACTGCTAGGCTTATGTATTGGTAGTTTTCTGAATGTCGTTATTTATCGTTTGCCTGTCATGATGGAGCGCAAATGGAATGACGAATGTTGTGAACTACTACAACAGACTAATACCATTACCGACAAGTTTAATTTAGCGACTCCTGCCTCACGCTGCCCTAAATGCGGACATAAAATCAAAGCAGGGGAAAACATTCCTGTGTTTAGTTGGTTATTGCTCAAAGGGAAATGTAGCCACTGTAAAACACCCATCTCTCCGCGTTATCCTTTGGTGGAGTTAGCCACAGGTTTATTATCACTTTTAGTGTTCTTAGCGTTCGGTCCAACAGCCAAAATGCTGAGTGCATTGGTGCTGACGTGGGCAGTGATTGCTCTAACCATGATTGACTTTGACACACAACTATTACCCGATGACATTACCTTACCACTGATTTGGGCTGGCTTATTAGTCAACATGAATGGTTTATGGATACCCCTTGACCAAGCTGTATTGGGTGCCATGTTTGGTTATTTGTCGTTATGGAGTATTTACTGGCTGTTTAAATTAGTGACGGGCAAAGAAGGCATGGGTTATGGCGATTTCAAATTGCTTGCCGCTTTGGGTGCATGGCTGGGTCCAAGTCAACTGCCATTAATCATTTTGCTCTCGTCTTGTGTTGGTGCTGTCATTGGTGGTGTTTATGCCGCTATTCGTAAAGAAAGTGCGCCTTTTGCCTTTGGACCTTATTTGGCTATTGCGGGTTTAATTGCCATGTTTACTGGCACTGAACTGGTGAGCTGGTATTTAGGCACTTGGAAACATTAATATGTATGTGGTGGGTTTAACGGGCGGTATTGGCAGTGGCAAAACGGCTGCCAGTGATTATCTCCACTCTTTAGGTATTGACGTGGTTGATGCCGATGTTGTTGCTCGTGATGTAGTTGCTATCGGCCAGCCTGCTTTAGCACAAATTGCTCAACACTTTGGCACCGCCATTTTACTCGCTGATGGCAGCTTAGACCGCAGTGCGCTACGCACGATTGTTTTTAACAACGCCGATGAACGCAAAGTGCTAGAAACGATTACTCATCCCGCCATTCGTCAAGAAATTTTGCAACAGCTAACGGCCAGCGTATCCCCTTACACCTTGCTCGTATCACCCTTACTATTTGAAAGTGGCCAGTACCAATTTGCTCATCGTAACTTAGTCATTGATGCCAGTGAAGACTTACAACGTCAACGTGCGGCCATGCGTGATGGGGTGAGTAGCGAACAAATCAATAATATTATGGCCGCTCAATTAACACGTACAGAACGAAATCGTCGCGCCGATGATATTGTCATTAATCATGGCGATTTAGCGGATTTATATCAGCAATTACACATTGTACATCAACAATATTTGCAGCTCAGTCAAGCAGGCTAACTTCATGGATTCGCAAGAACCTATCACAAAACCACCTATTACCTTAGCTTGTCGCCGCTGCGGCAAAATAACCACATGGCAAGGCAATGAGTTTCGGCCATTTTGCAGTGATCGCTGCAAACAAATTGATTTAGGGGCGTGGGCGAATGAGGACTATGCCATCCCGACGACACCATCAAACGAAGATGAAGAGTAAAATCGGTAAATAACACATAGGGCAATGCTAGAGGCCGTTGACGTTTTACAAAAATAGCCAAAAAAAGTGGAAACTCCCCCTCTTTGGCAAAGAGGGGTTAGAGGAGATTCGCACAATAACACTATTTCAACGTCGTATTAGCAACTTCTAAACCTAGCTTGCCGTCAATCACCACAAAGGCTTTAATGTCCGTAGGTGTAAAAAAGACACCTTGAGGGCGAACACTGGTAATTTGTGCTTTTAAAATCGCACCATAACCTAAGTTTTGACGATAGTTTTTAAAGTCCTTCAGCGTCTCGGTTAAATCTTTATCAAAACTAAAACGCGCTTTTTCGGCAATCGCACTTTTAAATTTGCCGTGTAACATCCAATTTGCTGATTTGGCTAAAAAGCTACTAGTGGACAACTCAAAATCAATATTTTCAAGGCGCAGCTCGTTTTTTTCAATATCTAATACGGGCTTAGCCAATAAATAGACTTCGGCATCAATCGGTTTTTGCAAGCGCAAAGCTAAGACAGCGTTGTCGCCGCTGCCATAAAACTTCAAGCTGCTAATCAATACCTGACGGCCACCCGCATCAAAGGGTTTATTCGCCAACTTTTCATTCAATAACTGGTTAGCGACTTCTAAGCCAATATCGCCGCGTAATGCTAAATGGAAACCATCACTCGTTGTCGTTAATCGTTGTGGCTTAGGCATAATCGGCAAAGGCAGTTGAGGCTTCTCACCCGTGACAATTTGTGGCCGCGCAGTAACACTGACGCTAGTTTTGACATAACGACCTAAACCCACAATATCAGCCAAGCCAATTTGTTCAGGTTGTAATAACAACCACACGTTTTTTTCTAGCTGCTGTGGAGCATTTACTTGTGGCCACGTTTTGGTTAATAACGCCTTCAAACCCACTTGCTTTAATGAGGTATTAATATTCTCATTGACGACCGCTTGAACTTTATTACGGATTAAAGGCAAGTTTAGGAGTTTTTCGACATTAAATTTAAATGCCGTGATGTGACAGGGTTTCAGCCACTTTAATTGCCACTGACCAGCTTGCACCGCCAAATCACCATCGGCAGTCCAATATAACTTACCAGGCAAGGTAAATTCTATTTTCGGTAACTCTTCGCCAATCCCACAACTCACGCCACCTAAATGCAGTGAAGAGGCTCTCGTGCGTGTATCGACAGAAAACTCCAATTGTGTTGTCGCCACAAAATCCTGACCAATAACACTTAAACGGACATCGCGTAAATTCACGACATGAATGATGTCGGACTCAATCGGTAATGGCGTATTAGCAATCATTAACATTTCAGTCGTTTTGCCCGCCGATAAAGGCTTCGGGGCATTTTTTAATGCCTCGCTGCGGACGACTTCCAAATCAATATCAATCGGAATATTGATGACAGAACTTTCAACAGGCGGCAAAACGATAGGATTGGGATTATTTACGGGAGTTACTAATGGTTGCGTTGATTGACAGCCCGTTAGCAGCACCGTACTAATTACTAAAGAACGCCAAACGTAGCGCATCATCATAAACTCTCTCTAAGTCAATTAGATCAAACAAACTTTCCGACACAATCCTGCCCACAGAATCGGCTGACTATTTTGGCATATTTACTTTCAATTTAATGTAACAACGTCTAACAAAACACTCAAATCAATCGTCCTTATCGGTTATTATTGCAGCCGTTAATCGTGCCTATATTATGACGCTCGCTGTATTAAGATCGGAGTACCTTGATGGAACAACTCTTCGCACTAAAACGCAAACTGGTACTGGCTTTAAGCATTACCATCGCGGTTGGTTTTTTTATTGCAATCTTCGTTAGTTATAGCGTCGCAAAAATATCCATTCATAATACAATCATTAATCAACAACTGCCGCTGACCATTAACTCTGTTTACTCCGATTTAAAAAATGACGATCTAGGCATATTTATTTCACCAAGACCAACCTCATATCAGCAGCACTATCACGACTATATGGATTACGGTTTAAATTTAGACAAAGTAAATACATTGATCAATCTATACAAAAAAGAATTCAATCATAATGTTTATTTAGCCAATTTAAATGGCGATATTATTATTTCAACTAGAAATGATGATTTGAAGATGCAGGCCAACATTAATAACATTGACAGCTTGTCAAAAATATCTCAAAACATCATTCAACACAGAAAAGGCTCTTACCAATATAATTTGGATGGCGACACTTATCTATTAAATGTACATTATCTTCCTGATTTTAAATGGTTATTACTTGTTGACACCAATCAAGATGAAGCTACAGCCAACATTCGCAATTCATTATACATCAATATTTTTATTGGTATTTTTATCATTCTCACGATTATATTTTTAATTAACACATCGATGACCAGTTACCAATGGCAGTTAAAAAAAATATTTAATGAAATTGCCACTTCAGACGCACTCACAGGATTAGCCAACCGTCGCACTTTTGACATTATGATTAGTCATATTTTGGCCAACTCATTACGCAATCAAAGTCCTGTCACTGTGATTATGATGGAGATTGATAAGCTTAAAGATATTCATCATAAATATGGCATTTTGGCCGTTGAAAGTATTATTCAACAAATGGGTAATGTCATTAAAAACTCTATTAGAGCCTCTGACGTTGGCTGCCGCTGGAGTGACGAACAATTCTTAATTACATTAAATCATTGTCAAGCTGACAAAGCGCAGGCGATTGCCGAAGCCTTACGCATGAATATTGAGAGTGCTGTCATTAAGCATAACAACCAAACCATGAACATGACCCTCAGCGTCGGTTTGAGTCAATATCATGTCAATGACACAGTTATTAGCTTGATTGATCGAGTTAAAACAGCATTAGCCGAAGCGAAGGCTTTAGGGAATAATCGTGTTGTTACGCTTAAAGCACCCTATATTTTGCCTGAAACCGTTGCCCGTCAAGCCTCGCCACGCTTCAACTCGATACCTGTACAAATGCCGGTTTAACGAGGGTTAATATCTGTGTTGCCAGAGCATCTGCATGAGCGCATGGCTCTAAATTATGCCGTTTCATGGCGTGGGCAAAGTTACCTTCTAGCCATAAATTGGCAAAGCCATGAACAATGCTCCACGCCAATAAGCTATAACTTAAAACGGTATCCGCATCTTTGTCGGGAATAATAGCGGCAACAACATTGACCAATACCTGAAAGCCACTGTCACCTGCTTCTTTTAATTCTTCATGCTCTTGATGTAATGCCTCGCAGCGAAACACCAAACGAAAAGCACCAGGCCGAGCAATGGCAAATCGAATATAAGCCAAACCAACACCTCTTAACTTTTCATAAGGATCATCACCCGCCTCAACAACATGGGTTTTAATACTTAAGGTCAAATCTCTAAACACTGAAGCCGCATAAGCCGACAGTAGTCCAGCCCGATCACCAAAATGATGTGCAGGCGCAGCATGAGACACCCCCGCTCGACGCGCACAAGAACGTAGGGTAAATGCCTCCAAACCTTCTGCTTCAATAATCTCATCGGCTGATTTTAATAAGGCTCGCGCTAAATCACCATGATGATACGGTGGTCGTGGTTCATGAGTCAGTATTGCATTGATCGTCATCTTGACACCATATAATTAAAGCCAGACGCGGCTTGACAGTGTAAAGTTTAGCCCATTTTAGGGATATGTACATCATCGCTTATTCAGTGTTTTTGTTATTTTTTAAATGTGATGCTTTCTCGTGACAGACCCCACTTAATCGAAAAATGAGTGGAAAAGCACGATTGACTGTCACTACCATTTTTTTGGCATGAATACTGCTTTAGATATTTTTAATATTCTAGCCTCTTAATTTATTACGAGCTCAGTTACACGTGTATTTTATAGGTTATTCGTTACTCAATTAGAAATGATAGAGAATGCTAACTCGTTTACGCGCGGTAATTAGTATAGAATATCAACTAGCTGCCATATTTTATGGTGGCGTACATAGATGGAGATCACACTGCTAACATTTTGTGATTATAACTATGTAGTTTAAGGAAACAAACATGATGTTTGCTTAACGTCGTTAGGGTGGACATAAACTCGACGTAGCCATGAATGGCATGGCGTTTTGCATTTGATTAAGAGTGATATTTTTCTCACATTAATGCAAAACTCTTTTCATGGGTCTTACGCTGATTTTGTCTGACTACGACATCTTTTCTGACATTTGGGTCAGCGATGTTTGCTCAATCAAATCTTCTGTGTAAGCCCCAATCACTACTAAGAGTACTGGTTATGGGTATTTGTCGTATCGACCAGCCATCCAAAAGTAACTACGGATATTATGTCCGTATTCGGTGGCGCGGTGTTATTTATGCTAAGTTTTTCTCTGACAAAAAAAATGGCGGTGCTGATAAAGCATGGGAAGCAGCCGAAGCTTATTTTAATGAATTGGATGCGAAACTGCCTCCTGATTCAAAAGTAGGACGGTTGTCATCACGCAATACCAGCGGCGTGGTGGGCGTGAGTCGTGCGGAAGGCATGAAACGTGGCTGTGCGTATGCTCATTGGCAAGCATGGTGGACGGCAGGTGGCAAAACGAAAACAGCTTGTTTTTCGATTCGCAAATATGGCGAAGAAGAATCGAAGCGTTTAGCGATTGCTGCACGTAAAAGATGGGAAGAGGAATACTTTGAGGCTCATCCGCACCTTGCTTAATACAAGGCGATGATTTGGGTTTGTTGGGTGTGCATTTTTATGTGCCCCAACCCACTCCCCCGGCTCAAATAACGCACTGATAAAACACATCCCTCACCAACATAGTGCATAAAAAAACAATAATATCTTACAAAACCAATTTTCTTCACTTAAATCATCGAAATATCAGCCATCATCATCTCAAACCAACCTAAATGACTATTGGCACATTGTCTGCATACAATTACCTATCGAGAGCGCTTTACGCGCTTTTCAGAGATGATGGCTAGGGTTCCGATGTAGAAATCTACATGTCTGGTCCGAGAGCTATCGGCTACATCTAGAGAAAAGGATGTTAGCTCCACGGCGGGACAAAAGCCCGGGAGAAATCTGTCGCGTTGTACGCGCTCTCTCCGTGTGTTTACCGTTAGGAGCAAATCATGTCACGTTTATCCTCCGCTGTTCGTCATTTCGCCCGTATTTTGACTATTGCTGCTGGCTTGGGTGCTGGTATTAGTTTAACGGCTGCCGCCACCAGTACCATTGCCCATGCCGAAGTAAAAGTTGGTGTCAGCGACTGGCCAGGTTGGGTTGCTTGGTATATTGCCGAACAAAAGGGCTACTTTAAAAAACATGGTGCTGACGTTAAGTTAGTCTGGTTTCCTAACTATACCGACTCTATTTCTGCCCTTTCTTCTGGCCAATTAGATGCCAACTCACAAACATGGTCTGATTCTTTAGGGCCAATGGCAAAAGGGATCGCACTAAAAACCATTTTGGTTAACGATAACTCTGCGGGCAACGATGCCTTAATGGTCAATCCCAAAATCAAAAGCTTTGCTGACTTAAAAGGAAAAAAAATAGCCTTAGAGCAATTTAGTATCTCTCATTTTGTTTTAGTCACTGCACTTTCTAAAAATGGTTTAAAAGCCAGTGATGTGCAAATTGTTAATTTAGCGGCTGCTGATGCGGCTGCGGCTTTTATGACAGGTCGTGTCGATGCTGCTGTGGTGTGGAATCCGTGGGTGTCGCAAATCGAAAAATCGCAAAAAGGTCGTGCGCTATTCACTTCGAAAGATATGCCTGGTTTAGTACCTGATTTATTAGTGGCACAAGAAAAATCCATCAAAGCCAAACGTAAAGACTTTGTTGGTATGGCTAAAGCATGGTTTGACACCGTTGCCTTTATCAAAAGCAACCCCGATGAAGCGGCAAAAATCATGGCCAAAGTCGTTGGTTTACCGCCAGAACAATACAAAGTCTTTTTACCCGGCACTCGCTTTTTTGACGCTGCCGCCAATCAAACCGCGTTTGCAGCCGCCAGTAATCCACAATCGTTGTTAGCGGTATCTCCTACCATTTCTCAATTTTTAGTCAGCAATAAACTGATTGAAAAAGCACCTGTATTTGCCAATGGTTTAGATAGCTCGATTGTTGCCGATGCCTTGAAAAAATAAACATCCTGTAGGGGCGAATTTATTCGCCTTACTTTATTGTTGATTAACGAATCAATTCGCCCCTACGGAACAGAGGAGTTTTTAGCATGGGCAACTCGGATAAAAAATCACAGCGCAAAGCACATCAAGGTGCTGGCATGTGGGCGATTAGAGGTCAAATCAGCCGTCGTAACTACTGGTTACTGGCAGGACTGGGTTTGATTGTGCCTTTGGTTGTCTGGTGGGCGGCAACGCTCAGTGGCGCAAATGAAATATTTTTACCCAAACCATGGAGCGTAATGACTCGTATCGTCACTTGGTGGCAAGAAGATGGGTTATGGGGTGACATGACCATTAGTATCTCGCGGGTGATGGGAGGATTTTTACTCTCTGCGCTGATTGCGCTTCCTTTAGGTTTATTAATTGGCAGTTATAAAGCGGTACAAGCCTTTTTAGAACCACTGACCGATTTTATTCGTTATATGCCTGCGGTGGCTTTTATCCCTTTAGTGATGCTTTGGATTGGTATTGATGAATCGTCAAAAGTAGCGATTATTTTTATCGGCACGTTTTTTCAAATGGTATTGATGGTGGCTGAAGATGTGCGGCGTGTGCCAATGGCACAAATCGAAGCCGCGCAAACGATGGGCGCAACACGCGAAGAGCTGATTCGTTTAGTGATTTTCCCCTCCGCCAAACCTGCCCTACTCGATACACTGCGCGTGACAATGGGCTGGGCATGGACGTATTTGGTAGTCGCTGAGTTGGTCGCGGCTAACTCAGGTTTGGGTTATGCCATTTTAAAAGCGCAACGCTTTTTACAAACTGACAAAATTTTTGCCAGCATGATGTTAATTGGTGTCATTGGTTTACTCACTGACCAATTGTTCCGCGCTTTTCATCGCAAAGCGTTTCCTTGGTTATATTTGCGAGGCTAATCATGTCTGACCCAAAAATAAGCATTAGCCATGTCCAAAAGTTTTTTGGTGAAGGCGCAGAACAAATTCAAGCCTTAAAAGATATTAATTTAGCTATTGGTGCCAATGAATTTATCACTTTTGTTGGCGCATCTGGCTGTGGCAAATCCACCTTATTACGTATCATTGGGGGTTTGGAATATCACAATGACGGCGATATTTTAGTCAATGGTAAAGAGGTCGATGGCCCTGATGTTGACCGAGCGATGGTGTTTCAACATTACAGCCTGTATCCGTGGTTGGGTGTACGAGACAACATTCGTTTTTGTCGACAATTAAACGCACACACTAAAGACCGAACACAAGCCGATGTCGAAGCTGCGTCTGGCCGAACCGATGCTTTGATTCAACTGATGGGATTATCGGCGGTAGAAAATGCTTACCCTAATCAGCTTTCGGGCGGTATGCAGCAACGTGTGGCGATTGCTCGTGCCTTAATGAGCAAACCCGATGTGTTATTGATGGATGAGCCGTTTGGCGCGTTGGATGCTCAAACCCGTGAAGTGATGCACGACTTGATTCGTCATGTCTTTAAACTGGAAAAAACCACCATTATTTTTGTTACCCACGATGTTGAAGAAGGCATTTATTTGGGTAATCGGGTGGTATTAATGGCGCCTAGGCCGGGGCGAATCGACACCATTTATGACGTGCCCTTGCCTGCCCAACGTACGCAAGACATGAAACATTCACCTGAGTTTTTGCAATTAAAACGGCAAATTTTAGAACGCATTCGTGAAACTTCAGGCATGAAAACCGATCTTGAACTGTTGGAAAAACTCACTTTACAAGCAAACAATGTCACGAGTAGCGAATTATGAGCTTATCAACACCTACTTTTTTATGGGAAGAATTAGTGCCTGCTGGCCATCATTGGTCGGGACTGATTCGACGTGGCACGGTCTTACGCCTGACCGATATTGACGGTGGCGCGAATGTCTCAACCTTGTTTTTTAATCCCGAAGACAAGCTCGAACGCTACAACATGGCCGATACCTTAAAAGCCCAACATACGGCCTTTTTAACAACAGGTCATGTTTGCTACTCCGATATGGGACGAATTTTTTGTTCGATTATTCGCGATGATGCAGGTTGGAACGATACTTTTTGTGGCCTATCCGATAGCGCACAAGTACAAGCACACTATGGTGAAGCCAACTTTGGTCAAGTACGCAATCAAATGTACCGTAATGGTCAAGATAGCTTACTGATTGAATTAGGAAAATACGGTTTAGGCTTGCGTGACCTCGTGCCAAATATCAATTTTTTTAGCAAAGTCAGTTGTGACGAAAACGGCAAACTCTCTCATCATCCTACGCATAGCAACGCAGGCAGTGTCATTGATTTACGCTTTGAAATGAATACCTTAGTTATGCTTTCGACTGCTCCTCATACCTTAAACCAAGCCAGCGAATACTCGCCAAAGCCTGTGTTATTAACTGCGTATCGTGCGGATGCCGTAGCCGAAAACGATGTATGCCGTACGCAATGCGCGCAAAACGCACGCGGTTTTATCTTAACCGAACGTTATTACGCTGTTTAGGCTAGGAGCACATCATGAGTCAGTTAAGTCTTGAAAATGCAGTATTAAATGAAGTGTGCCCTTCTGGTGAATCATGGATGGGCAAAGTCAAACGTGGACAAGTTTTTAGAATTTTGGATTTAGAAGGCAATCAAGCCGTTGATACCTTATTTTACAATGCCCACGATGCCAGTGAACGTTACAGTGCTAGCGATACCATTCGTCGTCAACAACAGCTTTATTTAGAAAAAGGCTCGGCCTTGTACAGTAATTTAGGGCAAGTGATGTTGCGTATTATTGATGACACTTGTGGTCGCCATGACACCTTAGGCGGTGCTTGTGCTGCCGAAAGTAATTGTGTGCGTTACAGTATTGATAAACGCCATATGCACAGTTGTCGTGACAACTTTATGCACGCCATTGCGCATCATCCCTACTGTTTAGAGCTGGGTTTAAGCAAACGTGACATCACCAGTAATATCAATTTTTTTATGAATGTGCCTGTATCGGCCAATGGCGATTTGCATTTTGCGGATGGTATTTCAGGGGCCGGTAAATACGTTGATTTACAGGCGGAGATGGATATTGTCGTGCTGATTTCTAACTGTCCACAACTGAATAATCCGTGTAATGCTTATAACCCCACACCGATTCGGTTATTAGTGTGGGATGCTGTTTAATCTATTGATCTGTAGGGGCGAATTCATTCGCCAAGCCCAATAAATCAGGCGAATAAATTCGCCCCAACATAACCATCGGACGACCTTTGGTTAAGAAGTTTTGTGTGGGACGACCCACGGAAAATCATCATGCTGACTAAAGTATTAATCGCCAATCGTGGTGCTATTGCTTGCCGTATTATTCGCACCTTAAAAAAACTCAATATCAAAGCCGTTGCCGTTTACTCTGAAGCCGATGCTCAATCTTTACATGTGCGTTTAGCCGATGAAGCGATATGTATTGGTGCGGCTGCCGCCAGTGACAGTTACTTGCGCGGTGATAAAATTTTAGCGGCTGCCAAACAAACAGGCGCACAAGCGATTCATGCAGGTTATGGTTTTTTATCCGAAAATGCGCAGTTTGCCGCTGATTGTGCCGCCGCCAACATTGCCTTTATTGGCCCTACGCCCGAACAAATGCGCGCCTTTGGCCTTAAACATACGGCACGGGCATTAGCCGAAAGTAACGGTGTGCCCTTGTTAACAGGCAGTGGTTTATTAGATGACTTGGCTCATGCCAGCGTTGAAGCTGAACGGATTGGCTATCCTGTCATGCTCAAAAGTACCGCAGGCGGTGGTGGTATTGGTATGCGTTTAATTTGGCAAGCGGTTGACTTAGCCGAAGCTTATGCTTCTGTTGAACGCCTAGCGCGTGCCAATTTTAAAGATGCAGGTTTGTACTTAGAAAAATATGTCGAACATGCTCGCCACATTGAAGTACAGATTTTTGGTGATGGTGAAGGTAATGTTTTAGCTCTTGGCGAACGTGATTGCTCGGTGCAACGACGCAACCAAAAAGTGATTGAAGAAACACCCGCACCCCATCTTAGTGAAGACACACGCCAAGCTTTGTATGCCACCGCTATCCGTTTAGGCCAAGCCGTTAATTATCGCTCCGCAGGGACGGTTGAATTTGTCTTTGATGCGGATACTCAAGAATTTTACTTTTTAGAAGTGAATACCCGTTTGCAAGTCGAACATGGTGTCACCGAAGAAGTGATGAATATCGACTTAGTTGAGTGGATGGTACGTTTAGCCGCAGGCACTCTGCCGCCACTTCACACGCTACAACCACAAGCAATTGGCGCGTCGATGCAAGTGCGTTTATATGCCGAAGACCCGAGCAAAAACTTTCAACCGTCGGCAGGCGTATTAACCCAAGTCCAATTTCCAACCAATACTCGCGTTGATACGTGGGTAGAAACAGGCAGTGATGTACCTGCTTTTTATGACCCGATGTTAGCCAAAATTATTGTTCATGCCGACACCCGCGCCGCCGCATTAGCCAAACTTCAACATGCTTTAGAAAATACCAAAATTGCAGGTATCGAAACCAACTTAGATTATTTACGACAAATTTTAGCCGATGAAGTCTTTAGTCAAGGTCGGCAAACCACACGTTATCTCAATAGCTTTAGCTTTAATTTGCACACCATAGATGTTTTAGAAGCAGGCGTACAAACCACTGTCCAAGATTATCCTGCCCGTATCGGTTATTGGGATGTAGGAGTCCCGCCTTCTGGACCTATGGATAATTACAGTTTTAGACTCGCCAATAAATTGGTCGGCAATAATGAAGAAGCCGCAGGCTTAGAATGCACCATGACCGCGCCCACGCTACGTTTTAATCGACGCAGTGTTATTGCCATTACGGGTGCGCCCGTCAACGCGACAGTGGATGATTGTCCGATTCCCTTGTGGCAAGCAGTCACGGTTGAAGCAGGTAGTATATTAAAAATGGGCGCAGCAACGACGACAGGCGCACGAAGTTACTTAGCCATTCAAGGTGGACTGGATGTACCGCTTTATTTAGGCAGCCGCTCGACCTTTACCCTCGGACAATTTGGCGGTCATGCAGGACGAACCTTGCGCGTGGGTGATGTATTACACCTTAATTCCTGCAATCAGTTACCGACATTATCTGCTCATCCTGCGGTGATTCCAGACTACAGTCACGATTGGAAAATTGGCGTGCTATATGGCCCTCATGGTGCGCCTGACTTTTTTACCGATGACGATATCACGCAGTTTTTTGCCACCGAGTGGGAAGTTCACTACAACTCGAGTCGCACAGGTGTGCGTTTAATTGGCCCTAAACCGACATGGGCGCGACAAGATGGTGGTGAAGCAGGTTTGCATCCCTCCAACATCCATGACAATGCCTATGCTATTGGCGCAATTGACTTTACGGGCGATATGCCTGTTATTTTAGGGCCTGATGGCCCAAGCTTAGGCGGATTTGTCTGCCCTGCCGTTGTCGTTGCTGCCGAACTGTGGAAACTTGGTCAATTACGGGCAGGCGATAAAATACGTTTTGTGCCATTGAACTATCAGCAAGCCCTCGCCTTAGAACAAGCGCAACTACAAACATTAGCCACTTTAACTCAGCCATTAGCCACAATTGATGACTCAGCAGCGGCTTTAGAAAGCCCGATTTTATTACACCTCCCTGCCGAAGATGGCAAAGTACAAGTGGTGTATCGGCAAGCAGGTGATAAATATCTGTTAGTGGAATACGGCGATTTAGTCCTTGATTTAAACTTACGTTTTCGCGCTCATGCCTTAATGCAATGGATTCAACAACGGCAACTGATAGGCATTATTGATTTAACCCCCGGTATTCGCTCCTTACAGATTCATTTTGATACGACTCATATCAGCCGTGACCATTTATTGAGCGAGCTAAAACAAGCCGAAGAACAACTCGACCATATTGATGATATTGAAGTGCCATCACGTATCGTGCATTTACCGTTATCGTGGGATGATATTTCCACACGAGTAGCGATTGAAAAATACATGCAATCGGTACGCAAAGATGCGCCGTGGTGTCCGAGTAATATTGAGTTTATTCGTCGTATCAATGGCTTAGATAGTATCGAACAAGTTCAAAACATCTTGTTTGAAGCCAGTTATTTAGTCATGGGTTTGGGCGATGTCTATTTAGGCGCGCCTGTTGCCACCCCCATTGACCCACGCCACCGCTTAGTCACCACTAAATATAATCCTGCGCGGACATGGACACCCGAAAATGCGGTTGGCATTGGTGGTGCGTATTTATGCGTTTATGGGATGGAAGGGCCTGGTGGTTATCAGTTTGTCGGTCGTACCTTGCAAATGTGGAATCGTTATCGTCAAACCGATGCTTTTACCGATGGCAAACCGTGGTTATTACGCTTCTTCGACCAAATTCGCTTTTTTCCTGTGAGCAACGAGGAGTTAACGCAGATTCGTGCTGATTTTCCCTTAGGGCGTTACCCACTAAAAATTGAAGAAACAGTGTTTAAACTCAGTGATTATCGTCGCTTTTTGGCCGATAACGCCGAATCTATTGTCGAAGCTAAAGACAAGCAACAAAGCGCGTTTGATGCCGAACGCGAACGCTGGTTAGCAACGGGTCAGGCACACTATGACGATAGCCAACAACAGGCCACTCAAAGCACCGCCACCGTTGAACTCCCTGCCAATGCAGTGATTATCAACAACAGCGTTTCAGGTAATGTCTGGAAAATTTTGGTTAGTGAAGGTGATAGTGTAAAAGCTGGCGATACCTTAGCGATTATTGAGTCGATGAAAATGGAGTTTAATGTCACCAGTAGCGCAACAGGCACCGTGTTTAAAATTAACTGCCAAGAGGGAACTGCAATTCAAGCAGGACATGAAGCGATTATTTTAACGGTTTAAATGGGACGAATTTACAAGACTCTTGGTTTGGCTTCGACTCCGCTCAACCACCACGATTTCGCTCAGACAGCGCAAAAGCGCTACCTGAGCGGAGTCGAAGGGCTCGCCTCAACCAATCCCACGCTCCAGCACATCGCCCCTCTTCATCTGAATATAATCATTATCTGCAAACCACTGCACCGCATCGCGCAAACTCTCATCAATCGGGCGAACGATTAAACCTAAGTCGCGACGCGCCTTACTAGCATCGCACTTTAAACCTTTACGGGTGATTTCGATTTCTACAGGGGTAAAAAACGGTGGCTTATGGGTCACATAATTAGATAGCCATGTTGCTACATAGGTAAATGGTTTTAACGCAGATAATGGCACGGTAAAAATCTTTTGCTGCCAACCCAACAACGCGGATAAACGAGCGAGAATTTCAGCATGATCGTAATTTTCGCCACCTAAAATATAACTCTCACCCGTCACGCCTTTTTCCATTGCCAACACATGACCAAGCGCACAATCGCGCACATCAATATAACAAGTCGGGCCTGTATCTAAGGCCATTAATAAGGGTAATTTGAAGGCTTCAATAACAATACGTCCTGTTGGCGTTGGCGCAATATCACCCGGCCCGATGGGTAAAGCAGGACAGACTGTCACCACATCTAAACCTAATTTGGCATATTCTTTAGCAATCACATGCGATTCATATTTGCTGCGCGAGTAGTCACTTTCCCAAAATTGAAAAGCCGATTTTTCCGTCGCTGCTACGCCTTGACTTTGACCCGCAAAAACCGCAATAGAACTGGTATAAACAACTCGTTTAACACCCGCATCAACACAGGCTTGCAATACACAGCGTGTGCCTTCGACATTTACCCGATCCATCATCGACATATCACGCAGCCACAAGGCATAAATAGCGGCCAAATGAAAGACGACATCACAACCTGCAACGGCTCGTTTCATATCACGCTGATTAGTGACATTGCCCGCAATCAGCTCAACACCATCAATATCACGCAAATTTAATAAGTTTTCATGGGGAAGATGTAATACCCGTAACTTTGCTTGCGGATGACGTTGACGCAGAACTCTAACGACATGCGAACCAATGAAGCCAGCGCCGCCCGTAATTAAAATCTGCTGAGGTTGTTGAATGCTTGCCATGTTCGGCTTCTCCACGGTGGTCATAAGATGAGAATTATCCTATACCATAGCAAGCGCTTGCTTTTCTAGCCTAAATTAGAGTTTTTGCTCTAATCAGCCGAATTTGCCCACAAACGGATTATGTTTCTTTTCCCGACCAATCGTCGACATTGGCCCATGCCCTGCAATAAATTGATAATCATCAGGCAAGCTAAACAACTGCTGTTTAATTGAATTTTCTAACGTTTTAAAATCGCCACGCGGAAAATCGGTACGACCAACGCCATCTTTAAACAATACATCGCCGACAATCGCCAATTTGCTGTCGTGATGAATAAAGACAACATGACCCGGTGTATGACCGGGGCAATATCTCACTTCTAATGTTAAATTTCCGACCGTTACCGTATCGCCCTGCTCTAACCAACGCTGAGGCTCAAAGGCTTGGGCTGGCGCAAAGCGAAACATCATCGCTTGTTGCGGCAACATATCGAGCCAAAATTTTTCTTCTTTTTGTGGACCTTCAATTTTTACACTAAAATGTTTGGCCAACTCAACCACTGCACCCACATGATCTAAATGTCCGTGCGTTAAGATGAGCTTGGTGATTTTTACTCCCGCTTTGGCAACAGCAGCGAGCAATTTTGCCGAATCACCCCCTGCATCGACTAATGTGCCTTCCATTGTTTCGTCACACCATAACAAGGTGCAGTTTTGCTCAAAGGGTGTCACAGGGATAATTTGATACTGTAAAGCCATAACAGATTCCTAAATCAAGTCCGAAGTCGTTCGTGGCGACACAACGAAAAGAACTATGATAAAACGAGTTACTTGCTAAAAGAAAAAAAGATGACAGCTAATAAGCTGTCATCTTTAATTTCACCACCTCAGGCTAGAGCATTATTTTACGCCCAAGGCTTTTAAGTTACTGTCAAACTGCGCGCCTACGGCTGAACCTTGCTTATAAAAAGCGGCAGGAGTTCCGATAGGAGCGTAAACCCATTGCCAACTGCCCGTTGCGGCATTGACTGACGTTAACCACCACGGCGCACTCGGAGCGTTGCTGTTTTTACCGTAGGTATAACCTGTAAAGGCATGAACCCATGTCGTATTGGCTTTGTTCGGGAAGTACACTTTTTTCCAGCCATTGTTGTAGCTGTTTTTGTTGATGACAGGGGCAACTAAAATTTCGCTGCCTAACATCATGTGGTCGCTTAAACCTGCCAATTCTGGCTCATTGCTGTATTGCAACATCGGGTGACGAACCACTGGCCAGCCTTTAGTTGCGGCTTCTTGAAACAACTGGGTACGATAAAACGCTAAGGCTTTATAGACACGAGCAAAACGGTCAAATTGACTGTAGGTTTGAGTGTTGCTATAAAATTGGGCATTATCTTCAGGCTTTAAACCTTCATGGGTACGATACGCCGAGGTAAACGCAGAAAACTCCATCCAACGCTCTAATAACTCTTGTTCACGGTTGTAACCTACACCCGCAATCGATGCATTGGTATAACCGCCAATATCGCTATGCGTCAGTGATAATCCCGAAAAGCCGCCCGTTAACGTGGCCATAATCGCGGTTTTTAAACCGTCATATTGATCCCAAGTGACTAATTGGTCGCCCTGCCATAATAAAGTGGAATAGGCAGGCGTACGAGCTGAACCAGAACGATTAAAGAACACCACATCATCACCCAAACCTGCTTCGTTGATCGCTTCGCGGGCAATACGCGCCCAATCAACAGGATAACGATTGTGGTATTCAGAGGCTTTTGCACCTGACCATAACACCGCATCAAACGGCAAGGCTTCGGCAAAATCGTGCATCCAACCACGGCAACGTCCTTCACCAATCAATTGCGTTTTAATAACCGATTTAATCCATGTCACGGCACTCGGATTGGTTAAATCCACCATGCCTGCGGCAAAGTCAGTATTGGTCACTTGATAGGGCGTACCGTCTGCTTGCTTAACTAAATAACTGTTGGCAACCGCTTCGGCGTATAAATTACGGCGAACATTGCCTTTGGGCGTAGCATCCACCAAAAAGGGATTGATATAACACAACACATGACCATTACGATTTTCGATACGATTAACCAAACCGTCCCAATTAGGATAACGGTCTTTATCTAACTCCCAATTCCACCATAATTGCGAGCCAAAACTGGTTTGACGTTTACCGACCCAATCTTGTAACCACACACCCGCGACAGGCGTACCACGACGCTCTAATTCGGTTAATACAGTCGAAACTTTATCCGTACCACCTTGCATGCCGACGATTGCGCCTTCATTAAACCATGACGGCAATGGACGCATACGGCCTGTATAGTCGGTAAAGCGTTGAATCAACTCCAACATACTATTGCCCGCTAAAATTCGGCCTGTCATTAAACCGCTAAACAAACGCACACGGACACGACTCGGATCACTTAAATCAAAGACTGAATAATCGGTGCTTTCTAAAAACAACGACTTATTGGTGTTGGTAATATATTGTGGCACCGCGTAATAGGTGGTGAGTTCGTCACCTGCTGCCCCTTTTGAACCTAAATTAACCGCCGCACTAATCGGTTGATGACCACGACCCACGCCCCCTTCTTGAGAAAGGATAGGTACGCTTTTGCCCTTCATGTTTAATACCGAGAACTGCTCACCAAAACCGTGAAAACGCTCATCGGCACTAGAACTGTAGGCGAGTTCGCTGTAGTTAACTGCGGGATTATCAAAGGTCACTCTGAACTTTAAATGCCCTGTTAACGGCTGAGTAAACGTCAACACATAGCCCGTTGCACACGCGGCATTGCCCGACAAACGGCCTTTAAAAACAATTTCCGTAGTGCTTTGGGTAAACGAGGTGATAGTTTGATCGGTACATTGGCTGACGATATTTTCGGTGGTGGTAAATGAACCCCGTAACTCATGCGCGTCTAATTGCTGCGTGCCTACACGCAAAAAACTTTCTGCCGCAACGGATTCCCAAATCACCCGCGCACCACTTTTAATTTGCAAACGGTTTCCTGTCCATAAGGCAGTAACCCCCCCTAAAGTGCTGGTTGTTGCTGATGGTGCAGACAACACTGCGTTTGTCGCGTAGGCGGAGTCTATTGCCAAAGAGCTTAGAGCTATCATCATTGTCAAAGTGGTTTTTTTCATCTTGTTACTCGTTATTGCAGCAGCCAAATATTGTCCGACAATCTTGCAATATAACAGACAGCGCATCTTGCGAAAATACGACAAATTTTTGCGTTAAAGTCTTCAAACGCATCATTGAATGGTGAGTTATCTTTTATTCACTCACTGCCCAAAACTAAGCCAATGACAGACTCACGCTAAAAGCATCACAATTAGCCCACAGAGTTATCCTCAATAGGCCGCATTTATAGTACTATTCGGCGATTTTGTGACGGGAGTAAACTATGCCTTCTTTTGATGTTGTCTCTGAATTAGAAATGTACGAAGTGAGTCATGCGGTGACCAATACCACCAAAGAAATCATGACCCGTTTTGATTTTCGTGGCTCTAACGTCAAAGTAGAGTTGAATGAGAAAAACAAAGAAATCAAACTCACGGGCGAGTCTGATTTTCAAGTAGAGCAAGTCTACGATATGCTCGAAAATCACTGCATGAAACGTAAAGTTGACCCGCAATGTTTAGACCCGCAAAAAATCACCGCTTCGGGCAAAGATATGCATCAAATCATCAAGTTAAAAGATGGTTTGGATAGCGATACGGCGAAAAAAATCGCCAAGATTATTAAAGAATCGGGCATTAAAGTCCAAGCCAGTATTCAAGGCGATAAGGTGCGTGTCACCGATAAGAAAAAAGATACCTTGCAAGCTGCAATGAATTTACTCCGCGAGCAGTCGCTCGGCATTCCGTTGCAATTCAACAACTTCAAGGATTAACCATGTCTAATCAATTACAGCGTGTCGTTGAGTCATCTAAATGGCTTCCTGCGAATATTCGTGCCACTGTCGTGTCCAAAATTTTAGGCAAGGTTGTGCCTTATGTGGGCACGACGGGTTTATTGTATGAAGAAATCAGCTCTGAACGGGTGATTGTCAGTATTCGTAATCAGCATAAAGTACAAAACCACATTAAAAATGTCCATGCAGCAGCAATGGCGTTGTTGGCGGAAACGGCAACAGGTTTTGTGGTGGGCATTAATTTACCTGACGACAAGCTTCCGTTGATTAAAAGCTTGAAGGTCGATTTTTATAAACGCACTCAGGGTGATATGCGTGCAGTCGCCACCTTAACGCCTGAAGATGTAGCGCGGATTACCACTGAGCCTAAAGGTGAGTTATGGGTTCCTGTGACCGTGACGGACGAAAGCGGCAACGAGCCGATTAAGTGTGAAATGTTGTGGGCTTGGGTTCCTAAGGCTAAGTAAGCGTATTAAGCTTTGGTATAAGGGCGATTTTTGGATCGCCCCTACTATTGACTGAATTTAATGACTCTGCTCTTCTTCATCCAACGTCTCAATCAACGCAATTTGCAACCGCGAATGTAGCTTCACAAACCGTCCCCATAACAACGGCACTAACACAGAAAATAATCCCAGCACCGCTAATAACAAATGCGCTGGCGGTAAGATGCTGGCACTTAAGGCTGACACCAACAACAACATCACCAAAATAGCGACAATAGGAATCACTTCCGAAATCACTTTCCGTGTTTGCATGGTGTAATCACCTGCACTCATTTCCGCCAACAACATACTCAACGCTTTTAATTTACGATAAGCCGCAATCAAAAATGGTAATGCCACCAATAAAGCCGCGCTCCAAACCACTGCTTTTTCTAAGCCTTCGTGAATAATTAATGCGGGGATATACCGTTCTAAAACATCGACAAAATATGCACTGATCAAAAAGATAGCAATGACGAGCGTGAAGTTAACAAAGACATGAATCAAAATACGACGAATAATTTTCGCCAATACCACACTATCGCCTTGCGGCTGAATCCGTTGTAACCAAGTCGTGTATGCATGACCAACTTGCACGATATTTTTAGGCATTACCCGTGCCAATGCGGTACTGACGGGGTCGGCTGATTTAATCAGATACGGTGTTAATAAGGTGGTAATTGCCGCCACTGCGACGGCGAGTGGATATAAAAAGTCACTGGTCACTTTTAAGCTAATACCAAGCGTCGCGATAATAAAAGAAAACTCACCAATTTGCGCCAAGCCCATGCCGACACGCAAAGAAGTACGGCCATCTTGCCCCGCAATAAACGCTCCTAAGCTGCAACTAATGACTTTGCCAATCACCACCGCACAAGTAATGACAATAATCGGCACGGTATATTCAAACAGCACATGCGGATTAAATAACAAGCCAATAGCGACAAAAAATATGGCACTAAACATATCGCGTAATGGCTCAATTAAGCGTTCGATTTTTTTCACTTGCCGTGATTCGGCAATAATCGCGCCTATCAAAAACGCCCCTAAAGCCATACTGTACTCTAGTTTTACCACCAACAAACAAAAGCCGAATAACATACCCAAGACCGAAACCAACAACATTTCTTGGCTTTTAAAGCTATCAATATAATTCAGTAAGCGTGGTACGGTGACTATACCCACAACCAAAGACACCACCATAAATAGCGTTAACTCACTTAAGGTACTAAAAACGGCAGCCGTACTTAATGAACCACTGGTGGCAATACTGGTTAACAACACAATCATGGCAATGGCTAAAATGTCTTCGACAATCAAAATGCCAAAAATGAGTTGCGCAAAACGATGATGTTTTAAATTCAGTTCATCTAAGGCTTTAATAATAATCGTCGTTGATGAAATGGCTAACATCGCGCCCAAAAACAAGGCATCCATGGTTTTCCAACCAAAAAACCGACCTATTTCGTAACCTAGCCACATCATCACCAAAATTTCGGCTAAGCCTGCCACCACTGCCGCCGCGCCAACACGCGCCAGTTTTTTGACATTAAATTCTAAACCTAAAGAAAATAACAAAAACATCACCCCCAATTCAGCAAGGGTATGAATAGTATTTTGGTCATGAATCAAGGAAAACGGTGGCGTATGAGGGCCAATAATGACTCCCGCCAAAATATAGCCGAGAACCACAGGCTGTTTTAAGCGGTGAAATAATAACGTGACCATGCCTGCCACTAACATAATTACGGCTAAATCTTGAATAAAGGCTTCTGCGTGCATCAATACATCCTATGTTTTTTTGTGATGAATGTTCCCTCCCTTGACAAGGGGAGGGTTAGGGTGGGGTTTATCGTTATGACACAGAACCCCCTCCCAACCTCCCCCTAAACTAGGGGGAGGGATTTACTTAATAATGGGGCGGCGGAGTTTCCTCATCGACAGATGCAATATCCGATGGCTGTAACGATTTTAATTGTTGATACAATAATCGTACCTGTCCTTGTAATAATTCAAGCTCACGCTGCTGCGCTGTCACCACTTGATTCAATGAGTCCACTAAATCTTCCTGAAACGCTAATTTTATTTCTAAATCAGTCAATCTATCGTTATTCATATACCGTCTTCTACTCAGTTAAAGCCTTTGCTACACAAATTCTGTCAATTGAAAGACAAAAACCTGCATAAATCAGGGTGATGTTTGTTACCATTCACGCCGAATATTTATTAGGTCGTGTTTTACCATGTCTTTGCTCTCTTTGCGTGCGGTTACTTTAGGCTTTGGCGGCCCTTCTTTGTTGAATAAAGCCGATTTTAGCGTCGAACAAGGAGAGCGAGTCTGTATTTTAGGCCGAAATGGTGAAGGCAAATCCAGTTTATTAAAACTGATTATGGGCGAAAACTTACCCGATAGCGGTGAAGTGACGCGTCAGCAAAAATTAGTCATGGCCTCTCTAACCCAAGAAGTCCCTAGTACCTTAACAGGTGATGTCTTTGATGTTGTTGCCTCAGGTGTGGGTGACTCTGCTGCCTTACTGCAAAAATACCATCATTTTAGTCATGCGTGTGAGTTAGGTGATGACGAAGCGTGTATGGAAATGGCGCATTTACAAAGCGATATGGATGCCCAAAATTGCTGGTCGTTACAACATCGTGTGGATCAAATTCTGAGCCGTATGGAATTAGATGGCAACGCACAATTACAAGAACTCTCAGGTGGCCGTAAACGCCGCGTCATGTTAGCGCGCGCCCTCGTACAAGAACCTGATATTTTATTACTCGACGAACCGACCAACCATTTAGATGTTAACAGCATTCAATGGCTAGAAAATTTCTTGGCGTCCTATAATGGCACTGTTATTTTTATTAGCCATGACCGCGCATTTATCGACAGAGTTGCCACCCGTGTTGTCGAATTAGACCGTGGCATTTTACGCAGCTTTGTTGGTAGTTATAGCCAATACTTAATCGAAAAACCTGCACTATTAGATGCAGAAGCCAAACAGAATGCTGTTTTTGATAAAAAACTCGCCGAAGAAGAAGTGTGGATTCGCCAAGGCATTAAAGCGCGCCGTGTCCGTAACGAAGGCCGTGTTCGTGCCTTAGAAGCCCTTCGCCGTGAACGCTCAGAGCGACGTGAAAAAATTGGCACTGCGCAGGTGAGCGTGCAAGAAGCAGAAAAATCAGGTCGATTAGTCTTTGATATTCAGCATTTAACGGTCAAAGCGGGTGACAACACCCTCGTTCGTGACTTTTCCACCAGTGTCGTACGTGGCGATAAAATTGGTTTATTGGGCGATAACGGCATCGGTAAAACCAGTTTAATCCGTGTGATTTTAGGTGAAGATATCGCCCAAAGTGGCATTATCCATTTAGGCACAAAAGTCGAAGTGGCTTATTTTGACCAATTGCGCAATCAATTAGATGAAGAAAAAAGCGTTTTAGAAAACATTGCGTTTGGTTCTGACTTTTTAGAGATTAATGGCGAACGTAAACACGCGCTCAGTTATTTACAAGACTTTTTGTTCTCGCCACAACGTGCGCGTACGCCTGTCAAAGCGTTATCGGGTGGCGAACGTAATCGGGTATTATTAGCGCGTTTATTCAGCAGACCATCTAATGTCTTAGTGATGGACGAACCGACCAACGACTTAGATATCGAAACCTTAGAATTACTCGAAGAACGTTTAGCTAACTATCAAGGCACATTACTATTAATTAGCCATGATCGGGCGTTTTTGGATAATGTTGTCACCAGTACATGGGCATTTATGGGCAATGCCGTTGTTGAAGAGTTTGTGGGTGGTTATCAAGACTGGCTGCGTCAAACCATTGACCGCCCTTCTACCGCGACCACAAGAACATCCACCAACAACCCAAAAGCTGAACCTGTTGTGGTGACTATTGCGCAAAACAAAGAAAAAGCCACAAACCCAAAACGCAAACTCAGTTACAATGAGCAGCGCGAATTGGAGTCACTGCCGAAAAAAATTGCCGCATTAGAGCAAGAACAAAGTACACTCCAAGCCAAACTTGACGATGCTGCGTTTCATAGTAAACAAGCCGCTCAAGCCTTGCTTGCTAGTCAACGACTGGCCGTTATTGACGAAGAACTGTTAGAATTATTAGATAGATGGACTGTTTTAGAGTCTTAAACTTTGCTAGAGCCTATATATATTTATACGGTAGGCTCTTCTATTTTCCTGTTTAGGGTACGACGTTAAGTAGATTTGAGGAGAAAACAATGACACGTGGAAGGCTTAGTTTGGCATTATTGGCCAGTATTACCTTTGCAGGTTGCGCTCATACACCGCCACCACAAACCCAAGCGTTTTATCATGCTCCTTCTAATTCCTACTCCTTGAATTTAGGCAGCCAAGCCTTACAAGGCAGCGTCTCCATGAGCGAGCAATGCGAGCCTTATGGTGGTAGCCTTAATATTTGGGACGCTAAAAATCGCTTTTTCCGTGTTGATTATTTAAATTTCATTGAACACCCAACGGTTCACTCGCCTTCTTTTGCCAATGACCGTACACTCAATGAATTGGTAATGAACTACTATCAAACGGATGTTTTGCCGCAACAAAAAAGCATTCGTAGTAGCAAAGTCCTGTTCCATGACACTGTCAACAGTAATGTCGGTGAAGGCTTATTAACAATATCTAGCCTAGAAATGGACAAAAAAGCAGTCCCTAGAGATGCTCTAGATAACACTGTTTATTATGGCTTCTTCGTATTCCGTCGTGGTGACTTTGCTTATATTGTCCAGCATCGCCAAGAGATTTATCAGCCTGAACGTATGAAAGCCATGTTAGTCACATTAGCTCAAGACATGACGATTCCAGGCAAAAACTATTTTGCCAACAATATTGGCAATTTAGGCGTTGTTGATCAAGTTTTTGGCTCGCCAGAAGAAATTAATGCGTGGAAAAAAGCCGCACAGTGTGACAATCGCAAAAAATAAAGCACAAAAATCTACAACCTGCTAACGCTTCATGAGAGCAGCCAAAAAAGCTGAAATCCCCCTCTTTGTCAAAGAGGGGTTAGGGGAGACTTCCAGCATTTGGCTTTGCCATGACAATACCCCCCTCAATCCCCCTTTTCCAAAGAGGGAGGCTTTCTAGCTTGTATAATAAATGAGGAACATGAAAACCTTACATCTATCCACCGCTGCCGACATCACTTTAGCCGTTCGCATTTGGGGTGACGACAACATCCTTGCGCCAACATTAGTGATGGTGCACGGCTTTCCTGATAATAGCTTAGTCTGGCAAACCGTTGCCGAGCAGTTAAGCACAATATTTCGTGTCGTCGCTTATGATGTGCGTGGCGCGGGTGACTCAACTATCCCGAAAGCAACTTCTGCTTATAAAATTCGCTATTTAGTGGAAGACTTAGCTGCTGTTATCAATGCTGTCAGTCCAACCGAGGCCATTCATTTAATTGGCCACGATTGGGGTGCTATTCAATGCTGGGAAGCAGTGACGACACCGTTATTAGCTGGAAGAGTCGCCTCTTTCACATCGATTTCAGGTCCCAGTTTAGACCATGCCGCCTATTGGATGCGTCAAGGTTTAACCCAAGGTTCAATGGATGATAAACGCAAAATTCTCAATCAACTCATTCACTCTTGGTATATTGCCGCTTTTCATTTTCCTTTAGCCAGTCAGCTGACTTGGCGCGTTGCGTTTAATAAATGGCCACAAGTATTTTCGCCTATTCAGGCATTAAATTTAGAAGACTTTCCAACTCAAGCCAGTGACGGTCATCATGGCGTTAAATTGTATCGCGCTAATTTCATCGAGCGTTTATTTAAGCCACAACCAAGACACACGACTGTGCCGATTCAACTGGTCATACCTACCCAAGATAAATTTGTCACGCCTGCTCTCTTTGACTATTTAGGCCAGTGGGCAAGCCGAGTATGGCGGCACGAAATTGATGCCGACCATTGGGTACAACTCTCGCACCCTGCCGAAGTCAGCGCATATATCCGTGAATTTGTCGATTTTATTGAAGCAGAAAATAGCTAATCCAGAATAAATATTCTCTGGAGATGTAAGCACCATACCGAACTTCCGTTCGCACTGAGCTTGTCGTGGTTCGTCAGGCTCAGCATAAACGGTGAAACTTTTTGCTTAGGTACTTAGCATCTCACTGGCAAACACTCACCGTAGTGCACCTGTATAGTGATGCGCCACCTCTTCTTCCAGTTCAACCTGTGTCACAGGATGAGCAGGCAAAGAAGGCGATGTCTGCTGTCTCACAGGTAAAATGGGCGGTAACGTGGCATTAAAATTCGTGACACGCTCCAATAACGAAGGCTGTTTGGCCTTGGGTGGAATAGTGGCGTTAGGATTAAACTCCATTTCCCTTTCCTGAGCCAACGTCGGTGTAGCAAGCACGGCGGCATGAGTCAAGACTGGTATTGGCTCAACTTTATCCTTTTCCACGACACGAGCCAATAAAGTCTCAAACTTAGCGACCATATCCAAAATATCGGCGTCCGTTTCGCGCGCAGCAATACGCAAAATTTCGTGTGCATACTCTGTATTTTGAGCCATATAAACCGCATCGACAACACGACCCGAGCGACGCATCCGCACATACAATTGCGAAGCTAAGGTAAATACTTCTGGGTTGATTAACGCTTCGTTCATGATGTTTGTTCTCCGTCATGGTGAAGGGTGGAAGTACAGTAAAATCAAATTACTTAGACTTAATTTAAAGTCAATTTGTTGCAGTATGATAATGAAAACCTACAGGCGGTTTCTCGAACCGCCCATTCATCCGAGAAAAGAACACGATTGACCTAAGGTACTTGCTCGCCGTGTAATGCCAAATCCAAACCTAACTGCTCTTGATCGGGTTCAACTCTTAGACCGATAGTCCAATCAATCAATGTCAGAATGATCCATGACATTACTAGGCTATAAATCAGCGTGCTAAATGCGCCAATGGCTTGCGTCGTTAAGCTGACATCTAATCCTGAAAGTTGTTTAGTCGCAAAAACTCCTGTGAGTAAAGCACCGACAATACCGCCAATACCATGAATTCCAAACACATCTAACGAGTCGTCTGCCCCTAAGATACGCTTAAGACCCGTTGCCCCCCAGTAGCAACAAACACCAGCTACCGCGCCAATAATCAGTGCCGACTTCACATCGACAAAACCTGAAGCAGGAGTAATAGCAACTAAGCCAGCAACTGCACCAGAACACGCACCCAATAGCGACACACGACCTCTTAATACCCACTCGACAAACAACCAGCCTAAAGTCCCTGTCGCAGCCGCAACTTGTGTGACTAACATCGCCATCCCTGCACGACCATCGGCCGCCAATGCGGAACCTGCATTAAAACCGAACCAACCCACCCACAATAACGATGCGCCCATCATGGTATAGACCAAATTATTCGGGAAGAATGGTTCACGGCCATAACCTTGACGTTTACCCAACATAAAGGCACACACTAAACCAGCCGCACCTGCATTAATATGCACTACCGTGCCGCCTGCAAAATCTAAAGCCCCCATTGCAGCTAACCAGCCTGTTGGCTCCCAGACCCAATGAGCGACCGGTGCATAAACTAATACAGACCAGAGCACCATAAAAACGGCCAAGGCACTGAAACGCATCCGTTCAGCAAACGCGCCTGTAATTAAAGCAGGGGTAATAATGGCAAAAGTTAATTGGAACATCACCATCACCGACTCAGGAATGGTCGGTGCTAAATGACTGACACTTATTAAGTTCTGCACTTTATCAAATGTCATACCATCCAAAAAAACACGACTTAGGCTACCAATATAAGGACTAACACTGGGGGTAAAAGCCAAACTATAACCAATGACCACCCAAACGACCGTCACCATCGCGCAAATAACAAAACTTTGTAGGGTAGTAGCTAGCACGTTCTTTTTTCGAACCATGCCGCTATAAAATAGCGCAAGACCGGGAATGGTCATCAATAAAACGAGGACGGTGGAAGTGAGCATCCATGCGGTATCTCCTGCACTGATTTTATCAACAGTAGTGATGTAAGGTGCTGTTTCAGCACAGACAAAAGAAGATACAGATAACAAACAGGCAAGGCCAAGCCATTGTAACAAGGCCACAGGCTTTTTCATGACTCAGGACTCCAAGTAGCGACTACTTAGGTATCATGCAAAAAGAAGGCCAATTATTTAAATGCAGTTTGCACTAGGAGTGGGCAAGTTGCCCTATTTAGAGGCAATTAACAGCCAATGATAAATCAGACGATTATATTTGTGACGCACTTGGCAGTTTTACGAGCAAAACACCCCCGCTACTGCGTAGGGTGTGCCATTAAAATAAAAATATGACTATTGATGATACTTCGCACTTAACTCATGTACCGCGTCAATAAACGCACCCGCATGTTCAGGATTAGTGAATTGGTCGATTCCATGCCCTAAATTCATCACATGACCTTCACCACGACCAAAGCTCGCCAAGATATTAGCAACTTCTTCACGAATTCGTGTCGGACTGCCATACAACACCGAAGGATCCATATTGCCTTGCAAGGCAACTTTGGAGCCAACTCGGTGACGCGCTGCACCAATATCAATCGTCCAATCCAAACCCAGTGCTTGTGCGCCTGTGTTCGCCATTGACTCTAGCCACAAACCACCACCTTTGGTAAACAAAATGACAGGCACTTGTCGGCCATCATGCTCTTTAATTAAACCATCAACAATTTTTTGCATATAGGCTAAAGAAAACTCTTGATAGGCCGCAGCTGATAACGCTCCACCCCAACTATCAAAAATTTGCACTGCTTGTGCGCCTGCACGAATTTGGGCGTTTAAATAATCAATAATCGACAACGCTAATTTATCTAAGAGTTGATGTAATACTTGTGGTTGCTGATACATCATATTTTTAGCGGCACGAAAATCTCGGCTGGAGCCACCTTCAATCATATAAGTGGCTAATGTCCACGGACTGCCAGAAAAACCAATCAACGGCACACGACCGTTTAATGCTCCACGAATGGTTTTGACGGCATTCATGACATATCCTAAATCGCTTTCGGCATTAGGAATGGGCAAAGCTTGGACATCCGCCTCCGTACGAACGTTTTTTTTAAAACGTGGTCCTTCGCCTGTTTCAAAATACAAACCCAAGCCCATGGCATCAGGAATGGTCAAAATATCGGAGAACAAAATGGCGGCATCTAAAGGATAACGTTCTAACGGCTGTAAAGTGACTTCACAAGCTAAGTCATGATTTTTGCACAAGGCCATGAAGTCGCCTGCTAGCTGGCGTGTAGCACGATACTCAGGCAAATAACGCCCTGCTTGACGCATCATCCACACTGGCGTGACATCGACAGGTTGACGTAACAAAGCACGTAAGAAACGATCATTCTTTAGAGGAGACATAAGCAACCTTTCAATAAGAGCAAAATAAGATTATTAGGTGGATTATCTCACATTCTCATGGCCATAAGGACAATGCCGACAGGCATTACCACAACAACTGCCTCGTTTACAATGAAACCATGCAGTAAAGACCCAGTTACCATTTTCGATATAATAATCAATATGTTCAATCAGTTTCGTATTCCGATATTGTTCTGGAACAGCCGTAGGCATAGGATTTTTTTGTATATAATCATTGATTTTTTCTTGTACCCCTACCGTTAAACAGGCAGGACAACGGCAGTCTTGGCCATCCGTTATGGGCATAATAGCGGGATAGTTAGTACACCAACACGGTTGCTGGTGATGACTCCCACATAAAAATACGGCACCACAAAGTGAACATTTTTTTGTTGTCATTACATATTGATTCCACTTATTGCATCAAAACGGATCAACTTCTGACTTAGGCATACCCAAAGCTTCATTAGCCTCTATTTTTGAGCCGAGGTCTTCCGAACTTGTTGATTCTATAGGAGCTTCAAGACTCTCCTCTTTGGGAACGATGGGCACTTCACCATATTTTACTGGCGGTGGTTGATCAATTGCGGGCTGAATGAGCGGGACATTAGGCACATAAGTCATAAACTTTTCAGGACTTGCTCGAACACCTTCAGGCAAGTCAAAGTTTGTCGTTTCCGCAATACCCAATGCTAACTCCATCGTGACAAAATTACCGAAAATAACGATATATTCTGTTTTTTCGCCTTCACGATATAAAAAATAAGCAAATTGCTCTTTGTCATCGCGCTTTGCCAAATAGGATTTTACTTGCTCTTCATCTTCACTGGCTATGACTTGTAAAGTCCATGCCAAAGTTCCCTGAGCTTTTAACCAATCGGCGGTGCGATACTGCGGGCCATGATTTTCTGGTGGCGTTGACACAAAATTAGTTGGTGGCACAATCGATTTCAATTGACCCAAATCATCTGAAAACTCATGGGTTTCGCCTTGAAATACATCTTGGATCGAAGGCTCTTTCGCGGCATTTCGCCCCTTGAGCGCGACAACAGCCATATCAACAATCAATATTGATAAACTAATCGCAGCAACAGGCAGCCATAACCGAGACTGAAAACTAATCATAAGCTTGACCCAATTGTGTGCCTGCCGCCAATGTTTGCGCTAAAGTAGCCAAGGGAAAATCGGCACTGACAAAAGCCTCTCCCAATGATTTTAACAACACTAGGCGCAACTTCCCTGCTAATACTTTTTTATCAACCGCCATCAAATCTAAAAAGGTCGTCGGTGAAATAGTTGAAGGAGGAATCACAGGTAGTTTTGCTGCGACCAGTAGCTTTTTCACACGGTCAACATCGGCTATTGATAAATACCCTAAACGCCATGATAAATCAGCGGCCATTAGCATACCAGTAGCAACGGCCTCACCATGTAACCACACGCCATACCCCATTGCCGTCTCTATCGCATGACCAAAGGTATGGCCTAGATTTAACAAAGCACGTAAGTCATTAGCTTCCAACTCGTCAGCTGCAACAACATCCGCTTTATTTTGGCATGAACGGGCAATTGCTTCCGCAAGCAAGACTTTATCTCGCGCGACTAATCCATCAATATTTTCTTCCAACCACGCTAAAAATGGCACATCACGAATAAGACCGTATTTAATCACTTCCGCTAATCCCGCTGCATATTCACGCTCATTTAACGTATCTAACACAGAGGTATCGACCAAAACAGCAACTGGCTGCTTAAATGCACCAATCATATTTTTACCTAGCGGATGATTAACGCCTGTTTTGCCACCTACCGAAGAGTCCACTTGAGCTAATAATGTCGTAGGGATTTGTAAAAAAGATACCCCGCGCTGATAACAAGCCGCAGCAAAACCCGTCATATCGCCTACAACACCACCACCTAAGGCAACTAACGCACAATCTCGATTAAATCTTTTTTCTAATAATGTCGTAAAAATACCTTCAATGTGCGCTATATCTTTGTATTGCTCACCATCTGGCATGATATGAGTCTCAACCACATAACTTTGTGCCAACAACGTTGACTGAACTCGCTCTAAATATAACGGTGCAATAGTGCTATTACTGACAATCATAATTTGTTTGGCCGTTAGATAGGGCTTAAAACAATTAACTTGTGTCAGTAAGTTTTCACCAATAAAAATAGGGTAACTACGCTCGTTTAGCGCGACTTGTAGGGTTTGCATGAGATAACATAACTAGAAATTAATAGATGACGCTATTTTAACGAAGTTAGTCGCAAAGCGTTATGTTTTCAGATGATTAATTTTGAAGACTTCTAATACGCAGAAAAATGTTACTTCTACTAAACTGTTGCAAGAGAAGCCAAAATTTTTTGCGCGAGATCACGTGCACAACCATCCGTTGTCGGGATAATTAAATGAGCTGCTTCGCGGTATAGAGGATCTCTAATATGAAGTAACTCAATAAGACGCTGTTCTGGATTAGGTGTCTGTAACAAGGGACGGTTTTTATCCATTGCTGTACGTTCTAATTGCATTGAGACAGGAGTATCTAAATAAACAACGATTCCACGATTACTGAGATTCTTTCGATTATTTGGACGAAGAATAGCTCCACCACCTGTTGCCAAGACCACATGACGTAAATTTGTTAACTCAGCAATCATCGACTCTTCACGCCGACGAAACCCTTCTTCACCCTCTTTATCAAAAATCCAAGGAATACTGGCACCTGTACGCGTTTCAATTTCATGGTCACTGTCCAAAAACTGCCAATGCAGCATTTCAGCCAAATAACGACCAATGGTGGTTTTACCCGCCCCCATTGGCCCTACCAAAAATATATTACGACAGGCAACCAATCTTTTTACCTAACTCTTACTTATTTGCAACGGTGTCAGTCAACAGACGCGGGGTAACAAAAACCAACAGCTCTTGTTTATCATTGCGCGTCACGTCTTGGCGGAATAAACGACCCAAGTAAGGAATATCACCTAACAATGGCGTTTTAGTGACGCCTTTACTGGTTTCATTACTAAATATACCGCCAAGAACCACCGTTTGACCGTCATCAACAAGTACAGTCGTCGCAATACGATTCGTATTAATGGTTAATGCACCATTCGCCAAAGATTCGCCAGGACTATCTTTGTTAATAAATAACTCCATATTAATCCGACCATCAGGCGTAATATTCGGGGTAACTTCTAAGCGTAATTCAGCATTAATAAATTTAATTGCCGATGCGCCACTGGAGCTAGCTTCGTTGTAAGGTATTTGCTTACCTGAAGCGATTAATGCTTTTTGCTTGTCCGCAGTTAAAACTTTCGGAGTGGCAACGACTTCTCCATGCCCATCAGATTGTAGTGCTGACAACTCTAAATCCAGTACAACATTATCTGAGTTCATGATGCCTACAGCTATTGAGCTGGCACCAATTTTATCAATACCTAAATCAACAGACAAATCATTCGGGGTTGAAATGTTGTATTTACGCGCTCCAGTCGTAGTATCAATTGTCGCACTTCTAATATCATTTAATGTGGTTCTTGTACCACCCACCATTACTCGTTTATTTGAGCTGATATTGTCGTGCGCAACCCCCCACTTAACACCTAAATCTTTAGCAAAATTAGTATTCGCAACAACAATACGCGCCTCAATCATCACTTGCTTGACAGGGACATCCAATTTCGCAATCAACTCTCTGATCTCTTCAATTTTCTTAGGCGTATCTTGAACAATCAATGTATTCGTCCGAGCATCAATAGACACACTGCCTCTACTACTTAATAAGGTACTATTACCACCCTGACCTTGATTTGAGCCAGAGTTAATGCCCGAAGTAATCATTGTTTGTAAGTCAGCTGCTTTAGCGTAACTCACCTGTATAAACTCCGAACGTAAAGGTGCTAGTTGCTCGCTTTGATTAGCCGCTTCTAACTCTAAACGCTCTCGAGCAGCAATTTCATCCGCTGGCGCAACCAACATAACATTACCAACAGTACGCTTATCTAAGCCTTTAGTTTTGAGAATTAGCTCTAATGCTTGATCCCAAGGTACATTTTGTAATCTCAACGTGATACGACCAGAAACAGTGTCACTGGCAACCAAGTTCAAGGACGTAAAATCAGCAATAAGCTGTAATACCGAACGAACTTCGATGTCTTGGAAGTTTAAAGACAACTTTTCGCCTGTAAAAACAAATTCTTTTTTACGCTTTGGCCCATCAGCCAATATAGGCTTAACGCTGATGGTTAGTTTATTGTCCGCTTGATATGCCAAGTACTCAAACTCACCTTGAGGTTGAATAACCATTACCCCGTTATTGCCCTCATTATAAGCATCAATACTTTTTACTGGAGTAGCAAAGTCACTAACATCTAATCGACGACGAAGTTTTTCAGGTAATTTTGCCCCTAAAAACCGAGCAATAATTTTATTACCTTGTTGCTGAACATCTACAGGGACAGAAGCCTGAGACAACTCAATGAGAACCTGACCATCACCTTGCGTACCTCGATGGAAATCAAGTTCATTAATTTGCTGAATATTCGGTTTTACAGCTTTGACTGATTTAGCTGTGGCAGTTTTTGCTGGAGACACTGCTGTCGATGGCGGATTAGTAACAACAGTAGTAGTTGATGCCAATTCCTGCTTGCCAATTTTTAATATAAGTGTATTACCTTCTACTCGAGAAGCGTAACCACTAAGCTCACCCAAACTCACAACAACGCGTGTTCGCTCTTGATTATCCACGACTGTTAGGCTTCTGGCATTCCCATTACCTAAGTTAAGATAGCGAGATGTCAGTGTGTTTTTAGTGTTTGGCAAATCAAACACAAGGCGTGCGGGCTTTTCGATTTGGTAAGATTGCAGTTGAGGTGGAGTTTCATCGAAACCCAACTTAACTTCAATTTCATCACCAGGTAGCGTCACAAAATCAACCTGTTTCAATGTCAGCCGCTCAGCCGCACCTGCCATTTGCAAAACCGACATTAGGCCTAGACCCAGAACCATTCGATGGATTGACATGCTTTTTTTCCCAGCAAGCTTGTTATTGTTCATTGTGATCCGATTGATCATTTGTATTCTCCAGACCTTGGCTTACTTGTCGGCCATTACTAAACTTCGCGGACGTTCAACCCAGCCATCCCGCCCATCTGGAACGATTTCCATAATATTAATCTGAGCTTGTGTAATCTCGACAATTTTGCCATGGTTTTTACCCATATAGTTGCCAATTTTGATGCGTTGAACACCACCATCAGCATCTTCAACTAATCCGTATAATACACTGCCAGGCCTCATGATCGTACCGCGCATTCTTAACGCTTCTAAACCATATTTTTCTAAGTACTCTTGTGGTCTTGAAAAATCTGGGGCAACTTTTTTACTTGGGTCTGTTGCAATCAACTCCTCTAACGTTACAGGAGGAACAAAAGGACTGCGCAACTGGTGTGCCGCATAAGTAAATGTTGGCATCGGTGTAAATTCTGGAGGCGGCTCTACTCGACCTCTAGGCTGAGCTCGTATGGCATCCATCTGCTCTTTCATAGCGTCAAAATCTGATGCACACCCCGTCAAGCCCATGAGCACTAGAGCGGTCGCACAAACACCAACCATCTTAAAGGATATTGACTTAGACATTTTAAGCCCCTCCATTAGACTGATTAGCATCATTTTTAGCATCTGTTTTCTTATTTGCTGCAGGCGAATCATTATAGCGATATGTTTTGGCTGTTATTTCCATAGTCAAAATTGGTGCTCCATTGTCTGCAAACTTACTTTGTAGTGGTAAAATTTTCAGATCATGTAGCGTTACAATTCGAGGTAGCGCCGATACACCGCTAACAAATGCACCAAAGGCATGATAATCGCCGTGCACTTTAATTGTGATTGGCAATTCAGCATAAAACTCTTTTGAAACTTCTGTCCCTAAATTAATGCCATCAAACTCCAAACCACTTCCTAAGCCCGTATGCGTAACATCCTCTAACAACTCTGGGACTTCTGTGTCTTTAGGAAGCTGTTTCAGTAAAGATCCAAAAGAAGTCTCCATATCTGCAAGTTGCTTTTTATATACATCTAAATTGTTTGCCTTAAACACTTTTTGTTCAAAGTCTTGAACAAGTGTTTCCTGAGCCTGCTGACCAGATGCATAAGTTTCTCGCATTGACGAAATATCAAATATATATCCAAGTACCAATACAGACACAAAAACAACAATATAAACTAACACCTTAACAGCAAGAGGCCAAGCTCCTACATTCTGAGGATCCAAGGTATTTAGAGTATTCATAAAGTCTTGAAGATCAAACTTCTTGCCTTCCTGAACATCATCACCTTTTGTGATTTTCAACTTCACTTGGCTGCCTCCTTATTGGTCTTTTTTACACCAGCTTTTTCATCCTCTGGCGCAGGCTCAGGACTTTCCAACTCAACCCTAAGTGCAAACTTATTAGTTTTCTTGGATTCAGTTGCAATAACATTCCTCTTATTATCCTTCAAATCTTTTTTTGTCACCGTTTCGTCGGCTGTTACGTTAGCCAGTACTGGGTTTTTAAACCATGTCGAAGCATTTAAATTACGCAAGAAAGCAGAAACTTGAGTATTACTCTCAGAGTAACCCTCAATGGTAAACATATCACCTGAACGTTGAAACGAGGTTAAATAGATTTTATCAGGTACGGCATGCGCTATTTCGTCAAAAACTCGAACAATAACAGGTCTCCGTCCCTGTAAATCTTGAATCACCTTCATGCGAGCAAGCAATTCTTCTTTGCGCGTTTGCAACTCGTCAATTTGTTTAATCTGTCCATCAAGCGTTGCAATTTCGGATTGAATATAGGCTTTCCTTTCCTCTTGATCACTTAGCTGCCCACTCATAAGAACATGAAAAAGCATAACTATCGCTGCCGCGGTCAACGCAACAGCCGCACTAATTACCAAAAACTCTTGCTGGCGTTGTTTATTAAGCTCTTGTCGCCACGGCAGAAGGTTAATTTTAGCCATTAATCAAAACTCCTTAATGCTAAACCGCAAGCTATCATTAGTGCAGGCGCATCATTACTAATAGCTGCTGCATTTATTTGGGGAGCAAAGGACATATGCACAAAGGGGTTGGCTATACTAACTGCCGTACCAAGTTTTTCCTGCACTATGTCGGCCAAGCCTGCAATTGATGCCGTTCCACCTGCCAACAAAATGTGATCCACATCGTTATATTGGCTAGACGAAAAGAAAAACTGCAATGAGCGAGTGACTTGTTGAACAACCGCCTCTTTAAAAGGACGCAGGACTTCAGGCTCGTAGTCATCAGGTAGGCCACCGTCTTTTTTAAGACGACCCGCCTCTTCAAATGACAAACCATAGCGTCGTTGAATTTCTTCAGTCAACTGCCGCCCGCCAAATAGTTGCTCACGGGTATAAATAATTTTGCCATCATTGACAACATTTAATGTTGTCATTGTTGCTCCAATATCAATAACAGCCACTGTTCCATCGGAACCACAGGGCAAACTATCGACAACCAATCCAAAGGCACGTTCCATAGCATACGCTTCAACATCAACAACACGCGCCGTCATATTGGCGATAATCAAGGCATCAGCCCTTAGCTCAATATTTTCGGTTCGTGACGCTGCAAGCAACACGCTTACTCGCTCAGGATTAGTTGCGGAAGGACCAATAACTTCAAAATCTAAATTAATCTCTTCTAGCGGATACGGAATATATTGATCAGCTTCCAAGCGTATTTGGGACTCACGCTCATCGTCGGATAGATCGGCATCCATCTCAATAACTTTCGTGATTACCGCCGAACCTGCTACAGCAACTGCTGCATTTTTAGTTCGAGGTTTTGCTTTTGCAACTAATCGCGCAATAGCATCACCTACCCCCTCAACATCGGCGATATTTTTTTCAACCACCGCATTTTGCGGCAGTGGTTCAACCCCATAGCTTTCTACACGGTAACGATCCCCTTGCAAACTTAATTCCAAGAGCTTGACCGAAGTAGAGCTGATATCTAAGCCTAATAGGCTTGAATTTTTTTTACCTAGAAAGGGCAGCACGGCATTTGTTCCCTTTTATTTTTGTAATTAGAATGTGTAGTTACACAACATTCATACCAAATTGCATTAAATGCTAGTCTTAACACGACTGCAAGTACCGCACAAGTGATTATTGCAGTTATAATTCACTATCGCTGCACTGTTGTCATTTTGTTTGTTATTACACCCTGGTCTCCAATGAAAAAATATACGTTTAGCTCAGAGCGCATTCATCCCTTTCTTGCGGCAGGCCTGACGGGTCTCTTCAGCCTACTTTTAATGGGTAGTGGTATTTATTTATACCTCAATCCACAACTGCCAAACGTTGAACAGCTACGCGAAATTAAACTTGAAACACCATTACAAATTTATAGTCGTGATGGCAAGCTTATTAGCGAGTTCGGAGAGAAGCATAGTCGTCCTTTGCATTATGACGAAATCCCCCCCCTCTTCGTCAAAGCTTTTTTAGCTGCCGAAGACGATAATTTTTTTAATCACCAAGGCATTAGCTTAAAAGGTCTCGCGCGCGCCTTTGTCGATATTGCACAAACAGGGTCAATTCAATCGGGCGGCTCAACCATTACCATGCAAGTCGCCAAAAACTATTTTCTTACTTCACAGCGCACATTTAGTCGTAAGTTTACAGAAATTTTGCTAGCAAGAAACATTGAGCAAGCTCTTTCCAAAAAAGAAATTCTTGAACTCTATGTTAATAAAATTTATCTGGGTCAACGTGCTTACGGTATCGGTGCCGCTGCCGAAGTGTACTACAGCAAAAATGTTAATCAACTATCTTTAGCAGAAATGGCGATGATAGCTGGCTTACCGAAAGCTCCCTCTAAATACAACCCCGTCGTTAATGCCAAACGAGCCACTGAGCGTCGAAATTGGATTCTTGGTCGGATGTTGTCGCTCGGCTATATTAAACGAGCCGATTATGAACAAGCAATCATTACTGATACAGGAGTGCGCTTTCGTACCCTAGTTGATGAAGTTAATGCACCTTTTTTGGCGGAAATGGTACGCGCCGCACTCACTGCTCGTTTTGATGAAAAGGTATTAGGTGCGGGTTATCGTGTTTTTACGACGGTGCAGTCTGGCACTCAAAATGCCGCAGTGACTGCGGTTAATGAAGGTTTACTCGCTTACGACTTACGTCATGGCTGGCGTGGCGCAGAAAATACCAAGCGTTCTCTAACGCAACTTTCTGTTGCGGGCGGCTTATGGCCTGCGCAAGTAACACAAGTCGCACGCAACTCTATTGATGCGATTTTGCGTGACGGCCGAAAAGTCACCGTTAATTGGTCTGGTTTAAGTTGGGCACGTCCTTATAAAAGCGTTAACAGTTTAGGCGGCTATCCTAGTAAAGCCAGCCAAATTGTTGCTGTTGGTGATATTGTCCGCCTAAAACAAGTCGGAAACTCTTGGGTATTGCGACAAATTCCTAATGTTCAAGGACAGTTAATTGCTCTTAATCCTGAAACGGGGGCAATTGAAGCCTTAGTTGGCGGGTTTGATTTTGGCGTGAGTCAATTTAATCATAGCATCCAAGGTTGGCGACAAGCAGGCTCAACCATGAAACCTTTCATCTATGCTTTAGCTTTAGAAAGAGGTTTTAACCCCTATAGTACCGTCAACGACTCACCGTTAACCGTTGGCAATTGGTCGCCCAGCAATTCTGATGGTCGATTCATGGGGCCAATTACCCTGAGGCGAGCACTCTACTTATCCAGAAATTTAGTTTCTGTCCGTTTACTGCAAGCCGTTGGTGTTGAACGCGCGCGAACTTATTTAGAACGTTTTGGTTTTATTGACAAAGAACTGCCGAAAAACCTCACTTTGGCTTTAGGAACGGCACAAGTTGTTCCTCTTCAAATGGCAACGGGCTATGCTGCTTTTGCCAATGGTGGTTATCGGGTCAACCCATATTTTATTGAACGCATTGAAGATGTTAGCGGCAAAGTACTTTTTCAAGCCAAGCCAGAGCAAGTATGCAAACCGTGCGATGATCCTGCCATTGCTAACGAAATGATTGTTACAACACCGCCACCCACTGAAATTGTTGGCGAAGGCTCACAAATGACCGTTATTGAACCGCCTCAGCCGATTACACCTGTCGTTAGTTTGCCCGACTACCCAATTGCCAAACGCATCATGAGTGAAAAGGCCTCAAAACAAATGGCGAATATTTTACGTGATGTGATTTTGCACGGTACGGCGCGTAGTGCTTTAAAACTTGGCCGCAGTGATATTGCGGGTAAAACAGGAACGACCAACGAAGCGAAAGATGCTTGGTTTGCGGGCTTTAGTCCCAAAATGGTTGCCGTCAGTTGGGTCGGTTTTGATAAACCCTCGTCTTTAGGACGGGTAGAATATGGCGGTTTTGCAGCATTACCTTTATGGACTGCGTTTATGAAACACGCTTTAGCAGGCACACCCGATAGGTGGATTGATGGTTCAAGTGGAGATAATAATGCACCTAGCACACCACGCACGCCCTCAACTGAAACCGTTCCCGCGAGTGACTCTCCTACGGATACGACACAAACCGCAGAACCAACACCACAAGCAGTCCCCGAAGATATTTTTTAGTTTTTTGGACAAATATAAAGGCGAGATAACTCGCCTTTATATTTGCCACAGAAATAACAGTTGCTTATTTCTTAGCAATGCTACCGCGTGCGCCAAAACGTTGTTTGAACTTGTCAATACGGCCGCCTGTATCAACTACTTTTTGTTGGCCAGTATAGAATGGGTGGCATTTGCCGCACACGTCTAAGTGGATGTTTTTGCAAAGAGCAGAACGAGTTTCAATCACATTACCGCAAGAACAGGTAGCAGTAATCGTTTCGTATTTTGGATGGATGTCAGCTTTCATAATATTTACCATTTAAAGAGTGGTTAAGAAGGTATCGCCCCCCTGCGTCAAGTGTGTATTACTTTTTAGCAGGAACGACACACGACCAATCTCTTGCCCCACCCTAGCAGTATCTTCGCTAGAGCTAAGCGCAACAAGGGGCGGTAATATAGCAAACTTTTAAAAAGCACTCACTTGTTTTTTCTCATTAGCAGGTTAAAATCCCTACTCTTTGGATAGTTTGGTTCAACCATCACCTAAAACTAATCCATCTCCACTTCTTCACGCCGAAATAGCTCAGTCGATAGCGCACTCATTTGTCATCCGTAGGTCGCAAGTTCGACTCTTGTTTTCGGTACCATAAGTTTATTTTCATGGCCAAAAAAGTTAAAAATCCACCACCTTCCCCGCCTAAAACTACGGTTGAGTTGGCGCGTACTGGCGTACGCTTAGCCGCTGTTTTATATGATGGCCTATTAATTATTGCCATCAATGCCATTCTTGCCGCCATTTTAATCGGCATCGCGACTCCCGCAGAAGTTGCCGCTAAACATCAAGCGGTCGTACTTCCTGACTGGTTTAGGCACTTTGTCCTATTTCCTGCCATGGTGTTGATGACATGGGTATTTTATGGCTATTTTTGGCGTAAAACGGGTCAAACATTAGGGATGCAAACATGGCGATTGAAAGTTATTAAGCCCAATGGCCAATTGCTTTCTTGGAGTGATGCCTTTGGTCGTTGTGCCGCTGCCATGATTCTACCGACGATTTGTGGCTTAGCCGCTAATATGCTGTACAACAATAGCGGTGCGTTTGCCTTGAGTTTAGTGTTTGGCTTTGTCGGTAATTATCTATGGGCATGGATTAATGGACGTGGATTAGCATGGCACGATCAGCTCTCTGCGACAGTGGTTATTCGCGTACCCGTTGACCCTCGGCAGCAACGCGGTATTTTAGGTTGGTTTTCTAAAGATGAAGATTAATAAGCCACTAAGTACCTAAGCAAAAGTTGCACCGTTCATGGTGAGCCTGTCCCCAAAGGAGATTTCCTGCGGGGCTCGAACCACCCTTCGACAAGCTCAGGGCGAGCGGTTTATTTCTATCCGTTTATGCTGAGCCTGACGAAGCACGACAAGCTCAGTGTGAACGGAGTATATAAATAAACTTTTGCATTAGTACTCAGCAACCTGTTTATATTATATTCCCGCTTTCCAGCCATTCACCAGAGGATAGCGGCGATCGCGGCCAAAACCACGTTGGGTAATACGTGGGCCAATCGCTGCTTGCCGACGTTTATACTCATTAAAATCAACCATACGAATAACCCGATACACCATTTCTCGTTCAAAACCTTCAGCAACAATGGCTTCAGCACTCATATCATGCTCAATATATGCCGCTAAAACCGCATCCAATATGGAGTATGGCGGCAAACTATCTTCATCTTTTTGGTCGGGTGCCAACTCTGCTGATGGTGGACGGTCTATCACACGCTGCGGTATCACGGGCTTATCACATAAACTATTACGATATTCTGCCAGTCGAAAAACTAACGTTTTAGGTACATCTTTTAACACATCAAAACCGCCCGCCATATCGCCGTATAAAGTGGCATAGCCGACAGCCATTTCTGATTTATTGCCTGTTGTCAGTACCAACCACCCTTTTTTGTTTGATAATGCCATTAACAAAACACCACGTGAGCGTGCCTGAAGATTTTCTTCCGTTTTATCACGTGTTAAACCATTAAACGCGGGAGCTAATTGTTGTTGGAAAGACTCAACGATAGGGGCTATTTCGATAATTGAATAGTTGACACCTAAAATTTGCGCTTCTTCCGCTGCATCGTCTAGGCTCATTTGTGAGGTGTAATGATATGGCATCATCACCGCATTGACACTATCAGCTCCTAAAGCATCTACCGCAATCGCTAAAACCAATCCTGAATCTATGCCGCCTGACAATCCTAAAACGACACCCTTAAAACCGCTTTTTTGCACATAATCACGCACACCTAGTACCAATGCTTGATAGACAGAGGCTTCAACACTTAAAGCAGGAGCACGGTCTTGCCTAATAAACTGTTTGGTTTTACCGTCAAAATCTATGACTGTTAATTCCTCTTTAAATAACAAGCCCTCTTTCACCACTTCGCCCGAAGGATTCACCACAAAAGAGCCGCCATCAAAGACTAATTCATCCTGACCGCCGACCAAATTAACATAAGCAATTGCCACTTGATTTTCACGGGCACGTTGTTGAACTGCACTCAAACGCTCCGATTGCTTATTCATATGAAACGGGGATGCATTAAGATTTAAAATCAACTCTGCTCCTAATGCTTTGGCATTAGCAACAGGTTCATCATGCCAAATATCTTCACAAACTGTTAATGCAATGCAGGTATTTTTATAGCTAAACGCAGATGCACTTTGTCCTTCAACAAAATAACGCTTTTCATCAAACACTTGATAGTTAGGTAGTTTTTGCTTGGCATACTCCACTAAGCACTGACCATTTAGCCACGCACCCGCCATATTATACAATTGACCTTGTACGACTTTGGGATACCCTAGCACTAAGACAATATCGCGAATGTCTGCTAGACTCGCCAAAGCATCGTTAATACGCGGTGTTAAACTGGGGCGAAATAATAAATCCTCAGGCGGATAGCCTGTTAAGCACAACTCAGGAAAAACGATGATATCGCTCTGTTGTGCTTTGGCCTGTTGCGCTAATAAACGTACTTTTTGAGCGTTTTCAGGGATACTACCTACTAAAAAATTGTCTTGAGCTAACGCAATTCGCAAAGTCATGTTTATTCCAAGCTTACATTAGAAACAGCATAGGATAGACTAGGACAGCCTCCTAAAACAGTCTAAGGTTAGGGTAAAAAATGGGAACCATTCTACGCTTACTGATTATTGCTGCCATCATTTGGTTTATTTATTCATTGATTCGTCGTGCAATAACACCGCCGCCACAACAACCGTTGCCAAACTCTCCCCTCATGCGTCAATGCGCTCATTGTCGTGTTAATATTCCAGAAGGTGAAAGCACACAATCGCATGGGCAATTTTTTTGCTGTGAAGCGCATCGTGATCTTTATTTACAACAAAAACCATGATTATCTTAAAAACAGAATTTCCTGAAAGCCATGATGATTGGCGATTATTACGCGTTTATGTTTATTATCGCTTAGTGCTTGCCATTTTATTAGTCGCATTATTTACTGCATCTCCCGCAGCACCATTAATGGGTAGTAATAACCCAAAACTTTTTCTTATCTCTAGTGTTAGCTATTTAATGCTAACCGTTAGTAGTCTAATTTTTAATAAAAAATTTCAATCACAACCACGAATTCAAGCTTTCTTTTTTATTTTAATTGATATTTTAGTGATTACTTTAATCATGCATGCCAACGCAGGGCCAACAGCCCAATTAAGTATGCTTTATTTAGTAATGGTTGCTGCTGGGAATATATTATTACCAGGCAAACAAGGTTCAATGATTGCTGCCATTGCCGCCCTCGCTGTTTTGTACGAACAATTCTATTTTATTTTAACAACAACTGAAAATATTAGTCGAGAAAATCTAGGTCAAGCTTCTTTATTAGGACTTAGTTTTTTTGCCGTCGCATTATTTAGCCAACTCATTAGTCATCGTTTCCGACAAATGGAGGCACTGGCATTACAACGTTCGATTGAGGTTGAAAGTTTACAAAAACTGAATGAGCAAATTATTGATCGTATGCACACAGGGATTATTGTCGTTAATCATGAGCGGCAATTATTACTCATGAACTCCGCTGCCAAACAACTTTTAGGAATACATGATTTTTTTATTGGCACGTTATTAAAAGATATGTCGAATACGATAGATGCAGGACTAATTGCTTGGCGGCAAAATTTAATGATGCGGCCATTAACCTTCAAAAACCAACCTGGTTTTCCTGAAATTCATGTTTCATATATGAAACTGGGTATCACTAATCCTAAGCCTGATGTGTTGATTTTTTTAGAAAATACAGCACAAATGACCCAAAAAGCACAGCAATTAAAACTGGCCTCACTGGGTCGTCTGACTGCCAGCATTGCTCACGAAATACGCAACCCCTTAGGTGCGATTAGTCATGCTTCACAGTTACTAATAGAGTCTGACAGTATTATCGGTGCCGATAAACGTTTATTAACCATTATTGAGCAACACTGTATTCGGGTAAATAGTATTGTCGAAAAGGTTTTACAACTGTCACGGCGGCAAAAATCCTCTCCTGAACTTTTAGATTTACCAACATGGATGCAAGGTTTTATTCAAGAATATCTTTCTGCCTCCAACAATAAACAGATTTTATTAGATGCACGAGACGATATTGCCATTCGCTTTGATCCTGACCAACTTTATCAAGTAGTTAATAACATGGTAAGTAACGGTCTTTACTATAGCCATAAAAACAATAATGACAGCGTAAAAATACTGATCGGCATTGATGCACTGAATGGCTTACCCTATATTGAGGTGCATGACTTTGGCCCAGGTGTTGAATTAGAACAGCAAAAAAATCTATTTGAGCCTTTTTATACTACCGAAAAAACAGGTACTGGTTTAGGCTTATATTTATCACGAGAACTTTGTGAAGCTAATCAAGCGCATTTAGATTATTTACCTCAAGAACATGGTGCTTGCTTCCGTGTTACTTTTTCTCATCCTAATCGGTTAATTTAAGCACATGAAAACACTGGCTCTTATTATTGATGATGAACCTGATATTCGCGAATTATTAGAAATCACACTAGAACGCATGGATATTGAATGTCGTAGTGCCGATTGTGTCAAGACTGCGTTAGCGCTACTCAAAAAAGAAACTTTTCAATTATGTCTGACGGATATGCACTTGCCCGATGGCAGTGGTTTAGAAATTGTTCAAACCATTCAAAAATTATACCCACAAACTCCTGTTGCTGTCATTACTGCTTATGGCAGCATGGAAATGGCCGTCACTAGCTTAAAAGCAGGGGCATTTGATTTTGTGTCCAAACCTGTAGAGTTAAGTCGTCTGCGGGACTTAATACGAAATGCCGTTAAACTCGCTCAACCCGCACCCGTAAAAGCAGAAGAAGACAGCCGTTTATTAGGTCAATCTACGGCGATGATGGAACTTAAAGAAACGATTCGCAAATTAGCGCGTAGTCAAGCACCTGTCTATATCAGTGGTGAATCAGGAACGGGTAAAGAAGTGGTTGCTCGACTGATTCATGATTTTGGTGCTCGTGCTGAAAAACCATTTATTCCCGTTAACTGTGGCGCAATTCCATCCGAACTCATGGAAAGTGAGTTTTTTGGCCATAAAAAAGGCAGTTTTACGGGGGCAACCGAAGATAAACAAGGTTTATTTCAAGCGGCTCACGAAGGCACCTTATTTTTAGACGAAGTCGCTGATTTACCACTGACTATGCAAGTTAAACTGCTACGCGCCATTCAAGAAAAAACGATTCGCCCTATCGGTCATGCCAAAGAAATTCCCGTTAATGTTCGCTTACTCAGTGCTACCCATAAAGACTTAGCGGCTGAAGTGGATAACGGTCGCTTTCGCCAAGATTTATTCTATCGAATTAATGTGATTCAAGCGCGCATTCCCCCTTTACGAGATCGTGGTGATGATATTATTTATCTCGCCAATAACTTTCTCACCAAACTGAGTGCTGATTGGGGAATTAGTCAGCCAAAACTGAGTCTGTTATCGCAAACTGCGCTCAAACGCTATTCTTTTCCTGGCAATGTCAGAGAGCTACAAAATATTCTTGAGCGGGCATTAACACTCTGTGAGGGTCAAGAAATTCTGCCCGAACATTTACAACTTCCTACTACATCTTCGCCAACGCAGGTTTCATCCGCTAATTTACCTTCTTTTAACGCCACTTCGAGTACCGACTCTTTAGAAGAGTACCTTGTCAATATTGAGAAAAACCTCATCGTCAAAGCACTAGACGATACCCGCTGGAATAGAACAGCCGCCGCAAAAAAGCTAGGGATGAGTTTTCGTTCGCTACGTTATCGCTTGAAAAAACTCGGTTTAGATGACGATAGTAGTGACGATGAAACTGAAAGCTAAATAATTTGATAAGGCTCTGGATTGACACAGGGTGTGCGGCACAGCATAAGATCGGCTAATAACTTAGCAGAAGCGGGAGCTAAGACCAAACCATTGCGAAAGTGCCCTGCATTAACCCATAAATTGCTAAATTGAGGAACTCGGCCAATATAAGGTATGCCATTGGGTGAGGCAGGTCTTAAGCCCGCCCATTGTTTAATCGGTTGATATTGGGACAACAACGGCATAATACGATTTGCTGTTTTTTGTAGTAAAGCCAAGGCCTCATCCGTTGTTTGTTTTTCAAAGCCTGTATTCTCTAAAGTTGAACCGCACAATAAATGCCCATCTTGTCGTGGAATCAAATAATGCCCTTGATGCAGAACAATTTGTTTTAGTTTTTGTTCGGGCAATTTATATAAAATCATCTGTCCTTTCATTGGGTTAACGGGCATGTTTATCGCCAACAAATTTAATATTTGTCCTGTCCATGCGCCTGCGGTAATAACAAAGGCATCCGCTGTATATTTTTCACCTGTACTACTTTCGATAGCCGCTATACGATTATTAATTTTATGCCAACTGACAATATTCGTATGATTCCTATAGCACACGCCCAGCTGAGTGACCGCTTGCATTAATGCGCTTAATAAAAGTGGGTTACGCACATTAGCAATATGTGGAACCCAAATTCCTGTCTTAAAATTCGCCAATAACGGTGATAACTGACTAATATCTTTTGCTGATAAAGGTAGCAATTGTTGTTGGTACTGCTGCCCCCAGACTAAAGCATCACGCTGATCTTCTGCCTCTAACATCAACATTCCACAGGCATTTAGTTCGATATTGATACCTGTCATGGCGAATAATTGCTGCGCCAATAGCGGATACTCTGCTTGCGCCAGTTGCGCCAAGGCCGTCACTGCGGGCGGATAACGCCAAGGATACATCGGCGAAACAATACCGCCACCCGCCCAAGAAGACTCAATAGCCCCTGCGTTTTTTTCCAAAATAGTGACCTGACAACCCGCTTGCGCTAAGACTAACGCACTCAGCAAGCCAATTACCCCTCCACCCACAATAACAACTTTCATTTACCTTGACTCACTTAAATTTAGCGTTAGAATGCAGCACCGTTTATGGATGAACATATTTTAAAAGGATTTTATTGTGTCTCAACATGGTTTAACTTTGCTTGAACTTCTCATTGCCGTCTTAATTTCCGCTATGACAATGGCATTTGTTGTACCTCTAACAACGACTTTTTTAAAAAAGCAAGAATCAGAACGTATCACAGATGAGCTTTATCATCTTTGTATTTTTGCACGTGCCGAAGCTGCCTATCTCAAAAAACCACTGACTTTGTGTGGAAGTAGTACTGGGCATTTTTGCGACCACAATTGGGCACAAGGGGCTTTGTTGTTTATTGATAACAATCGAAATCATGTATTTGATGAGGGCGAATTACCGTTAAAATACAGTGCTTTTAACCTCAGCCCCTCTATTTTAAAATGGAAAGGCTTTGGCGGTAAAACACTGAACATTGAGGCGTTTGGAATTCCATTTGCAAGCAATGGCAGTTTTACCTATTGCTCGGCGGACAAAGATAGATTATTTAGCAAACAGGTCATCGTGAGTCGTAGTGGTAGAGCACGACACTCTCATGATAACAATGGTGATGGGATTGACGAGGCAATTGATGGCGGAGACATCAATTGCGACTAATAACATCACTCATTAACGATTACGCCAAGATTGGGTACTAAGCGTAATGTCACACGAGGAATCTGTGCCTTTGTTCCAACAACTTTGCCCTAAGCTATTTAATTTCATTAAGCCATCACCCGCCTGTTTATTTGCTGGTATGGCCGAAACTTCCCAATTTGTGGAAAGTGCTGCTACTGTTGTAGGTGCAGTAGAGGCATTGGCAGGCCCTAATACTAGGTTATAAAGTACTTTTGTGCCTGTACTACCTTTAGGATAGGTACTCGACCCATAAATAGTCGCGGACGTTAAATCTGCCCCCGTATAAGTTAACTGAACCGCTTTAGTACGCTCTAGTGCCGAAGCAATTTGCATCAAATCCGCTTGCATCGCAATACGATTACTGCGCGTAATATATTTAGTATATTGCGGCATTGAGATTGCCACTAGAATGCTCATTATCGCAACCGACACCATCAGCTCAATTAAGGTAAACCCATTTCTTTTCATCATTTTTATATTCTCCAAAATCTAAGGAGAGCCTAGCAACAGACTCTCCTTATACGCTCAGTTATTGTGCGGGGAAACGTGTTTTCTCGCGCCAGCGGTGCAAAGGTGTGTACTGTTTTTTGCCTAGGGTTTTTTTCGTATCCAGTTTAGTTTTAATCAGCACACCTAAACCAATGTCAGGGTTAGTATTATCAGTGGAACCACCACCACCAGTGCCATCACCTGTTGGTCTTGGTTGAATAACCAGCTGAGGATCACCACCCAAACCCATTACCAAGCTCGCCGTACGACGTGGTGTTGACGCATCACATTGATTACCATAAGGCATGCACATTTCATACAGGTTAGTAGAGCCAGCGACAATCGAACATCCTGATTGAGCTGTTTCTGGTGAGTAAGTCGTAAACAACAGTTGGTTTAAGAAAATAATACCTGAGGATAAACTTTTTTCACCATTACTGATTAAATCGACATACCAGCCGTACTTGGTCAGTGATTTTTTCTCATTAGCATCTACGGCATACGTTGGCGTACCCGTGCTGGCATTATCCGTCAAGTCGATTGCGGTCATATTAGAAAACAATGCGGTTGGTTGTAAGCTAGTATCCGCGACAGTCAACAAGTCGGCACGCGTAACATCAAAGTCAAATATTGTCGAATACCGATCGCTAACCACCGTGTTTAATGGTCTGCTGCGATTACCTGTACCCACAGCAACGGCGGCAAATGTTTTATTTAGCGTCGTGTCCTTAAATAATGCGACAGTTGGCGGCTCGTAAATACGGCGATAGTCTTTATTTTCGGGTGTAGTTTCGCCATTACTTCCTAGCTGTGCTACTAATTTCACACGCTTCACTAACGAGGCTGCTACTTGGCCATTATTGATATCTGCACGAAACAATTGGCCACCTAAATCACCAATATAAATGGTGTCAGCAAGACCATCAGAGTTTAAATCAACTACTTTGGGCTGCGAAGGGATACTGTGTGTCATCGCAGGTACTGTTAAGGTTGGAGAACCTGCACTAGAAGCCCACCATATCAATGCGCCCGTTTCTGCGTTGATAATATAGAGTTGATTGCCCTGCGAAGCCGTAGCACACGTTGTGTTTTCGTAGCAATTGTAATCATAACCGCCACCAAAAATCAGTACCTTAGTTATCGTAGTACCCACCTTAATATCCGCCAATACAGGCTGAGACCACGTTTGACCTAAATTAACATAGGCTCCTGTAGTACCGCCAATAATAGAAAACAAGGATTTTGGCGCGGTTAATTTACTTAAATCAAGCCCGTAATAATTTCTCCCCCCCATACGCATACCGCCGTACATGTATAGCTTATCGCCAGAGTCAATATCTGGTTTAATTTGGCCGTCACCGTTTTTATCTTTACGATAAACTGTCCACGTTAAATCCATACCATATTCAGGTTCAACTGCACTGATATTATCGTAAAGAGTCTTGATGGCTGACAGTTTTTCGCCTGGAATAAAAGCAAATATCTCTTCGCCCGTGCTTGCTTTAATGCCATGCAACGTTGACCCTAATGTACTAAAGAAAATGACATTATCTTGTTTATTTGGATCTACGGCATCGGCACGCGTTGAGCCTGTATAGCCATAGTTGACCAAAGTTGCACGAGAGTGCAGACCACCCCCTAATTTTTGACGAACAGGCGCAGTCGCTAAAACAGGCGTTGTCGTGCTATAAACATCAATATCATAGCCTCTAAACCAGTTAATCAAATTTTTGAAGGTCGCATCAGTCGGAATATTGGTAGATCCCGTTGGATACGCCGCCGTCTTGACTTTGGTCATAAATGCTGTGGTATCTACATTCGTAGTGCTTAATGCATCCAAATCCGCTTTAGACGTGTCAACATAGGTGTATATTTTTCGGCTTGCTGGAGCAGGCAAGTTAGATGCTGCGCCACCAATGGTACTGGAAGAACCATCCGCCGACGTTGTCCACCAACTTTGAGAGTCTTTGGTAAACTCACCATCTGCCCCTACGGCAGGCTTACCATTAAGGTCTTTGATGTTTTCTGTCGCTAAATCTAATTGATAACGCTTTAAATTCCCTTCCCAACGTTTAGAGGCACTGCTCGGATCAAACAGCACGTAATACACCTGATCTAACGTATTAAGACGGTTAAACTGGTTAATTGCCACACCTGGTGAAGCTAAAATACCACTTTGATCTAAAGCACTATTAATGGTGCGGGTCATGGCTGACACCAATGCCGCCGTATCGGTTGCCTTAGTATATGTACCACCACCCAATGCTGCAGCTCGTCGCATTTGTATTTCTGAACCACCACCTTCTGGCCCTAAAATTACGGTACTGGTTTTAATTGGCACTTTGACATCTTTGACAATATCAGCCGTATGTAAGCTTGTTTTGTTGTTTGTATTGGCCAAATCCAAAATACAACGCCAGTTCAACTCTTCCGTTGAATCATAAGTCGTGCCTGTCGTGGCAACTAATACCTTTTCATCGGCAGCACTCACCGAACATGCCGTTTTCCCTGTTATACCCTTCGTATTGAGTGTAACGCCCGCATCAATGGTTGGTGCACCATCCGTTAATAGAAAAATATAATTGCCCGAACATTGACTGGTTGCATCTATCGGCTTTTTATAGCGTTGATTCGTATCAGCTGTCGTGCTATTGACTGTCCGCGAATCGGGCTGGTCATAATTACTATTCTGATAATACGGCTGAAGGCCGTACATATAACGACTAACTTCTGCATACGCAGCACCCAGTGGTGTAGAGCTAGGAAAGTCGAGGCTTTGTATAGCCGACCATAGCTCACTACGTACCGTCGTCAACTTCGACAAATCCCTAATAACGCCCTTCCATTTGACCACCAGTTTGACAGGGTTCGAACCAGCTGATGCATTAGTTGACTCAGAAGCCCAAATTGCCGCCGTAGCACTATCTGCTGTCGTTGTAGATTGGTTGCCCAGCATAAAGCCGACAGTCGTTATATCGCCCGTGGTGGTGGAAACCAACGACCGCACCATTTCGGTAATGGATGATGAGGTTGTCGTATCAATATTAATCGCCGTATTGGCTGTAAAGGATGACTGATTTAGTAAGGCCTGCTGACTAACAAAACCCGTACTAAAGGCGTCCGTATTACAACTGGTGGTACTGGTACAAAATTTTGGCAAATTACGACTATTAAACATTTTAATAATCATTGGTTTGGGCGGTGGATTGACTTGAGTGGTAACAGGAGTCACGGTGACAATATCACCGTATGTTCTACAGGTTCCATTACTCCTGTACCTTATACAACCGTACGTTGTGGTTGTTACATTGGTGGTGGTGGATTTGGGGTAACTATCACTGGGAGTAATCGTTAATGTTGCCGATGTAATTGTTGCTTTAGGAGGAATTGGTGCCCCTGTCGTTAATCTGACCGCCACTTGATTACGCTTATTAGCGGTAACTTTATTGATTGAAAGTGAACCATTACTTGGAGTAACGATACTTTCTAAACCTTCTGTCCACTCAACATCATCTAGCTTAGCTTGTGCTAGGTCAACGGTATTACTACTCGTACCCCCTAAGTCAAAGGTACTGGTATTATCAGTCCCTGTGTCAAAGGCAATACAACTGTCTGTTTTGGTTGGGCTAATCGAAAACTTCACCGTTAATTTGGCGGCCTTTGTTTGGTCACCATCCCATGAATACGCTGTACGACTTTCACTATCAATGTCACGCAAGCGAAAAGCCATCGCATTACCACCACACCAATTGGCATTGTTTTTGGCAACACTTTGTACAAGCTCTTTGACATCCACATCGTAACTTGTACCTGCTTCCCATGCAGGAATTTCTACTGCCGACGTTGCATTAACAAAGTTCCGAGCAGAGCTCGTGAGTGCAACGCTATTAAATGGCTCTACATCCGCCCTGCTGTCTATCGCTGTTTGCCAGCTTGTTACACTAGGATTGTTATTTTTAGCGACCAGTGTAATTTTTGCTTCGGTAATAGTTGCTCCCAAAGGAATCATTACATTTGGAAAATACAGTCCAACATCATTGGTGCTGCTAACAACTAAGCTTGTTGATGCCGTATCTGTACCCGAGGAATCACTCCCCGATGTACTCCCCTTACTGGAAATATCTCCATCAGGATTAATGGCCACAAAAGCATCTAAAGGTCGCGCGGGATAGGTTACCCAACCACCATCAAAATTAACCCAATTACCTGAACTATTTTTATAGCTTTTGTCATTAGACTGATAACGCGACAAGCCCATTTTGACGTAACCTGGTGCAGGTGCGCTGCCATTCAACACTTGGTTCATAGACTCTTTCAGTACGTCTTTGCGTCGATTAGGCGACTTACAATCCTTGAGCTCGCTATTAACACACCACTCCATACTCCCTGATGTATCAAACATCATCATCACCACAGGAGACACGCTGGCGTTGGAGATTGCTTGCGTATAAATTTCGACATCACTGGCATACGCAGGGCTTAATGCCAATGTTATATAGGCACAGCTTACCGCCGTGGCTATTTTATTTTTTTTATGCGTTGTATTCATATTGCACCTCATTTTTGTGCCAACGTATGTTAGCTAAAATTTGTAGCCGTAGGTTGCTTCGTCAACCTGAGAGTTAAAAACCGCACCTTCATCGGTCAAACAATCCGTGACCGATACAATTTCTGTTGCTTTTGATGTATCTGAGCTATCGTCATTTTTTTTAGCCAAACACTCGTTAATTTTGGACTTCGTTGCCGAACCGAATGCGGGCAATACTGCTGTCGAGTAAATAGCCAGCTTGATTGGTACTAGTGCACCCGCCAAAAGAGTATCCGTGCCTAAAACATAATCTGTGTTTTCAACCATTTTTACTGCAACCTGTGTTGCTACTGCGTCTCGGCCACTCATAAAGCTTTCAGTATCTGTGACATCGCACTTGCCTTCGGTCAACGTACTGGCTGCATCTTTTGGTGTAACGCAATAATAAAACTCCGTCCCTTCATTGGTAATTGCATCAACCAAAATGCCCCCCTGACGGTCAGCAACACCTGCATCTTTTCTAATTTCATTAGCCATCTGAACCAAGCCCACATCAGCTGACTGAAACAACAAGTTAGTGACCTGGCTATTGGTTGCCAAGGTCAAACTTGACAAACTCATACGCATTGCCGAAATGCCTAGCAGTGTTATGACAACCAAAATAATCATCACGGTAATCAAGGTAACGCCTTTTTGCCGAGAGCGCGGGTGTAACAAGGTATTGATAACCATTTGATCACCTATTATCTAAAGAACATTTCTAAACGAAACTGTGCTCGTAAAAACCCGACGTACTCGCGTATCTGAGGGAACAGACGCAGCAGTAATCACCTCGTTAAGCACATTAAACGACTGAGTTTGTGGAACTTTATTACCTGCTTTTTCCACAGAGCTCACCAATAATCCGAGTTTAATTGCGGCAACTGGCGGCTTAGGTGCGGCTAACGCTGCATAGGCCGCAACAGTAATATATTGTTGTGGCCTATTTAACGAACCACTCGTCGTATCTGCAACGCCTACCAGCACTTGAAAGTTATCAACCGCTGACAACAAAATCACACCCTTGGTATCACCTGTCTCGAAGTTGGTTAACGCAGAGTCTAAAGCTCCCGTATGATAACCACCCTCACACGCCAATGCCGAACCCGTTGCCGCCGCACTATCTGCCCGTAGGTAAAAACGAGCTAAGATATAATTATTCGCAGGAACAATATCACCCTCACAATCACGCGCCTCAACTGGGGTGTAATATTGAATCATCAAGCTATCACTTGCACCCACACCGCCTTGATTTCCTGTCCCTGTATATACGGGCAACGCCGCCTGATTATTTTGAGAAATAACGCCAGCAACACCACTCGGAAAATCGGTTGCTGCGGTGATTACCTGAGGCCAATCATTATTAGCAACAACCTGCGTTGGCACATAGCCTGCTTGCCTCATGCCTTGAGCCATAAACTCCAAGGCAAAACGGCCGTTATCACCCACATCGCCTAATCCTTTTTGAAGATTGAACGTAGATTGATTGGTAATAAATAAATTTACGGCTGCCAAAGAGACTAAAAGGCCAATCGTTAATGAAACCATCAACTCAATTAGCGTGAAACCTTGTTGATCAGTGCGCTTAAGACTCATTATAAACCTCCATCATCACACACTCAGGAGCACCCGCATACGCTCCAGTGCTAGTAACACAGGCGTTTGTTCCCGTACTCGCCGTTGTGGTATCTCCCCATGCAACGTAAATACAGATATTGCTAGAGGCTTGGCACTTACTTACTGAAATATTTCCATTTGGCAATGAGGCGGCAGCGACTTCTTTTGCTAAACGCACATCAAAATTAACCATTTGTGCCGCAGTGCACGTTGCTGAATAACAGTCTTGCGTTGGCATTACCGTCCAATTAGCCACACTATATGCAGCAATTTGCCCATAATTAGCGCGCATTCTTTCTGACATATCTTGGGCGATCGACACTGCTTGCGAGCGGTTAAAAGACTCACCCGTGGCGGTTACTGCCCTGACTTGCAAAGCAACAAAACCGATCACTGCAACACCTAACAACACCATTGCCACTAAGACTTCAACTAAAGAGACACCCTGTTGGTAACGGTATCTTATTGTAGGTTTATCCATATACACCTCAGGGAACACATTTCGTGGTACTAGTATGACGAACTACCGCAACACGACCAAAGCGGCTCATAGTAACATCGACACCTTTTTCGTTGCTTGTAGCACTGTCGCATACTGTAAAAACAATACCCGTGGCCAGTGCAGTTGCATCAGTGTTGGTGATCATGCCCGTTGCCGCCAAAAAAACGATACCTGACACGGCTGGCGTGGAACTTATCGTCACTGTTGGGGACACATCATGTTGCTCTAATAAAGTCGTCGTCGTTGCAGGATTCGTGACTTTCCAACCTTTACTACCCCAAACATTAGACGTTGCGCTCGTATTAATTGCATTAAACTGTAAGTTTCTTCGCTGAACGAGTGCCTCGCTTCGCCCTTGCTTTAACATAGCCGCAAGTTCATTTCCTGTACCAACAACTCTATTATTAGCTTGCATTAACGTAAAATTAGGCACAGCAATAGCCATTAAAACAGCCATAATGGTCACTACAGTTAATGATTCAATCAGGGTAAAACCTTTGTTATGCCGCATATCAATGCACCTAAAGGGATAAGCGTAAAACCTATATGTCGATAGTAGGCAGCCCCTAACAGAGACTCAAGCCTACTGCGACAGTCGGCACTTTTTATTTGACCAAGAGGTCTTTATTAATATTTTGTTACAGTTTTAGAGCAACAATTCACGGCTTTTTTAGACAGTTTTTGTCACTTTTTACTCTCACAGAGTCACTTCCCTTCTTTTCAAACATCATTTTGCTTAGATATTAGACAGCGAGATGCGTAACTCTTTTGGCATCGTAAACACCACATTTTCTTCTCTGCCCGTAATTTCTAACGGAATTTTGCCGCCCCACTCTCGTAATCGAGCGACCACTTGTTGAATCAGCACTTCGGGAGCGGACGCGCCTGCGGTAAGGCCGATATTATTCATATTATCGAACCATTCTTTTTTTAATTGCTCTGCATTATCAATAAGATAAGCCGTTGCGCCCATACGTTCAGCCAGTTCACGCAGACGATTAGAGTTTGATGAGTTTGGTGAGCCGACTACTAAAACTATATCGCAACGTTCGGCGAGAGTTTTAACAGCATCTTGACGATTTTGAGTGGCATAACAAATATCATCTTTGCGGGGACCTTGAATGGCAGGATATTTAGTGCGTAAGGCATCAATCACGCGGGCAGTATCATCAACTGACAAGGTTGTTTGGGTGACAAAGGCTAATTCGTTGGGTTTGTTAACGATGAGTTTGGCGACATCGGCTTCATCTTCTACTAAGTAAATACGACCACCAAATTGGGTATCGTATTGTCCCATTGTGCCTTCAACTTCGGGGTGTCCTGCATGGCCAATCAAAATAGCATCTGTGCCTGTACGCGCATAACGGGTAACTTCCATGTGAACTTTGGTCACTAAGGGGCAAGTGGCATCAAATACTTTTAAACCGCGATGAGTTGCTTCTTCTTGAACAGCTTTAGATACGCCATGCGCGCTAAAAATAACAATGGCATCGTTGGGAACTTGGTCTAATTCATCAATAAAAACCGCACCACGCTGGCGCAGGTCATCAACTACAAATTTGTTGTGTACGACTTCATGACGAACATAAATCGGGCGGCCAAACACTTCTAAGGCGCGATTAACAATGGCAATAGCTCGGTCAACGCCTGCACAAAAGCCGCGTGGATTGGCTAAGTTTATTTCCATGTTATCCCTCACAATTTTACAGTGAATGGTTGTTCACTGACATCGCGAACACTAATGATATCAACCTCAAAAAGCAAGTCCCTACTCGCTAATGGATGATTAAAATCGACAATTACTTTGTCATCGGTTAGCTCTTTAACCACCCCTGCTAATTCGGCTTTACTTTTATCGGCAAATGAGACGACTAAACCGACTTCTAAGGCCGTATCAATAAAGGTATTGCGGTCAAACGTTTGCACATTACCTTCTTGCCAATCGCCAAACGCATCTTTGGCCTGAATCAGCATGGAGCGTTTATCTCCTGCTTTCAGGCCAAAAATCGCTTTTTCAAAACCTTCGATTAAATTGCCATCACCAACGGTAAAACTGACAGGTTCGCTACGATTGCGCGTGGTGTCTAATAACTGACCATCGGCCAAGCAAACCGTAAAATGTAAGGTGACGACTTTGTTGTTGCCAATGCGTTGCGTGGTGTTATCGGTCATTGTGCTGACTCCAATCGCTTTTTCTCTAAAAATAACGAGTCAATAATCAACATAATTGCACCGACAGTAATGGCACAATCGGCGATATTAAACACAGGAAAATGCCATGTTTGATAATAGACATGAATAAAATCAATGACATAACCATAGCTAATACGGTCATACACATTACCGATTGCGCCACCTAATAATAAGGCTATCGCTAACGCTAGAAATTTGGTGTTTTGACCTAATTTTGTTAACCACACAATCAAGCCTGTACTCACCACTAACGCAATGGCGGCAAAAAACCAACGTTGCCAACCACCTGCATCGTGCAAAAAGCTAAACGCTGCGCCGTAGTTATAAGCGAGTGTCCAATTCAGTACGGGTAATAATTCGATAGATTGGCCTAACTGTAAATGCTGATTAAAATACAACTTGGTGACTTGGTCTATAACAATAATGATAACACTTATCATTAACCAATTTAAGTTTTTTAGATTTAACGATGATTGCATAATACTCTCAGAACACTCCTCCACCTGATAAGGGGGAGGTTGGGAGGGGGTTGAACGGTGGCGCATCGAAAAAACACCCCACCCTAACCCTCCCCTTGCCAAGGGAGGGAACAATTTCATTAATTAAGCAAAATAACGCACTTCACCCTGTCCAGCGACGTTATCGACACAACGTAAACAAATATCAGGATGCGTGGCATGATGACCCACATCGGCGCGATAATGCCAGCAACGCGTGCATTTCGTGTGTGTTGATGCCGCGACTTTAACGCGTAAGCCGACAACATCTGTGGCTTGACCTTCGCTGCTTTCGTCCAACAAAGTCGCAGCAGATGTGATTAAGACAAAACGCAATTCATCGCCCAACTCACTGAGTAATGTTTTGAGTTCTGGTGCAGCATATAAAGTCACTTCGGCGGACAAGCCCGAACCCACTTCTTTGCGATTACGCGCTTCTTCAATTTCTTTGTTAACAGCTGTTTTGACCGCCATCACTTGTTGCCAATAGTCACGACTCAATAATGACTGGCCTTGATTTTCAGGCAAAGTCGCCAAGCCGTCATACCACTCTGTTAAAAACACCGATTCGGCGGCTGTTTTTGGTAACACTTGCCAAATTTCGTGAGCCGTAAAACTTAAAATCGGCGCAACCCAACGCACTAAAGCCTGAACAATATGATACAAGGCCGTTTGCGCTGAACGTCTTGGCAAAGAGTCGGCTTTGGTGGTGTATTGACGGTCTTTAATTATATCTAGGTAAAAACTGCCTAAGTCTAATGAGCAGAAATGATGCAGTTTGTGATAAATCTGATGGAATTCATAAGACTCATAACCTGCGATGATTTCTTGCTGAATTTGCGCCGCACGGTCAACCACCCAACGATCTAAAGCGAGCATATCGTCAGTCGCCACTAAATGTTGCTCGGGGTCAAAACCAGCCAAGTTCGCCATCAAGAAACGCATGGTGTTACGAATCCGACGATAAGCATCACTCATACGATCTAAAATTTCTTTAGATACTGACATTTCACCGCGATAATCGGTTGCCGCTACCCATAGACGAATAATATCTGCACCTAGCGTTTTCATAATGTCTTGCGGAGCAACAACATTGCCTAAGGATTTAGACATTTTGCGGCCTTGGGCATCGACAGTAAAACCATGCGTTAACACGGTTTTGAATGGCTTATCGCCATTGGCCGCTAAGGCGGTTAGCAAGGACGATTGAAACCAACCCCGATGCTGATCTGAACCTTCTAAATATAAATCTGCAGGATAGCTCAAACCGTCACGGCGTTTTAAGACGCACGAATGAGTCACACCTGAGTCAAACCACACATCTAAGGTGTCGGTGACTTTGACGTAGTTATCCGCTTCTGCACCTAATAAAGCGGCAGTATCCATATCCCACCAAGCGTCAATCCCTGCTTGCTCGACTTGAAGGGCAATTTTTTCAATTAGCTCAAGGGTTTGAGGATGTAATTCGCCAGTGATTTTATGGACAAACAAAGCAATGGGCACACCCCAATTCCGTTGACGAGAAATACACCAGTCAGGGCGATTATTCACCATCGACACAATACGCGCTTTGCCCCAATCAGGTAACCACTCCACTTCATCAATCGCTTGCATAGCAGCATCACGCAAGCCTTTTTGTTCCATGCTGATAAACCATTGAGGCGTAGCACGGAAAATAATCGGCGTTTTGTGTCGCCAGCAATGCGGATAACTATGGTTAATTTTGACATACGCCAATAACCGACCATTGCTTTTTAGCGTTTCGATAATCGGTTCGTTGGCTTTATTAACGTGCATTCCTGCAAATAATGGCGTATTGGAAAGGAACACACCATTGTTATCCACAGGGTTATCCACAAGCAGGTCGTACTTTTTGCCGATGATAAAGTCGTCTTGACCATGACCTGGTGCGGTATGAACTGCACCTGTACCTGCATCGGCAGTGACGTGTTCACCGACAATGACGGGCACAATACGCTCGTAAAATGGATGCTGTAAGGCCACATGTTCAAAAGATTGGCCAACGACTTCGGCTAGTACATGAATGTTTTCAGCTTGATAACGTACTAATGTCGCTTCATACAAGGCTTGAGCCAACACCAAAATCCGCGTTTGCCCTGCAATATCGGCTTGAACGACGACATAAACTAATTCAGGATGCAAACTGACCGCTTGGTTGGCAGGTAACGTCCACGGTGTTGTTGTCCAAATGACAAAATCAACCGCATTAGGGACAGTTGCTAAGTCTGCACGTTGAGCAAAATCAGCTAAATCTTTCACCGCGAATGCGACATCAACCGCATGAGATTGTTTATCTTCATATTCGACTTCGGCTTCGGCTAAGGCTGAGGCGCAATCCATACACCAATGCACTGGTTTTAAGCCTTTATGTAAATGGCCATTGGCGGCAATGTTACCCAAGCTACGAATGATGTCAGCTTCTTGCTGAAAATCCATCGTTAAATACGGATTTTCCCAATCACCTAACACACCTAAACGTTGAAAGTCCGCTTTCTGATTTTCAACATGGCCTTTGGCAAACTCGCGACAATGACGACGAAACTCTTTCGCAGTCACTTTATCGCCCGCTTTACCATATTTTTTCTCGACATTGAGTTCAATCGGTAAGCCGTGACAGTCCCACCCTGGTACATAGGGCGCGTCAAAGCCCGATAGCGTTTTCGACTTGATAATAATGTCTTTTAAAATTTTATTAACGGCATGACCAATATGAATATTGCCGTTGGCGTATGGCGGGCCATCGTGCAGAATGAATTTTGGCGCACCCGCACGGGCGGCACGAATTTTGGCGTAGAGCGTATTTTCTTGCCAATCTTTAACCCACGCAGGTTCACGATTAGCTAAATTGGCTTTCATAGCAAAATACGTTTCAGGAAGATTCAGCGTATTTTTATAATCAACAGTCATAATTTACTCACTCAATGCGGCAAAATAATCACGCGCTTGTTGCACGTCATTCGCAATCGCTACTTTTAAGGCATCTAAAGAAGGAAAATTGGTTTCATCGCGCAGTTTATGGCAAAACTGCACACGAATCAGGCGACCATAAATATCGCCTTGAAAATCTAACAAATGTACTTCGATACGGTTTTCTTTGCCGTTTACGGCTGGCCGTGTACCGACGTTGGCCGCACCGAATAAGGGTTTATCATCTAAACCCCAGACTTTTACCGTATAAATTCCAGCTAATGGCGATACTTGTCGCTTTAACGAAATATTAGCGGTGGGAAAATCTAAAGTACGGCCAATTTTATCGCCATGTTTAATGTGGCCTGAAATAGAAAAAGGTCGGCCTAATAATCGTTCGGCAAGAGCAAAATCACCGCGTTTAATGGCACACCGAATACGTGTCGAACTAACACGCTCATCACCAAAAGCAATAGTGGAGGTACTTTCGACGGTAAAACCTGAGCTTAACCCAGCCTGACGGAGAAAAGTAACATCGCCTGAACGGTCACAACCAAAATGGAAATCATCCCCAATCACTAAATGCCGACAATTTAGCGGCGCGATGACTTTATCAACAAAATTTTGCGCGGTTAATGCGCGAAAGTCATTGTTAAAACGCGCAATCAACACATAATCAATGCCCAACTCACGAAACACCTCTACTTTTTCACGCCAGTGCATGAGTCGCGCCGGGGCATCGAGCCCTTGAAAAAACTCTTGAGGCTGCGGCTCAAACAACATCACCACACTGACTAAATTTTGGTGACGACTCTTCGCCAGCATCCGCTGGAGAATCGCTTGATGACCGCGATGTACGCCATCAAAATTGCCAATCGTCACCACGCTCGGCGGTAGATTTTGTAGTTGTTGCCAGTGTCGTAAAAGTTTCATTGCCTTATTTTGTTCACTTCATGAAGTCAGTTGCGATTACTCAGCCATCAAGTATAAAGAATTAGTGTTTTAAGTCACGCCACTTAAAGCCAACTATCGTTAAAACCACTAAATAAGTAGCCACACCTGCAACACAAATCCCTAATAAATATGCCACTTTTAAATGCCAGCCGTTGCCCAGCCAATACGTTAGATTCGGAGTGATCGCCAACAACACAGCCGTCATCGCCACATTAGCAGCAAAATAACGCGCACCTAAAGCCAGCCAATGTTTATCAAGGCGATAGACATCTTTTTTATGCAAACCCCAATACAACAGTCCTGCATTTAAAAACGCTGACAGCGTACTGGCAAAAGCTAAACCGACATGATGCCAATGCCAAACCAACATCAAGTTAAACGCCATATTGCTAATCATGGCGATAATGCCAATTTTGACAGGCGTTTTAACGTCTTGGCGTGCGTAATAACAAGGCGCGAACACTTTAATCAACATAAACGCCAAGATGCCACCTGATAAGGCTTGCAAAGCGGCGGCAGACTTGATGACGTCATTATCGGAAAATTTACCATGATGAAATAAAGTCGCAATCATCGGTTCGGCTAATATCAACATCGCTAACGAAGCAGGTACACCCACCAAGACAATAATTCGCAATGCCCAATCAATCATCGCCTTAAATTCAACATCGGACTTTTCGGCATATTTGGTGGAGAGTGATGGCAAAATAACGGTGGCAACGGCAATACCAATCAAACCTAAGGGCAACTCCGTTAAACGCTCGGCGGTGTATAACCACGACACCGAACCTGCAATTAAAAACGACGCTAAAATCGTATCTAATAATAAATTGATTTGACTGACGGACACACCAAACATCGCGGGCAACATCAAGGTAAAAATGCGCTTTACGCCCTCATCGGCAAAATCGACTTTAAAACGCGGCAACATACCAATGTTATATAAAGCAGGCACTTGTACAGCAAGTTGCGCGACACCTGCAATTAATACGCCCCACGCCAACGCCATAATGGGAATATCAAAATGAGGCGATAAAAACAAGGCACTGGCAATCATCACCAAATTTAATAACACAGGTGTCACGGACGATAACGCAAACGCGCCATAACTATTGAGAATACCGCCCGCAAATGCCGTTAATGAAATCAGTAATAAATATGGAAAAGTAATTTGCAGCATATCCGCCGCTAAATGAAATTTTTCAGGGTCATTTTTAAAACCTGGCGCAAACACCCACATAATTAACGGTGCAGCAACCACAGCAACAATGGTAATGGCCATTAAAATTAATGATAACGACCCCGCCACTTTACTGACTAAATCTCGAACCTCCGCATCACCGCGCTGGCTTTTGTATTCTGACAACACGGGTACAAAGGCTTGAGCAAATGCACCTTCGGCAAATAATCGCCGTAAAAAATTGGGGATTTTGAACGCCACCAAAAAGGCATCCATCATTCGGTCTGCGCCAAAGGTGTTCAACAGCACCATATCGCGCACTAAGCCCGCAATTCGTGACAACATGGTCATCGCGCTAACAATTAACGTCGAACGCCAAAGCCCACTTTTAGCTTTTGGTTTAACATCCGTAGAACTGGGGGGCAGACTTGAACTAGACATGAATAACAAATGTGCAGGTAATAAAGCAGGCGATGGTAGCGAATTATGACGCTAAAATATACCCAAACAGCATGACAACAAAGATAATCGCCCGCACAGCACCGACAAAGATGACACGAGATTTCACTCATTGGCGACAAAAAATGAGATATTGACAAAATAACTCACTGTTTTGCAAAGTCAGCACGGTTATTACTTGACTTAGGGGCCATCGCTCGGCAAAATCTCACGCCTGATTTTGGGTTTAAACCCGTTTTTGAATTCATTAGGAGTGCCACCATGGCAAATTCTGCACAAGCCAAAAAGCGTGCGCGCCAAAACGAAGATCAACGCAAGCATAATGCTAGCTTGCGCTCCATGGTGCGTACTTATTTAAAGAAAGTTGTTAACGCGATTGCTTCTGGCGACAAAGCGGCTGCAACTGCTGCCTATACTGCTGCTGTGCCCGTTGTTGACCGTATGGCCGACAAACGCATTATTCACAAGAATAAAGCTGCACGCCATAAGAGCCGTTTAAACGCTCACATCAAAGCAATGGCTTAATTTTTTAAGTTAATTGTTTTGCTAAAAACCCGCTTCGGCGGGTTTTTTATTGCCTTAAATTTGTCACATTTTGCGAGGATAATCATTTTTATAATTCACTAAAAAGATCATTTTTGATATGCCCCATTTCTCCCATATTTCCCCTACTCTCTTTCTAGAATTACACCAACTCGAACAACTGATTGCTAAATATGGTACTGATTTACGTTCAGAAGTATTAGCTACTATTACGGTTGATGGTTTGAATTTGCCCATTTGGAGTATTGAGTTGGGTAGCCAAGCTGCTGACGCACCAACTATTGGTTTTTTTGGCGGCGTACATGGCATGGAGCGTATTGGCAGTCAAATACTGCTCGCATGGTTAGAAAATTTACTGGCACGTTGTCAATGGGATGAAGGGCTACTGCATTTATTGAGTAAAGTACGTTTGGTGTGTATTCCTTTACTCAATGTTGGCGGCTTACTCAAAAGTACGCGCTCTAATCCTAATGGTGTTGATTTAATGCGTAATGCCCCCGTAGAAGCGCAAGGCTTTACCGCATGGCCATTGGGTGGCCAACGGTTATCGCCGAAACTACCGTGGTATAGAGGGCAGAAAAATCAGCTAGAAATTGAGTCCCAAGTCTTAGTGCGTTATGTGCAAGAAAAATTATTAGGTCAACCTTTTTCTTTAGCCATGGATTGTCATTCTGGCTTTGGTTTGCGCGATAGAATTTGGTTTCCTTATGCCAGTCATCGCCAAGCTCCGCCGCATTTAGCCGAAGCCGTTGCCTTACGGGAAATATTTAATACCACTTACCCGAATCACAGTTTTTACTTGATGGAGCCGCAATCATTGAATTACACCACTCACGGTGATTTATGGGATTATTTGTATCAAGTACAACTACAAAGTGGCAATAATCATGTCTTTTTACCTTTCACTTTAGAGATGGGTTCATGGCTGTGGGTCAAGAAAAATCCGCGTCAATTATTTACGTGGTTCGGGCATTTTAATCCGATTTTGCCACACCGTTTAACGCGCGTTTTACGCCGTCACTTGACCTTATTTGATTTTCTGTTAAGTGCTACAGCGTCATATCAGTATTGGTTACCTAGTGAGGAACAACGCGATGAATATACGCAACTAGGATTACAACGCTGGTATTAAATGCCGACGTCTAAGTACCTACACAGAAGTCTCACTGTTCGTGGTGAGCTTGTCTCCCAAGGAGATTTCCTGCGGGGCTCGAACCACTCTTCGACAAGCTCAGAGTGAACGGAAAATACAAACAAACTTTCGTTAAGGTACTTAGAATTAAAATATAAATAGTCAGACAGTAAACTTTCTTTATTAACAGAATTTGCTTATGATAGATTGTATGAAATTTAGACTATACAAGACCAAGCCTTTGACTGGTGATAAATCCATCTTCTATCGGCTTTTTACACAGTAAAAAACATTTCGCACTTGCTAAAGCTCTCAACTTAGACTAGGATTTGAGCTATAGTCCATACGCTAATTATTATCCCATCAAAGGAGCTTCACCCATGCGTAAGTCATTATTAGGAATTTTGTTGGCAGCCACGCTGTTACCTATGTCTGTTGTTCATGCTGCGGGTCAAGCCAGTGCATCTTACAGTAGTTCTGCCAAAGCTACCGATGCTCAAAAGAAGGCAGCTGTTGCAAAAGCTATTGCTGACGGTATTGCTGCTGGCTTAACCGTTCAACAAGCAATGGCAGAGCTTCTTAGTGTTGGTGCTGATGCTGCCCAAGTTATTACTGCTGCTATTGCTGCCGCACCGAATCAGGCAGGCCAAGTTGCTGCATTTGCTATTAGTCAAGGTGTGCCAGCTGATGTTGCAACGCAAGCGGCTGTAGCTGCTGCGCCAAATCAAGCACCTGCGATTGTTTCTGCTGCCATTTCTGCTGCACCAGATCAAGCTTCTGCTATTACACAAACAGCGATTAATACTGCGCCAAATCAAACGGCTGCTATTAATGCTGCATCCAACCAAGCTACTGGTACTGGTTCTACTGGTACTGGTACTGGTTCTACTGGTACTGGTTCTACTGCTGGCACTGGTTCTACTGGTGGTGGTGGTAGTTCTTGTGACCCGAAAAAAGCTTCATGTACGTAATTTAATTAAGTTGAATAAAAAAGGGTCTTCTAGACCCTTTTTTATGCAGCAAATTTTGTCTTCGTCAAAATATCAGTTCAGCTATAAATAGTTTTCATCTTATGCATCGTTTTATTTTTATCTTTTTATGTATCATTATATTTTGGTCACCTATTCCTTTAGGCAGTCACCGTATATGGTCAGCCGCATTATTGGAATTATTAATTGCTGGTTTAGCTGTACTTTGGCTACTAAGCCCATCTAAAGAACCTCTTATCAACAAAGCCCTTAGCCAAAATAAAATCATTATTGGTCTTTTTTGGCTGATTCCTCTGTGGTCAGCATCACAATTAGTGCCACTTCCCCCTGCTGTTATTGCACTTCTTTCCCCCCATAGTGTTAGTTATTTTCCTGCGGATATATGGCATAGTTTATCTTTAGACTCAGGTGCCACACTCTACAAACTGCAAAAAAGTATTGCTTATGCTTTATTTTTTACGTTAACGCTTGCCATTATCAATACACCTGAAAGGCTTAATTTAATAGCGCAAGTCATTGTTATTAGTGGTGTATTACAAGCGTCTTATGGCGTTTTGGTGGTTTTAGGCGGCCTAGAGTTTGACTTTTTGCACATAAGAGACATCGCCCATCCTCATCTTAGCTCCGCAACAGGTACATTTATCAGTCGCAACAATTTTGCTGGCTATCTAGAAATGGTCATTGCTATCGGTGTCGGTTTACTGGTCACCCATATTTTATTAAATAACGATAACTTTGCAGGCATTAGAGCGAGCATACGAAATTTAATTTTTACCTTGCTGAGCGGCAAAGCTCGATTGCGGATATTTTTAGCTTTAATGGTGATTGCTTTAGTTTTGTCTCACTCTCGTATGGGTAATACCGCTTTTTTTGCGAGTTTAGGCATTTGTGGTGTACTCGGCTTAGTGTTATACCGTAAAAGTCACAAAGCAAAGTCATTAGCTATTTTGTTTATTAGTCTTATTGCTATCGACGTTTTAATTTTAGGCTCTTGGTTTGGCCTAGATAAATTAGCAGCACGTTTAGAAACAACAGATGCGCAACACGAAGAACGCACCTTTGTTTTTCAAAGCAGTATTCATACTCTACAAGACTTCTGGCTCACAGGTTCGGGCGCAGGTAGTTATTACAGCATTTTCCCCAATTACCGCGATAACCAGTCGTACTATTTTTATGATTTTGCTCATAATGATTTTTTACAGTTGGGCATTGAATATGGCCTGATTGGCTGCTCTTTTTTTGCGTTAATTGTCATTTTATGTTTTAGACGCGCCATTCAAGCGCAGGTGCAACGTCGAACAGCTGTTTTAAAAGGCATGGGCTTTGCGGCAATGATGGGCATCATGAGTATTATGATTCACTCCAGCACTGACTTTAATCTCCACATTCCCGCCAATGCACTGTTATTTACCTTGTTATGTGCTTTTGCCTGTATCGCACACTCTATGGAGCATCAAGAGCACCAAAAACCCAAAAAACGACTCAAAGAGCGTAGTAAACAACGTATCTCTACATGATTGATGGTTTAGTTACGGGACTCTCTTAGAAAGTTCACCTGTCATGACGTAAACTTGCCCACAGTTTATTTCTGACAGGCCAACATCATGTTCAAACACACCACTTTATTACTTGCGGCATTCATGCTGACTACCCCTGTTTTCGCTGATACCCCCCTCACCTACCAACGCATCGACTTTCAAACGGATGTCGAAAAAGAAATTGCCAATGATTTACTGTCTGCGACATTAAGCGTTGAACTAAACAATAAAAACCCTGCGTTATTGGCCAAAGAATTAACGACTATTACTAACGAATCACTAAAATTAGGTTCTGGCTATAGCTCCGTTAAACTAACCAGTGGCAATCAGCAAACCTACCCCATTTATAACGATAAAAACAAATTAGATGGCTGGCGTGGTCGTGCTGAAATTCAAGTGTCGAGCAAAGACTTTAAAGCCGCTGGTGAGTTGATTAGTCGGTTACAGGCTAAATTACAACTTAATAATTTAAACTTTACTGTTGCTCCTGAAACTCGTCGAGAATTAGAGAATCAGCTTATTAGCGAAGCAGTTTCCGCCTTTAGAGCTCGTGCAGATAAAATCAAAAGCGCGTGGAATGCCAAGTCGTATAAATTGGTGCAGATGAATTTAGGCACAACGAATAACCAGCAACCCCATCCTATGTATATGGTACGTGCCGCGAAAATGGAAATGGCCGATGCTGCACCCGCCGCTGATTATGCGGGTGGGCAAAGTCGTTTGAATGTTCAGGTGTCAGGTAACATTGAATTAGAAAACTGATTGAATTGGGGCAGCGATAGTTTATCTCTGCCCCAATTTTTTAGAGTGTACGCGCTTGTAACATTAACGCTTTCATTTCTTGTACTGCCGGCTTAAAGCCGACAAACAAGGCATGCGCGACAATCGCATGGCCGATATTTAATTCGTTCATTGCTTTTATGGCCGCAACCGGCTGAACATTATGATAATGCAAGCCGTGTCCTGCATTCACAACCAACTTAGGTGCAGCATAAGCCGTTGCGTCAATGAGACGCTGTAACTCAATGAGTTGTTGCGCTGGCGTGTGAGCATCTGCGTATGCGCCTGTGTGCAACTCAATGGTGGGTGCGCCACAAGCAATAGCTGCATCTATTTGCGCAGCATCAGGGTCAATAAACAATGAAACATCTATGCCCAAACGTCCTAAACGTTGACAGGCTGCTTTGATTTTCTCACGCTGACCTGCGACATCTAAACCGCCTTCTGTCGTTAGCTCTTCTCGACGTTCAGGCACTAAACAAACATGATGCGGTTTAATTTCTTCAGCAAAACGCAGCATATCTTCGGTGACGGCAATTTCTAAATTCATTCTTGTTTGTAATAAACCGATTAACATTCTGACATCACGTTCTTGAATATGGCGACGATCTTCACGTAGATGTAAGGTGATGCCATCTGCCCCCGCTTCTTCCGCTAATAAAGCCGCATGTAAAGGCTCTGGGTAGCGTGTACCACGCGCTTGGCGTAACGTCGCAACGTGATCAATATTAATACCTAATAAAATATTACTCATGATGTCCTCTGCCATAATTCACGGCTTTTCAGGGGTTTTGTACCGAGTTGCTGCGCCAATGCCCGCCGTAAAATCAACTTGGCGGTTTGACGGGTAGATGACTGACTAAAATCTTCTTGAGCAATGGCTAATAGTGCGCGTCCCTGCCATGCCTCGGCGGTAGGTGAACGGGCGACGACAAAACCTTCTTCTGGATAATAGAAATAGGATTTATCCGCTAAGATAGCTTGTCCTGTGACATCATGATGAAAGTTAAAGGCGTATCCTAACGTACCGAGCAAACAACGCTCAAAGCGACGTAAGACAGGCTCTAACAACTCTCGCTGGTTCAGCTGAGACAAACTTTCGGTATATAAGGCAAATAACTCAATTTGCGGCTCTTCAATTGTTAGCAAGCGCACCAATAGCTCATTGAGATAAAAACCCGCAAAAGTGGCATCACCTACGAGCATTAATGGCAAACCGACACATTCGCAATGAGAAATGGTTTTTAGCGCGTTTTTACCGCGCCAAGCCACAAGGCAAGGCTGAAACAAGGGCGGTACGTGTTGACGCATCACGCCACTAATACGGCCATACTCCATTGTCCATAAATCAACTAGCCGACTTTTTTCTCGATACGGCCGACTATGCAGCACAAAGGCATGACATAGCTCGACCGTATGCGTCATATATCGCCGTAACCTAAACTTTTTAGCGCACGTTCATCGTCAGACCAGCCGCCTTTTACTTTTACCCACAAAGTCAGCATCACTTTGCTATCAAACATTTTTTCCATATCAATACGCGCGGCTTGACCAATAGTTTTCAGTTTTTGACCACCTTCACCAATAACAATCGCTTTTTGACCATCACGCTCCACCAAAATAGTGGCATCAATGCGATACATACGACCTTCGAGTTTGAAGCTTTCAATTTGCACTGTTAAATCGTAAGGGATTTCATCACCCAATTGACGCATAATTTTTTCACGAATCACTTCTGCGGCTAAAAAACGTTGTGAGCGATCGGTGATTTGATCTTCACCATATAATGGCGGGGCAAAAGGTAAATAACGACTCACGACTTCATGCAGTTGCGGCAAATTATGACCACGTAATGCGGACAAAGGAATCACTTCAGAGAAATGACGTTTTTTGTTTAGCTCTTCAAGATACGGTAATAAGGCGTCTTTATCATCAATGGTATCGACTTTATTTAATACTAATAATACAGGCGTATCGGTATGCTCCAGTTTCTCTAAAACCAAATCATCATCGGGTGTCCATTTCATGGCATCAACGACAAATAACACCAAATCCACATCTTTTAAGGCACTTTGCGCGGCTTTATTCATGTAACGGTTAATCGCACGAGGTTCGCGTTTGTGCATTCCCGGGGTATCGACATAAATCGCTTGTACTTTATCTTGAGTAACAATGCCTAAAATCTTATGGCGTGTCGTTTGCGGTTTACGCGAGGTAATTGATAATTTTTGCCCTAATAAATGATTCAATAACGTTGATTTGCCGACATTTGGCCGACCGACAATCGCCACAAAGCCACAACGATAATTAGCGACATCCACTTCTTGTGTTGTGCCGCCAAAAAAATTTTCAATCAGTTGTTCGGTCATGTTTTACTCAATAGCTGTTTATTTAATGTCTAGCTGTGTTAATAAGGCAGTGGCCGCCGCTTGTTCGGCATAACGACGACTATTACCACTCCCCTGCACGGGTAAGGCATTTTCTACCTGACATTGTACGTGGAAAGTTTGATTGTGATCTTCACCAAATACCGCAGTTACCGTATAAACAGGTAAAGGCAGATGATGTGACTGTAGATGCTCTTGCAGTCGGCTTTTAGGGTCTTTAAGAGTCGGCTCGGTGGTAATGGTCTGCAATCGCGAACCATACCATTTCAACAAACAGCTTTTACACGCGTCAATACTGGCGGAGTCTAAATAAATCGCCCCTAAAATAGCTTCTACGGTATCCGCTAAAATAGAATCTCGGCGAAAGCCACCACTTTTTAACTCGCCTGCCCCTAAATTGAGATAATCACCCAATTTTAGTGTACGGCCAATTTCAGCCAAACTTTCTTGCTTGACTAAATTAGCGCGCAAACGTGTCAACCGACCCTCTTTTTCTTGAGGAAAATGAAGGTATAAATAATCAGCGATAATCATGCCTAGAATAGCATCACCTAAAAACTCTAGGCGTTCATTGTTATGATTACCACTGATGCTACGATGCGTTAAAGCCAGTTTGAGGTGCTTTTCATCTTCAAAGGTATAACCTAATGCTTGCATTAATCGGGTGTGTGGCAACATTATTCTTTAAAGCCGTCTGGTTTCTCAGATGTATAGGATTTTTTGAAATGCGCGACCACGTCTAAATTAGACATTAAGTTTCTGCGCTCTTCATAATCCAACTCAACAATTGTTTTATTGCCTTCGCGACGAATCACCATTAGGTCTTCTACTTTGCGGTCGCGCATATTGTTACGATCCATTTGCGCCGATAAGTCCGTCGTAAATTGCTTTAATTCAAAAGCATCCACTTGTGGCTCTTTGAATTTGGCTTGTAACATTTTATCAAGCGCAAAGTAATCCAAATATACGGGACCTATCGTTGAGCTTACTTTGATTATCAAGCCGAATAGCCCAACACCAAACAACACCGACCAATAAGACATACCCCGTTGTGATGTACGCATAATTAACCTCTACTTGTTATTATTGAATAGAGCCGTTACGGCTTAGTGTTGGCATTTTGAATCCTGGCTCTTTATGAGTCCACACATAAAACGCTTTGCCAACGATATTTTTTTCAGGAACAGCCCCCCAAAAACGACTGTCATTACTATTATCACGATTATCGCCCATCATAAAGTATTGACCCGCTGGAACCGTAAATGTCCATTTTTTACCCGCAGGATAACGGCCAACTTCTTGACGGGAAAGATGCTGACGCTCACCCAGTTTTTCGTCATAGAATTGTTCCCAAGGCTCAATTTCGGGTTCTTGGCGCACCAGTTTGCGCTCGACTAACACGTCATTAATATAAAGGTTGTCGTTTTCGTAGTGAATTTTATCACCAGGCAAACCGACAACGCGTTTAATAAAGTTCATGCTCGGCTTAGGAGGAAACTTAAACACCATGACATCGCCCCGCACAGGTTTGCCAATTGGCAAAATTTCTGTGCCAATGACAGGCAAACGTAAGCCATAGGTGTATTTATTGACGAGAATATAATCACCCACCTCTAAAGTTGGCAACATTGACCCCGAAGGAATGGTAAACGGTTCAAATAAGAATGAGCGCAACACCCAAACAACTGCCAGCACAGGAAAAAAAGAGTACCCATATTCAATGATAATATTTTCTTTATAAACACCTTGATGCGTCGCTTGTTGAGAAGGACTTTTATGCTGTTTAAAAAACAGTTTATCGGCCAAACAAATCAAACCAGCAATTAAGGTAACTACCGTAAGAATCAATGCGAAATCAAAATCCATTATCTATCCACCTTTAATACGGCTAAGAAAGCTTCTTGCGGGATTTCGACATTACCGACTTGTTTCATACGTTTTTTGCCTTCTTTTTGTTTTTCAAGCAACTTTTTCTTCCGTGATACGTCACCACCATAACATTTAGCAATGACGTTTTTACGCATCGCTTTAACCGTAGAACGGGCAATGACTTGGCTACCAATCGCGGCTTGAATAGCGACATCAAACATTTGACGAGGAATTAAGTCTTTCATTTTATCGACTAACGATAAACCACGATGACGAGCATCATCGGCATGACAAATCATTGCTAAAGCATCAACTTTGTCGCCGTTAATCAACACATCCACTTTCACTAAACGCGCGACTTCAAAACGGTTAAAGCTATATTCTAAAGACGCAAAACCGCGTGAAGTCGATTTTAGTTTATCGAAAAAGTCTAAGACCACTTCCGCCATGGGGATGTCATAGCTAATCGCGACTTGTTTACCTAAAAACTTAAGGTCTTTTTGCACACCACGACGTTCAGTCGCTAAAGTAATGACGTTACCAACATATTCTTGTGGTACGAGCATATGAACTTCGGCAATCGGCTCTCGCAGTTCTTCAATAGACGAACCTTCAGGCAGCTTGGATGGGTTATCGACATAAACGATTTCACCGTTTTTCTTTTTCGCTTCGTAAACTACGGTCGGCGCAGAAGTAATTAAATCAAGGTTATATTCACGCTCTAAACGCTCTTGCACAATTTCCATGTGCAACATGCCTAAGAAGCCACAACGGAAACCAAAACCTAACGCATCCGACGACTCTGGTTCAAAAAACAATGAAGAATCATTGAGTTTGAGTTTTTGTAATGCTTCGCGGAACGGTTCAAACTCACTGGAATCGACAGGAAATAAACCTGCATAGACTTGCGGTTTAGACTTTTTGAACCCCGGCAAAATATCAACATTCGGCGTATTAATATGGGTGACCGTATCACCTACGGGCGCACCAAAAATATCTTTAATCCCTGCGATGACGAAACCCACTTCACCCGCTTCTAAGCCATCTGTTTCTGAATGTTTAGGGTTAAAAACACCGACACTAGAGACATAATGGGATAAGCCTGTGCTTTTCACCAACATACGGTCGCCTTTTTGGATACGACCATGACGAACACGTACCAACGACACTACGCCTAAATAATTATCAAACCATGAGTCAATAATTAAGGCTTGCAACGGTGCAGTTCTGTCTCCTGTTGGCGCAGGAATTTTCAGAATGAGTTCTTCTAATAACTCTGGCACACCTAAACCTGTTTTGGCACTGACTCGACAGGCTTCGGTGGCTTCAATACCAATAATTTCTTCAATTTCTTCAATGACGCGCTCAGGCTCAACTTGTGGTAAGTCGATTTTATTGAGTACGGGTAATACTTCTAAACCTTGTTCTAGCGCGGTATAACAGTTAGCAACCGATTGAGCTTCAACGCCTTGCGCAGCATCAACCACTAGCAAAGCACCTTCACACGCGGCTAATGAACGGCTGACTTCATAAGAAAAATCGACATGACCCGGTGTATCAATAAAGTTAAGCTGATAACGAATACCATCTTTGGCTGTGTGATATAAGGTGACCGAATGTGCTTTGATGGTAATGCCACGCTCACGCTCTAAGTCCATAGAATCAAGGACTTGCGCTTGCATTTCACGGTCTTGTAAACCACCACAAATTTGAATAAAACGGTCGGCTAATGTTGATTTGCCGTGGTCAATGTGGGCGATAATGGAGAAATTACGAATATGCTTAATATCAGTCACAGAATGTACCAACAGGCCAGAGAAAAAAGTTGCGGCATTGTAGCAAAAAAAGACCTAAGTTTGATGATTAAAGTCATGAAGGGCGATTGAAGAATCGCCCTTCATGTAGACAAGGTTATTTTTTTCCTTTTTTCTCCGCTTTGTCCGTCGACTCTAAGCGTAAGGCCAATATCATTGGCCGACCGCCGCGATTAATAACAACAGGCACAGCTTTGTTTGCTGGTAGTTTTTTGGCGACCTTCAAAAACTCTTGAGTGTCTTTAATCGACTCATTGTTTAAACGGACAATCACATCATTCGGGCGCAAACCTGCTTCGGCAGCCGCGCCATCATCCGCCAAACGTTGTACTAATACGCCAACTTCTAACTTTAATTGTGCTTTTTCAGGATCGGTTAAATTACGCAAACCAATTCCTAAACTATTTAGATCAGGCTCGCTGGCTTTTTCGGGATTTTCATCGGCATCATCAGGCAACGTCGCGACTTCAAAGGGTAATTCGACTTTTTTACCATCGCGCAACAACGATAAAGGATATTTTTTCCCCACTTTGGCACGACCAATCAACTGTGGCAATTCAGAAGATAATTCAATGGCTTGGCCGTTAAACGCGGTAATCACATCCCCTTCTTTAATGCCTGCTTTGTCGGCAGGGGTGTCAGGCATTACTTTGGCGACCAATGCGCCAGCAGGTTTGGCTAAACCATAGGCTTCAGCTAAATCACGGTCGATATCTTGAATCACCACGCCTAAATATCCACGCGAGACTTTGCCTTTATCTTTCAATTGCTCAACGACATCCATCGCTACATCAATAGGAATCGCAAATGCCAAGCCCATATAACCACCAGAGCGGCTATAGATTTGTGAGTTAATACCAATCACCTCACCATTGGCATTAAATAATGGCCCACCTGAATTACCCGGATTAATGGCAACATCGGTTTGAATAAACGGCACATAGGATTCATTGGGCAAAGCGCGTGATTTGGCACTGACAATCCCCGCCGTTGCCGAATAATCAAAACCGAAAGGTGAACCAATGGCTAATACGGGTTGACCGACTTTAAGAACATCAGGATTACCAATATGAACAACAGGCAAATCATCCGCTTTGATTTTTAATAACGCGACATCGGTGCGCTCATCAGTACCAATCACTTCCGCTTCTAATTCGCGGCGATCATTAAGTTTAACCGTCACTTTATCCGCATGATCAACAACATGATTATTAGTTAAGACATAACCGTCTTTAGAAATAATAAAACCCGAACCGAACGACTGACGCTCACGTTGTTGCGGAGCAAAACCAAAGTCATCACCAAAAAAACGCTTAAATGCTTCAGGGATTTGTTGCTGTTGCTGCATTTGGCCTTTTTTAGCTTTGGTTGAAGCACTAATATTGACGACCGCCTTGGCATTTTGCTCGACTAACTCAGAAAAATCGACAATGGCTGTTGCTGCCCACGTCATTTGCGACCCCATCACACACACAGCCCCAACCAACCAACGGCGTGCCACTTGAGGATATTTTGCCATCATTATTTTAAACTCCAACATGAGTCAGTCACGAAAATAGAATCATTAAAAGCTCAGGCAAAACCAGCTTTTTGCCTAAACTCTAAAGTGAGAGAAAAATTAGAATGAATTGCCCTTAGAGGCTATGAGGGTTTTGTAATCAACAACCCGTCAAATTAACTTTTTGATAACAATCGGTAAATAATTGTCACTTTCTCGTTGTGTGCGCCAACGTACAGACAACAGACTCAAAATCAAGCAGCCAAAAGCACCGACCATTGCACCTATTTCTCCCGAGAGGCTTTGACCTAAAATCCCACCGATGATTAATGCGATTAATGGCCAAACATAAAGCTGTAACATACCTAACCATACGATTGACTCGTCAATCGCTAGCAGCACGACATCATCAATCGCCAAGCTATGGCCATTGGCATTGACACTCATCACTTGCTGTTGACTGGTGCTATTATTTAATAAATTCGAGCCACAAGACTTTTCGCTTTGGCAACTCCCGCACGCACTTTGTCTTTGTGTGGCGACGAACACTTGACCGTTTTCTGCAATTTCAACCACAACTCCACGTTCTTCTAACATAAAACCTCCACGATTTAATGTTCTCCGCACTATTGTAGAGCGGTTAACACTACTGTACGAGCGTCCTATATCTTATACTCTGAACATATAGATGACATTTTGATTATTAAACCATGAATAATTTTGATTATGATGTATTGATTGTCGGTAGTGGCGCAGCAGGTTTAACGCTGGCGTTAACCTTACCTGAGTCGCTAAAAGTCGCGGTCTTATCGAAAGCCGAACTCACCGAAGCCAGTACCTATTATGCTCAAGGTGGCGTAGCGGCGGTCTTGGATGAAACCGATACCACCGACAGTCATATTCAAGACACTTTAATTGCTGGCGCAGGCTTATGCCATCAAGATGCCGTCGCCTTTACGGTAGAAAATGGTGCCAAGTCCATTCAATGGTTAGTCGATCAAGGTGTGCGTTTTACGTTGGATGAAAGTGATCATTTACATCTAACCCGCGAAGGTGGCCACTCGCATCGTCGAATTATTCATGCTGCCGATGCCACAGGTTATGCTATTTCGACCACGCTAGTGAGTCGCGTTAAAGAATGTCCTCATGTTGAATTATTAGAAAATCGTGTTGCCATTGATGTCATCACTACACACAAATTAGGCCAATCGGGTGCTAATCGAGTTGTGGGTGCGTATGTGCTGAATAAAGAAACAGGCAAAGTAGAGTTGTTCCGCGCTAAATTTATTGCTTTGGCTTGTGGTGGTGCGAGTAAAGCCTATCTTTATACGAGTAATCCCGACATTGCCACAGGTGATGGCATTGCCATGGCGTGGCGCGCGGGTTGTCGTGTTGGTAATTTAGAATTTAATCAATTTCATCCGACTTGTTTGTATCACCCCGAAGCACGTTCGTTTTTAATTACCGAAGCGATGCGTGGTGAAGGAGCGTATTTACGTTTGCCTGACGGTGAGCGTTTTATGCCGCGTTTTGATGAACGTGCCGAACTTGCGCCACGCGACATTGTTGCCCGTGCTATTGATTATGAAATGAAGCGTTTAGGTATTCGTTGTGTTTATTTAGACATTACGCATCAACCTGCGGACTTTGTCATTAGCCACTTCCCTACGCTGTACGAACGCTTAAAAGAGTTTGGCATTGATATTACCACCGATTTAATTCCTGTTGTCCCTGCGGCGCACTATACCTGCGGAGGGGTTAAAGTCGATTTACATGGTCAAACCGACGTTCAAAACTTGTACGCGATTGGTGAAACCTCGTTTACAGGTTTGCATGGCGCCAACCGTATGGCCAGTAACTCATTGCTAGAATGTTTTGTCTTTGCCATGTCTGCCGCTAAAAATATGCAAGCACAATTGGCGATGACACCTGATTTACCCGAATGCCCTGCGTGGGACGAGTCACAAGTGCGAGACCCCGATGAAGATGTGGTGATTTTGCATAACTGGGACGAATTACGCCGTTTTCTGTGGGATTATGTCGGTATTGTTCGTACCAACAAACGTTTACAACGGGCATTACGACGGGTTGAATTACTGCAAGCAGAAATTCAGGAGTATTACAGCAACTACAAAGTTTCAAGTAATTTGGTCGAAATGCGGAATTTGGTACTGGTTGGTGAGTTAATTATACGATCGGCATTGGCGCGCAAAGAGTCCAGAGGTTTGCATTACACCTTGGATTATCCTGAGATGAGTACGGAGTTGGTGGACACTATTTTAGTACCGCCTGATTTTGTGGTGGAAAGGCCGAAAGTGGTTTGAGAAAAAAGTCTAATATTATCAAAAAGATAACATTAGACTTTTTTTAAATAATTGCTTTCCAGCAATTTATACTCAATATACATAATCCTCAAAACTGGACATAAATCTTTAAAATGATAATCAATCAGGTTTAATGCTCATAAATGTAAAACGCTCACTCTCTTCCAATGAAAAAAGATGCCTGAGATAGAGACGATCTTCATTTTTTTGAGTTAATATGAGTGCGTCTTTTTTCCAATCTCCTAATATTATAAAGTGCACTTTTTTAGAGTCTAGCTGGTAAAAATCTTTTACTAATCTGGATATATCCTGCTTTATAATTGTATTTATCCAAGCGCCCTGCAATTGAATATCTGGTGACATCTCTTTAAATTTTTTTTCAATGCTTTTGAACAATAATTTCGGTTCATGGTCAGGCTCAGTTAAATGTCCGCTTTCGTCCATCGCCGAAGCATGAAATATAAAATCTATTACGCGCCTTTTAACATCTATTAGTACACGACGCTGATTCAATGGATTTAAAACCCAATCCACATCAGTATTACCACTGCCCAGCCCAACAACCTCAAAATCCATTTTCACTTCATTTGAAGTGTGTATTGCAGGAATCATTTCAAATAATACGTCTAAATGTTTTTCAATATCAGCGAGTCTATTTAAATAAAATTTTTGCTGCTCAGATGTTAATCTTCTACTCATACATTCTAATACAGAAAATATATGTGCAACTTGTATCCACATATGAGTTCCCCAATATAAACGTCCGTTAATATTGAAAGGAATCCCAAACTCATAACGCCATAAGCCCGTTAATTTATCCAAAAAGGCTAGGGAATCAAGCAATACGTTTGGAACATTAGAAAAAACAGCCGTGATTTTTGACTCTGTCCAGCCTTGTATTTTTGCAGTAATGATTAATCGTTCTCTTAACGTACTTACTTCTTGAACTGTCTGTGGAAATATTTTCCTAATATCCATATCAATCTCATATTTTATGTTCAGAAATCAGTTCAATAATATCTTAATTATCTTCTACCCCTCATTATGCAACCTTTCCGCAAAACGCCATGTCCGAATTACCTGCAACACTTCCATATTTTTACGCATATCGCGCGTAAAGGGCTGAAAAGGCTCCGCTAAACGCACTGATCGCCGCGCAGCTTCATCTAAAATCCCTGAGCCTGATGACGACAACACTTTAATATCTTTCACCTTGCCACTCGGCAACACCGCCACCAATAACCGCACCTCGCCCTGCAAATGCCGTCTTTTAGCAACTTCTGGATAATGTTGATTACCCATATCTTCGACTTTTTTTCTAAAGCCATCAATGTAAGCCGCCGAAGCATCCTGACGCGCCGACAAAGAAGACACCGTATGTACTTTAGGTTGTTTGGCATAGGCTTGGCGTTTTTCGGCTAAACGTGCTTCTAAACTAGCAATTGCAGAGCTTTGAGCGGACATTTGCAGCTCACCATCATCGGCCATTTGTTCAGGACGTTCTTGCTTATGAATAGTAGGAGGAATACGGCGATGAGAAAAACGGTGCGTGACAATCAGACGATGTTCAGCGGTTTCGGGTGGTGGCGCAAAAGCCAATTGGTCTTCGGGTTTAATCTCAGTAATTTGCGCATCAAAAAAATCGGCAGTTTGCGTGGTGGTCATTTCCACTGTTTCTTTTAACTGACCACTGCCCGCTTGATTGGCTTGGGCTAAAAAATCGGCTTTGTCATTTTTTTCTGGGCTTAAATGCAAGGCCATCGTCACTTCCATTGCCGTCTGTGACTGACCTTGCGGAGCGACAAAGCCTACGCCCAAAATTAGAAAACCATGAATCATCACCGCGATAAAAACGGCATAAGCGAGATGATTGGGGTTAGAGTGTTGCATAGTGTCAGTCATGGCCAAACGCTAAACTCAGACCATAATACCAATCGTCATGTTGGCGGCCAAACGATGACACCATATATCGCCCCATCATCCGTATCGAAAAGCTTTCGCCTAATTTTAAACGAAAACCAAGCTCAGGATAAATCGCTGTCATCAACAAGTTATCCGTGGTCATTTCCCCTGCTTCATCAGTAAACCCATCGCGGTCATTGTCTATTTTATCGTGATTGGCTGATACTTCTTTTTCATTCTCACCGACATATAAACCTGCGCCCACATATGGCGACAACGGCACATCAAGAGTCGTACGCAAACCTACAGAAACCCCACCGAATACAGGCTGCTCGGCATCATAGGCATCAGAAATCAGCAGGGTTGCATCTATGTAGCCAGATGCATTAGGCACAATTTCTTCTGCCTCAAATCCTGCATACAAACCAACACCACGAATTTTTTCTGCGTACATGGTGCCTATTTGAAAACTTGGCGAATCGGAAGCATGGGCAAGATTTGCCAAGAGAGCAGTAGATAAAAATAAGCATTGATGAAGTTTGGTCATGAAGGCTTCCTGCTAGGCGGATGACAGGCTTTTTTATTGTTAAATCGTACTTAAACTCACAAAACCCCTCTGTTCAAGAGAGGGGTTTTATTACGCTATCATTAACGCGCTCTTTTCAACAACTCTTCTGAAGGGTGCGTACATTCTAATTTGCGACCAATAGCCGCCTCTAAATTAGGCAACAAAAAGGCATCATCTTCGCAGGCAAAACTGATGCTGACACCACTCGCGCCAGCTCGACCTGTACGGCCAATACGATGCACATAATCATCGGTTTGTTCAGGCAAAGTAAAGTTAATAACATGACTGACATCATCAATATGAATACCACGCCCTGCGACATCGGTAGCAACCAGCACTTGGATTTTACCTTCGCGGAAGTTTTCTAGCGTTTTCACGCGTTTATCTTGAGGCACTTCACCCGACAATACGGCACACGAAATATGATGATGCTTGAGCATTTCAGCCAAACGACGTACTTGGTCACGACGATTAGCAAAAACAATGACCCGATCAAAGTTTTCCGATTGAATCAAATTAAACAGCAAGTCGTATTTTTGCTCGCCACTGACGATATAGACAATTTGATTAACCGTGTCATTGGTGACGTGCTTAGATTCAATTTCAACTTTAACTGCTTCAAATAACCATTGATCAGCCAAGCTCAACACATCTTTATTAAAGGTGGCGGAGAAAAACAAACTTTGGCGATGGCTTTTAGGCGGGCAATGACGAATGATTTTTTTAATGGCTGGAATAAAACCCATATCCAATAAACGGTCGGCTTCGTCAATCACCAACACTTCAATTTGATCTAAAAATAAGGCTTGTTGGTCAACAAAATCAATTAGTCGCCCCGGTGTTGCAACAACAATATCCACAAAATCTGTATTTAACTGTTGTTTTTGACGGTCATAGTCCATGCCACCCACAAGAGTAACAATACGCAACTTAGTATATTTAACGAGCTGCTGTGCATCTTTAGCAATTTGTAAGGCTAATTCACGAGTTGGAGCTAAAACCATGGCTCTGGCTTCACCCAAACAACGTTCTGGACTGGGTGGATTGGTCAGCAAATCATTGATGAGCGTAATTAAAAAGGCGGCTGTTTTGCCTGTCCCTGTTTGCGCACGGCCAATGGCGTCATGCCCTGCCAAGGTAAAATGTAAAACTTGTGCCTGAATAGGCGTGCAATGGCTAAAGCCCAAATCGGCAATAGCACGTTGCAATAATGGATTGAGTTTGAGTTGGTCAAACGAAGGTAGAATATCGGTCATCTTGTAAAAATTGTCTCACATCAGCCGCCGTACGCTGAGGGTCTTGTTCCATCGGAATCATTGGAATGTGCCCTAAGTCATCGTCACTAATAAGTATAAAGTTCAGAATATCTTGTTGAAAGTACTGACGTTGTGAGGGCTTACGCGGCTATCATTAGCGTGATGCGTAAGTCCAAAATGTGCAGGTAGAATCCAACGGTCTTTTGCCCCTCACATCATTAATATGAGGGTGCGTATATGTTTTATCTCTTTAGATCCAACATATAGAGCTGACATAATATCAGCGATTGCTGCGAGTGTACCATCATCCTGTCATTATTCTTGATAATGGTAAGAGCCAATGTTTATTGAGCGACTATTTTGGCAATCGGGAAAACCAAATTAAAATCGGTGACTTTAAAACACGCTAATACTCGGCCTTGGTTTAAGTCAGGAAAATAACGCTTATCAAAATGACTGGCGGTTAATAATGCGGGTTTTAAATGGCCGACAGCTTCGGGACGATAAAAAAAGTATTGGCCTTGCCATTGTTGCGCCACAGTCATTAATCGTTTTGGTGCTAATTTAGTGCTTACAGGAAACGGTAATAAATGATGGCTAAAACTTAACTTAGCGATCATTTTACCTGTAGGAGTAGCAACCTCAATAGTATCTTTGGCATTTTTGCCATAATGTACTTTAAAATCTGCTAACTCTTTAGGAATACCCCAATTGAGCTGACCATTATCGACTGAAGCTTGACTAGAAACATAAATTTTAGAAATAGAGTAATGGCGTTTTTGACCAAACTTAAGCGAACCACCAATATACAATAACTCGTGATAACGTCCAACATCAGACTCTTGATAATCAACAAAGGCAACATAGGCCAAACGACCGCGACGGCTCGCCACTAAATCATCACTGATGAAGCCTTCATTATCTAAAACCGACTTCGGTAAATGGACAACAAGTAAATAACCTTGGCCTTTTAAATGCCACGGTGCGGGAGCAATCATATCGGGAGTTAATGCGGTCATTTTTTCTGTACCTTTTCGCTGTAACGAATATCTTAAGAAATAAAAGCCAAAAAAAACGACTCACTAGGAGTCGTTTTTTCAAATGCTATGCATCTTGACGATTAGTCAATGGTGCGCACTTCTTCTGCTTGAAAGCCCTTTTGGCCTTTCACAACAGTGAATTCAACTTTCTGACCATCGCGCAAAGAGCGATGACCATCACCAAGAATGGCGCGGAAGTGAACAAACACATCTTCACCAGCTTGACGTTGAATAAAACCAAAACCTTTAGCGTCGTTAAACCACTTTACAGTGCCTTGTTCACGATTAGACATATTACAAATCTCTTGATGTTACGAAAAAACATATACGCCATGTATTTGGTGCGTATATAGGCCGCTAAACACAATTCAACAACGGCCAGACATCTCGAACATCTAGGCGACACAGTTGCAGCTTTCACGGACGGGCTGATTAGACACCCTTTTCTGCTTGGTAGCAATCAAAAGTTTTCATTTTCCGTTAATGTCTGCTGAAAAGAGAGAAAGCTGAAGACACAAGAGCGTTTTCTTTGCACTTCTGCTAGAATCTCGCCGCTTTTCTCTCCGTAGTTAAATGGATATAACGGCCCCCTCCTAAGGGGCAGTTACAGGTTCGATTCCTGTCGGGGGGACATAATTCAATTCCAAGCAAGTCAATACCATACACGAAACCCTGTAATCTCAACGGATACAGGGTTTTTTATTGTCCTGTATATTCATTATAGATATTGAAAGCCAAGTTATTTGTTGGTACTTTTGTTGGTATCTACTCAAGTACCAACAAATAAGTACCAACATGACCACCACAAATACCAATAAACTCACTGAAAATGAGGTAAAAAAGGCAAAACCTACGGACACGCCTTATAAAATCACCGACGGTGGTGGTATGTATTTGTTGGTAAAACCTACAGGCGGCAAGTATTGGCACTTAGCGTATCGGTTTAACAACAAACAAAAGTTATTAGCGTTGGGCGTTTATCCTGATGTGACACTCAAAGAGGCACGAATTAAACGAGAGTCAGCAAGAAAGCTATTACAAGAAGGCACAGACCCAAGTGATGCCAAAAAAGAGGACAAGCGTCTATCTATCCTAAAGGCTGAAAATACTTTTGAAGCGATTGCCAACGAATGGCTAAGTAAAAAAACAAAGCTACAGGCCAGTACGGTTAAAACCTATCATCATTATTTGTCTTATATCTTTGAAGCCTTTGGACACAAACCGATCACCGATGTTACATCGCCCGACATACTCGCCTTATGTCGCCAGGTTGAAGCCAAAGGCACAATAGAAACAGCGCACCGTATAAAAATGACGTGTGGTTTAGTGTTTAGGTACGCCATAGCAACAGGCCGCGCCACTTACGACCCCACCCAAGCATTAAAGGGCGCATTACAGCCCGTCATCACCACGCATCACGCCTCAATGGTTAGCCCCGCCGATGTTGCCCGCTTGATGCAAGGCATACAGGGTTATGAAGGCCATTACACTACTGTTTACGCGCTTAAATTAGCCCCGTTATTTTTTGTGAGACCGTGCGAGCTAAGAGAAGCAAAATGGGCAGACATTGACCTAGACGCTAAAGAGTGGGCTTATAAGGTATCAAAAACAAAATCAGAGCATATTGTCCCCTTATCCTCTCAAGCAGTGGCTTTACTGGTAGAACTTAAGGCCATATCAGGTAGCGGCGTGTATGTATTTCCAAGTATTCGCAGCAATCAGCGCACCATGTCAAACAATACAGTTAACGCAGCCTTGCGCCGCTTGGGTTATACCAGTGATGAAATGTGTGGCCACGGCTTTAGAGCTATGGCGCGTACTATTTTGGATGAAGTTTTAGGCTATCCGATTGAAATTATAGAAATGCAGCTTGCCCACGCGGTTAAAGATGCCAATGGTAGAGCCTATAACCGTACTAAGTACCGTGAACAACGCCATAAGATGATGCAGCACTGGAGCGATTACCTAGATAACCTACAAATAGGCAACGTAATCACCGTTAACTTTGGTGGCATTGCTATATAAAAAAGTAAATTACACCCTAGCCGCTATCGCTATAGTTGCTATTGTCGCTATTTAAGGTGTTTTTTGACTGTTATTTGACCTTTTACGGCTAATTGTTGGTGAGTAGTTTTAATCATTTTCTCTTGTCGCTATCGCTATAGTTGCTATTCTTGCTATAGATGATTTTAAACAATGGCGTTTTTATGGTTCACCGCCACCGTAAAACAGACATGACTTGTGTAAAAAGGTAGAGAAATAGGTAGAAAATAATAATGGTTTTTTATCAAACCTAATGTTTGCAAGGCTTACAGAGATTTGTTCGACTCCTAGTGGATACTTATGTGACGATTTTGGCCTTTTTCAGCACTTCTAAAACGATTAACAATAGACGATCACCGCCACCATAAACGGATAATAGCCAGTAAAAAGAAAGGCGTTTCAGAATAGCCGCTACTGCCTTAACCGATTGCAGGTATTCAAAAGCCAAACGCGACAAAAACTGTCGCTAACATTTACATTTGCTTGCAATTTGCTTTGTCTAATATAAAAGTGAAATACCATCGAAAGTACCAAAATACGGCAAAATTCAGAGAAATAAGAGGCGACCTAACAGCTACAACTTAATGATATATATTATAAATACAACAACTTACACCTATCAAAATCGCAAGAGAAAAACCATCTTACAATCAAATACATAACACGTTATATTGTCGGTATCGGACAATAAGACCGATAAAAAGCAAAAACCCACAGGCGAACCAACGCCCGTGGGTTTTAGTGGCTAATCGTGAACCAACACGAGAAGCCTATATCCCCGAAACCAGTACCACCCGATAAACAGAGATTAGTGTCATGCAAGGCTAAATACCCAACATCACAACTTGTGTTGTTAATTTACCTTAAAGGTTATAGTTTCGGCTATACCTCTTAGGTATATAACAAATGTTTTTGTAAGTAATCTTACTTTTACACTTGCCTTTCATCCTCTGTTTAACGGGCTTTCTTTATAAGAGAGCCTATTATGAATACCGTTGTATCAATCAATAATGTCCCTGTTCGTTTCATTAGAAAAAGGGAAATGTTACACCTTACAGGCCTATCCTCATCCTCTGCCTATCACCTTATGTCAATTGGCTTACTGCCAAAAAGCATTAAAATATCTGAAAAATCAGTGGCTTGGTTATTATCTGACATATTGGAATGGCAAGCTAAGCGACTAGCCGAAAATGGCGTATCAGCTACAGAAGCCGCGAATGACCAAGAAGAATTAATTGACCCTAAAACCGAACCTAAAAAAGCTATAGCCGCCCGTAAACAACGGATACCCAAGACAGACCACCGCCGCCCAGCACAAAAGCACGCCACCGCTAATGACTCTACAAAGGAGTCTAGCCATGACTAACCCACTTACTTTGATAATGACCTCACAGTCCGTTATTACTGCCATTAAAACGGCACTACACGCGGAACACCCAATTGCTATAGCCGACTTAGACACCAAGCTAAACACGCTATCAGACGCGCTTGACGTGCTTAGGCTTCAAGTCAGCCTGTTAATTGAACAGCAAGCCGAAGCGGTGACAGCATTTAGTGAAGGCGAAGACCTTGCAAGCGATCTTATGGACGAACTGAAGGACTTGGAAAAATATGACGAAGACCTCAACGCCTGTACTATTGAAGAAGTAGCAAAGGAACTATACGACACCGCCGAGGACTTGTACTTTTTGATGTCTAGTGGAGTCAACCGATAATGAATACGCCACTAAAAAGAGGGCTTGTGCTTGTTTTGTCGTTAATGGCGAGCCAATGCACCAGCCCCGCCTATGCCAATACGCAAAAGTTATTGACCGCCACCGCCAATGCTGGCAATAATGCACCCCAAGAGCTTCAGAACCTCTTAAAACCCGTACAGCATCGCACGATAGCCGATGTTTTTTTATGCCCGTCTTTTGCCAGTTTATCCCTCATGGATGAATTGCGCCTTGCCCGTGCCTTAGTTCGTCTATGGTGGGGAGGAAGTGGAAATAAGCCCTTTATGGGTGAATACCGCTTGCCGTTGGTTTTAGCGGTTCTGAACCTCCCTACCGCCCTACATTTAGGGCAAATCATCAAAAAAACTACCCTTCAGAAAGGTTAAAAACATGACTACTCAAAATACTAACGCCCTTAATCCGTCCGTAATTCTGCCATTTACAGCTACTTGTATGTTCAAAGTGCCAAGCACCGAACTAAAACCTCACCACTTGCCTAGTATTTTCGTATCACTTGGCAAATTTGAAACAGAGGCAGAAGCCGAAAACGCTTGTTATGCCTACACTGATCATCCCGCGCTTATCACCATGCAAACACATCAAGACTTGCGTGTTTATCCCGAACCACTGTATTACAAAGTAGTTTGCTATTTTTCGACCACCCCAAGTAAAGATAAAGCCCAAGCATTAGAAAACGGCATAGGCCGCTATATGGGCTTGTTTACCACCTACAGCGAAGCATTAAACGCCTGTAAGCCCTTTGAAGGACAAGCCGATTATGTTGGCCGCTTTATTGGTGAGATATGGACACAAGAGGAAGCAAACCATGCTTGACCTCTCTTTGTTACCAAGTGCTGACAGCTACTACAACAGCGCGTTTACCCTCAAAGGCCGCAAACACAAGCACCTTGTACCGTGTTGCTTTCATCAAGACAAAAGCCCCAGCTTAAGCCTAGACCTTAGAACTGGGCGTTTTAATTGCTTTGGTTGCGGTGCAAGCGGTGGCGATATATTGGACTTTCACAAGCTCAAGAACGGCCTATCAACGACCGAGGCCGCCAAAGACTTAGGCGCGTGGGTAGACACGCACAGCGAACCCGAAGAAGCCATAGCCGCCCGTAAAGAACGGATAGCCGAGGCCGACCGCCACCGCCAAGCGCAAAAACAACAGGCCGAACAGCAAGAACTTGCCGAGGCAAACGCCTATTTACCTGCTATTCAAACCATCATCAAAAACGCGGCCAAATACGCCACGCCAACGCCTTATACGATAGCTAAGGAGATAAATAGCAGTCACTTGCTATCAATCCCTAGTGAGGCATTACAACGGCTTAAAGACCCTGCCAACAGCAAGCACACGCTTGGTTATGGCTTACAAGGGTTATTGACCATCGCCACCCTTGAAACACTAGACGGTCAATTAGTCGCCTTACAAGTCTTTGACGGTGTACCCAATGACAAGGGCAAGTTTGCACGGCGTTACTTAGGCCGCCCCGTTTGTCTTGCTGGCTATTACCGTGTAGGCGATTGGTCAACATCAAGCGTTAAAGTGATCTGTGAGAGCGTAAACGACGCTATAACCCTGTTTGAAGCAACGGGATACCCGACACTAGCGGCGGGTAGCAGTTCACAGTTATTAGCGGCAGCGGTGGCGGTACAGAAACGCCACCCATTAGACAAAATCGTTATATGCGGCGACAACGACCCAAACGGCAACGGCCAACACTTAGCCAGTAAAGCAGCAATAGCGGTTAATGGCGTGGTGGTCATACCGACCGATTACAAAGACGCTAACGACCTGTACCAAGCACAGGGAAAACAAGCGGTTAAAACGATGATTGATGATAGCTTAAACAGCACACACGCCCCGTTAAACCATGAAGCAACAACAGACCATGCCAACGCCCCACTAGATTCTAATTCCGTCGAATTACACGGAATTAAAGACAGTGCCGACACTTGGCCACCGCCCGAACCCATCGCAGGGCAAAACGAGCAATCAGACTACCCACTAGAATACTTACCAGCACCCCTACAGGCACTTACTCAAGAGATTATTGATTACTTGCAATGCCCTGTACCTCTGGTAGTCAATGCCATACTTGCCACCTTGTCATTATCAGCGCAAGGCTTAGTCGATGTTGCCCGTGATAAGGAAACGGTTAGCCCTGTATCGCTTTACTTGATGGTCATAGCCGAATCAGGCGAGCGTAAAAGCACGGCGGACAAAGCAGTAACCCAACACCTCAGCGAACTAGACAAACAGCGGTTTTTAGACGATGCCGAGCTACAGAAGGCATATAAAACCGAGCTTGATATATGGACAGCCGAGCGTGACGGCTTATTACAAGCCCTTAGATATGCAACTAAGAACGGTGAACCCACCGTTAACACCAAAGAGGAACTAAAACAGCTAGACCAACAAGAACCCGAACGGCCACGCGGTAAAACCATGCTTTATGAAGACACCACGCCAGAGGGATTGATCAAGGCCATGCTGGATGGTTGCCCCAGTGCTGGCATTTTCTCGAATGAAGCGGGCTTAGTGTTTGGTAGTCACGGCATGAATAGCGAATCACTCAAACGTAACCTTGCCGCCCTTAACAAATTTTGGGAAGGTGGCGAAGTACGCAGCACCCGCGCCGACACTAAAAACAATAAATTACTCTCAGGCCGCCGCCTTACGCTATGCCTAGCCACGCAAGAAAGCACCGTTAAAGACTTCTTTGAAAATAGCCGAGGTTTAGCGCGTGGCACGGGCTTCGGTGCGCGTTTTTTGATTGCGTGGCCTACCTCTACACAAGGTAATAGACCATACAAAGAGCCGCCGCAACAATGGCCGCACAAAGAACGGTTTATTAAACGCACCACTGAGCTATTAACTATACCGCTGACCATTCATGAGGAAACAGGCGCGTTACAGCCGCATACTTTGCACTTTTCGGCAAAGGCCAAAGCCGCTTGGACAGACTTTTATAACGCCACAGAGTACGAACTACGCACAGGCGGCGAGCTAGAAGAAATTAAGGATGTCACCAGTAAGGCCGCCGATAACGTGGCAAGAATCGCCGCCTTGTTTCATGTTTTTGAACACGGCATAACGGGCAACATCTCAGAGGCGCATATTGTTAATGCAGGCCATGTCATGACGTGGCACTTGATGGAGTCGCGCCGCTTTTTTGGTGAAATAGCCCTATCAAAAGAGCTTAATCATGTCGTGTTATTTGATAATTGGCTGAAAAAATACTGTTTTGCCAATGACGTAACGCGCATAAGCACCATGCAGGCGCGGCAACTATGCCCTAATGCCTTGCGTGATAAGGCGGTATTTGATGCGGTTATGGGGCAATTGGCAGACTTACACCGCCTAAAAGCCACCAGTGAAGGAAAAAAGAAGTGGATAGAGATTAATCCGAGGCTATTGGAGGCTGAAAATGAGCTTGAATCGCTGGAAAACTAACAAGCCAAGCACCAAACCTCAGCCCATCGCCAAGCCCCAACGCTTAACGGGTGGCGGTGAACCCTCATCTATAGCAAAAACAGCAAGAATAGCGATAGCGGCGGGTGTAATTCCTGAAATTCACGGTGAAATAATAACCAATAACGAACCACCCGCCGACCCGAACAGCGAGCCAGTAAGGGCATGGGCGCAACGCCTTGCCTTTTATCAAACCCTAGTACGCTGTCAGCAATGCGAGCGTCTAGGCTTAGATGGTTATTGTTATACGGTGGCGGTCTATCCAATCACGGACGCATTACGGGCTTGTGAGTCATACACGCCCGTACAAGGCCAACGCGCACCGATAGACACCGTACCACTATCACCCAATAGCCTGATTGAAGAACTGGCAGAACGCGCCAACGCCTTGCTAGGGCATTTAATCAGGTGCGCGGCGTGTTGCTTTCAAGATAGCCGCTATTGTCCCGATGGTTATGTTACTGGCAACGCTTACGAGGTGATTTTACTCGCCTTTGACGATGCCCCAATGCAAAGGGACAAGCTATTAAGAGCAATGGTTAAAGGGCGGCATAAACTCCCTAAAAGCATCTACCGATAATCACTTTTTCATCACTAAACAGGGTGGCGGTAAATCATCTATAGCAACAATAGCAACTATAGCGATAGCGGCAAGGGTTATAGATGAAATACTCAGACGCAAAAGCCGCCCTAAACGGTCAAATAACGCACTAAAAACACTTCAAATAGCGACAATAGCAACTATAGCGATAGCAACTAGGCCGCGTTTTGCTTTTTTCTATAGCGACGATCACCAAACAATAGCAATCACCAAAAAACTAAACAGCCAGCCAGTAAAAGGATGGTTGTTGCTTGGATAGGCTTACTTTTGACTCCCCCCCTATATAAAAACCATCGAAATTTTCTCAGAGGTGAAGGCGCGGTCTATCGGATAACACCTCTATACTTTTGATCCCCCCCCTCCCTGTCAATTTTTTTGCAGTGAGAAAATATGATGAAGGCGCGGTCTTTGGGGATAAGTCACTTTAGACTTTTTGCCCCCTATACCCCCCTACCGAAACTCCCGATTGCACACAGAACTAGTAGGGCTCGGTCTTTATGGTATAGGACTGTAGGGTTTTAACACCCCATACCCCTAGCTAAACAGGCGTATAGCGGCAATAGCAATGGTTCTTTAAATATATTTAAGAAAGTTAGTTATATTAAATATAGTTTTTATTCTTTTTAGTTTTATAGGCTGATTGTCGCTATTGGCTTTGGCTTGCTGGCTATTGTTGATGGTTTTAGTGGCGTGGTGATGCTGTCACCAGTAGGCTAAAAAGTGGGTTTCATGGTGTTTTTAGGGGGTAGCAAAATTATTTGTTGGTACTTTTGTTGGTATTTATTGGGTTATGCGAAAATAATATCTTTATAAAACAGTACATTAGTCGAATAATTGTATTCCTGTCGGGGCCATTATCGGCCACAAAGCCCAGCAGCAGTGATGTTCTGGGCTTTTTTGTTTTGCCACACAAAACTAAAGTAGTTTATCGTGATTAGTTGAATCGCTTAAAATTAGCGGGTATCTAATTATTTCAAGTGCCTAGTGGGATGCGGTTTTTCTCATTGGGCTTAACGTTTTTTCTTCGCCCTCTCCATCCACTACAATCACATTTTCCTAGACGCAACGTTCTCTAATTGCAATAACGGCAATGGACACGACAATAACGCCGCAATCGCTCGTAACAACTCATACTCGGCCAAATGCAAAACACCATCACTTTGAATCGTTGTCGCTACCAAATTAATTACCGTTTTTTTGCCATCGGGGGTCAAATAGCGAAATTGTTTTAATGCACGGTCTAATTCTTTTAGCGTTAATCGATCATCACTTGGTATAGGTGGAACAATAGTGAAAATGGGGGCTAATAACTGCTGATAAACAGCTGCTCTTTGTGCTTGCGGATGTGCGCCATACTGCAACAAAGTAGCGACCAATTGAGCAACTGCGGATGACAACTTATCAATTGCTTGGCTTGTAAACACCGTGGGTGTAGGCAGAATATGCTGCTCAATAATTTTTAATAACGAAAACTCTAATACCGACACTTCATCATTCAACAAGACAAAACGACGCAACTCGACAAGAAACTCATTAGCGGCTTTGGCATCTAGTATGCTTAAACGCGGCAGAGCCAAATCGACTATCGGCAAGGCAAAACAATCATCTAAGGTTTGCAATTGCTCCGATAGCTGTTGAACCCACAAGGCAAAGGTTTGTTGCTCCGAAAAAAACTCTTGAATGGTATTAGCAAAGGTTTTTTGATGGTACGCAATCAACGCAAACAGAACTGCTTTTGCTCCAGTAGTGTTTTGTAAAGCACGCGATACTTCCACAGGTATTTTTTGATGTAAACGTTGAGCAGAATGTAAATCAGCGACAGTCACATCACCTACACGCGAACTTATGAGTGGGCTTGGTGCGCTAGGTGTTTGCGTCATAGGAAAAGCCACTGCTTCATATTCAATCGCTTGGTTGGTATCGCCGCTAACAACAGGTCGATTAGCCGCAGTTGGCGTTGCCGCGTGATGTGTCGGTGCAAAACCCGTCATCAACTCACTGAGCTCAGCGCGTGACCCGTTATTCGCGGACGGATTAGGCTGTGGACTTTTCTGATACTTCACTCGGGTTAAAAACGTTGGGGCAATGGCTTTAATACGCTCATCAATCGGTGGATGAGTAGCGAAAATTTGACTAAACGCCAAACTTTCACCAAAACACATATGGCTCATTTCTTCGGCATGAAGATTGGCTAAGTGCGAACCATTCAGCGAAATTTTATATAACGCCCCTGCCAAACCATCAGGATAGCGGGTAAATTGCACACTAGCGGCATCGGCTAATCTTTCGCGCTCACGAGAGACAGCGGCCTTAATTAAACGACCAAAAAATAAGCCAATGTAACCTATCACCCACAAGCCTAAACCAAAAATAAATATCGCAGGGACGGCATTATTACGATCTTTACCACGCGCATGATGACGAGTATCAGAGACAGAGCGCATTAAAAAGCCACCCATTTGGCCAATGGCTAAGATACCCGCCAAAATAGCCAATAAGCGCATATTTAAGCGCATATCGCCATTTAAGATATGGCTAAACTCATGACCGATAACACCTTGCAACTCCTCACGTGAAAGCTGCGCCAATGTCCCTTGTGTCACCACTAAGATACTTTGTGATGAGTCATAACCCGCAACAAAAGCGTTTACTGCTTGTTCATTATCCAAAACATAGGTGACAGGGGGCGAAACACCCGAAGCAATCGACATTTCTTCAATGACATTTAACAGTTGGCGTTCTAAAGGATGGCGGGTGGCGAAATCAATTTGCCGGGCACCCATAATGTCGGCAACGGCTTTGCCCCCTTCACGCAGACGCAACCACTCCAACAAGCTACCGCCACCGACAAGAATCAGCGTGCCCGCCAGTGCTTGTGCCGACCATGCGTGCCATAACAACGACCCACTGCCCGTGTCATAAGATGAGGTGACGGCAAGAAGATAAAGCAGTGAGTTGACACCTTGAAAAATCAAGGCCACAGCAATCACAAAATAGACCACTAAACGTACGGTGGCTCGACGAGCTGCCTCTTGACGGCTAAAAAAGTCCATCTCTATTCAACTCTAAAAGCTAATCCTAACAGGCTCGCGCGCCTCAATATGAGAAATCTCTAACGGCAATGCTTGTTGGAAATTACCAAAAGCGGCCACAAAACTATTCGGAAACTTCTCACGCTCAATGTTGTACACCATTACCGCATCGTTAAATGCTTGACGGGCAAAACCGACCCGATTTTCGGTGGTTTTTAATTCTTCCATGAGATTTTGAACTGTGGTGTTGGCTTTTAAGTCAGGATAGGCTTCGGAAACCATCATTAATTTACCCAATGCACCCGTCAGTACCCCTTCCGCTTGGGCGAACTTTGCCATCGCTTCGGCATTGCCAGCATTTTGTGCTAAGACTTTTTCTAAACTCGCCGCTTGATTACGTGCAGCAATCACTTGTGTTAAGGTCTCTTTTTCATGTCCTAAATAGGCTTTTACTGCTTCAACTAAATTGGGAATCAGCTCATAACGACGTTGTAATTGGACATCTATTTGTGCAAACGCATTTTTAAAATGATTGCGTAGTGTTACCAAAGCGTTATAAACACTGACCGCATAAAAAATAACCGCACCAATAAGCCCTAAAAAGATGAAACCACCCATCGCCTTATACTCCTGTTAAATTCTATTTCTTAGCGTTAAACATAGCAGATCGCAGAGCGAAACCCTAGTTTTTAGCGCGAACCATTAAACAAGCCACGTATGCCTGCCACACCTTGCGCGCCTAGTTGTTGAGCTTGCGTTATATCTTGTTGAGTCATTCCGCCTAAAGCGTAAACAGGCAATTTAGCTTGTTGCACTAAAGTGGCAAAATTTTGCCAGCCCATTGCTGCTTGTTCGGGGTGAGATAACGTCTGTTGGACAGGTGATAAAGTGACGAAGTCTGCACCCCATTGCCATGCTTGCTCTAGCTCTTCGCCATTGTGAGTGGAGATAACAAGGTATTTATTTTTAGTATCTATCTTAGTCTCTATGGACGCGAGGGCAAACGGAAGGTGCACACCGATTGTCGTTGGCACGCTGTCCAACAAATCAATATGACCATGTAACAACAACGTGGCTTGTCGTTGCTGACATAAGGCGGCAACTTGCTGCGCCAAGGTCAAATAATCACTTTTAGACAATGACTTAGCACGTAGTACTAGCCACATTCCTGCTTGCACACGTACCTGTAACCACACCAGTAAATCACCACCAACTTCGTGCGGCTCTGGGGTGATGTAATAGACATCAGGCAAAACAGCTGCTTTGATAATAGGCGTATTGGCTGCTGGGAAAGGATAGTTTTTTAAATCTTGGAGGTTAACCCACAATGTCGGCTGCCCTTCTGCTCCATGCGCTTTGCCATCAAATGCAGTCACTCTAAAAATTTGTAAGCGGACGGATTTATCAGAGTAATGATGTTCGACGGTTAATAAGGGGCGATATTGCGTAGCGATAATGCCTAACTCTTCTTGCAATTCACGGACTAAGGCTTGGGCTGCGGTTTCACCGTCATCTATTTTGCCACCTGCAAACTCCCATAAACCGCCTTGATGTTTATGTACGGGTCGTTGGGCGATAAGGATTTGATCTTGGGGATTGTGGATGACAGCAGCGACGACGTTAAGCATGAATAAGCACTCCAAAAACAAAAACTCCCGCCGAAACGGGAGCTTTATATTCTACTTACGACTAATTAAGACCGATAATCCGCATTAATCTTAACGTAATCATACGACAAGTCACACGTCCATACCGTATCGTTAGCCTCACCACGACCTAAAACAATACGAATGGTAATTTCTGACTGCTTCATCACTGCCGAACCTAATTCTTCACGATAAGAAGCTGCTGCGCCACCATCTTCACAAATACAGACATCATCTAAGTAAACATTGATTTTGCTGACATCAAGATTAGGCACACCGCTACGGCCAATCGCCGCTAAAATACGTCCCCAATTCGGGTCAGAGGCAAAAAACGCGGTTTTAATTAACGGCGAATGGGCCACTGCATAAGCCACATCACAACACTCTTGGGTATTGCCACCGCCTTCGACACGCACCGTCATAAACTTCGTTGCACCTTCGCCATCACGAACAATCAATTGCGCTAAATGCAAGAAAATCCGTTGTAAGGCGGCATAAAATGGGGCAAACAATGGGTCTTCTTTGGAGCTTAGGACGTTATTACCTGCCGCGCCCGTCGCAATCAACACACAGGCATCATTGGTTGAAGTATCGCCATCAATGGTAATACGGTTAAAGGATTGCTCAGTGACATCACGTAATAATGCTTGCAAGAATGCGCCATCTACCGCCGCATCGGTCGCTACATAGCCCAACATCGTGGCCATGTTCGGGCGAATCATGCCCGCACCTTTAGAAATACCTGTGATGGTGTAAATAATACCATCCACCGTAAATTGCTCGCTTGCACCTTTAGGTAAGGTATCCGTGGTCATAATGCCACTAGCAGCGGCGACCCAATTATCAGCCTCTAGGGCAGCTAACGCAGCGGGCAAGCCTGCCTCTAGTTTGGCTATCGGTAGTTGCTCGCCAATCACGCCTGTTGAAAAAGGTAAGACCGCTTCAGGAGCAACGCCCGCCAACTCAGCAAGCGCTGCACAACTACGCTGGGCATTGGTTATCCCCGTTGTGCCGGTGCCAGCATTAGCATTACCCGTGTTAATCACTAAATAACGCGCCGATGTTTGCGTCATATTTGCGCGGGCAACATGTACAGGAGCAGCACAAAAAGCATTGGTGGTAAAAACCGCCGCCGTTGTTGCTTGGGGTGCTAATTCAAACACCACTAAGTCACGACGATTTTTATAACGAATATAGGCTTCTGCAATACCAATACGCACACCGTTGACAGGGTGCATGATCGGCATAGATAAATCACCAACGGCCATTTTTTTGCTCCTATTTATTTAAACATTCTTTATTGATAAAAAAATCCCCCAGTGACGGGGGATATTCTTATTACCTTAAATCAACGTTAAGCCAACTGTCCATGACATTGCTTATATTTTTTGCCTGAACCACAAGGACACGGATCATTACGACCCACATATTGATTGGCATACGGATTAGTAGAGGCTTTTGCTGCTGGCTGCTGCTCATCGCTTTCCATCGGCACATGAGCATCTTCGGGTAAGCCCGTTAACTGCTCGTGTTCAAAATGCAAGTTCATGGCAGCCGCATCGGCGGCTTGTTGTGCTTCCATGGCCTCAATTTCTGCTGCGGAAGGGACATGAATACGGGCAATAGATTGCACAACTTCCAATTTTACCGCACCCAACAATTGTTGGAATAATTGGAATGACTCACGTTTGTATTCTTGCTCAGGGTTCTTTTGCGCATAACCCCGTAAATGAATGCCTTGACGCAAATAATCCATTGCCGCGAGATGCTCTTTCCAATGGCGGTCTAGCACCTGCAACATGATTTGTTTTTCAATCATATTGGTCATTTCGTCGCCAATATTCGCACGATGAGCCTTATAGGCTTCGCGGGCAGCAGCCGCGACTTTGGCGCGCAAACCCGTTTCCTCTAAACGATCATCTTCATCCAACCATTGTTTAACAGGAATCTCAATCTCAAAGTCTGCTTTTAAGGCTTTTTCAAAACCTTCAACATCCCACTGGTCGTCAATACTTTGCGGGGGAATAAACTCAGACATCACTGTGCTAACAACATCTTCGTACATGGCTTCAAAACTTTCGGCCAAGCTTTCTGATGCTAAAACATCATCACGCTGACCATAAATCGCACGACGTTGTTCATTGGCGACATCATCATATTTCAACAGGTTTTTACGAATATCAAAGTTACGCGCTTCCACTTTCCGTTGTGCGCCTTCAATGGATCGTGACACCCAGCGATGTTCAATCGCTTCGCCTTTTTGCATACCCAGTTTACGCATCATATTACGGACATTATCGCTGGCAAAAATCCGCATCAAATCATCTTCTAATGATAAGTAAAAACGGCTTAAACCTGGATCACCTTGACGACCTGAACGACCACGCAATTGATTATCAATACGACGCGATTCATGGCGTTCTGTACCAATAATATGTAAACCGCCTGACGCTAATACGGCGGCATTATCTTTATCCCATTGAGCTTTGAGTGCGTCAATTTGCTCTTGGGTAGGATTTTCTATTTTGGCTAATTGCGCTTTCCAGTTACCACCTAACACAATATCGGTACCACGACCCGCCATGTTAGTCGCAATAGTCACGGCATTGGGGCTACCTGCTTGGGAAATAATTTCAGCTTCCTGAGCGTGAAACTTCGCGTTTAACACTTGATGGGTGATGTTTGCTTTATTCAACAAGCTGGAAAGATATTCACTGGTTTCAATCGTCGCCGTACCCACAAGCACAGGCGCGCCAGTTTCAATACATTTTTTAATGTCTTCAATAATTGCTTCGAACTTTTCTTCTTTGCTCAAAAAGATTAAGTCTTCTAAGTCTTTACGAATCATCGGGTTATGAGTGGGAATAACGACAACATCTAAACCATAAATTTGATGAAATTCAGGGGCTTCGGTATCCGCCGTGCCCGTCATACCCGATAGTTTTTGATACAAGCGGAAATAGTTTTGGAAGGTAGTTGTCGCTAAGGTTTGATTTTCATTCTGGACATTAACGTGCTCTTTGGCTTCAACGGCTTGGTGCAAACCTTCAGACCAACGACGACCAGGCATCGTACGGCCTGTATGCTCATCGACAATCACCACTTCATTATCTTGAATAATGTAATGAACGTCGCGCTGAAACAAAATATGGGCTTTTAACGCTGAGTGAACGTGATGCAGCAAACCCAATTTACTCGCTGAGTACAGGCTATCGCCTTCGGCCAATAAGCCCATTTCTGTAAGTAATTTTTCAACGTGATCATAACCCGTTTCTGTCAGCTCTATTTGACGTTGTTTTTCATCAACCCAATAATCACCACCATCGGGCTCTTTTTCTTCTTTTTGAGCAACCAAGTGTGCAGGAATGGTGTTTACTTGTTCATACAAACGCGATGAACCTTCCATTGCCCCCGAAATAATTAACGGTGTCCGCGCTTCATCAATCAAAATCGAATCTACTTCGTCGATAATGGCAAAACTCAAACCACGTTGATGTTTTTCTTCTAAACGAAATGCCATGTTATCACGCAGATAATCAAAGCCAAACTCGTTGTTTGTGCCGTAGGTAATATCGGCTAAATAGGCTTGATGTTTGTCGTCTGCCGACTGCATAGAGCGAATTACGCCCACTTTTAAGCCTAAAGCTTCAAATAACGGACGGTTTAACTCAGCATCACGACCAGCCAAATAATCATTGACGGTAATAATATGGACGCCTTGACCACTAAGCGCATTCAAATACGAAGCCAAAGTCGCCATTAGGGTCTTGCCTTCACCCGTACGCATTTCGGCAATACGGCCTTCGTGCAGGGTCATACCACCGATTAATTGCACATCATAATGACGCATTCCCATGACGCGATGCGCCGCCTCACGACAAACAGCAAAAGCTTCTGGCAATAATTGGTCTAAAGTTTCGCCTTTGGCAAAACGCGTACGAAACTCTTCGGTTTTTGCGGCTAATGCGGCATCATCTAAGGCTTGGACACTGGGCTCTAGGGCATTGATGGCAACCACCACCTTTTGCATACGCTTCAGTTCGCGTTCGTTTTTCGTTCCAAAAATTCCACTCATCAGGCGTGCAAACATATAAAGCCACTCATCTTAAAATTTCGGCTGACCGTGCCATTCACTTGCAAATGGGGGCAATGATGGCAGAAGACAAGCCTATAAAAAACACAACTTACGCCAAATCGCGGTTAAGTCTTAAAAAATTGGTATTTTTGACCTAGAAACACCACGCTCGATAAAAATCGTCGGCTAGTCAATTTGGTGTGTACTTGGTCTTATTACTGAAAATCGCCCGCATTCTACCTTGAAATAAGGTGCAGGAAAAACGACAGATTCGTTAAAGAGTGGATATTACGAGATAAAATGTAGGAGGAAGGTGTTTAGTGGCTGCTTTAGACCAAAAAGAGTCGGACTGTCGTCCGACTCTTGAGTATTAACGACTTTTCATTGCCAAACTGACATAGGTCGCAGGGTCAATTTGTTTGCCATTTTCAATGACTTCATAGTGTAAATGTGTGCCTGTAGAACGGCCTGTTGACCCCATATAAGCAATCAATTGGTCTTTGGCAACCATATCACCTACTTTTGCTGCCAACCGTTGAGCATGAGCATAACGAGTCACATAGCCATTACCATGATTCACTTCAATGACGTTACCATAACCACTCTTAACACCCGCAAAACTAATAACCCCAGAAGCCACGGAATAAATATCGGTGCCTTGTGCTCCCGAAAAATCCATGCCTGCATGAAAAGCAGTGCGTCCTGTGAAGGGGTCGGTACGATAACCAAAAGTAGAAGTGATAGCCCCTGTCCGTACAGGTAAATTAGCTAAATAGTTGGTGTTGCTTTGCAGGCGCTTGCTCATTAAGACGCTATCTAGGGCTTGTAACTGAGCTTCTTTTTGCTCCATTAATTGCGATAACTCTTGCAAACGGGCATCAATATTGTCATCACCGAGCATCGACAACTCACCCATCAAAGGTCCACCCTTGGCTCCTTTGTTGTCTAACTCAAATTCTTGGCTATTAATATGTGCACTTTCGGCCATGTGCTGACCTAAAGCATCTAAACGTAATAACCGCGCTTGCATCTCCGCCATCCGCTCATTCATGGCTTTTAATTGTTGCGCTTGTTGTTGATCGGCAGTAACAGTAGCCACAGGGCTAGATTGAGTCACAGGCTTATCTTCACTGGTTTTGGCTCCCACCACATAACCAACAGCTAATCCTGTAATAGAGATTAAACTGACCGCACCAACAAAGGTGGCGATGGTCGATGGTGTCAAACGCAACGTTAAAGGACGCTTTGCGTAATGTTGCCATAAAGGAAGTTTCATCATGTTGTCTCCTACACGCTAAGTTGCTATGCGACACATCATGCTGATTAAAAAACAAACTCATTTTTCAATCCCAACATCACCATGACTCAGTGCGTTAGTGCCGACTCAATTCAAGATTTACGCATAGCACCGCGTAAGTCATCAATTGCCGCGTAACTCCTCTCGTGTGTGATTTAGACTGATAGTGCTCCTTGCATCTCAGTCGTTAGCAGAGTAGCCTTTTTTACAAAACCACTCCCCAAAGGCTCAATATGCGTTCAGATCCTGTTCCTCGTAGCAAAGAAGTTGTTTCTTCGCCACTGATTCAACAACTGAAAGCACAAGCCCACTATTTAGCCAAACTCAACACCATTATGGCGGAGCAATTAACGGCTATTAAAGATCAATGTCGTGTCGCGGCCTATAAAGACGGCGTATTGACCTTGCAGACGCACAACAATGCCTTATTGGGACAGTTGCGCTATCTTCAATCTCATTACTCGCAAAAACTACGCCAACATACAGCGTTTCGCGACTTAAAACGCATTCAAATATTATTAGAAGAACCGATGCAAGTGAACCGCGCTCAGTCGCAACCACTGCCACCATTGTCAGCAACAGTGAAGTCTTTGCTACTCGAAACCGCGAACTCAATTACCGATGTGGAGCTTAGCGAAGCTTTGCGTCAATTAGCAAGAGAATCGTCAGACAAGCCGACAAGGTAGCGACATTATCAAACAACACCAACAAAACCACGTAAGCAGTTGATTTAGTGAGTATCTTTAGGTGGATGGGCTTTAATATAAGCAATAGGAGCTTGCTCTTCGTCACTAAATGTCACAATTTCCCATGCATCTGGTTGTGCTAATAGTGCGCGTAAGAGCTGATTATTGAGGGCATGACCTGATTTGTAGCCTTGAAACTCGCCGATGATGCCGTAGCCTAAAATGTATAAATCACCAATGGCATCTAACATTTTATGGCGGACAAACTCATCTTCATAACGTAAGCCATCGACATTCATCACGCCTTCATCATTTAAGACGATCGCATTATCTAAACTGCCACCTTTGGCTAAATTACGTGATTGCAAATACTCAATATCACGCATAAAACCAAAAGTACGGGCACGACTGACCTCTTTGACATACGCTGTAGTTGAAAAGTCAACACAGGCACTTTTGTGGTCATCTAAAAACGCGGGGTGATCAAAATCAATAGTAAAAGCGACACGAAAACCATCATACGGTAAAAAAGCTGCGATTTTATCGCCATCACGCACTTCTACAGGTTTGATGATCCGCACCAGCTTTTTCGGGGCATTTTGTTCGATAATACCTGCCGCTTGTAATAAAAAGACAAACGGCCCTGCACTGCCATCCATAATCGGAATTTCAGGAGAGCTGACTTCAATTAAGGCATTGTCGATACCCAAACCCGCAAGAGCTGACATTAAATGTTCAACTGTACCTATTTTGACACCATCTTTAATTAAGTTTGATGACATCGTTGTTTCGTTGACCAATAAAGCATTTGCAGGAACATCTACAGCCACGTCTAAATCCGTACGTCTAAAGACAATACCACTGTCAATTTCATTCGGTTTTAGAGTCAAATAGACTTTTTCGCCACTGTGAAGGCCAATGCCCGTAGCGCGAATGGTGTTTTTGAGGGTTCGTTGACGTAGCATTATTGTGACAAAATGTTTCAGAGTGAGATTGTCATACTAACATCTTTTCATATTTGTGCAAGGTTTCTGAATAGTTAGCCGCTGACTGGTGAAATTTATCAGTCAACAATTTCCAATGGTAACTGCTGACTGATAACTATTTTTTGATTATTCGCTTTGTTGGCGACGTAAGAACGAAGGGATATTTAAAAAGTCAGATTTAGCAGCTTCTGTGGCTGGTTTTGCAGGCGCAACAGGAACTGGAGGCTGTTGTCTTTTTAACACTGACGGCGTATCAAAATCTTCATAGGTACGTGCAGGTGCAGCAGGTTGTTGCATCCCTAAAGGTGCACGAGGACGAGCAGCGGCGGTTGCTGTCGCGTGTGCGCCAGCAGTTGCTGCTGTTTGTGCTTTGACTAAACCTGTCGCTACCACAGTGACACGAATATCATCACCAATATCAGGGTCAACAATCATACCAATTTTAATCGCTACACCCTGAGCGGCTAAAGGCTCAACGATTTCACCGACAGTGGTATATTCTTCAAGACCGAGGTCTTCATTACCTGCGATAGAAACCAATAAGCCTGTTGCGCCTTCTAAACGAATATCATCCAACAAGGGACTATTAATCGCTTTGATCGTCGCTTCGCGCGCGCGATCTGTACCCGAAGCTACGCCTGTACCCATCATCGCTAAACCACGATTATGCATAGCATTACGGACATCTGCAAAGTCCAAGTTAATCATGCCTGGGCGGGTAATCATGTCGGAAATACCACGTACCGCTTCAAATAACACGTTATTGGCTTTTTTGAAGGCTTCAATTAACGAAATTTTATTACCATACACTTTTAAGAGTTTGGCATTCGGAATAGTAATTAAAGAGTCAACATGTTGTGACAACTCTTCAATACCTTGTTCCGCTAACAAATCACGACGCTCAAACGGGAACGGACGAGTAACTACACCGACCGTCAAAATTCCCATTTCACGAGCAACTTCGGCAATCACAGGTGCAGCACCAGTACCTGTACCGCCACCCATACCTGCGGTAATAAATGCCATATCTGCGCCTTTTAAGGCTTCAACAATTTGCTCGCGGGTTTCTAAGGCGGCTTGACGACCCACTTCTGGATTCGTACCTGCACCTAAACCACGCGTCAACTCGGCACCGAGTTGTACGGAAGTGGGTGAGCTCATTTTGCCTAATGCTTGCATATCCGTATTTGCACAGATAAATTCAACACCATACAAATGACTTTGCACCATGTGTTCAACAGCGTTACTGCCACCACCACCAATACCAAACACTTTAATGACAGGACCAACATGTCGATTTTGACTCTGTTGTTCGTCTGCGAACTTAAAAACACCCATTTGATTTCTCCTGCCCAAGAATAATCACTCTGCCCATATTAATTAGAACTTACGCAGACTTTTACAATCCACAAGCATACGCCTATATTAAGGTTCTGAGTGCCTGAAAACCGATAAAATTGCCAGTTGCGCAAATCTTACACACTTAATCACTACTTCTCAAAAATGTTTTTCTAACCATGCCCGTAATCGCTGCACAATGCCTTCGGCACCTGCTAATGCTTTTGGCCGTTTAATCGCTACCGTACGCCCTTCCAGCATTTTATCTCGGCCTGCCATCAATAAACCGACACTGGTGGCATAGGCTGGATTACGGACAATCTCGCCATTATTTTGGTCACGCACATTAGGCACACCTAAACGCACTTGCAGACCAAAAACACTTTCAGCTAACGCCGCTGCACCTTCAATACGTGCACCGCCACCCGTCAACACAATGCCAGCACTCAAGTAATCAAATAAACCAATCGCTTTAAGTTGGTCGCGGATATATTCAAACAAATCTAAATAACGTGCTTCGACAATAGAAGCGAGCACATGACGCTCTAATTTACGATGCGCTCTATCACCCGTACTTGGCACGTTGATATATTCTTCTCGTTTGACGGAAATAGATTGCGCACACGCTTGTTTAATTTTTAATTGTTCTGCTTCTATCAATGGCGTACGCAAGACGTGAGCAATATCATTGGTGACATGCTCACCACCAACGGAGACAATCTCGGTATAACGCAAAGCACCGTGCGTATAAATAGCCAAATCACTGGTGCCTGCACCAATATCAATCAGACAAACGCCTAGGGTTTTTTCATCTTCGGTCAATACGGCATTGGCGGCAGCAACAGGCTCTAAAATCACCTCATCAATGCCGATATTACAACCTTGCACACACTTTTCTAAATTCTGTAACGCACTCAAACCACACGTCACTAAATGATAATGGCCTTCTAAACGCACCCCTGACATACCCATCGGATTGCGAATTTCATATTGACCATCAACACTAAACTCTTGAGGAATGATGTGTAATACCTTTTGGTCAGGTAACACCGCTCCCGTCTTGGCGTTTTCCAAGACACGCTCCATATCACCCAATGACACTTCGCCATCACGAATATGAATCACGCCTTGCAAATTGCGACTGGCAATATGATTGCCCGCAATGCCCACGAATGCCGAATGCACACGGCAACTGGCCATGTTTTCAGCTTCTTTAATGGCAGTATGAATGGCGCGCGTGGTTTCGTCGATATCGACCACCATACCACGTTTTAAACCTGTACACGGGCTTTTACCCACGCCAATGACATCCAGCTCACGATCAGCCGTGACTTGAGCAATCAACGCTATCACTTTAGATGTACCGACATCTAAAGCAACAATAAAATTATCGGTATCTGCCATGTCTTAACCTATTGCAGCTTTTGTAGCTGATTATTACTGACAGGCACTGCCTGTCCTTCTTTCCAAGCAACGGCAAGCCCGTTACGGTAACGTAAATCAATACTGGCAATACGTTCCGCATAAGGACTTAACTCGCGACCATACAATGTTAAAAAGCGTTGCAGTTTTTCGTTGATTTGACTTTGATCAAGGATAAGCTGCAAGCCACTATCAAATTTAATAAACCATGTTCTACGCTCAGTAAGATGCAGCTCCATCACCCGCAAATTCAACACCCGAAAGCGATCATTAAAGGCGCGGTATTGCTCCATCACATAAGCCGTTTTACCGACAGGCCCAAATAATAAAGGTAAATCTTTGGCAACATGATCTGCTTTGGGATGAAAAACTTCACCTCTGGCACTGACAAAACCTGCTTGCCCCCAGCGAGCAACCGCTTTTTTCTCAACAACAAACACTCTTAAACCATCAGGCCAACGTCGTTGTACCGACATACTTTCCACCCACGGCGATGCTAACACGGCATCACGAATGACGACTAAATCCGTACTGAAATAACTGCCTTGAACCACGGGTTTTAAGCGTTTTGCTAACTCATCGCGGTCAACGGTACTGATATCACCTTCCACCGTAATCATTGCTAATGGTGCTTTATGTTGTAACTCACTCATCAGACCAAATATGCCCCAACTAACCAAACCGAAGCCAATCGCCAGCCATGCAAAACTCAACAGTCGCCCGAGCAAACGCAAAGGGCGAGCATAATCAGAGCCTGTAGTCAGTGCTGGCCGACTGATCGGTGCTTGCGTTGACATTAAATCGTTTCCTATAGGCATTTTGCCGATTAGTTCAATGTTTGCGCTAAAATAGTTAACACCAGACTTTGGAAGTCTAATCCTGCGGCACGGGCTGCCATTGGCACTAAGGAGTGATCGGTCATGCCAGGTACAGTATTCACTTCCAATAACCAAAAGTTGCCTTGCTCATCTTGCATCGCGTCAATACGCCCCCAACCTGTTGCGCCGACTTTGTCAAAGGCATCAACAGCAATGGCTTGTAATCGTTGCTCATCCGCTGCACTTAGACCACAAGGACATAAATACTGGGTATCATCTGCTTTATACTTGGCATCAAAATCATAAAAACCATGACTTTGATGGGGCTGTAAACGAATGACGGGTAAGGCTTTGCCTGCCAAAATCACCACCGTATATTCACGGCCAGTAATCCATGTTTCGGCGATAATTTCACGGTCATATTGTGCTGCAAACTCATACGCAGGCTGTAAGTCTTCTACACGCTCAACTTTACGCATACCAATACTAGAGCCTTCATGGGTGGGTTTAACCATTAATGGCAAACCTAACTCCTGAACGACTTGAGCAAAATCGGTGTCTGCGGTCAAAAGGGCGTAGGTTGGTGTAGGCACACCACAACCTAACCATAGTTGTTTGGTGCGCGTTTTATCCATCCCTAATGCTGATGCGAGCACACCACTGCCTGTATAGGGTACGTTCAATAGCTCCAGTGCACCTTGCATTGTACCATCTTCACCACCACGACCATGCAAGACAATAAAGGCTCGATCATATTGTTTTATCTCACTAATTGGTCGTTCCGCTGGATCAAATGCTTCCGCATTAACACCCGCTGTTTGCAATGCCGATAACACGGCTTGACCACTGATTAACGATATTTCTCTTTCAAAGGATGTGCCGCCAAATAATACCGCAACACGACCAAAATTTAGGGAAGTCAAACTCATCACTCTTTCACTCTATTCTTAACTTGGGTTTCACAATTACAAATATAAAGCGTTTTGCGCCAGCTCGATGGCAATAGCACCGACTGTTCCTGCACCTTGAGTCAATAACACATCATTAGGCTGCAAAATAGTTTTTAACAACGCGGGTAAATCTTCCGTTTTTTCAATAAATATGGGCTCGACTAAACCACGCGCACGAATACTACGCGCCAAGGTTCTGCCGTCTGCGCCTGCAATCGGTTTCTCACCTGCCGAATACACGTCTAACAACAATAAAACATCGACCTGCGATAACACTTGGACAAAATCTTCAAAACAATCGCGGGTTCGGGTATATCTATGTGGTTGAAACATCAACACTAAACGACGATCGGGGAAACTCTGCCGCGCTGCTTTCAATGTTGCTTCCACTTCACGCGGGTGATGGCCATAATCATCGACCAAACAGACATCGCCCTGCCCTAGAGGGAAGTTTCCGTATTGTTGGAAACGACGGCCTACCCCTTGGAATTTTGCTAATGCCACTTGAATGGCTTCATCATGGACGTCTTCATCGGTGGCAATGGCAATCGCCGCTAAAGAATTCAAAACATTATGTAAGCCAGGGAGATTCAAGCTAATCGCCAAAGGCTGTTTATGGGGGCGCAACACCGTAAAATGTGTTTGCATACCTTCTTGACGAATATCCACCGCTCGAATGTCATTTTCGGGCGCAAAACCATAGGTTAAGGTTGGACGGCCAATACGCGGCAATAACTCACGAATCACTTCGTCATCACCACAGACCACAGCTAAACCATAAAATGGTAAATTATGCAAAAACTCAATAAAGGTATCTTTCAGTTTTTCAAATGAGCCGCCATAGGTGTCCATGTGGTCGGCATCAATATTCGTCACCACCGCCGCCATCGGTTGTAAATGCAAAAACGAGGCATCGCTCTCGTCTGCTTCGGCAACTAAATAACGACTACCGCCTAATTTGGCATTCACGCCTGCACTGTTTAGTAAACCACCAATGACAAAAGTAGGGTCGAATCCACCTTCGGCTAAAATAGAAGTCACTAAACTAGTGGTCGTGGTTTTACCATGCGTACCCGCAATGGCAATACCATGACGATAACGCATTAATTCACCGAGCATTTCGGCGCGACGCACGATGGGTAAACGCGCCTCACGCGCAGCAACAATCTCAGGGTTAGTACTATCAATCGCCGTGGAGACGACGACGACATCGGTCTGCGCGACATTTTCTGCGGCATGACCAATAAATACTTGCGCCCCTAATGCCTGCAAACGCTCAGTCGTTTTGCCTGCTTTGGCATCGGAACCACTGACTTTATAGCCTTGATTTAGTAGCACTTCGGCAATGCCACACATCCCCGCGCCACCAATACCAATAAAGTGAATACGACGAATACGTCGCATTTCAGGTATTTCAATCAGACGACTACGTGAGCTTGGACTAATCATTAGGCATTACTCGCTACGGGTACAAAAACTGGCCACCATTGCTGTTGCTTCGGGCTGCGCAAGTTTACGGGCAACAGTTGCCATTTGCAGCAATTTTGGTCGAGATAATAAGGGTTTTAGTGTTTCCACCAGACTTTCTGGCATGATTGAGCTTTGCGGACACAAAATCGCTGCCTGTTCATCACTTAAATAACGCGCATTAGCGGTTTGATGATCATCAACAGCAAAGGGATATGGCACTAATACTGAGGCGACACCCGCTGCTGCTAGTTCGCTAACAGTCAAAGCGCCCGAACGACAAATCACTAAATCGGCCCAACCATAGGCTTCCGCCATATCAGCAATAAATGGTTGAACATCCGCAGTTAGACCTAAATCGCGATAACGCTGCTGCGTTAATTCCACTTGTTTTTTGCCCGTTTGATGGCGAATAACAGGTCGTTGCTCAGCGGGTAATAACGCCAATGCCTGTGGTAGCAACTCATTAAGTGCAACCGCTCCTTGACTGCCACCTAAAATTAAAATCTGTAATGCGCCAGTTCTTTGGCTATAACGCTGCTCAGGTTCAGGCAAATTTGCAATGACGGGGCGCACAGGATTACCCGTTGTGGTGACTTTCGGACTAGCAGGAAAAGCTTGCGGAAAGGCTTGTAACACCTGTGTCGCTATTTTGGCTAATTGTTTATTAGTAAAACCTGCCACCGCGTTTTGCTCGTGGATGACCAATCGCTTACCTAACAAACGCGCCGCAACTCCGCCCGGCCCTGTGACATAACCACCCAAACCAATGACACAATCTGCTTCTACGGCTTTGAGTACACGCATGGCTGCAATGACTGCGCCTAGAATTTTAAATGGGGCAAGTAATAACCGCGCTAAACCTTGTCCGCGCACGCCTTTGACATCCAAATACGTAATCGGGAAATGATTTTGCGGCACAATCGTCGCTTCAATCCCATTGGCTGTGCCTAGCCAATGAATATTTACGCCGCTCGCGGCTAAATGCTGCGCAACCGCCAATGCAGGAAAAACATGACCGCCTGTGCCACCCGCCATCACAACAACTGATTTAACCGTCATTGACGTACTCCTCGCTGTTTGGCTTCGGTAGCTTCACTATCAATGCGCAATAAAATACCCAACATGGTAAAAACAACCACCAAACTACTGCCGCCATAACTAATAAATGGCAAGGTCAAACCTTTCGTTGGAAATAAACCCGTACAGACAGAAATATTAATAATGGCTTGCATCAAAATTAAAAAAGTCATGCCATAGGCTAAATACGCTTCTTGCAACATTCCAATCGCTTCGGCATTACGACCAATACGCACAGCGGATTGCACCAGTAAATAAAACGTGGCCATCAACACCAAAACACCAACCAAGCCGAATTCTTCTGCATAAACTGCAAATACAAAGTCGGTATGTGCTTCTGGTAAATAAAATAACTTTTGCACACTATGACCCAAACCAACACCAAACCAATCACCGCGACCAAAAGCGATGAGACTTTGTGATAACTGATAGTCGGAACCATAAACATCATCCCACGCGTCCCAAAAAGACAATAATCGCTTGACGCGATATTCCGCCGAAAACGCTAAAGCCACTGCTCCACCGACCGCACCCGCCGCTAAAATAATAAAGTGTTTAAACGGGGCACCCGCCAAAAACAACATACCTAATAATGACACCATCAATACTAAACTTGCACCAAAGTCGGGTTCGGTCATTAATAAAGCAACCGCCAAACCGACAACAATCACCGCCCCTTTTAAACCTGCCAAGCCCCTACGCACGGCATCTTGGCGACGTACTAAATAGTTAGACATATATAAAACAATGGCAAATTTGGCGATTTCTGAAGGCTGAATGGTTAAACCACCAACACCAAGCCAGCGCGCACTACCATTAATTCGACGACCTACATGGGGAATCAGCACCAAAACCAACAACACAAAGGCAATAAATAAAATATGCCAACCCCATCGCTGCCAAAACTGCATCGGAATATTGGCAGCAATGGTCGCTGCGGTGACACCAATTAATACATAAACCAAATGGCGCGTAAAAAAATAAAAGGGATTATTAAAATCTGCACTGGCGATACCCATCGACGCAGAAGCCACCATAATCACACCGATACAAGCCAAAATACCTGCGGCTAACATCAATAAGCGGCGAGCCGTCAGTTCTTGTTGCCAATTGGGCACAATCCAATGACGCGGAATAGATGGTAAAACGATGTTCGGTTTTTTAAGGGCTAATTTCATCGTTTTAACTCGTTACCGTGGCGACGGCGGAGACAAATTGCTGGCCTCGATCTTCATAATGTTTAAACATATCAAAGCTGGCACACGCAGGAGATAACAACACGGCATCGCCTGCACTGGCTAATGTTTGCGCTTGTTGCACGGCATCTATTAAGGTTGATGCATAGATTTTGTTAATATTGGCAGTAATAGCGTCATCAATTTTACTTGCGTCTTCGCCAATCAAAATAACGGCTTTGCCGTATTTAGCCAACGCAGGTGACAAGGGCGTAAAATCTTGGCCTTTGCCGACACCGCCCGCAATCAAAATAACTTTGCCTGTAATCGCTGCACCTAAACCATCAATGGCTGCGAGTGTTGCCCCTACATTCGTGCCTTTGGAATCGTTATACCAAGCAACATCTTGGTGTTTGCTCACTAACTGACAACGATGAGGCAAGCCTGTGAATTCTTTTAATGTTTGTAACATTACAGGCATGGGAATATGAACCGCTTCGCCCAGAGCCAAAGCAGCCAAGGCATTAGCAATATTGTGCTCACCAAAAATGCCCATTTCACTGGCTAACAACAGTTTTTCACGGCCTTTGGCTAAATAACTCTGCCCTGCTTCACGAATCACACCGTAAGTTTTTAAATCAGGCGCATCTAAACCAAAACTGGTATGGGGTATTGCCTCGGGCAACAAGGGCACAGTCAATGGATCTTGACGATTGGTGATGTAAAATTGACAGTTGCGATAAACCCGATGTTTGGCTTGATGATAGGCCTGCATACTCGCGTAACGATCCATGTGATCTTCACTGACATTTAACACAATCGCTGCTGCGGCTTTTAAACTATGGGTTGTTTCTAATTGAAAGCTCGATAACTCTAAAATATATAATTCTGTTTCAGGATCTAATAACTCTAGAACAGGAGTGCCTAAATTGCCGCCAACACCGACTTTAATATGGGCATTTTCAGCCATCAAACCAACTAGCGTCGTCACCGTACTTTTAGCATTTGACCCTGTAATAGCGACAATCGGCTTCGTCGTGGCTCGACAAAACAATTCAATATCACCAATCACCGAAATACCCGCATTGACACGCACGGACAACAACTCGGGTTCATTGATTGAGATGCCAGGGCTAGTAATAATTTCTTGAGCGCGTAATAACAGTGCTTCATCAAGCCGTCCTAAACTAACCTCTACTTCAGGAAATTCCGCATTTAATTCAGCTAAATTAGGGGGAGTCAGGCGAGTATCATTGACAGCCACTTGATAACCGAGCGCACGCAAAAAACGGACGCAAGAAAGTCCCGTTTTGCCTAAACCAACCACTACTCGTAAGCCTTCGCGCTGAATCACACCCGCCATATTTGCCTCAACATCATGTTATTTAAGAAGTAAAACTCATCTAAATTAACGAATTTTCAAACTCATTAAACCCAGCAATACCAACATGACACTGATAATCCAAAAACGTACGACTACCTGTGTTTCTGGCCAACCTTTTTCTTCAAAGTGATGGTGAATAGGTGCCATTTTGAAAATACGCTTGCCGTTACGGAGCTTAAAAGAACCGACTTGTAAAATGACGGACACCGTTTCCATGACAAACACGCCGCCCATAATAAACAAAACTATTTCTTGACGAACAATGACCGCTATCACCCCTAACATCGCCCCTAAAGACAAGGCACCGACATCACCCATAAACACTTCGGCGGGATAGGCGTTAAACCACAAGAAGCCTAAACCTGCGCCAATCATCGCACCACAAATGACAATTAACTCGCCACTACCCGCGACATAGGGAATATGCAAATACTCGGCAAATTTAATATTGCCCGACAAATACGCAAAAATAGCTAACGCCCCAGCCACCATAACCGTGGGCATAATCGCCAAACCGTCCAAACCATCGGTTAAATTCACGGCATTACTGGTCCCGACAATGACAAAATAGGTTAAAACAATATAAAAAATACCCAACGGCAATACGAGATTCTTGAAAAACGGAAAGATTAAAGTGGTTTCAACAGGGGTTTTTGCTAGCAAATACAAGGCAATCGCTGCGGCAAGTCCACCAATAGATTGACCTAAATACTTCCACTTTGCAGGTAAGCCTTTGGGGTCTTTGTAGACAATTTTTAGGTAGTCATCTAACCAACCGACAATGCCAAATACCACCATCACACCTAGAACAATCCAAATATAGGCATTACGCAAATCCGCCCATAACAAAGTACTGACACCAATGGCGGCTAAAATAAGTACCCCACCCATCGTAGGTGTACCAGATTTCACCAAATGGGTTTGTGGGCCATCGGTACGCACAGCTTGACCATATTTAAGCGTCCGCAGACGCTCAATCATCCACGGGCCAAACCACAAGGCTATACCTAATGCCGTCAAAATACTGAGCATGGCACGTAAAGTTAAATAACTAAAAACGTGAAAACCTTTATAATACTGAGCAAGAAAATCGGCTAAAAATAGCAACATCAAAGTTGCTCCTTAATTCATATTTAATTAATTAATGCCTGTACGACGTTTTCCATCCGCGCACTGCGTGAACCTTTAATCAGTAACGTGACTTCTTCCTGTGTACACTCTGCCTGCAACGCGGTAATTAATGACGATTGCTCACTGAATATGTGTGCCGCATCGCCATAACCTTGAGCGGTTGCTTCGCTAAAATTTCCCACACAGTACAACGCATCCAACTGTTTAGCATTGGCATACTCGCCAATTTCTTGATGCAAACTGGCAGCATCGTCACCAAGCTCACCCATTGCACCTAAGACCACCACACGCCTTCCTGAACATAAGGCCAATTCATCCATTGCCGCCTTCATTGAATTGGGGTTGGCGTTGTAAGTATCATCAATCACCGTTATAGCACCACGACGATGGAGCACCATCCGTCCTGCTGCCGCCTGTGCTTGATTCAAGCCCATTTGAATCTGTGGCAAAGTCAAACCACACGCCCATGCCAGTGCTGCAGCCGCTAAAGCATTGGCGACGTTATGTTGCCCGATAAGCTGTAGTTGTATAGGTGTCGATTGTTCGGCAATGTGTAAATTAAATGCCCATGCCCCACCTGCAAGGCGTTTAATATCGCTTGCATAGATACTGGCGTTATTATTTTTTGTCGAAAAAGTCAGTATTTTGTAATTATCACATAATGTCTTATGATAATCAGCAAACTCATCATCTAAATTAATAATGGCAGTGCCATTCGGCAACAGTCCACTAAATATCTCACCTTTGGCTTTGGCAATACCTTCACGACCACCAAAACCTTCTAAATGTGCAGTACCAATATTATTAATCACCGCCGCATGAGGTTGAACTAAGCCACAGGTATATCCTATTTCACCTCGATGATTAGCACCCAATTCAAAAACACCATAACGATGATGTTGGTTTAATCTTAATAAGGTCAGTGGCACGCCAATTTCATTATTTTTATTACCTAAAGTCGCTAAGGTTTCACCCGCTTGACGAAAAATACTCGCGGTTAATTCTTTCGTGGTGGTTTTACCACTACTTCCTGTAATGGCGACTCGTATTAACTCAAATTGTTCACGCCACGCTTTTGCTAATTGGCCTAACGCTAACTGCGTATTAGCAACCACAATTTGAGGAATCGGACTCTCTTGATTATGCTGAGAAACAATTGCGGCTACTGCGCCACGGTCTTCCGCCGTTTTGACAAAAGCATTGGCATTAAAATTCGCCCCACTCAGGGCGATAAAAACATCACCAGTCGTAATCGTTCGAGTATCGGTCGAAAACTGTTGTACGTCTAAATCTTCGCCTATTAACAGGCCATTAACTTTGTCGGCAATAGCACTTAATTTCATCTTTATTTCTCGGTATTATTTGGCAAATACGTGCTTAACTATTTCCGCATCATCAAAATGATAACGCACACCATTAATCTCTTGATAATCTTCGTGACCTTTGCCTGCAATTAATACTAAATCACCTGCTTGCGCATGACTTAGTGCATATTCAATCGCTTGTTGACGGTCGGCACTAATGGTAACTTTTTGTGGATGAGTAATACCCACCCGAATATCAGCGATAATATTATCTATTTGCTCGGTGCGAGGATTATCGGCGGTAATAATGACTTTATCTGCCAAACGTGTAGCAATCTCCGCCATTAATGGTCGTTTGCCTTTATCTCTATCGCCACCACAACCAAAAACACACCATAATTGGCTTTGAGTATGTTCACCTAAACTTTGTAGGACTTTTTCTAAGGCATCAGGGGTATGGGCATAATCCACGACCGCCGTAATTTGGCCATTAGTTAAACACTGCATACGTCCACGTACAGGCTGAACTTGCGCCAATGCCCGTACAGCATCGTTTAGTGGAATGTTGATACTTAACAGCCCAGCCAATACCGCCAATAAATTACTGACATTAAAACGGCCTAATAATGGGCTTTTTAACTCGACAACGCCCAATGGCGTTTTAATCGTTAACATTAAACCTTGTAATGAGGGTTCGATGGTTAACGCGACAAAGTCAGCGGTACTGTTTGCTTGCTGGCTATACGTCCAACAACGAACAGTAGGAGCGACTAAGGCTTGATAAGCGGCACTAACGGCATCGTCAGCATTGAAAATAGCGTTTTTTAACGTTGGCCATTGAAACAATAGGGCTTTGGCTTGTTGATAGGACGCCATCGAGCCGTGATAATCCAAATGGTCACGCGTTAAATTGGTAAAAATAGCGGTATCAATGTCGGTTGCATTGAGGCGACCTTGTTCTAAGCCGTGTGAACTTGCTTCCATCGCCACCATTTGCACCTTGGCATCACGAAAGCCTGCAAGTTTCTTTTGTAAGGCAATCGCTTCTAGTGTCGTGTGGGAGGACGGTTGGATTTCGCCGACTAAGCCATTCCCCAATGTGCCTAAAACTGCCGATTTAAAACCTAAATACTGGCAAGCATGAGCCAACATTTGCGCGCTACTGGTTTTGCCATTGGTGCCCGTTACCGCAATCACAGCAAACGACTTACTCGGCTGATGATAAAAACGAGCCGATATCTCCCCTAGAAGTGAAGGCAGCTCAGGAATAGCAAGAATTGGGACACCGTTCAGATCCTGCACACTTACCGAGTCTTGGCACAATACTGCAACTGCGCCTTGCTCAAGTGCTTGCGGAATAAATTGACGGGCATCATGTCGTAAACCCTGTAGAGCCACAAACACATCGCCTTGCTGTACTTCGCGACTATTTGCTGTCAACCCTGTGACGGCAATATTTGCATACTCAATCGGTGTCGATGACCACAATTCAGCTAAACGCAACATTAGGTTTCTTCTCCTGTGATAGGAGCAGCAATAACGGTTTTCACCGTGGGCAACGACGATTTTTTCATCATCACAGGTGCTTCTAAAGGCTTGTCTAAAGGCACATTCATTAACCGTAATGTTTCACCCATCACCCGCGAAAAAACAGGCGCAGCGACAGCCCCGCCGTAATAACCCTGATTACGCGTACTTGGCTCGTCAATCACCACCGCCAACGCCACTTTAGGATGACTGACGGGCGCGAAACCAACAAATAAAGCCATATATTTATTAGCCGAATAACGACCCGCTTCGGGTTTATGCGCTGTACCCGTTTTACCCGCCACACGATAGCCCGGAACGGCGGCTCTAACCGCTGTACCATCGGTAGAGACCACTGACTCCATCATTGGAAATAACTGATTAGCGATATGCGCGCTAATGAGACGCGAGCCTTCAGGTGGCTTTGTGACTTTGGTAAAGCTAATCGGTAATTGCACGCCATTGTTCGCAATGGTGGCATAGGCACGGATGAGTTGCAGTACGGTTACCGCAATACCATTTCCATAAGACATGGTAGACAACTCAACAGGATTCCACGCACTGGGTGGCTGCATTAAGCCCCGTGACTCACCCGGAAAACCACTCCCAGTCGTCTTTCCAAAACCAAAGCGTTGGAAAAACGTTGGCAGGCCTTCACGCGGCAATGACAAAGCAATTTGTGTGACTCCCACGTTACTCGACTTAGTAATAATCGTGCCTAAATCAATCACTCCATAGTCTTCATGGTCTCGGACTAAGTGATTAAGCACCTGCATTGTACCTGGATGAGTATTAAATTGACTTTCGGGGGTATATTTTCCACTTTCCAAAGCCGCAGCAACGGTCAATACTTTCATCGTTGAGCCTGGTTCAAACATATCAATAACAGCACGATTACGTAATTGTTGCGGATTTAACGTCGTTCGATTATTCGGGTTATAGGTTGGCTGATTGACCATCGCCAATACTTCGCCCGTCTCTACGTCCAATGCCACTAAATAACCCGCCTTAGCACCACTTTCTGCAACAACTGCCGCCAGCTCACGGTTAGCAATATATTGCACGCGCGCATCAAAGCTTAAATAAATATCTTGTCCCGGTTTGGCAGGTTGAATCTCGGCAATATCTTTGACTTTATTGCCTTTACGGTCACGAATCACTTGTTTGCGGCCTGCAACACCCTGCAAACGCTCTTCAAACTCTAACTCGACGCCTTCTTTGCCTTTATCATCTAAATCGGTAAAGCCAATGACGTGTGCGGTCGCATCACCTTCTGGGTAATAACGGCGATATTCGGTAACCCCATAAACCGCGGGGAAGTCTCTATCCAACACGACCTGTGCAATATCAGGCGGTAAATGACGTTTGAGGTATAAAAACTCTTTTTTGGCATTTTTACGAATACGCGCACTTAAATCCGCAGGCTCTAAGCCAATAGCCACGGCCAACGCTTCGACATCTAAGATCACAGGCTTTTTCGGTTTTTTTGCACTGAGATTAGGATGTGCCAACTCATAAACTTCTTTAGGATTGATCCATAACGAAGTCACAGGCGTACTCACGGCAAGCGGCACACCATTGCGATCCATAATCATGCCACGATGAGCATTAATGGTTTCGGTACGCAAAACACGGATATCACCTTGTTTTTGCAAAAAATCACGATCAAAAATATGTAAATAAGTGGCTCTACAGGCCATACCAATAAACAAAAAAGCCAAGATACTTTGCAAAAAAACGTGCCGACCTGAAAAATCGGCATTTTCAACAAGCTGAAAGAGCTTAGGAAACTTCAGCTTCATGGTTGCACCATCACCACATTTTGCAAAGGTGCAGCTTGCATTTGTAACTCTTCACTAGCGACAAAGCCAACACGACCATACGCGCCCCATGAGTGCTGCTCTAATAACAATTGTCCCCACTCAATATCGATGGCATTACGCTGCTCGCGCAACTGTTGTAGCTCCTGCATCGCCAAACGATAGTGATGAACACTAAAAGCAACACTAATGGCCGAGCCGACCAAAACAATAACAATAGCCATAGCGACAAAAGCACTAAAGCTAGGATGGAAACTTTTTTTCAGTAGTTCTAAAAGCATTTTTAAGACTCACTCAACTTTTTTGCTATGCGCAAATGCGCACTACGTGAGCGCGGATTTTGTGCCAACTCTTCTGGGCTAGCTGATTTTTTACCCAACACTTTTAATGTGGGATGAAGGTCTTTAGCACGAATAGGAAAATCTCTCGGCAAATCATCGCCTTTGGCTTCTTTTTGAAAGAACTGTTTAACCAAACGATCTTCTAAAGAGTGAAAGCTAATCACTGCTAATTTGCCATCTGCTTTAAGAGCCGTTAAGGCTTGCGGCAAAAAGCTTTTGATATCGTCTAATTCTTGATTCACAGCAATACGAATTGCTTGAAAACTACGCGTTGCGGGGTTTTTATGACGCTCCCAAGACGGATGAGCCTCGGCGACAATATCAGATAGTTTTTTAGTCGAGGTAATTGGCGCGATTTCAACTTCTTTTTTGATAGCACGAGCAATACGACGACTAAACTTTTCTTCGCCATATTGAAATAAAACATTGGCTAAATCTTCTTCAGAAACCGTCACCAACCAATCTGCGGCACTCACCCCTTGCTGAGGATTCATCCGCATATCTAATGGGCCATCATTCATAAAACTAAAGCCACGGCTGGCATCATCTAATTGCGGAGAAGACACGCCTAAATCCGCCATAATGCCATCAATTTTACCCACCAAATCACGCTCGGTTAAAACGTGTGCTAAATCGGCAAAGCTGGCATGTATAATCGTAAAGCGACTATCTTCCGCCATGAGTTTTTCACCTGCGCTAATGGCTTCAGGATCTTTATCAAAGGCCAATAAATGGGCGTTATCGCCTAATGCCGCTAATAGCGCACGACTATGCCCACCGCGTCCAAAGGTTGCATCGACATAAATACCATTAACATCGGCCAATACCGCTTGTACTGTCTCAGTCAATAGAACTGAAAGATGCACTAAAGGATTCGTCATAAAAACGCCAACAAAGCGAACATAAAGGGAAAGCGGCGATTTAAGCCAAGAAAATCATTCAGACTGGTACTTTACAAGTCAATTATGAATACATTTAACAGCGATAAACTATAGAGAGCCAGTAATTGACCGTCAAGGGCATTTACGGCGATAAACGCGCTATTTTAGCCTGATTTTTCAGACACTTAAACGCTTAAAATGATGTGTCAAAATCATAAATCAATAGACTAAGTGATAGTCTTGATAAATCACTTTAATTTAGTGGCTTTGTTGGTTTTTTGTGAATGATTTTTTCGCTATGTTGGGCGTAGGAAATCACGAATGAGGCTTAAAAAGAAGTGAGAGTTGGCCTATAAGCCGGGTTCTGTCAAGGACGATCATTCCTCTAGGCGCACAGTCACCTGTACGCTCCAGCAACCTACCCGCATCCAGCGCGGGCCACGCCAATGGATGCCTATTTGGTCTTGCTTCAAGTGGGGTTTACCCTGCCGCAACTGGTTGCCCAGTGCGCGGTGCGCTCTTACCGCACCTTTTCACCCTTACCTGCACGGTTACCCGTACATCGGCGGTTCAGCTCTCTGTTGCACTTTCCGTCGGCTCACGCCGCCTAGGCGTTACCTAGCACTTTGCCCTACGAAGCCCGGACTTTCCTCCCCTTGCGTGTGCAAGCGGCGATCATCCAGCCAACTCTCGGCGCGAAGAATAACAGGCTTTTTTAATTGGGCAAGGTTTTTATCAATAAACGTCAAATAGTCAGCTTTTGAGTACTAATGCAAAGGTTTATTTATATACTCCGTTCACACTGAGCTTGTCGAAGTGTTCTATGCCAATGGTTCGACAGGCTCACCATGAACGGTGCAACTTTTGCTTAGGTACTTAGATTGAACCGCTTGTGCTGCCGTCATGGCCGCCAATAGTTGCGTAGCAACCGCACGAATGACTGGTACAGTCACTGAGTTGCCAAACTGTTTATAGGCTTGCACGTCAGAGACTGCATTCACGATATAGTTTTCAGGAAAACCCTGTAACCGCGCGCATTCGCGTGGTGTCAACTTGCGAGGTCGCTTATGGATGTCACTTTGGTCAATCAGAATTTCACTACCATCTTTGTAATAACGTGCGCTCAAGGTATTAGCGTGCGTGCTATTTTTATGAAACAGCGAATAACCAAAACCATTACCTTTGGTTTTATGCTCTTCTTTACGGCGACGATGACCATCCCATAACTTCTCAGAAATCGTATATTTACTGTCTACGTACAAAGAATCCTCTAAAATATCACCAACCCGCGTAGGCGTACAAGGCGGAGTCGGCCAAGAAAATAACTTATTAAAATCAATATCCTGCCCATAATAGTCACGGTCAAAACCGACAATAAAAATACGTTCACGATTTTGAGGAATACCAAAATCAGCGGCTCTTAATACTTTATAAAACACCTGATAATTAAGGCGATGAGACAGTGCTTGTCGAGCATCTTCCGACATCGGAATATCGGCAGAAATCTCTTGAACATTACGCCCTTCTAAAATATCGACAATCGTTTGTAACGTGCGCCCTTTTTCATGGCCTTGTAATTGTTTCACGTTTTCCAACATAAACGCTTTCGGTCTTTTTTGCGCGATAATGCGTTGTATCTCAAAAAACATCGTGCCGCGTGTGTCACTAAAGCCTCGCTTTAATCCTGCTTGCGAGAAAGTTTGGCAAGGAAAGCCGCCCAATAAAATATCGTGCTGAGGAATGGTATGCGCGCTAATTTGAGTAATATCACCTGCGGGCAGCTCACCGAAATTGGCAGCGTAGGTTTTTTGAGAAAACTTATCCCATTCTGAGGAAAAGACACAACGCCCTCCTGCTTGCTGATAAGGCAAACGAATACCGCCAATGCCCGCAAACAAATCAATAAAAGTAAAGGCTGTTTCAGTAGTTGGCGGTTGTTTGAAGGGGGTATGGGTTTGAATGCCTGTAATTTGCGCTAATTTGCTAGGCGATGGATGATGCTCACCACGCTCCCAGCCACTGATTGTTCGTTCACCGTTATCTTGCAAGCCCAACAATTGAGCAAACTCTAATTGCGTCATCCCTAATATCTCTCGTTTAGCCCTGATTCTTTTAGACACTTCACCACTGACTTCCATACGTTTCTCTAAAAGTATATCTAGTTTTTGACCCTGCAATTTTAGTTTTATTTTCACGAGAGTCAAGTTAAGCGTCACAGAGTTAACTTGACGAAATAACCCGATAAAACCTATGTTGAGCCAGATAACCATTTAATTCTAAATAGTTAATTACTTAAAGAGGGTAAACCGTGGCAATCCCAAACGTAACGACAGACGATACTAAACACGACATAATTCGTCGCTTTAATGAAAATGTTCGTGGTAAACAAGCGGAAACCACTAACAGCAATCAGCGACATGATGGCCGAGAAGGCCATTGGCTGGAGCGACAAATGGGGCTAACGGCTAATGCCAGTAACGCGCCCGATTTGCATGGCTACGAAATGAAAAATCAAACCACGACTAAAACCACATTTGGTGATTGGTCTGCCGATTACTATATTTACAAAGATGTCGATTTTGACATCACGCGAAATCAGTTTTTAATGATTTTTGGCAAACCAAATAGTGCCAAAGGAGGACGTTACTCGTGGTCAGGCGAGCCTTGTCCTAAAATAAATCGCTTTAACAGCTTTGGTCAAAAACTCTATATTGATGCTAATCATAATATTATTGTCGAATATAGCTTTGCACACGATGAACGCTCGAACAAAACAGCGATTGTTCCTTTAGCTTTGCAAAGAGAGCAGTTGATATTAGCAAAGTGGTATGCACATTCTATTAGCCAAAAACTGGAAAGAAAGTTTAACCAACGTGGTTGGTTTAAATGCCTTAAAAATCAAAATAATGTATATACTGCAATTGTTTTTGGCGACCCAATTAGCTTCGAGCGATGGATTGCCTTGGTTGAAACAGGTGAAGTATTTTTTGACAGTGGGATGTACCAAACCAATGCCAGAAATTACTCTGTCTGGCGATCAACTAACACTTTTTGGGACAGCTTAATTACTAGCCGTTATTAGATAAATTACAGTAAAAACCCATCGTTAAACATTGTTGTTCTGTGATGGGTTTTGACTCTTACTTCTGCAACACCAACGCCCGATCATACAACGCATTTTTTTTATGCCCAGTCAGCTCAGCCGCTAATTGCGCGCTTTGTTTAACAGGTAAATATTTAAGCAATTTCAACAGCAAAGCATCCACTTCTGCCTCAGCAGCTTGCCCCGAATTGACGGGCGCACCCTCTACCACCAAAACAATTTCCCCTCGTTGTTGATTTGAGTCCTGTTCCACCCACAGACACAACTCTGCCAAGGTCTGTTGCTTAATCGTTTCAAAGGTTTTGGTGATTTCACGCGCTAAGACCACACGCCGCGCGCCACCAAAAATCGAACACATATCTTGCACGCATTCCAAAATACGATGCGGCGCTTCATAAAAAATCAGCGTACGGGTTTCATGAGCCAACGCCTGTAATTGCACTTGTCTAGCGGTTGTTTTCGCTGACAAAAACCCTTCAAAGGTAAAACGATCACTAGGCAAACCCGCGGCAGACAACGCTGCAATCGCCGCACATGCACCAGGAATAGGAATGACTTGAATATTGGCTTCATGAGCCGCCGCCACTAAACGATAACCGGGATCACTGATTAATGGCGTACCCGCATCCGAAATCAACGCCATATTTTCGCCCGCGAGCATCTGACTGATTAAACCTTGTACACGCCCTGCTTCATTATGGTCATGTACCGCCACCAGTGGCGTATTAATATCTAAATGTTGTAAAAGTCGCGCCGAATGTCGTGTATCCTCTGCCGCAATACGTCCGACCTGCGCTAAAACTTGGATAGCTCGTCGGCTAATGTCATCTAGGTTGCCAATAGGGGTGGCAACCACATAAAGTACGCCCGTCATGTGTAGGAACTCTGTTATGTCGTGGACTCGTTGTTTAGCTGTTGCCTTAGCACTCGCAACAACACCTATTTCTGCAATCGCGGCAGAGATTAGCGTGTTATTACCGTTGACAGGTGCTACCGCCAAAGCCTCAGAAAGTATTCGTGATGGTTTGTTAGCAGGCTATTATCAGGCTTTAGCGGTCGATAAGGCCAGTCCTAGCCTACATTTTTACGACACGACACCCTATCCTGACTTAAAATCCTTATTAGACATCGCCATTAGTGAAGATACAACGCTCATTATTGGCCCACTCATGAAAGAACACGTCACTCAATTACTAGAACACGCGCCTAATGTGCCCGTTCTCGCATTAAATAGAGTCAATAACTCGAATGGTGGTGGCGTTTGGCAATTTGCCTTAGCCCCTGAAGAAGAAAGCTTGCCGTTAATTGCCATGATGAAACAGGCAGGCATTAAACGTGTCCGTACGCTCATGCAAGCCGACGCCAACAGCGAACGCTTACGCCAATCGTTTGAGCAATTATGGACAGCTCAAGGTGGGGAGTTATTACCCGTTTTTAAGCTCACACAAACTGACAATGACGGCCTTACGGCCAGTATCAAACAATTATTAGCTGAGCCTCAAACTGCCAAAGCTCAGGCTTTTTATTTAGCCAGCCCGCAATTATCACTGTATGCCATGCCGTTATTAAATTTTTATCAACGCCAGCCAATTCCCGTCTATAGCGGCTCACAAAGTTATGATGCTGAAAAAAGCCAACTCGAACGTCAAGATCTCAATGGCTTGGGCTTTTGTGGTCTCCCGTCACTCATTACACCGCAAAAATGGACAGATACAGACGACAACCCAACGGCAAAATTCGACCGTTTTTATGCCTTTGGTGCCGATGCTTGGTCAATCAGCAAACAGCTAACCCACTCAAAAAAACATCCAATTGCTGGCAGAACGGGACTACTTAATTTAATTGACGGGCAAGTACAACGTACGCCCGCGTGTGCGGAAGTCAAGGATGGAAAAGCAACTCTCAGCCAAACAACTGTTGGGGCAAGCCGCTGAAAATGCCGCTTGTGAGTATTTACAAACGCAAGGACTGACTTTACTGACACGAAATTTTCACGCGCGACAGGGTGAAATTGATTTGGTGATGTTAGAGAAAAATACTTTAGTCTTTGTCGAAGTCCGTTTTCGAAGCCGTAGTGTTTTTGGCGATGCCGCAACGTCGGTTACACGCGCAAAGCAACAAAAAATAATTGCCACCGCGCGTTACTTTTTGCATCATCATCCCAAGTACCAGAGCTTGGCTGCGCGCTTTGATGTGGTTGCGATTCAGCCGCAAGGACAACAGTGGCACATTGATTGGATTCCTGCTGCTTTTTTAGCGGCATAAAAATTTTATTAGGTTGAAAAATGAATAAATTATTATTGATAACACTGATGGGCTGCACCTCGTTGATAACGGGCTGCGCGCAAATGTTGGCCGCCGCTTCGGGTTCTGAACCTGTAGGCACTGCCGAAGGTCAGCGCACCTTAAGCCAACGACTTGAAGATATGAGTATTGAACGGACGGCCAGTATCAATCTCTATAAAATTGATCCTGAGTTTAAAAATGCTCATGTGTCGTTTATGAGCTTTCATAGCAATGTCTTAATTGCAGGACAAGTGCTCACTACCAAACAAAAACAATTAGCCGAAGAAACAGTCACTTCAATGCGTGAAGTCAAGCTCGTGCATAATGAACTAGTGGTAAACCCTGCCGTTAACTCGTATTTAACGCGCACCAAAGATAGCTTTATCAGCACCCAAATCAGCACTAAACTCATTTTTGCGAAAGACTTTCCCAGCAGCCAAACTAAAGTATTAGTCGAAAGTGGCGTTGTTTATTTGATGGGAAAACTGACGAAAGCTCAAACCAATCAAGCAATAGAGTTAATCAAATCTGTGCCTGATATTACGAAAATCGTCAAACTGGTGGATTATTTAGACGCATAAGCACGCGTAAGAAAATGTACCGTTGGCACTGAGCTTGTCGAAGTGTTCACTGGTAATGGTTCGACAGGCTCACCATGAACGGTGAGCCTTTTTAATCACCACAGCAAACTCGGTTCAAGCCTTACTTAACCACGCTCAAACTAGGGCGACCCGCAGGTTTAGCTCTTGGTGCCTCATCACTGTCATCAGCGTTTTTTTCCGTTGGCGCAGGTGCTGCTGCCAATACAGGAGCTGCGACTAAAGCTGGAGCAGTTGGCTGTTCTTGTGGTGTCGTTTGGTCACCAAACTCCTCATTACTGTCAAAAAACATACCCTGACCATTTTCACGGGCATAGATAGCTAATACCGCCACCATCGGTGCGGAAATCATCATCGGCACACCACCAAAACGCGCCGAAAAAGAAATCCCTTCATTCTGAATAAAAAAATCTTTCACCGCATGAGGTGCTGCATTCAAGACAATTTTGCCATCTTTAATATGCTGAGGAGGCACACGCACCAAGGGGTTGGTAGCATCAATAAGCAAATATGGTGTGGCATCGTTATCAACAAGCCACTCATAAATGGCGCGGACTAAATAAGGGCGACTGGGACTCATAATATTGGTCTCCTATCTATGCTTTTTAAGCTAATTTGATGGCCTATTCTAACAATTTTCAAGCACTTAGCGAGTTTCAGGCGACGAAATACCATCTCGTTGCTTAACGCATATTTTTTTCACTATCACTGAGGCTGTGCACAAAGGCCTCACGAGCAAACAATCGGCTCATGTAATTAAACAACGGTTTGCACGGCTTTTCTGGTAATTCAATGTCCATAATGGTCAAACGCCATAAAATCGGTGCGAGCATCACATCGACAATGGTAAATTCATCACTCATAAAATACGGTTTATCCGAGAAAATTGGCGCAATACTGATTAAGCTTTCACGCAATAATTTACGCGCATTTGCCACTTTGTCTGCGTTTTTATCATTGACAATAATATCAACTAATACCGTCCAATCACGCTCTACACGATAGGCATATTGACGGGTTTGAGCACGGGCAACGGGGTACGCAGGCAATAACGGCGGATGGGGAAAACGCTCATCCAAATACTCCATCATCACTTTGGTTTCAAATAAACTCAACTCTCGATCCACTAGCGTAGGCAAGGTGTTGTAAGGATTAAGATGAGCCAGATCTTCAGGCTTATTATGCGGATTAACCGAAACAATATCGACGGCTGCACCTTTTTCGGCCAACACGATGCGTACACGATGACTATAATGATCATTAGCATCAGAATAAAAAGTCATGCCTGCGCGTTTACTGACCACTGCCATTTTTCAGCTCCGTTTACATGAAATTCCAAAAACAAAAGGGCAACTATCCTGTCGCCCTTTTGTGCACACGCCAGTAAAACTGGGTGTTATTTTACATCTTTCCAATACTCTTTATTCAGCAAATACACTGGCACAAAAAGAATGGCTAAGAAAGCAAGCACCCACCAACCCAAGCTTTCACGCTCAGTACGGCTAGGCTCAGCCATATAGGTCATAAAGTTAACCAAGTCACCTACGGCCTCTTCATAGCCTTCAGGACCTAACTCTTGTTCCATATTGGTCAACACATGAGGCATTGCCACATCTTTGAATACACGATTGTTGACACCCCACGGACGTTTGTCATCAGGATAGAAATTCAACAAATAGGTGTAAACCCAGTCTGGGCTACGCAAACGGGTCTCTAAAGACAAATCAGGTGGCGCATTACCAAACCATTTGGCTTGATCCTTTTTGTCCACTTTAGTATCCATAGGATCACCGATTTTATCAGTGGTAAACATCATGTATTCAGCGACTAATTTTGGATCAATCTCTAAATCTTGTGCCATGCGCTCATAACGTAAATACTTCGCCGAATGACAGCCTAAGCAGTAGCTGATAAACACTTTAGCACCGTTTTGCAACGACTCTTTATTGTGTAAATCAACAGGTGCTGGCTCACAATGAACTTCACCACATCCGCCTACATTTGCCATTGCCATCATGGGACTGAGGAGTAAGGCAAATAATAAAAAGAACTTTTTCATTAGTGCGACCCTCCAGTGACTCGTTTTGGCGGCTGTTTACACGTTTCAATCGACGTATAAATAGGCATCAACAAGAAGAACAAGAAGTAAGTAATGGTAAAAATTTGTGACAAGATAGTTTTAATCGGGGTCGCTGCTACGGCACCTAAATAACCCAAACTAACAAAACTGACAACAAAAATAGCCAACCATACTTTACTCATCCAACCTTTATAACGGATTGATTTAACAGGACTCTTATCTAGCCACGGCAAGACAAAGAGAATTGCAATCGCACCTCCCATGGCAATAATACCGCCAATTTTAGAAGGTACCGCACGCAAAATCGCATAGAACGGCGTGTAATACCATACGGGAGCAATATGCAAAGGCGTTTTCAAAGGATTGGCAGGCTCATAATTTGGCTTTTCTAGGAGGTAACCACCACCATCAGGAAAGAAAAACAAAATAATCGAAAAAATAAAGAGGAAAACGACAATGCCAACCAAATCATGAACGGTGTAATAAGGATGGAAAGGAATACCATCTAAAGGAATGCCATCAGCACCTTTCACTTTCTTAATATCAACACCATCAGGATTATTTGAGCCGACATGATGCAGTGCAACCAAGTGAATAAACACTAAGCCCACTAGAATCAACGGAATAACCGCAACATGAATGGCAAAGAAACGGTTTAAGGTTGCGCCCGAAATCAAAAAGTCACCACGAACCCAAGTGACCAAAGCTTCACCAACGACAGGAACCGCGCCGACAAGATTCAAAATAACCTGCGCGCCCCAGTAGGACATATTGCCCCAAGGTAACAAATAACCAAAAAACCCTTCGGCCATTAAGCATAGGTAAATACCCATACCAATCAACCACACCAATTCACGCGGCTTTTGATAAGAGCCGTAGAGCAAACCACGGAACATATGCAAATAAACAACAACAAAGAACGCAGATGCTCCCGTCGAATGCATATAGCGCAGCAACCAACCGTACTCAACATCTCGCATGATGTATTCGATAGAATCGAACGCGCCATCGCCAGTAGGCGTATAAATCATTGTTAACCAAAAGCCAGTGACCAATTGGTTAACTAATACCACCATCGACAATACGCCGAAGAAGTACCAAAAATTGAAGTTTTTGGGCGCGTAGTATTTGGACATGTGGTATTCGTAGGTTTCCGTAGCAGGAAACCGCGCATCTACCCATGACATCAAGTTACTTAATAATTTCATTAGGCAGACTCCCCAATGATGACAACACTGTCAGTCACATATTTATAGGGTGGTACTTCTAAGTTTAAAGGAGCGGGTACGCCCTTATAAACACGCCCTGCCATATCGTAAGTAGAACCATGACAAGGACAGAAGAAGCCGCCGCGAAAGCTTTGACCCAAGTCAGCGGGCGCAACTTCTGGACGATATGTCGGCGAACAACCCAAATGAGTACAAATACCAACCAAAATCAAATAATCTTTATTAATGGAGCGATATTCATTTTTGGCAAAGTCTGGTTGAACCGACTCTTCAGAATTAGGATCGCGCAAGCTCCCCTCGACTTTCTTTAAATCAGCCAATGCTTCAGGTGTGCGACGCACCACCCAAACAGGCTTACCACGCCACTCAACCACCATTTGTTGACCTGGCTCAAGTCCGCTTAAATCAGCAGTCACAGGTGCACCAGCCGCTTTGGCTTTAGCACTCGGATTCCACGATTTAACAAACGGAACCGCTGCGCCAACGATACCTACAGCACCTACTGCTGCGGTTACGCCGACAAGCATACGTCGTCGGCTAAGATCTACGCCGTCAGTACTCATTCACGTACTCCCCCAAACAAGCACACAGAGGTTTTGCGGCAATCGGCCGCAAAGCCCACCTAAAAGCCCCGCAAGTCTAAAGAAATTAACGTGTTGTTACAAGAAAAAAGCCACAGAGATGCAAGGGATTTAATACCTAGTGTCAGTTTAAAACACAATTGACCACTTTAGAAACGACAATCCCCAGACAAGCTGGGGATTGTTGAAGCTGTAACCGAATAAACGATTAACGCTTGGAGTACTGTGGACGCTTACGCGCTTTGCGTAAACCCACTTTCTTACGTTCAACTTCACGCGAGTCACGAGTCACAAAACCTGCTTGACGCAAGGCTGACTTCAAGGTCTCATCGTATTGTACTAACGCACGAGTAATACCGTGACGAATCGCACCTGCTTGACCGCTCATACCACCACCAGCAACGGTGATGTAAAAATCAAACTTGTTAGTACATTCAATCAACTCTAAAGGTTGACGAACAATCATACGAGATGTTTCGCGAGCGAAATACACATCTAATGTACGATTGTTAACTGTAATTGCACCCGAACCTGCTTTTAAAAACACACGGGCGGTAGCAGTTTTACGACGGCCAGTGCCGTAGTTAGTTGTTGCTGTCATAATTCACCCGTTAGATATCTAAAACTAAAGGTTGCTGTGCGGTATGAGGATGCGTTGCACCACCATACACTTTGAGCTTGCTGAACATGGCATAACCTAAAGGACCTTTAGGCAACATACCTTTGACAGCTTTCTCAATCACTTCTTGTGGTCTTTTGGCAATTAACTTATTAAAGTTAGTGCTTTTGATTCCACCTGGGAATTCTGAATGGCGATAGTACATTTTATCTTCGCCTTTAGTGCCAGTAACAACAATGTTACTCGCATTAACGACGATGATGTAATCACCCGTGTCAACGTGTGGGGTGTAGATTGGCTTATGCTTTCCGCGTAAACGGCTAGCGATTTCGGATGCCAAACGACCAAGCGTCTTGCCGGATGCGTCAACCACATACCAGTCGCGCTTAACCGTTTCCGGCTTGGCACTGAACGTTTTCATTGCTACAAGGCCTTTTTTAAAGTCAAGGACACAGGATTTGTTACAACCCTGCCAAAATAGAAGGCGGATATTACTCAAGAGACAGTCATTTGACAACAAAAAGAATGTGCCATTTTCAAAAAAACGAGTTTTTTCGATTTTTTCTGAGTGAAAGTTCGTTTTTCAGCCTACTGCGGGCTATAGCTTAAACGGTATTGGTGGCCAATGTCACCCCCATGTTGTAACAACCACATTTCTTGAAAGGTGCGTCGTGCCGCCCAACCGACATCTTTAATGAAACTAGCGTTAATCGCCGCCCCTACCGCAGCACCCACAATCGGGACAATATTTAACGCTTTCCGCTTAGTGAGATTAATGCCCAACTGTGCGGCCAAATCTTTTAAGCCGACCATCAGGGCTTCTTTGCCCATCGTCGCAAATGCCGCTTGTTGGATTTGCGACCATGTTTGTTGCTGAAGCATTTGCTTAATCGCCACCAAACTAACTAAAGCCGCTTCTTTTTCTTTTAATGAATTAGCACTGGCGATACCAAATACTCTTAACACGACAAAACGCCCCTCTTCGCCCTTTAACTCAAAGCCGTAACAGAGTGCCGTTTGATAAATCGTGCGTAAAGCTAATGTCATCAACGAAGGAACATCGACAGCGATACCTAATAAGCCTGTTGCGCCCGTCACACCGCCTTCGGCTGCAGCCATGGCAATTGCTCGGTCATGGGCGGTATCTGCCAAACTGTCACAGAGCTTCATATCAGCGTAAAACAATTCACCAATATGGCTAACACCTGCTTGCTTTAACACCGCATCAGGATTGGCTAGTTTTTCACCTACTTTACACGCCGCCTCCAATGCCGCATGTAATGCCGCTTCTGGAATCACTAAATCCACTAATTTGGCGGCAGGTGTTAATGCCAGCCCCATGAGCATAGAGGAGAGTTTAGGTGATTGTCCTTGCCACACGTGAATCGCTTTAATTTGTTGCTGTTCGTAAGACATAACTAATACCTCACCTCAAATGGCTTCGACTCCGCTCAGCCAACGTAGATATGCTCCCTGAGCGGAGTCGAAGGGGTAACGAACCAAATACCGACAAGTACTAGGGCAAATGCGGCAACTCCAAATACTCTCGGGATTGCATTTCTTGTAAACGGCTGCGTGTACGCTGAATTTCAAAATTGAGTCGGCCACCGCCACCACTGTACATACCTTCGATCGGTGCGGCAGCAGTCACAATTAATTTAACTTGTCGATCGTAAAATTCATCAATTAAATTAATAAAACGGCGTGTTGAGTCATCATTTTTTTCGCCCATAATGGGGATATTACTCAATAAAACCGTATGATATTCACGGGCAATTTCAATATAGTCCGAAGCACTACGCGGCTTTTCACATAACTCATGATAATCACACCATAAAACATCTTCTGTGCGCGCCCGTACAGCCACCACACGCTCATTAACCATGATTTCATCATAGTGAATGATAGCCCCCTGCGCCAACTCATTAAAACTGCTTTGTAGATTGCTTTCGGCTTCGGAATCTAACGGTGAATGATATAACTCAACATGAGTTAACACACGCAAACGATAATCAATGCCAGAGTCCACATTTAACACCTGACAAAACTCTTTCACCAAAGCAATGGCAGGTAAAAATCGCTCACGTTGAAGGCCATTTTCATACAAGCGATCAGGAATAATATTACTCGTCGCGACTAAGGTAACACCACGCAAAAAAAGCTCTTCAAATAAGCCTTTTAATAACATGGCATCTGTAATGTCAGTAACAAAAAACTCATCAAAACAAATCACTACCGCATCTGCATGAATACGATCAGCGACTTTTTTTAAGGGATCTTTTTCCCCTTTTAAATCGTTTAATTCTTTGTGCACGCGCTGCATAAAACGATGGAAGTGAATACGCAATTTGCGTCTAAAGGGCAAAGACTCGCAAAACAAATCCATCAAATAAGTTTTGCCTCGACCCACACCACCCCATAAATACAAGCCATTAACAGGTGTCCGCATTTCTTTGGCTAGTTTGATACGGCTAACGGGATTACGGCTTTGCGTCGTTTCGTAACGCGTTGTTAAAACCTCATAAATACGCTGCAACTCATTAACTGCAGCTTGTTGCGCCGTATCATGCTGAAATACACCACTGGCGATATCTTGTTGATAACGTGCCAAGGGACTCAAAACAGGGGTCAACTCTGAACTCATACTAAATTTTCCAAAATACTCTGCCGTAATTCTGTTAAACGACCATGAAAGAAATGACTACAATCAGCAAAACGAATCACGGTTATCGATTGCTGTTTTGCCCAAATAAACACCTCTTCGGCGGGGACAACTTCATCCGCATCACCTTGCACAACCACTGTATTGGCGGGCAATGACAAACCCACGAAAGGATAATGATGAACTGGGGGCGCAATTAACAATAACTGTTTTAACTGTACGGGCAAAGCAGACAAACGACTTACAGTAGCGGCAGCAATATATGAGCCAAAGGAAAAACCAGCCAAGTATAATTCAGTCGCTTGTGTTTGTGCCAAAGCCCATGTAATCACCGCGACTGCATCATCAATTTCGCCGTTACCGTTATCGTGAACACCGTCACTATGCCCGACACCCCGAAAATTGAACGTGACAACTGTAATACCTTGTTCCTTATAAGCACGCACAATCGTAGTGACAACCTTGTTATCCATCGTGCCACCAAACAAAGGATGAGGGTGACAAACGACTGCTACTTGCCCCGCTTTGGGGGTTGATGGTACTGTGAGACGTGTTTCTAGGCGACCCGTTTGGCCTTGCACATAGCTTGTTGCAGTCATGATGACACTCGACAATCAATTTATGTGGGAATGTTATAGACTAGTGGCGCAAACGCCAATATTAAATACTGTACTTGGGGGATTCTATGGAGTGGCTGCTGTATGTGTTAGTTTTTGCGATTGGTGTCGCAGCAGGTTACTTTTTACAGTTTTATCGCAATAGCGATAATCGAGTACGTGAACTAGAAGACCATTTGAAAACGCTTCAAGCCAAGTATGAGCACTACCAAGAAACGGTAACCACTCACTTTTCTCAATCTGCGCAATTGGTTAATAATTTAACGAATGCATATCGCGAAGTACATGAGCATTTGCAAACGGGTGCAAACGAACTGTGTGCGGATAATAAACGCCACACTAGTAGTAATCCAGCGAGTGCATTTTTAGGTTTGGCGACACCGAAAGATGCTTATCCACAACCTGCGTTATTGAATGATGATAAATTTTTGTCGGCTATTGAGCCACCGCGCGATTACGCACCTAAAAGTCCACATGATAAAGGGATGTTGGATGAAGAGTATGGGTTGAGGTAAATCAACACCCTGAATCAAAAAAAAGCCCGCTAACAAGCGGGCTTTTTTACTTCAAACAATCTACTTATTTAGCAGAATGCCCAGTCAATTCCACTTTCACTTTTTCATGCTCTTCTAAAGACGCATAATATTTGCGCAACACTTCAAGCACTTCAGGGCGCGAGAAGTTATCGGCAACAGCTTCACCTTCAGACAAGGCTTTACGCAACTTTGTACCTGAAACCAATACACGGTCAGCAGGGGTATGTGGACAGGTTTTAGTCGACGCCATACCACCACAAGCATTACACCAGAACGTCCAGTCAATTTTCAACGGCTGAGTTTGCAACGCGCCTGCGGGGATTTGTTCAAAAATCGTTTGTGCATCAAATGGGCCGTAGTACTCGCCTACGCCTGCATGGTCACGACCGACGATCAAATGTGAGCAACCATAGTTTTGACGGAACAAGGCGTGTAACAAGGCTTCACGAGGGCCTGCGTAACGCATATCCAACGGATAACCTGATTGCACAACCGTGTTTTTGACAAAATACTTGTCAATCAACACGCTAATCGCTTCTTGACGTACTTCAGCAGGAATATCACCCGGTTTTAACGCACCTAACAAGGAATGAACCATCACACCATCACAAATCTCAATCGCGATTTTGGCGAGGTATTCGTGCGAACGGTGCATTGGGTTACGGGTTTGGAAAGCGGCAATGGTTTTCCAGCCTTTAGCTTCAAACAACTCACGCGTTTGCGCTGGAGTCATATAAGTATCAGCGTATTTCGTAGGGAACTCGCCTTGCGACAAGACTTTGACAGGGCCTGCAAGGTTAACATCGCCCTGCTCCATCACCATTTTTACACCAGGGTGAGCGATGTCATTGGTGCGGAAAATTTCACGGCATTCTAAATCTTTGTCGATGCTGTACTTTTCAGTCACCGTCATCGTGCCCATGATTTCGCCACTGTCACTATCTACCAAAGCCACATCTTCACCAATCGTAATAGTGTCGGCTGTTTTGGGTGTCGTCGATAAAGTAATCGGGATTGGCCAAAACAAGCCATTAGTCATTTGCATGGTGGTGCAAACACTTAACCAATCCGCATGTCCCATAAAACCCGTTAACGGAGTGAAGCCGCCGATACCCAACATAATCAAGTCGCCACTTTCACGCGAACTAATGACCACCTTTTTTAAGGACTGAGCGCGCGCTAATTCGGCAACTAAAGCTTCGCCTTCTAATAACAATGGCAGTAGAACATCACTACCATGCGGTTTTACTAATGACATAAATATTCCTCAACAACTTGCAGTGAGTAGAAAAGAGCGCAATTATACGCGCCTCTTTCACTTAGACTCTAGCCTTATGGCCAATGCATACCTGATTTATTGTCGCGCAGGCTTCGAAAAAGAAGCCGCCCTCGAATTACAGCACTTTGCTGACCAGTATGGCTGGCAAGGTTATATCAAAGCGAAGGCTGACAGTGCCTATGTTTTATTCTGTGGCGAAGACTTGCCCGAGACAGGAGAAAACGCCCCAAAATGGCGGGAATTGGTGTTTGCTCGGCAATTATTATTCATTCAAAACGCAGAACCATTACGATTAGAAGCTAACGACCGTATTTCGCCCATTATTGCCGCCTTAGTCGGCCAAAGTTTTAAAGAGTTGGAGTTAGAAGGCGCAGACACCAATGACGGCAAATCGTTAAGTAATTTTTTTAAGTCGATTACGCCTGCGTTAACTTCCGTGTTGCAAAAACGCGCAATTTTACGGAAAAAATCGCCGAAAAAGCTGCATTTATTCTTTTTAGACTCAACGGCTGTGTATGTTGGTTATAGCTATGTTGAGAATAGTTCACCGTGGACGATGGGCATTCCGCGTTTGCGTTTTCCTAAAGATGCACCGAGTCGTTCAACCTTAAAACTGGAAGAAGCCTTTCATTATTATTTGGATGAAGAAACTCAACAAAATTGGCTACGCGAAGGCATGACAGGCGTGGACTTGGGCGCAGCTCCTGGTGGATGGACGTGGCAATTAGTGCACAAAGGTCTGCAAGTGATTGCTATCGATAATGGTGCGATGGATAAAGCGTTAATGCAAACAGGACAGGTTGATCATTTACGCGTTGATGGTTTTAAATTTCGTCCCGAACGTAAAGTCAATTGGTTGGTCTGTGACATGATTGAAAGTCCTGCCCGCGTTGCTACCACAATTGCCAGTTGGATTGCCGATGGTGATGCGGAGCGAGCAATTTTCAATCTCAAACTCCCAATGAAACGCCGTTTTGAAGAGTTACAACATTGCAAAGAATTAATGGAGGATATTTTGCAAGATAAGCGTGTGCATTATCAGTTGGCGTTTAAGCAGTTGTATCATGATAGGGAAGAAGTGACGGGGTATTTGTTTAGGCGTTGATTGTTAGGGGCTATTCTGCCCCTTTCTCTGCTATTTAACCAAGAAACCCTGAGAAACCTTACTCCGCTTGGAATGTCTGTGGTTGCGATGGGTCATGATATTTTGGATTTGCAACCACTCGTCTATATCCAAGAAGCGAGACATAAGGAGCTCTCGTTTGCATAAAGTTAACTGCCCATACGGGGTCATGGCCACCTGGATTAAAATACCCTTCGGTATCGAAGGCCGTTTGACGCTCATTGAGTGGTGTCAATTTCGCCGTAAAATTAGCAGCTTGCATTCTCACAAATGGCGGCTTTAACGGCAGATGGTCAGGTAAAGCCTCCCATTTCACCAAGCTATACGGCTGTTTTGAACTCATCGGAAACATAGTAATACGCACGATTGCATCTCTATCAGGAACGCCTAATGGCGCGTCAAATACCAAATAGACAATCACCTCATGGGCAGAAATCAACTTGATCACTTTGGCGGATTTCATTTGAAAAAACCAACGCGACATAGCAGGAATATCTGCCCCTAACCTCATTAATGACTCAATAGGTGCATCAATAACGGACTCTACTTTAAATGAGCGAATGGGTTTATCATCCTCATTTTTAGTCCATATTTTAATCTTTTGGCGCTGGTCGTTTTTTAATAAACGCCACTCATTCTTATTCACTGCACGCAACTCGTCGAGTTCGTCAGTGGCTTGCGCGAATGAGCTACAGAAAAACAAACTTAAAAAAAGCAAGCTACGGAGTTTCATACTTGATCCTATTCTGGTTATATAGCGGCTTTAATAGCATCAAGGTACTTTAGTGCTAAATACCGACCATCATATAGCCAACACACTCCGCTATACAATAGCTAAACAGGATTGGCGATATCGACAAATACATGCTCAATATCCAATTTTTCTGCCAAAAAATCCCCCACTGCTTGCACACCATAACGCTCAGTCGCATGATGGCCAGCGGCAAAATAATGAATCCCTGTTTCACGCGCGGTATGCACCGTTGGCTCAGAAATCTCACCACTTAAATAAGCATCACAACCCATCACCACGGCTTGTTCAATAAAACCTTGTGCCGCGCCCGTACAAAAACCAATGGTTTTAATGAGCTGATTCGCACCTGCAATATGAATCGGCTTTTGGCCCAAAACACGCTCGCACAACATACTAAAATCTTCTGCCGACATTGACTCATCTAATACTGCAATATTTCCGACTTGTTTAGGATTTTCAGGGTACAACGGCTCTGCAATGCCCAAACCCAGCTTTTTAGCTAATTGCACGTTATTGCCTAATTCATGGTGTGCATCCAACGGCAAATGATAGGCCAACAAAGAAATATCATTCATTAACAACGCCTTCAGCCGATTTTTCTTCATCCCCACGACACAAGCATTTTCACCTTTCCAAAAATAACCGTGATGCACCAAAATCGCATCCGCTTGTAAGTCAATGGCTGCATCAATCAGAGCCTGACTCGCAGTAACCCCTGTCACCAATCGTTGTATGTGTTCTTTGCCTTGCACTTGTAAACCATTAGGGCAATAGTCATTAAATAATTGAGGCTTAAGTGTGCTTTGTAACAAATCCACTACTTGTCGTAACGAAGCCATGATGATTCCTTGCAGAGTTTAAAAATTGCATTAAATATAATATCTTACTTATCACTTCATTCGCAGGACTGATTTATGTCACGCTTTAGCTATGTATCAAGTCTTATGATTGCTTGCAGTTTGGTAGCTGTTGCAGGCTGCCAACCAAAAGAACAAGCTGAACAGCAAAGCACAAATCCCAATGTCACTATCAGCCAAGAGCGGCCTCTTACCATTCAAGGCAACGCCAGTGGTGTCGTTTCTTATGCCCCTGCGGTTAAAGCGGCCGCGCCAGCGGTGGTGAATATTTTCACTACTGAAACCATTAAACATAATAATCATCCCTTAATGAACGACCCAATGTTTCGCCGATTTTTTGAGTTTCACGGTATGGGCTCTCAAGAATCTGAACCGCGCTCTGGTTTAGGCTCTGGTGTGATTGTCTCCAAAGAAGGGTATGTATTGACCAATAATCATGTGGTGGGCAAAGCCAATGAAATTATCGTCGCTTTACACGATGGTCGCAAAGCCAAAGCCAAAGTGATTGGCACAGATCCCGACAGCGATTTAGCGATTATCAAAATTGATTTAAAAGACTTGCCGACTCTGCCATTTAAAACCACGCCCACAGAAGTCGGTGATGTCGTTTTAGCGATAGGCAATCCTTTTGGTGTCGGGCAAACAGTGACACAAGGGATTGTTTCGGCATTGGGGCGTAACGGCTTAGGCATTAATACCTTTGAAGATTTTATTCAAACGGATGCCGCTATTAATCCCGGTAACTCTGGCGGTGCATTGATAGATGTCGCAGGTAACTTAGTGGGTATCAATACGGCCATTTATTCGCGTTCGGGTGGCTCAATGGGTATTGGTTTTGCTATTCCTGCCAAACTCGCACAAGCCGTGATGATGGATATTATTGATCATGGTCAAGTCGTTCGCGGTTGGTTGGGGGTGGAAATTCAGCAAGCCAATCAAAACTTTAATGACGATGGCTCATTTAATACTAAAACCAGTGAAGGCGTAGCCATTGCGGGAGTCGTTCGTGGAGGCCCCGCGGCAGAAGGCGGTATCAAACCGAATGACGTCATTATAAGTGTCAACGATCAAAAAACAAACACCGACACTGAACTGGTAAAAATGATTGCGGGCATCAAACCTGATACTGCTGTGAATGTTGTCGTCAAACGCGATAAAGAAGAAGTGGCATTATCGGTAAAAGTCGGAAAACGGCCAAAAGCTGAACAGCCTGAGATGAGTGACGAAGAGCGGTAAGCCTTTTAGCTGTCCCTTCGACCGCTCAGGGTGCGTTTTTACGCTGGCTGAGCGGAGTAGAAGCCTATAATTTTTCAACAGTCTACAACGCCTTCAACGCCTCAACCAAGGCTTGATTTTCCGCCTCAGTGCCAATGGTAATCCGCAAAAACTGCTCGATACGTGGCAATTTAAAATGACGCACAATAATGGCTTTTTCACGCAAAGCAGCCGCAATCTGAACTGCTTCTTTGTGTGGATGACGTGTAAAGACAAAATTCGCGGCAGAGGGTAATACTTCAAAACCCAAGTCTTTGAGTTGCTGCGCTAATGACTCACGACTATCAATAATAGCTTGGCAGGTTTGCTGAAAATAGGCTTTATCCTCAAAGGCGGCCACGCCACCCGCAATCGCCAACTTATCCATCGGATAAGAGTTGAAGCTATTTTTAACACGCTCTAATGCCTCAATTAAATGTGCTTGCCCTACCGCCAAACCCACTCGCAAACCTGCTAAAGAACGAGACTTAGACAAAGTTTGAGTCACCAATAATTGCGGATATTGATTAATCAAACTAATAGCTGTTTCACCACCAAAATCAATATAAGCCTCATCGACAACTACCACGCTATCAGGATTCGCTTGTAATAAAGTTTCTATCGCCGCTAAAGACAATAAGCAACCCGTTGGCGCATTTGGATTGGGGAAAACAATGCCACCATTGAGATGATGATAATCCGCGACATCAATCTGAAACTGTTCATTGAGCGGAATTGTCCGATAGTCAATTTCATATAAGCCACAATAGACTTTATAAAAACTATAGGAAATATCAGGAAACAAAATCGGCTGTGCTTGCTTAAAAAAGGCTAAAACCACATGCGCTAATACTTCATCAGAGCCATTCCCGACAAAGACTTGGCTACTATCAACGACATAATAATCAGCAATGGCTTTTTTCAATGCGCTGGAGTCAGGATCTGGATACAAACGTAAACTATCGTTAATCGCTGCGTGCATCGCCTCTAAAACCTTAGGCGATGGTGGATACGGATTTTCATTGGTATTGAGTTTGACCAAATTGACCACTTTCGGTTGTTCACCGGGAACATAAGGAACCAGTCCACGAACCACAGGACTCCAATAGTGCTGACTCATGCTGTACTCTCAATCACAATGACATTAATTTTGAAGAATTAGTCTTGAAAACGATATTCGGCGGAACGTGCATGCGCCGTCAAACTTTCACCACGCGCTAATACCGAAGCCACTCGGGCTAAATGATCTGCACCTTGAGCCGAACAATAAATCACACTCGAACGTTTTTGGAAGTCATAAACCCCCAGCGGTGACGAAAAACGTGCTGTCCCTGATGTTGGCAAGACATGATTCGGACCAGCACAATAATCACCTAGAGCTTCAGGGGTAAAACGCCCCATAAAAATAGCCCCTGCATGACGAATATGTGGCAGTAGAGCCTCAGGGTTTTCTACCGACAATTCTAAATGCTCAGGCGCAATACGATTAATTAACTCTAGTGCCTGTTGCTCATTTTCAACCTGAATTAATGCCGCCCGATTACTTAATGAGACACGAGCAATATTGGCACGTTCTAAACTAGGTAACAGTTTATCCAGCGAAGCCTCGACCGCATCCAAATAAGTACCATCATGACTAATTAAAATCGCCTGTGCTTCTTCATCATGTTCTGCTTGCGACAGCAAATCCATGGCAATCCAATCAGGTGAGGTTTTACCATCACAATAAATCAAAATTTCTGACGGACCTGCAATCATATCAATGCCAACTTGACCAAACACTAATCGTTTAGCGGTTGCCACATAACTGTTTCCCGGGCCAACAATTTTATCGACTTTGGGAATGCTTTCTGTGCCATAGGCCAATGCCGCCACCGCTTGCGCGCCGCCAACGGTAAAGACTTTATCGACACCTGCCAAATAGGCAGCTGCTAAAACCAACTGATTGACTTCACCACGCGGCGTAGGCACACACATAATCACTTCAGCCACACCCGCTACTTTCGCAGGAATAGCATTCATTAATACCGATGATGGATAACTGGCCTTCCCACCCGGTACATAAATCCCCACACGGTCTAGCGGTGTAATTTGTTGACCTAAAATCGTGCCATCAACCTCTTGGTATTGCCATGAGGCTTGCACTTGTTTTTGGTGATAATAACGCACACGCTCTGCGGCGACAGATAAGGCTTCGCGCTGTTCATCGCCTAAACCTTCATACGCAGCTAATAACTGCTCTGGTAAGATGGTTAATGCGGAAAATTGACTGGCCGTGACTTGGTCAAAACGGCGTGTGTAATCTAGGACCGCACTATCGCCCTGCTGTTTAACACGCGCCAAAATATCACTGACCGTTTGCTGCAATTGGTGATCGTTAACCGACTCCCACGCCAACAAGGTGTTTAATTTAGCTGAAAAATCAGTATCTTGGATATTTAGGCGGCGTATGGTAACCGTGTTTTTCACAAGTATTAATCCGTATAGGCAAAGATGAAAAGCGATTAGCTTGAGAGAAGAAAACTACGACAAAACGGGCGAGCACTTCAATCACACAAGTACTCGTCAAGCAATTTTTATACCCTTGATTGCTCTACCGCATGACTTAATTGCTGCAACAACGGCTGTATTAAATCGGCTTTACGTTTAAAACTGGCTTTATTGACGATTAAACGTGATGAAATATGAGCGATTAACTCCAACGGCTCTAAACCATTCTCAACCAGCGTTTTACCCGTATCAACCACATCAACAATTCTATCAGCCAACCCCATTAACGGAGCTAACTCCATTGAACCATAAAGTTTAATGACTTCTACTTGCTCGCCTTTTTCAGCGTAGTATTGTTTTGCTAAATTGACAAATTTAGTGGCAATACGCAAACGACCATGCACAGGAGGGGCGTTCACTTTGCCTGCCACCATTAAACGGCATTTGGCAATATTTAAATCTAATGGCTCGTAAACACCGCTCGCACCGTGCTCCATCAAGACGTCTTTGCCTGCAACACCGACATCAGCCGCACCATTTTCGACATAAGTCGGCACATCAGTAGCACGAATAATGACAATTTGCACTTGCGGGTTAGTAGTCGGAAAAATCAATTTGCGACTTTTTTCGGGGTCTTCCAATAACTCGATGCCCGCTACTTTTAATAACGGGAGAGTGTCTTTTAAAATGCGTCCTTTCGATAAAGCAATAATCAACTGCGACATTTAAGCATTTACCCGACTAGAGATACGGCGAATTTTAGCACCTAATAACGAAAGTTTTTCTTCCACACGCTCATAACCACGGTCAATATGATAAATACGGTCAATTACCGTATCCCCATCAGCGGCTAACGCGGCCAATACCAATGACATAGATGCACGTAAATCTGTCGCCATGACTGGCGCACCGTCTAATTTACTGACACCACGAACGACTGCTGTATGGCCATCCACTTCAATATTTGCCCCCATCCGATTTAATTCGGGCACGTGCATAAAGCGATTTTCAAAAATGGTCTCATTGACGGTACTTGTACCATCAGAAATGGCATTAATGGCCATAAACTGCGCTTGCATATCGGTAGGGAAAGCAGGATGCGGTAACGTACGGAAACTGACGGCGCGTGGACGTTTACCCTGCATATCGATCTCAATCCAATCTTCACCTGTACTCACTAAAGCTCCCATTTCTAAGAACTTGAGCAATACGGCATCCAATAATTTCGGGTCTGTATGCGTGGCTCGAATACGTCCACCCGTCACTACGGCTGCCGCCAAATATGAGCCAGTTTCAATACGATCTGGACAAACGGCATATTCACAACCCGTTAATGCTTCCACACCTTCAATGACAATACGGTCTGTACCTGCACCTTCGATGTTTGCGCCCATTTTTTTCAGCATATTGGCCAAATCAACCACTTCAGGCTCACGCGCCGCATTTTCAATAATCGTAGTACCTTCGGCTAATGTTGCCGCCATCATTGCGTTTTCTGTACCACCAACGGTCACGACATCAAACAAAATCCGACCACCACGCAAACGACCATCAACTTTGGCATGAACATAACCTTTTTCCACGGTAACCACTGCGCCCAATGCTTCTAAAGCTTTTAAATGCTGGTCTACAGGTCGAGAACCAATGGCACAACCACCCGGTAAAGACACATAGGCTTCTTTGAAGCGTGTGACCAACGAACCTAAAACAAAAATCGACGCGCGCATGGTTTTGACTAATTCGTAAGGTGCAACCGCTTGAGTCAGCGTATTGGCATCAATAACAACTTGGCCATTTTCGCCCTTAGTGATGGTCATACCCATGTGCGCCAAAATACGCATCATGGTTTTAATATCGTGCAAATCGGGAACATTGTTAAGCGTGACAGGTGTTGACGCTAAAATGGTTGCTGCTAACAACGGCAAAGCGGAGTTTTTTGCGCCAGAAATACGCACTTCACCTTCGAGACGAGTGCCACCTGTAATCGCTAACTTATCCATGATTTATTCTCTGTATGCGGAGGGATGGATTAACCAAATAGTTTTGCTTTACGCCATTCTTCGGGCGTTAAGGTGCGCATGGTCACTGCGTGAATCGCACCACTGGCAATATATTCGTTCAATGGCGCGTAAACACGTTGCTGTTTCGCCACAGGACGTAAACTAGCAAACTCTTCACTAACAATAGTCACTTGAAACTTGCCGCCTTCACCTGTGACACTCACTTCAACTGCATCAGGAAAAGCGTTTACTAAAACAGATTTAATGCTTTCGGGATTCATTTTTGATCCTACGGTAATTCAGGTAAAGCCGTGGTTAAACCACTGACACGAATAATGGCGCGTAGTTTGTCGGGCATATGGCTAATATGCAAGTTTTGTTGTGAACTAGATGCGATTCGTGTCCACGACACCAAAATGGCCACCACTAAACTATTACTACTAGCAAGCTCTTGCATATCAATCACCAGCGTTTTACCCGCTTGCTTGAGTAACTTTACGCCATCCGCACAGACTTTTTCGGCATTATCAAAATGCACAACGCCTCCTAAATGGAGGCGCGAGTCTTGCAGCGTTAATGTCGCTACACTTTCGGTCATATTAGCTACCTTTTTTAGGCTCGGCTGCTGGAACAAAATTGGCAATCGCTTTGTCTAAATTACCATGATTGGCTTCGACAGTAGAAGCAAACTGATTACGAAAGGTTAAGCCTAGATTAATACCATTCAAAATCAAGTTCCGTACTTTCCATTGTCCTTGCGCGTCTAAAACCATTTGATAAGTCACAGGAACAAGACCGTTACTACTGGTTTGAATATCCATATCGACTTGGGCTTTTTTCGGGTCATCACCTGCTCTATAAGGTTTGACGGTAAATTTTTCGTTTTCATACGCGCCTAAACCATTAGCATAAGTGCGAATTAAACTTTGCTTAAAGGTCGCAGTAAAATCCACGCGTTGCTTGTCATTGGCTTGGCGATAAAACTGCCCCATCACCCCTTTGGCAAAGCCCGTAAAATCCACATACGGCTCTATATTTTCCTGCACAATGGTAAACAACAATTGAGGGTCTTTTTTATAAGCGGGACGCTCTTTGACTAAGCGTGTCGTTAATTGCTCAGAAATGCGTTGGACAAAATCTTTGGGATTTTCGGCAGCGTAGCTTAATTGTGCGCCTAACAATAAAACGCCCATCAACATTATCGAAAAACTGCGCTGTAGTAACTTCAACATATCATCATCCTCGTTAAAACCGATGACCATATAAAAGCATCGGTATGAATCAATTAGAACTCTTCTGCTGTGGAAGGCGTAGGAGTGGGAGCAGGTGCACTGCTCTTGTTTTCCGTAGCTTTGTTAAAGAGAAACTTTCCAATTAGATCTTCTAACACAAGTGAGGATTGTGTCTGTTCGATTTCGTCACCGTTCTTAACAAAAGTGTCATCGGCTCCTGGCACAATACCTATGTATTTCTCGCCTAATAAGCCTGCGGTCAAAATACTGGCTACAGAATCTGTACTAATCTCATTAACATCATTATAAATTTCTAATGTCACTTTGGCGTTCAACTTCTTTTTATCTAGCTCAATTGCCGCCACACGACCAATCGTCACACCTGACATTGTCACTTTAGAGCGAGGTACTAGACCAGCAATATTTTGAAAGTGAGCGTACACTTTATAGCTAGGTTGATTGACTTCACTACTCAAGCCACTCACTTTGATAGCCAAAAAGAATAGTGCCGCTATACCCGCGACTAAAAATAAGCCCACGCTAAGCTCAAGGGTGCGAGTACGCATTACAAATCTCCAAACATAACGGCGGTTAAAATAAAGTCGAGTGCTAACACCGATAAAGAACCATAAACGACGGTGCGTGTCGTGGCGACAGAAATACCTTCTGCTGTCGGCTCACAGTCATACCCTTGAAATAAGGCAATCCACGTCACTGCCACACCAAAAACCACACTTTTGATAATGCCATTGACGACATCATCAAAAAACTCGACCGAATTTTGCATATTCGCCCAAAATGAACCCGAATAAATGCCCAACCAATCCACACCCACTAACATCCCACCGATAATACCAACGGCTGAAAAAATTAATGCCAATAACGGCATACTAATAAATCCCGCCCAAAATCGCGGGGCAATAATTCGACGTAAAGGATCAACACCTATCATTTCCATACTGGCTAATTGTTCGGTTGCTTTCATCAAACCAATTTCTGCGGTCAATGCCGAACCAGCCCGACCAGCAAATAATAATGCCGTCACTACAGGCCCTAATTCTCGAACTAAGGTTAAAGACACTAATGTACCTAAAGCTTGCTCGCTGCCATAGGTAATCAGGATATTGTAACCCTGTAAGCCCAGCACCAAACCAATAAACAGTCCTGAAACAATAATAATGGCAAACGACAATACGCCAACAGCATATAACTGCTTAATTAATAAAGGAAAAGAGGTGCGCGGCTGAGGCACGGCTACTAAAGCTTGCCACAAGAATATCCCTGCCGCACCAATAGACTGTAATTTAGAGAGTGCACTTGCACCTAAACGACGAATAGACTCAACAATCACAAGCCCACTCCTAGCTCTTCACTGTAACTTTTTGCGGGATAATGAAAATGAACAGGACCATCGGGACTGCCATTTAAGAATTGTTGCACAAATGGGGAGTCTGAATTCCGCAACTCATCTGGTGTTCCTGATGCAATAATTGAACGATTCGCAATTAGGTAAATATAATCGGCGATATGTAAGGTTTCTGGCACATCATGTGAAACAATAATCGTCGTTAAACCCAAAGCTTCACGTAAGGTGCGGATCAAGGTCACCAAAACGCCTTTGACCATCGGATCTTGGCCTGCAAATGGTTCGTCATACATAATCAACTCTGGATCAAGCGCAATTGCACGGGCCAAGGCAGCACGACGCTGCATACCGCCTGACAATTCCGCAGGCATCAAATTCAATGCACCACGCAAACCCACTGCTTCTAACTTCATCAATACTAATTCATGAATCAAAGATTCTGAAAGCTGGGTATGTGCTCTTAACGGGAAAGCGACATTTTCATAGACAGACAAATCAGAAAATAACGCGCCACTTTGAAACAACATGCCCATTTTAGCGCGAGCAATAAATAACTCACGACGACTCATTTCTGGCACATTCTCACCATTGACGAGGACTTGGCCTTGATCTGGATATAGTTGGCCACCAATAAAACGTAACAATGTCGTTTTACCACAACCTGAAGGCCCCATAATTGCAGTCACTTTGCCACGAGCAACATCCAAATGAATATTCTCAAATATTGGGCGAGCGCCGCGACTAAAGCTAAGGTCGCGTATGGATACCAACGGAGTATCAGTCTCTAACTTCATTAACATAAGCCTAAAAATGGCGGTGGAAGGACTAAGTTGAGTGCAAAAAAGCCATAAAACTGGCTTTTTTGTGTTTTATTAAACATTGCTTAGCGGCAAGAAGTTTTTTCTCTTCTAATTTGCGGACTACCCACCAAGATTCTATCAATTTGAGCTGTGCCTACGGTACCGACATTTTTAAGCAATAACCATTGCTCATCACGCGAGGTGGTGGTTGTTTTAGACTCTGCTCGATACCCTAAAGCCATCAATTTGCTTTTGAGCACTTCTGCTTTATCAGAGCTGTTAACAGTGCCTAAAGAAATAGCATTTGCCAATTGTGCATCTGTAACAACTGCACCATCAACATCGTTTTTTTGTAACTCAGCTAATACTGCTTGCGCTTTTTCCGAAGTCGCTAAAGGAGGAATATAGACCCAATATTTATCATTACTACCATTTGTCGTTGTTACCTTAATGTCAAAGCCACTTTTTTCAAAGATAGCACGTACTTGCTTGAGCATATCATTATCTAATATTGGCCCGACACGGTAGCACACTAAATCTTCTTGCGTTTTAGTATGAGTCGTATTTGACGATTCAGAAGTCATGGTATTTTCTACTCGAACTAAATCCGCACGCTCCGCCAGAAGCTGCAAAGACTTACCTTCTTGCTCCTCGACAATAACAATCGTACCTTGACCATGATTTTGCTGTTCAAAAAACTGCCACGCCAAAAATACGGCGTTAAATACCACCAACAGTCCAAAGACTAAAGGCATATCCATTCCTCTTATAATATCGGCTTACGATAACTGGCCAAAATAGCGTTGTAAACCAAACAACAATAACTCTGGGTTCAGAGTGTGCGCTATTTGCAAATGTGGGCTAATTTTTTCCGCATCCCCACCTGTCAAAACAACCTGCACATTGTTATCCGTCACTTGTTTTAGAGCGACAACCACCTTTTCAATCGCCGCAACACACGTTAACAGCACTCCATGATGCACCGCCTCACTAGTACTTTTACCAAACGCGAGTGAGATAGACGTTATATCATGAGGACGTACACGTTGTGTACCATGTACGAGCGATGATAACTGTAAATTCATGCCCGGCAAAATATATCCGCCCAAATGTTGGTTATTGTTAACCACATCTATGGTTAATGCTGTACCACAACTAACCACACAAACAGGCTGCTGATGACTAACGGCTAAGATATTTAACCAACGATCAATACCTAAAAGACTGGGCTCGGTATATGCGCATTGAACTCCCAATGTTGAAAAATCAGTACGCGCAAAATGCGGCATGCATGCCCACAATGATAAACATAAGTTTTCTAACTCATGATTAATCTTATCCTCTAAAACCGAGGAAACCCCGATAAAGTCAACATGATGATAAAACTCAGGGGGTAAACTAGATGTTAATATATCGGCAGAATATTGGTGAGCTACAGCATAATGAGCAATAATCTTTTGCTCATCACACAGCCATAACTTAATACGGGAATTACCCATATCAATAAAGCAGGAGCGAGCCACTCGTTAATTACTCAACACTTGACGCAAAGAAACTTCCCCACCATAAACTTTCATCATCTCGCCTTCAACATCTAATAAAAGATTGCCTTGTTCATCGACACCTCTGGCAATACCATTTAGAGGTTCTTGCATACCCATAATCAAAACAGGTTTATTTTTAAATGCATCATAACTCAGCCAGTCATTTTGCCACTCAGAGAACCCTGTTTTACCATAACTATTAAGTAAGGTGATGAGTTCTGAGACAATCGCCGCTGTAATCTTCTGCCTATCCACGGCATAATCACAAATACCATATAGATCGGTAACAGGTTGAGTTATTTGCTGCTTAATGGTTTCAGGCAATTGTAGATTAACACCAACACCGACCACGACTTGGCAAGCCCCGCCGACCTCCCCCGTCATTTCAATTAAGATGCCCGCTAATTTTTTTCCCTGATGCAACACATCATTAGGCCATTTAAGTTGCAGACCACGAGCACCAACAGACTCCATTGCCTTAATAAGAGCTACACCAACAGCGAGACTGAGCCCTTCAATGACACTAAAGCCGTCATTAAAAATCCAACCTATAGAACCGTAAAAATTACCCGCAGGTGGAGACAACCATTCTCGACCACGACGACCACGCCCAGCTCCTTGCATTTCCGTGATACAGACAATACCCGATTGATTTTGCTTAACTAGACTTTCAGAAACAACATCATTAGTTGAAGAGACAAACTGAGAAACGTCAAAAGAGTAAATACACTGCTGAATAGATGAAGGAATTTTTGACCAGATTTGTTCTTTGTTGAGCCATTGGATTGGTGTGTGCAAACGATAACCCTTACCAGTCACACTATCTATCTCTAATCCTTGTGTATTCCATTGGGCAATACGATTAGAAATTGTCGTGCGACTGACACCCAACACTTCCGCCAATTGCACACCCGAATGAAATTGACCATCAGACAATAGACGAAGAATATCCATAGCATTTTGTCAAAATAAGATGATTAATTTCAAGAGGATACCCTGAATAACTATTTTTTCCAATCAGTTATCGGTTTATTGGGAATATAAAAATCAAAAAACCCCCATCTAATTTTTTAGATGGGGGTTTTTGTATATTAAGAGTCTGGCGATGACCTACTTTCACATGGCGAATGCCACACTATCATCGGCGCGGAGGGGTTTCACTTCTGAGTTCGGGAAGGG
>JAUSLJ010000011.1 GCA_030646715.1 Agitococcus sp.
AGGAACATGCGACAGAATGGCTATGGTTTTACAACCATGAACGACCGAACAAAGCTAATGGTGGGATACCACCAAAGCAAAAGCTGGCTCTAATAGCCTAACCTCTACTTTTAACTTCGGTTAAAAAAGGGATGATTACCAAACAACCAAGCGTATGCTGTATTTGCAAATTCCGACGCTGCAAGAATACATTTTAGTTGAGCAAGATATTGTGCGGATTGAGGTTGCCCGTCGTAGTGAAGGCTGGCAGCCGATGCGCTATTTTTTGGGTGATGAGATTGTGCTTGAGTCTGTTGGTTTGATGCTGCGAGTTGAAGATATTTATGACAGGGTTAGGAATGAGGATATGAGGGAGTTTTTGGAGGCGAAGTAAATTTTACAGCCTATTGATTTTAATTAATTTATCTTAAATAGCCACGCTGACTCATTACCAAAAATGGTAGGGTGGGTAGACGAAGGAAACCCACCGTTGACAGTTTGGATAATGATTTTCGTGCCTCTACGCTTGCTCTTGCTAAGAACCGACATCATTAATGTCGAATCTTTCAATTTCTTCTAATGCGACCAACTCTCTTGAAAACCCCTTCCTTTTATCGTAATCAATAGAAATATTAGCTACTAGTTGCTCTAAACAAGCTTTTTTCACTCCTTTATATTGCTTACTATTTTTATCAGAAAAATGCTCCAATAATTTCAATACTTTTTGTGGATCACCCTTCTCAAGTAAAATACTACTTTGGAGAGAGAGCCTAACATCATTTTTTGTGCGTGGAAAATCTGCATTTAAAGCACTCATTTCTGTATCTGCATCATCCAATTTCTTCTTTTTTGTTAATGCTTTTATTAGCTGAACTCGCCCAGAAAAAAAAGTATCACCGCCATATTTTACTGCATCCCTTGCAGCTTCTAATGCTAAATCAATATAGCCAAATGCCAAGTTAAATGCAGACAACCTAACATTAAAATGCTCTTGTGAATCTAACAAAGCTAATCTTTCAATATATTTTCTAGCCTTATCTTCATTTCTATTTTTGATAGCAATCTTTGCAGCCATATCAATAACTTGACTATTATCAGGCTGCAATCTTAGAGCTTTTTCAATAGCGGTTGAGGCCAAGTCAAAATCCCCAATCATCAAGTAGCAATGGGCAAACTCTCTTTGTAATGCAAAGCCTTTTCTCTTATGCTTTTCAGACTCCAAAAATGCTGTTATGGCATCCTTTATGTTTCCTCGCTTTCTTTCCAAAAATCCCTGCAAAAAATAAATATTTCTATATTCATCTATTGGATATAAATCATCAATTTGCTTTTGGGCTGCATCCCATTTTTCTTCTTGGATTAAAGATTTTATCAAAAAGTTCCGCGCCGTAGAGTTATCGGGACATCTTTCAACGGCCTCAAAGCCTAAAGAAACAGCTTCTTTATATCTTCTTTGATAATATGCATCTTGTAGCAGTTTTATATAGTCTGATTGTAGGCTTATCCCTTTACTTTCAATAGTAGAATCATTCAGAGCAAAACCCAATCTAAATAATACTCTTGAAAGCTCAAGCTTGCGAGCATCTTCGGCCTCAGAAATATATGAGCTTAAAGGTACAACTATTTTCTCCAACTCACCAGTTATAGGGTAACCAAAAACAGCATTTACTGAGCCTTTAATTGGATCTGCAATTGTATAAAGCTGGCCGTCTTGGACTCTAATTAATGAGCAATCTATCATTTCATATATTCTGTCATGAGCAGTTTCTTTTGAATCATCATACAAACATAAAAGAGCACTCAGTGAAAGTGGTGAGTATATTGATAACACCCGTAAAACGGATTTATCAGCTTCTTTGAGATTATGATCTTGAATATGTGATATAAATCTTTTTTGGCTAAACTGCGTTAGTTTTCTTTTATCGCTCATTAGCGCATCGATAGAATATATCGAAGCTTGCTTAATAAGAAAGTTAGCGGCTGGAGGATAACCATGAATATAATCTGTTAATTCATTTATTTGTTTATGATCAATATGCAAATTTACTCTTTTCGCTAGTTGATGAAGCAATTGTGCTGTTGCTTTATCGCTTAACTGTTCAACAGAAATACATTCGACTTTAACTTCATTATCAAAGCTAATTCGTCTATTTAGTACAAAAACCAAATATGCATCGCCTTCTTTATTTATACCCTTAACGATTTTATTCAAATAATCATTTAGGCAGCCATTATCTAAAGCAGCACCTCCTTCGTCAATTATTATTGGCAGCTCACCTGACGAAATAATATTTGATATATTTCTTATAGAGCGCTGAATAGCGGCATCTTCATCCAGACTTAATATACTCTCAACTAAATCTTTTAATTCGTTTTGACATGAGTAAGGTTCAATTATATCTGCCAATTTGGCACAAAGCGTATTCGCATTATCACCAGACTCTAACTCTATTTCTACACACTTACTGAGACTATAAAGATCTTTAATTGAACTTTTTATCAACGATCTACGGCCTACTCCAGGTAGCCCAAAAATAGAAACTACATTATTACGCTCACTGCCATCAATAGGATTCAAGCACTCTTCTAATACCTCCCTTTCTTTTGATCTACCAAGAAAAATAGGTCTCTGAAACTTATCCGCTGAAGCCTCAAGGTGATGTTTAATATCCCTAGATATTAATGCTGGAGAAGACTCCGTTTTAATAAGTGCTTTTCTCAACCAGCTAGGAATTTTAGCTAAATTCACACCTTGATCTATTATGTAAACAACTGCCGTATCTAACTTAGCTTTAAGTTTCAAATAAAACGCTTCTTCAATTTCAAATTGACACCAAAATGACTCTAAGGAGTTTTTTGTGGCAAAAAAAACGAAAACAGATGAGTTCTCAAGGTGCTGCTCTATCGCCGCCTTAAATTCTTCTCCTGAGTTAAAACTTCTTTCGTCAAAGATACAGTTCAACCGCCCTAATTTACTAGCTACCTCTCTAACAAACTCTTTATCTAATGATGAGTGTGACAAAAAAGCTTTCATTATATTGCCCTCTGAATTATATTAAAAAGCGCAGTTTCGTAGTGTATATAACAAGTGCCATAATATACAAAAACTGTGCGCAATGCGCACATAACCCAAAACTCACCCCACTCTTCCCCTCACCCCATTAGCCCTCCCACTACAAACGACTCGACCCATTGCATCAACCACCAAACGCGAACGAATCACCTCCTTAAACCCCACCAACTCATCAACAGGCATGGCCGCCAACTGCGCCCCTAAACTAGTCGCACCCAACACCGTTGACCAATAATCATCAAAATCACTAAACGTCCGCCCAACAACAATCTCATAAGTTTCAATCTCTTGTAGCCCTGCTTGCAGCCATAAATCTCGCAACACTTGCCGATTACCCGCACTCCCTACAATTTTCCTCAAAACTCACCTACCCCTCCTCATACAACCTGACTATAATTCTGACTAGTTACCATTTCTCACTAGGCATTCATCATGCACACATGGCCAGTCCAAGATGCCAAAGCTCGCTTTAGCGAACTCTTACGCGCCAGCCTGACCGAAGGCCCACAAATCGTTACTTTACGCGGTACCGAAACCGCTGTCCTCATCCCAATTGACGAATGGCGACGCTTGCAACAACAAGCGCGGCCTAGCCTTAAAGCCCTGCTATTAGCTCCTCATCCTACTGCTGACCTTGATCTGCCAGAGCGCGGCACACAAAGCCGCCGCCCTATTGAGCCGTTTGAGTAAAAATAATGTACTTGCTTGATACTAATGTTGTTTCAGAAACACGGAAATCAAAACCACATGGCGCGGTATTAGCATGGCTTAAAGCCACGCAAGAACAGAGTCTTTATTTGTCAGCCGTAACATTAGGCGAGATACAGGCAGGCATTGAGATTACCCGCGAACGAGACTTGGCGAAAGCTGCCGAAATTGAAATCTGGTTAGAACAATTGGCTCAATCGTTTCAAATATTACCAGTCGATGCGGCTGCGTTTCGTTGTTGGGCAAAACTGCTACATCACCGAGCTAATCATCATTTAGAAGATGCATTAATTGCTGCTACTGCGATTACTCATGGCTTAACGGTTGTCACACGGAATACCAAAGATTTTGAAGCGTTTGGCGTAATGTTACTCAATCCATTTTTGAACACCTAAGATAGTTTTATAAGCGCACGCTACACCTATATTTTTCAACGACATACAATCACCCCACCCTTCCCCTCACCCCATTAGCCCTCCCACTACAAACGACTCGACCCATTGCATCAATCGTTAACCGCGAACGAATCACCTCTTTAAACCCCACCAACTCATCAACAGGCATGGCCGCCAATTGCGCCCCTAAACTTGGCGCACCCAACACCGTTGACCAATAATCATCAAAATCACTAAATGTTCGCTGAACAACAATTTCATAGGTTTCAATATCTTGTAGCCCTGCTTGCAGCCATAACTCTTGCAACACCTGTCGATTTCCCGCATTAGGACTCGGCGGCGATGGCACATTCACACCCCGACTAATTAACTCCGTACGCAAAACATCATACGGAAAACCGCCACCCAACAAATCCCACGCATAAGCCGTGACAATGCCACCCGACCGCACAACCCTCACCATTTCCGCCACACCTTTGGCGGGGTCTGGCACAAAAAAGATCACTAAGGGCATTACCGCAATATCAAAACTATTGTCTGCATAAGGCAAACTCATCGCGTCGCCTTGTTGAAACAGAGCGGCACTGAGAAAAGGCCGAGTACGGGCATAAGCTAATTGCGCTTCTGAGGGGTCAATGCCATCTATAGTGCTTGGCGAGCAGCTTTCGACCAGCATTTCGGTAAATGCGCCGTTACCACAACCAATATCTAGCCATTGCTTCGCAGGTTGTGGTGCTAACCATTCTAAAAAGCTCTTGCCTGCGAATTGACTCCATACGCCCATATAACGCTCGTAAGCGGCACCGTCATCAAAACGGATTTCGTTGGTTGTCATGGGGATTCTCCTGTTGAATTAGCTTTCTGTCGGCCTTGTCACACCCTACCACTCGGTACGATTCAGTTAACCTATCCGTGGATTTAGCGTTTCTTCATCGAAGCTAGTTTTATGCAGGCAGCGTTTATTTTTGCTCTTGTCTCTGGAGCTCTACCGCCACTCGCGCGGTAAAAACCCTAAAGATTGAAGAAACAAACTCTGGCTGCTGCAAAGGCTGACGAAATAACAAAAAAATCTGCCCCATCGACTGACCGTGTGCGTCAGCTATCCGTCGGCCAATGTAGGCTTCCGCCTCGAACTCCGCCAATTTATGCGCACATGGATAGTGTTTAGTCACATCCGATAATACCACCCACTCTGGTGTTGTCTCACTCAGGTTTTCACAGGGTGTACCACTGGTCACAATATCAAAATTATTCACGATTTTACCGTCAATCACCGCTGCAACTGTCCGTGTATAAGGAAGCTCTGCTGACTGGAGTTGAGTAATAATACCCACTTGCGCACCTAACACCTCTGTCATCATCAAGACTAATTTCTGCAAAAACTCCGCGCCAGTACTAATAGAAATGCCTTCAGTGATTTTATAAACAGCGGCCAATATCTGTTTGTTCTGTTGTTGGGTGTGTAAATTTTCAATGCCATAAGCAAGATTTTTAGCTAGATTTTGTAAGAGTTCAATTTCATCACTGGTCATTTTAAAGCTCACTCGCGAGGAAATGGTGAGCACACGACGAACCGAACTTTTTTGATACAAGGGGAATGCCATGCCGCCACGAAATCCTTTTTTTAGGGCAAGATCGCGTAAATATAGCGATATTGCTGGATCTTGTTGTACATCTTCACAGATAACGACTTCACCACTACGCATACATCGGCCAGTTACACCTTGGCCTCTGTGGTCGTTTTCTGCCCACGTCAATACCACCCCATCAGATAAAATGCCGCTGTCTGTGCCTGCATAGGTGATTGGCTTGATCGTTTTTGCTTCATCCTCTTGGGCTTCCCCAACCCATGCCATGCTGTAACCACCGACCTCAACTATTAACCGACAAACATCATGCATTAAGGTTGTTTCATCTGTTGCCCTAAGCAGTAAATGGTTACATTCATTTAGCATCCGTAACGCACGCTCTACGGCTCTGCGCTCAGTCACATCATGTCCCGAAGGTACCAAATAGGCGACATTGCCTTTGCTATCCAACACAGGGTAAAGTGCAAAATCGACAGTAATTAAAGAACCACTCACATCTTGAAACACGGCATCAAACCGAGAGCTGTTACCTTTTGCCGCATTCGCCACGGCATCTCGTAGCTGTTGACGTTGGCTTTCCGAATAGAACCACCACGGCAAGTCTTCAAAACGCCGCCCTACAACATCTTTACGTTCTAAACCAATCGCTGCTAACGCAGTACGGTTGGCGTAGGTCAACACGCCGTCTATCGTCATCATCCCAATAAAAAAAGCAGAGCTGAGACCATCCATGACTTCACGTACACGTTGTGACGCTTTATCGACGCGCTCTAATTCGTTTTGGTAATAACCCTTTAATGGCATTCTTAATATTCCTTAATGTATTTCTTTAGGGTCAGTTAATTTTTGGTGAAGTTACCACAACTCCCATCAAGCCATTGCTGGACAGACTGTGGAGCTAACTACGCTCAAAAATTGCCTTAATGACATTTGTCCTGTTTGTTCACAGTGCTTTGCAAACGAGAAATACTAACAAATTTTCGCGCAGATACTTATCAAGTGTGATTATTATGTTCCTATTTCTTAGACATAACCACACCGCATCCTCTATCCATGTAAAATACTGCCACCCTTATTATTGGTTTAGGTTAGGCTTGTGAAGTCAGTTGTGTATCTTGTACTCATCAGTAGTTTGTTATCCGCTTGTGCCACCACACAGCCCGTGATCAAACCATTGCCTAAGCCTATTGCCGAGGCCAATCCGCCTGCGCCAACGTTGCCGCCTTTAGTTTTGCCATCTAGTGCAGCAATACCAACAAACATCAATACACCGTTACCAGCCGTCAATTTGCCCCAACCGCAGATACCTTTACAGCCAGCAAACATCGACCAAGCTCGCGCCTTACTCCAACGATTATTACCTGCCAAAATGAAAGACCGAAATGGTTGGCGTAATGATATTTTGAATGCATTTACTGGCCTAAAAATTCCTTATGAAGCGCAATATTTTTGTGCCGCAATTGCGATTATTGAACAAGAATCCAGTTGGCAAAGTGACCCAACTGTCGCTAATTTAGACAAAATTGTCTGGAAGGAAATCGAAAAACGCGCGGATAAATATCATTTACCGATGCTGGCCGTGAAACTGGCTTTACTCAAACCTTCCGCCGATGGCCGTAGCTACAAAGCGCGCATTGACGCGCTAAAAACCGAAAAACAAATGAATGCGCTGTTTGAAGATATAGTCGCGGATGCGGGCAAAATTGGCCTGCCTTTTGAGATGAAAAACCCCATTCGCACAGGAGGGCCGATGCAAGTGAGTATTGATTTTGCCGAAAGCCAAATACATGCATGGCCATACCCTTACAGTTACAAAGGCAGCTTACGCAATGAAGTGTTTACCCGACGTGGTGGTTTATATTTTGGCATTGCCAATCTATTGCAATATCGGGTGAATTATCCACAGATGAAGTATCGTTTTGCCGATTTTAATGCGGGTCGCTACAGTAGCCGTAATGCCGCTTTTCAGGCGGCATTAAGCATATTGGCGCATAAAAAAATGGTGTTAGATGGTGATTTATTGATGTACCAAAATAATCAAACCAGCACCACCCAACAACAGCTGATAAAACTCGCGGCTCGTTTAGACATGACAGCTCAAGCTATTGAACGTGATTTAAAACAGGAAAAAAGCGAGGCCTTTAACCAAACACGACTATTTAAACGGGTATTTGAATTGGCTGAACAACAAACAGGCCGTAATTTTGCACAACAAGTGATGCCACAAATTCAATTAGTTAGCCCGAAGATAACCCGCAAACTAACAACCGAATGGTTTGCAGGGCGCGTTGATGGGCGTTATAAAACGTGTATGGCGCGGCAGCCGAATCTGGTTAAATTGTAGTAATTAAGAAGTATTTGCTTGTAGTTTGAAAACCTCCCCCTGTGGAAAAGGGAGATTGAGGGGGATTTGATCGTCAAAATCTCCCCTAACCCCTCTTTGACAAAGAGGGGGACTTTAATGCACAGAATCTAGCTTAATCACTCATCGTTCAAACGACATTCATAACTGGCAGGATTAAAACGACAACGGATTTTTTTCAAAAAACCCATCATGTTTTTATCGTAGTAACCTTCTTTGGTCATGGCAATACGCGACTCACGCATCAGTTTTTGATAGCCAGGTTTATCTGCCTCTAGCACATCAATCCAATATTTTTCATCAATTGATTTTTCGACTTTATCGACAAACTGATACGCCAACGGTGTTTGCGTCGCGGCAAATTCGCGCATTAACTGCCCGATACCATCGGGAAATTTGCCTCGGTGCATCATCATCACCCCTGTGACATGAACAACAGGAAAACGAATAATCGCACCACGCACATTGCCATTAGGCTCTGTCATACCTCGGTACAATTCTAGAGGCTGAAAAATCAACGCGGGGCCTGCAATAATGTCAACTTGGCCATTATTAAATTTGCCCGCAATACTGGTCAGGTCTACCGCTACAGGCTGTGCGCCAATTTGTTGCACCATTTTTGCTTGTGATTTATCAAAATCCATCACCGCTATTTTTTTACCTGCGGCCTTTGCTAAAGAGTTGATTTTTCTATCATTCACCATGATATACGCTGCACCTAAAGGAATAAGTGCAACTATTTCAAAATCTTTATTGACCATATATTTGGAGGCTGCAGGCTTTGACAGTAAACGAATGGCTTCCGACATTTGTTCATACGACTCAATACTACCAATTGAATCTAAACTACCAACAAACTGATTAAAGGCGCGGGCGCGTAAATTACTGATTGCAACGCCATCACATTGACCTGCTTTAAAATCTTCGGTCGCCACTCGTTCATTGGTATATATACGAAAACTGATATCACTACTGGCCTTACGTTTTAACTTGGCAGAGGCAAAATCAATGTGCATATCCAAGGGCGTTTTCATGGTGATTTTTAGGTCTAAGCCCATGTTTTTGGCAATTTGGGTGTATTTGGGTAACTCTTTGATGTTTTCCATAACAAAGTCAAAACCCTCACCATTTGCGCCGCCTGGTGAAAAAATACAGAGGGTCACTTTGGAAGGAATTTTATCCCATGTTTTTGGGTTATCAATAAATTTTTTGGCATTGGCAAAAAGCTCAGAAAAATTTTCCAGTTGGGTAATATCGGGTTTGGCAGGAACTGCTGTTGCTGACGTAATGGGTTGTTGAGGCGCAGCTGGAGCTGCTTGCACAGCAAGAGGCGATAAGCTCGTCAGGGTCATGGCAGCACTGAGTGCCATCGCAATTAGGCGATTATTTTTCATTAGGTATTCCTCATACAGCGTTTAAATATCGTGGTTTTTTCTTTGTTGTAATGTTTATCGAAAAACACAATGTTAATTGAATGGTTGTAGTTTCTTAGACTCTAATCGCTCCAAGCTCAAAACGATATGACTTTAAAAACGCGATAAATTTTAAAAAAGTCAATTGGCTTATCTTTTTTCCACATCTTCCATTTTCATTGCCGTAAATAATCCTGTTTTTAAGCCTGAAATCGTCACCGCCATTTCTTTACGCACGTAAGGAATGCGATACATCCACGTAAAGGCGAAATCTCTACCCCAAGCGGCTACACGGCTATCAGACTGATACAGCGGCGTCAGTTGACGACTTAACCATTGATAAAAATGGGTCGATGACGCTCTTAATGTGTGATATTTCTGCCATACCATTGGCCAATCGGGTTGACCATTCACCGCCATTGCTTGCCCTAATGCCCACGCATCAAGCAAAGCCATGTTTGCGCCTTGCCCCAATTGTGGACTCATAGCATGGGCAGCATCACCAATGACGGCAATACGGCCTTGGGCAAAACGGCGCATGACGACATCACGATAATTGGCAGCAAACCATTGTTCAGGACGGTCAATCACGGTTTCTAGCCATTGTGCGGCAATCGGCCAACGCTGATTAACACGGGACAACCATGTTTCACGCGCACCTATCTCTCGCATCCAACCATTTAACTGTGCGGTTGGTAAACTCCAAAAGATGCTCGATAAACGTTGCTGAGGCGCATTTGGAATTGCGCCCGTCGGTAAAATTCCCATCATCACCGATGCGCCATGATAAAACTGATGCAAAATTTGTGTATCTAAAGCTAAACACTCAGGCACAATTGTCCATGCTGCGCCCCACGGATAAGGCTTATCCAGCACCACCCAATCCGCAGGTCTTAACTGGCTACGCGCACCATTCGCGACAATAATTAAATCAAAAGCAGCATCACATTTGCCTGATTTATCATGGCCATACAGTCGTGCTTGTGCACCACAATCTTCAATTTTTTCGACATCGACGCCCATGCGCCATGTGATTTGAGAAGATAATGGCTCAGCTGTTAATGCTTCGACCAAGACATGACATAACGTGGCGCGATGAATTCCCAAACCATACAAACCTTCACCTGCTTCATGGTAATGACTATCTACCAACAAATCGCCATTGGGCAATTGGCCTTCTAAGCCAGTGACTTTTGCACCTAATGTTAAGGCTTGTTCTAGCACGCCTAAATGCGCAAATACCGCTAAGCCCGCTGGTTGAAGCAATAAGCCTGCACCAACAGGCGCAAGCTCTTCGACGTGTTCAAAAAGGGTAATGTAATGGCCTTGCCGCGCTAACACAATCGCGGCGGCCAGTCCTGCCGTACCTGCCCCAATGATGGCAATCTGTTGACTACTCATCCCGCGTCAGCACTTCCAATAACTCTATTTCAAAAATGAGGTTTGAGTTGGGTTTGATCACTGCACCCATTTGTCGTTCGCCATAGGCTAAATGTGCGGGGACAAAGAGTTTACGTTTGCCGCCAACTTTCATGCCGACTAAACCTTGATCCCAACCTTTAATCACGCGCCCTGTACCAATAACACATTGAAATGGCTGCCCTCTATCGTGCGAGGAATCAAACTTAGTGCCATCTTCCAGCCAGCCTGTGTAATGGGCAGTGATTAATGCTCCTTTAACAATTGCTTTGCCTTCACCTAGTTGAATATCGGTGATTTGTAGTTCGTTGCTCATGGTTGGACTCTTTTTTGTCATTTAAAATGCTGGGTTTCGTACCTTTAGCCTACTGATGGCGTAATGCTAAAAGCATGTTTTATTCAAATACGTCACGGCTTCCTGAATTTTCTTCATCGACTTGGTTAAGGCTTTGGCTTGTTCTGGGTCAGCCGCCGAACAAGCAGCAAATAAAGGCTTGAGTGAGTCGCTATAATTAGCACCCGTTATGGCTGTCGTTTGTTTTGTCGCTTCGTTGTACAGTAAGTATTCTTTTTCAGTGACTTCAATACCCGCAATCACATCAAAAACGGCTTGTTTAACATCTGCCACTGCCATGCTTTCACGCACACTTTTGCCTGATTTGAGTTGTTTTAACAGGGTTTCAGCCGCCATTTTTTTCTGTATATCTTCCAAAACCACGGGCGAAACAAAACTGAGAGCTTTTTTAGACGTGCCTGCTGCTGGGTTATATGATAAACGTATAGCACCAGAAATTAGACGTTTAAGATAGGCATCACCAAAGCCATCATAGACATCTGTGCTCTCTTTGCCTTGCTGACGGATAATTACCGCATCGCCCACGCCTAAATAATAGGCGTCTGTCTCGCCTTCAGGAATAATCAATGCCGCATGACGAATAAATTCCCAGTCATTATCTTTTTGAAACAATGCCACTTTCCCTTTCAATAGCCCACCACTCGCCAACTCCACTTCACCCGCCTGAAATTTTGGCCTCCCCCAAACGCTAGAGTCATAAGTCGCAGTTTCTTCACCTTTTCTGACGCAGACAAAAGGCATATAACATTGAGTATGAGCGATAAACGGTGTGCCTGTGGGAACGCCACGAACGGTGACAATATCAGCCGCATTAACAGTTGCCGACAGACTAAACATCAACGGTATAGCGAAGAGGTAAAATGGGGAATATTTCATTGCTGCTCCATTGCGAGTTTATGAGTTACAAACTTGATATGATTAACAGCCCCCTTTCTACCGTAACAGCCTCAATCAAACAAGCCAATACACGTCATTTGCTTAGCGTCACGCGATTAGCTAGACTGACTTTTTCACAAATCTCACCTTATCAAAGCTTATCAAAGGCAATCACCATGACAATTACACTCTTATACGCGGGTCTTTTATCACTTTGGTTGTTGGTGCTGAGTGTTCGCGTCATTGCCATTCGCAGTCAGGGAATTAGTTTGGGTGATGGTGGCAATCCTGTTTTATTAAGACGAATTCGTGCTCACGGAAATTTTGCGGAATATGTACCGATGATTTTAGTGATGATTGGCTTTTTGGAAATTAGTCATCTTGCTCCGATATGGATACACGCATTTGGCATTACCCTCGTCATTGGACGCTTGTTACACGGTTACGCACTGTCTTTTAATGAGTCATTTAAGTTGGGTCGAATTGGTGGAACAGTACTGACGTTAACGCTGTTAGGTGTGTGTGGTTTTTTGTGTATTTATCAGGCGTTAGTGACCCACTAATGCAATATCAACAGTCTCCGTTATCCGAGTTGAATGAATATGAAGTATTTACACACCATGGTACGTGTCGCCAATTTAGAACAATCGTTGGCATTCTAAGTTTATGTGCGTGACATTAGCACCCCCTTGTCATGCTTACTTAACACGCCATTTTCGATACTACAAAACAAAAAACAAAGCCGTTATCACCGCCACCAAACCATAGACGAATACCGCCAAACACGACAGCACAAACAACAGCCAACTGATCGGATTTGCGAGAAAAAACACATGAGTAACAATCGTTCTCAGCGCATCCACACCCTGTACGAGGCCGAATAATTCTTTTAATAACTTAGGCAATTGTCGCGTTTTACTCAGAGTCATAGCTGTTTTGAGTGCTTCCGTTTTATCACTAAGCGCACGCTCTTTAAGCCCAACAACGCCGTCCTTTAATGACAATAAAGCGTCTGGCAAATCGCCTACATCCAGCAATAACAACGTCCAAATGCTTAATATCACTAAGGGTATAGCGAGCAAAAAAACAGGAATCAACATAGCGTAATGCCATGACCAAAACTGCAAACTATAAAATACTAACCACGCTATCGACAAAACCCCAACTGCCAAACACTTTGCGACTTTGGGTAATAACCATGCACTGATAGCCGTTATCGGCTGAACTAATTGTTGAATCCTTTCATATTGTTGGGTATTAATCATTCACTATTTTCCAAAAAAAATTGACGCGCCCTGTAACAAGTTGGCACTACAGTACGTCAAACAACAATACATCACCCACAAAGGTAAAGACGATGCGTTTAACTCAAGGTCAACAAGCCCCTGCTTTTGCTACTACTGACTTATATGATGCCTCTATTAGCTCCCATGATTTAAAAGGCAAAAAAGTATTGTTGTCATTTTACCGTTATGCATCTTGTCCTTTTTGTAATCTCCGCTTCCACTCTTTATCGAAGAAGCAACAAGAATGGCGCGATAAAGGTTTAGAGCTGGTTGCCATTTTTCAATCTCCGACGAGCAGTATTTTGGAATATGCGGGCAAAGATTACAGTCCTGTTCGAATTATTCCTAATCCAGACCGTGACTTATATCGCTTGTATGGTGTTGAAAGCTCGTGGAAAGGCTTTTTAAAAGGTTCTATGCAATTAGGAACTGCTGCCAAAGCATTTAAAGAAGGTTTTTTACCTGGCAAAGTTGAAGGTGACATGAACATGATTCCTGCCGACTTTGTCATTGACGAACAGGGAAAAATTCTGATTGCTTATTATGGTAAAGATATTAGTGACCATTTGGAGATCAGTGAAATAGAAGAAGTGATTTAAACGCCACATACAAGTACCCTCCCTTACACTTAGGGAGGGTTATTTCACGATTCATTACCCTTGATTTAAATCAACTTTTTGCTGTTCGACTTTATCCCATAATTGCCATTCAGCTTTTAGCCACGCATAAAAAACGGGCGCGGCAACCACACCAATCAAACCAAATAAACGCTCCATGACCAACATCCACAACAATATTTCCCAAGCACGGGCATTGATTTGGGTGCCAACAATACGGGCATTAATAAAATACTCAAGTTTGTGGACAATAATTAAAAAGCCCAATGCCGCTACCGCAGCACCAAATGAATGACTTAAACTAATCACGGTAATAACGGTATTGGATATTAAATTACCAACCACAGGCAATAAACCCGCAAAAAAAGTCACGGCAATTAGGGTTTTAATCAGCGGAAGTTGTACGCCAAACATGGGCAAAACAATCGCTAAATAAATCGCAGTAAGAGTGGTATTAAGAGCCGATATTTTGACTTGAGCAATCGCCACCCGCCAAAACGACTCTTTTAACGCCGAGATTTGAATAAGCAAGCGTGTGCTGACCGCACCTAAACTATTGGTATGGGTAATATCACTGACCGCCACCATCGCGCCAATTAATACCCCCAACAACGCTAAACCAATGCCTTTTAATGCCCCTAAACCAAACGTACCAATCTCCGCCGCATGCGTTCGTAACCATTCGCTCATTTTAATGAGCATATCGCTTTGCTGTGGCATGGCACTACTAATGGCTTCAGGTAACCATGAGCGTGCCGAGGTTAAAATATCACTCATGCGTAACATTAAATCGTGAATATCGGTAGTCGTTTTTAACAGCACATGTAAACCCGCCCCTGCGGCAACGATGACTATCACCACTAAAACTGTCACCAGCGTCGTCGCAATCCATTTAGAACGTAAGGAACGAATACGCTCATCAACGACTTTTTCAGAAAATCGTGTCACTAAGCCAAAAGCTAATAAGCCTGTATATACGGGCACAAGCAGACCTAACTTCACTAAAGTCAGAAACAAACTACCAATGAGTATAAATGCCAGAAAACGCGCATGGCGCGGTGAGCAAAAGACTTCAGCCCTCATTTTTTTATATCCTGCTTAAACTATGAGGGCGATTCTGACAGAGAGACGGTAAACGACAAGCGATTAATGTTGTATTTTTGAGATAATCTATCCCACTCATCTTTTTAGCCACAACTCCCCACCGCGCCACAGGCACTACAAAAATCGCAGCCATCTTTACGAATCACCGTTAAGTTATGGCACTCATGACATACCTTGCCTTGCAAAAACAAAGACGGTACGGCGTGAGTTGATTGTGGTGAGGTTAATACCCCCATGTGGCGAATCGGATAACCTTCTTCGGTCAATACTCCCAACATGGCATAACGATGAATAATTAATCGGGCTAAATAGGCCACGGTCGACGGCCATGTACATTGGCGACGGGTATTGGGCATAAACGCTAAAAAATCACCTAACGGTTCAGGGTAATTTAACAGCTTGCGTAACTTCATACCGATCCATGCAGGATCAATAACACGCATATCCAGTGATAAAATTTGTGATAAACCATCCAACGCTCGTGGATAGTTGCCCGACAACCACATCGAATAAGGCCGCATCACGCCATCAGGCAAAATCACTTCTTTTAAGCCTAAAACAAAGTCTTCACCTGTGGCGGGATTGTTAATATCCACCGTCCAAGACAAAGTGCCGTCTGTACCTGTTTTTGGTTCATGCAGACTAAAGACACTATCCAACACGGGCGTAGGAGTTTTGGCATCAAAATAGCCCAAAGTTTCGCAGCGATAACGAACAATTTGGGCAAATGCCGACACCACACTCGGGACAACTTTAGACTCACCAAGGGGTGGAAACTTCAGGTCAAAGGATTGCTCACCGACGGTACGAGCAAGACAATCCAGTTTGAGTTTTAACCATTGGCTGTCGTTACTGCGCATATCCATCGACAAGGTTTTGGCAACTGCGCCTAAACTGCGCGGTTGATTCGAGCCATTGACCCATACTTCAAACGGCACGGAGGGTGTGGTGCTGCTCGCTTCAGTTTGACCAATAAAGAGCGCAAATTCACCTAACGGTGTTGCTAGCATATAACTCCACGACGGATTGCCACTTAAAAACTCAGGACGACTTGGCCAACGTAAACTGGACAAGACAGGGGCAGGCAAACTGGCAATGGTCAGGCGTTTATTGGCTTCGGTGAGTTCAACATCATGAGGTTGTTGGGCGGCAGTGTTATTAGGTATAGGCGTTACGGATAGCACCGAACCCAAAATACTATTCGGACGATAGGTTGCCAAGCCTTTGAGTCCTGATTTCCATGCCGAGATATACAAATCTTCAAAATCAGCATAGGGGTAATCTTCAGGAATATTGACCGTTTTAGAAATGGCGGTGTCGATATAAGGCGCAACGGCGGCGACCATATCTTTATGAGCCAGCGCGGAAATTTCTAAGGCGGTGACAAAATAAGGCGGTAAGGCATTCACGTCATGGCCGAGATGACGATACAGTCGCCATGCGTAATCTTCGACGGCATACTCTTTGCTTGAACCATCCATCATGCGTTTTTTGCGGTTATACGTCCACGAAAATGGCGGTTCGATGCCGTTGGAGGCGTTATCGGCAAAGGCTAATGAAATCGTCCCTGTGGGTGCAATCGACAACAAATGCGAGTTGCGAATGCCATATTGGCGAATCTGTTTTTTAATGTCGCTAGGTAGTCGAGAGGCAAAGTTGTCACCCGATAAATATAAATCGGCATTAAACAACGGAAACGCGCCGCGCTCTTTGGCCAACTCAATCGAGGCTAAATAAGCTTTATCACGCATAAAGATTGAGATTTGACTGGCCATCTCTCGAGCTTCAACGGAGTCATAACGTAAACCCAACATGATTAACGCATCGCCTAAACCGGTAAAGCCTAAGCCAATACGGCGTTTATTTTGCGCCTCGCTCGCTTGTTCGGCTAATGGCCAATGGGTGATGTCTAAGACATTGTCGAGCATACGCGTCGCGGTACTAATCACTTGCGCAAAGCCATTAAAATCAAACTGGGGATGATGGCTAAATGGCTGCTGGACAAAACGCGTCAGATTAATTGAGCCTAAACAGCAACAGCCATAAGGCGGAAGTGGTTGTTCGGCACAGGGATTTGTCGCTTCAATAACTTCACAATAATACAAGTTGTTATCACGATTCATGCGGTCTAAAAATAAGATGCCCGGCTCGGCGTGATCGTAAGTGGAACGCATAATCTGCTGCCAAATGGCACGGGCGCGGAGTTTTTTATACACCCAAACACCATCTTCACGTTGATACACGCTTTGGTTTGGTACATTTTGATCGGGTTCAGCAATATGAACTAATTCAATATCACTATCGGATTCAACGGCAAACATAAAATCATCGGTGACGCTGACCGAAATATTAAAATTGGCTAAATCACCTTGATCTTTGGCGTGAATAAACAACTCAATATCAGGATGATCGCAACGTAACACTCCCATTTGTGCGCCACGCCGTGCGCCTGCGGATTCGACGGTTTCGCACGAACGGTCAAAGACGCGCATATACGAAATAGGGCCACTGGCGCGTGACTGTGTGCCTTTGACTTTTGCCCCCGTTGGCCGAATCGAGGAAAAGTCATAACCCACACCGCCACCACGACGCATGGTTTCTGCCGCTTGTGCTAAGGCGGTATAAATGCCAGGTCGTCCTGCCACTGATTCAGTAATCGAATCGCCAACAGGCTGAACAAAACAATTGATTAACGTCGCTTGCAAGGCTGTGCCTGCGGCGGAACTAATACGCCCTGCGGGAATAAAGCCTTGCTCTTGGGCGGCTAAAAATTGGGCTTCCCATGCTGAACGTTGGCTTTCAGGTTCAAGACGAGCTAAAGCCTGAGCAACACGACGACGAACGTCTAATTGGCTTTTTTCACTGCCTTTGGCATATTTTTCCAGTAATACTTCGTCAGATATTTGTTGTGGGATGAGGCTAGAGATACTGTGCTTGGCATTGACTAGGGGAATATCTTGGGTGGTCATAATGTGTCGTGTCCATGATGCTTAAAGCTAAAATTATTTCTTGAGCCTACATCAAAAATACACAAAATCAAATAAATATAAATATATTAAAAACAGTTACTTATGAAATTATCTTGTGTTTTCATATACTTAAAAACACAAGATATAGTGATATATTTTTCTGTCTAGCTCTTTATGACTAGACAGAAAACCGACGGAAGACTTAAAAAGCCTAGCACTCTTGACCCGCGTCAAGGTTGTCAGCCATTAACCCATATTTCCGTCGATACGTGCCTGACACAACATCGGTGCGTAATACCAAAGATACAAGGCAAAAGCCAATGTCCAACAACTCGAGGCAATGACTAACGCCGCTGTTGGCCAGCCCATCACGCCAAATACACGCACCGCGACACCCAGATGAAATAGCGCAAAGGCGAATGGCATCGCCGCAGGTTCTTGTAATGGCCGACCCGTATGGCCTAAGGTAACACGGGCAATCATCGCTAAAATCATCCCCGAAATTGCACCCATCGTCAGGGCATGAAATGCAGGACTGACCGTCGCAAATACGCCTAAATGCCAAAGTGCGACCCCCAACATACCCACGATTAGCCATAAATAAGCCAGATACAGTGACCACAATAACGGCACACGCCATAGACCGACATCACGCCAACGCAGCCAACGCACACCATGTCCCGTTGCTATAACGATCAACAATCCCGCTAAACCCAGTTGTGGGGTATTGCCTAAACCCAGTGCATAGCACACGGCTATCAACAAGGTGCCGCCCAGTAAGCTATTATCCAACCACGGCCACGGCACAATGGCTGTCGGTTTGCGTAAGCCACGTTGGGTAAAAAATGGAATGACACGACCACCAATTAAACCAATCAAGGCAATAATTAACCATAAAGCCGCCAACACGCCACGCCGTTGCCAGTCCTCATTGGCGGTGACTAATCCTGCCATCACCACAGCATCGGCAGCCGCCAGCAGGCTCAACACCAAGACCACGGGATAATTTCGGCTTTGTTTGACTGCCCACAATGACTGCGCCATCAACACCGCAACGGCTGGTAAAAAAGCCAGTTCGAGGGGCAATAACCACAACGGGGGTAAGCCCAACAGCCAACCTAAGCGCGCCGCTAACCACACCGCCGTTAATGCCATTAAGGGTTTACCCGACAGACCGACACGTCCTGTCCATGTTTGTACGGCGGTGAGTAAAAAGCCTGCAATAATAGCGACGACAAAGCCAAATACCATTTCATGACGATGCCATGCTAACCAACCACCTGTCGGTTGCCAGTCTGCGAATAGGCCAAGCAACGCGGCAAGCCATAGCGGAATCGCCAACAACGCCAACCCACTGCCTGCCAAAAATAGAGGCCGAAAGCCTAAACGCCATAAGGGTGGAATGGCCAGCACTTGATTACGGTCAACGATTTGCACAATAGCTGTCCTTAATAGGTTCTGTAGGGGCGAATTTATTCGCCAAATCCCATGAGTAGGCGAATAAATTCGCCCCTACGTTTTTTTAGCAATAAATGCCTAAGCGCAACCTCCCGCCCCACTACCCCCACCACAGCCGCAAGTGCCTGTTTTTTTCGCCGCCAAGCCTTCAAAAAGAATGTTGTTTTCTAAATGGATATGCTGCATTAAGTCTTCACGAAAGGCAGACAAGCCGACATATAACGCCCGCCATGTATTACAGGCATTAGTCGGTGGCGTGATGTTGTTAGTTAACGCCTCTAATTTGGCCAGTGCTTCGCCATGTTGATCGTGTTCAAAGCGCATCATGGCAATCGGCGACGAAGGCATCACTCCTGAAGCCAACATTGGAAACAATACTTGTTCTTCTTTTTCCATATGACTTTCGAGTTCTTGTTGCATCGCCGTTAAATGATCGGCCAAACCATTTGGACAGTCACTTTTATCCCCATGCACGTATTCCACACGCCGCGCTAAACGAATCAGTTCGGGTAGTTGTTCACGGTGATGCTCATGGAAGCGCGCTAGAATATGTTGAATCAGTTCAACATTGCCTGCGCCACGCCAATCGGTTTCATTACTCGGTGTCTGACGTAACGCTTCCAATTGTGCAACAATGCTGGCGACATCAAGCCCTTTTTCCGCAGCAGCATTGCCTAAACTTTGTTTGCCACCACAACAAAAATCTAAACGGTGTTGGTGAAAAACACGACTCGCGCCTGCAATATTACTGGCTAGGTTCCCGAGTGATTGTTCGATCATGCCCATGATGTCTGCTCCGTAAGATATAAAGATAGTTTCTTCTGGGTTATAGCAAACGCTGTGCCATCAATTTAATTATATATTATCAATGGCTTGTATTTTTTATGGTATAAATTACCCTGATTGTATGGGGTAATTTATACCCTCAATAGGGTGATAACTACCATGATTGAAGAATCATTATTGGCTGATCTTGTTGTTGCTTTACCGCCTGCGGTACGGCTACAACGGTTAACACGTATTTTGCGTGAGTATTTTCACTGTGGTGCGGTGGCGGTGTTGCGTCTGCAAGAAGACTGTCTATGGCCTGTTGCCGTCGATGGCCTTGTGCATGATGCCTTAGGACGACGTTTTCGTCTTGCCGAACATCCCCGTTTAGCGACGATTATTGCCCGTCGTGAAGCCACACGTTTTGAACCCAACAGCCCATTACCAGACCCTTATGATGGCTTGTTGACAGAGTTGGTCGGCACACCGTTACTGGTTCATGACTGCATGGGTATTAGCCTGTACATCGAAGGCGAGCTTTGGGGGGTATTAACACTGGATGCGCTGCATGCAGGGACATTCGATGACGCTTCTTGTCAGCATTTACGCCGTCACGCCTTATTAATTGAAGCGGCCATTCGAGTTACTCGCTTAGAGGAAGAAGTACAGAGCTTACGTTTAACACGCTTAACGTCGGATAATATTGTGGGTGCCGCAAGTGTCAGCGACGATAATATTATTGGCCGTAGCCCCGATTTGCATCGTTTATTACATGAACTTGATATTGTTGCCGACTCCGAATTGCCTGTTTTATTGTTGGGTGAAACGGGTGTCGGTAAAGAGTTGTTTGCACATCGTTTGCATCGCCGTTCGCCACGTCATCAACAACCGCTAGTACACGTCAATTGTGCGGCCTTGCCTGAGTCATTAGCTGAAAGTGAATTATTTGGTCATCGTAAAGGGGCGTTTTCGGGGGCAAACAGTGAGCGCGCAGGACGTTTTGAAGCCGCCGATGGCGGCACCTTATTTTTGGATGAAGTGGGTGAGTTGCCGTTATCGGTTCAAGCCAAGTTATTACGCGCTTTGCAAAATGGTGAAATTCAACGCTTGGGCGAAGACCAACCGCGTCGTGTTAATGTTCGTATTATTGCAGCGACGAATCGAGACTTACGGCAAAGTGTCAAAGAGGGGGCGTTTCGAGCCGACTTGTATCATCGTTTATCGGTCTATCCTGTCCCTATTCCGCCGCTGCGTGAACGTGGCCATGATATTTTGCTGTTAGCGGGTCGTTTTTTAGAGTTGAATCGGGCGCGTTTAGGCTTGCGAAGTTTGCGTTTGTCGGCAGAGTCCGAAAGTAAATTATTGCATTATCAATGGCCGGGTAACGTTCGTGAGTTGGAACACGTGATTAGTCGAGCCGCGTTAAAAGCGATCAGTCGCGGTGCACAACGTACCGATATTGTCACGCTCGAAAGTGCTTTACTGGATTTAGATGAGCCCTCCTCCATACCTATTCTGATGACAACACCCATCGCGCCGCCCAACCCCAATGTCTCGTTGCGCGACCAAGTCGATGCTTGCCAACGACTAGCGATTCGTCAGGCGTTGGCAAATAGTCACGATAATTGGGCGATTGCTGCTCGAAATTTGGCTACTGATGCCAGTAATTTACATAAACTGGCTCGACGATTAGGTATTAAGACATAATCTCAATTCAAGCCGCCACTTTAATCTTCTTGCCCAAAAACCCTTACAACAAGCACAAACTGACGTCAGTGCAAGCTAATGAACACGCCGCCAGTGTAATGGCGTATCACCCGTCAGCGATTTGAATGCACGGCTAAATGAGTTGCCGTTGATAAAACCCGTACGTTGTGCAATTTGATCGATGCTTAGGGGTGTGGTTGTCAGCAACTCTTGAGCTAAGGCCAGCCAAACGTCATTGGCTATATTTTTATAGTAGGTATTCTCATTTTCTAGACGGCGCGCCAATGTGCGTGGCGTTAGGTGTATATGGTCAGCAAAATCCTCTACCGACGGAAATTTTCCCGTCTTCGCCATGTCATGCAACTCTTGTTTTACAAAGGAGCTGAAGGATTGAGAGGCCATACGCGCTTCAATCTCACTGTCGAGTATCGAGCGCGTGAGGCGCGTTGTGGTTTCGTTGGGGCTGCGTGTTTTTGCGTCGAGAAATTTTGAATCACTGATAAAACCGTCAAAATAACTATTGAAGACAACGTCACAACCATAAGTCTCGCGATATTCCTCAAGACGTGAGTTTCCTTGTTTGTCTGAGCCGCAGTCATGGCGAAAGTGAATCGTGCGAGGAATGCCATCACCCATCGTCTCGTGGCTGATAATATTGATAATACCTGCCGTGACCTCAAGCATAGATCGGTTCATTTCCTCAAGATCTGTAATCAATTCCATGACTAACTGACTGCTCTTCGGCCCTTCAATCAGATTAACTCTAATGGTGGGTGCGATTAATGGCATATAGCGAATAGCCACCGTGAGTGCGTCGCGTCCACTAAGTGAACTGAGGGCTGCTAAACCAGCCAAGCCAATGCTCGTGGCCGAGTAACCGCTAAGCCAATCTTTAAGATGGATTCGACCATGCGTCCGCTGTTTTAACCAACGATTTAGCTTTAAGAATGCGTCGGCATCTATGCTGAAGGTAGGACTATCGAAGTGTGCGCGTTCAATACCGAGATGCTCAAGCATGTCATTAAAAGTGACACCAAGATCGCGAGATTCGATGATGTGTCGGATCGGCTCAAGCAGCATTTTTGGGAAGCGCACATTTTTTTTTGCGACGTTCATTGGATCCGTCCGCTAATTTTTGTTTTTTAACTATAGCTTGATTCTATCCTGTTAAAAGTCTCTTGTGCTACAAAACCCTGCCCGAGTTTGTCCTGTTTAGTGGATATTCTGTCAGAACTTGTGTGCCGTACTAAACTATATTTCCCTGCATAGACAGCGCACGTGTGTTGGTCGAGTCAGGCCAAACCGTTGAAAAGTGCGCATTATGTCAATGATTACTCTTGGGGGTTTAGGACCATGTACAACAAGAACAAGATCTATCACATAGCGACGGTGGCGGCCACTCTGTTAACTGCCGCATTTGTGCCAACCATTGCAAGCGCACAGATTGCTGGTCACAACGTCATTTTGGTACATGGCTTTGTCAAAGAAGACTTGTTGAAACCGCCAACCACTGCCGAAATTTTGTCGCGTCGGAAGATGTCACCTTACTGGCAAGATAGAGCCGAGGGCTATTTGAATTGGTCTGGAGCTGATCGCATTGAGGGCGGTATTGCCCGTATCGTATTTGAGCAAGCAAAGGCATATTCCGCACAGGGCTTGTGCGACAAAGGTTGCGTTTTAGTCACTCACAGTACGGGCGACCTTGTTGCGCGTTACTTTATGCAAAATCAAGCAAACTGGATGCGTAATGCAGGTTTAAAGCCTCTGAACATTATCGCCACTCTAGATTATGCGGGTGCTGGTGGTGGTACAGACCTTGCTGATGTTGCCGTGGCAGCGGCCAATAGCGAATTCGTGCCCGAACCGATGAAATGGGCGGCAGGCATGGTGTTAGGGTTGGATTTAGATGTGACTGATTACAAGGATTTAGGGGTTGTTTTAGACCTACAAACCTCTGTGTCACGCTCACACGCCATGGCACCAAATAGTGTTCCTCGCCTGCGTTTCTCTGCCAGCGGTGGTGATCTTGCAGAAATTGGCATGGGTCAAGTACGTACCATCACAAAAACCATGATTCGCGGAGCTGATGATACCGTCGTTCCCGCACATTCCAGTTGTGGCGCTTCAGCACCTAACGCAATTGAGAGTTGCTCCAGCAAAGTCACCTATAGCGGCAAACGAACTGCGGCCTATGGCCCAAGTGGACTGTTGAACAACCATTTCCCCGTATTGATGGCCGCAAACTATGATCACTTCAACATCGTCAAGGACGAGCAACACGGTCTGGTGACTTATGTGCTCAATAATTTTATGTCGGGACTCGGTGTCGATTTTCAAACCTATACCCAAACATTGACTCGGAACTGGTGGGAACTATGGAAAGAAGTAGGAACATGGCAGTACGTCAAGGACTCGGACAAAAAATCATTTAGCAGTCTCATTTATGAAACCTTCAATAACTGAAGGTTGGCAACGCCATGAAAATATTCAAAGGTATTTTCTTCCTGTTCGCAGTGGCTCTGATGGTACTGGTCATTAGTCTTATGAGGCATGACCCGTCCCCGACATTGTCAACGGTGTCCGATGTTCATCCAAATGCAAGTGTTGGCGGTGACTCCTTGGTGAGTCCTAATGCAGCAACTGCGTATGCAGGGGATGAAAATTCCGTACCCCGTGATGATGCCCAGCGTAAAGATGGCGCTCCTGCCGCAATGCACGGTCAACTTGAAGATATTGCCAATGCTTATGCCCAAAATGCACGCTACCCCGACTATGCAAAGCCGCTTAACGAACAGGACTGGAATCTACTGCACCCGCGCGCCTTGATTCCTAGAAAGGCATTACTGGCGAATATGCCCCACTTAACGGCTACGGTTGTTCTCGACCGCTACATTATTGACCGTAGCATGGAGCAACCCATTCAGGTGCAGCTTGACACATCATTTGGATCTCAGAGCACTGTTTCAGTCACTCGCGTCAATGTGTGGTTGCAACAAAAAGGACAGCGCAGTGCAGTGATGTTATTGGCGGGTTCGGGTCAGGTATTTAGTGGCGTTTTACCTGTTTCATCATTACGTTCTGTGCCCGAGGGGGATACCGCCGTAGTCGCTCAATTGGAATTTAACAATGGCGAACGCTCAACAGTAAATACCATGGTGAGACTTTACGAACCCGAGATACGCTTAGTGCGGCTGGGTGATGCACGGGTCGATGGCGCAGACCTCGTTATTCCTGCTTTTTTTGAAGTGAGTCGCGCGGGTCATTACCGAGTGGCCGCAAACTTGTTTAGTGCAAGTACTAACGAACCCGTCAGTCATATCAACGCTGAAATTTCGTTATCACCTGAGATTAAGTCTGGTTTGCTAAAGGTACACGCAGTGACTTTACGAGCCAAGCGAGCGGCAGGCTCGTATGTATTGAGAGATTTCGATATCAGCCGTATGCCCGATTCCCCTGGCGAGTTGACCAGTTTTGGTTCTGCTGCCAGTGAATCCTTTGCCGTGCGGGGTTTTCCTCTCGACAGTTACAGCCATGAACCCTATCAGGATCCTGCCGCCGAAGAAAAGCTGGCATTCCTGAAGAAGCTCGCGGCGGAAAAATAGCGTTCATCACTGTCATGGTGCTACGAAAATATACCACCTTTGACGTAAAACAACTAAAAACTAAAGGACTCAACTGACCATGAACATCCAGCCCAAACTCACTCGTTTGACTTCCCCGCCCGCCCAGTTCCCGTGCCGATTATTTAGACGAAATCCGCTGGCCGCGCTTATCAGTACCGTTATGGTGTTTTCCCTAATCCCCTCTAACGCTCAAGCTATCACCACAACCGAGGCCGCCAATGGTCTAGCTCAAGGCTGCTTTGCCATCCAGTCACCAGGAAGTGGGAATTACCTTGCCCGACATCAGGGTCTAATCACCAGCGACTTAGCTTTCCGCTTCCAGAAACTTGATGCTGCCAATGCCGAGCACTTTTTTGTCAAACCCGCCACCCTAGGTGAATTCATGCTCACTGACCGTCGAGGCAGCTACCTCGCCAGTCTAGTGCCATCGGTAGAGACTCCCGTACCTTCGCCAAGCCTTGCGGCAGAATGGACGATTACGGCCAAGGAAGTGTCGGCAAATAACTTTCAATTTCAGTTTAAAAACCGCCTCACCCAACAACCCATCCGCTTCGAGTTTATGAAAACCAGCTGGGTCAAGGCTTGGTGGGGCAGTTACCCTGTCGTTACACCTGTCATCGAAAGCCAATTCAAGCTGGTAGCGCAAGCAGATTGTCGCCCCTATCCAGAAATTACCTCGAATGTGCGCGGTGACCGAAACCTACTCAAAGGCAACATCACGGCACCCGTGCGCGGCTATGTCGATGCTCACACGCATATCACTTCCTACGAATTCATGGGTGGTAGAGTGATGCATGGCTCGCCCTTCCATCGTTGGGGCGTTCCGTTTGCACTTGACGATAGCCGCCGTACCCACGGCGTAAACGGCTCACTCGACCTTATTGGCAACATTTTTGTCTACGGCACTCCTACACACCAGTATGACACCCGTGGCTGGCCTGACTTTCCTTGGTGGCCAAACCCCGAGCAGTTGACGCACTCTGGCTATTACTACAAATGGATGGAACGCGCTTGGCTGTCAGGACTGCGGATAACCGTGGCTCAGGTCGTGGAAAACGAGGTGTTGTGCAACGCGCAATCTGTCATTAACCCAGTCGGCTGGGTAGGTCACAACAGTTGCAACGAAATGGACAGTATCCGCCTGCAGGTCAAGCGACTCCGAGAAATGCAGGACTATATCGACGCGCAATACGGCGGTAAGGGCAAAGGCTTTTTCCGTTTAGTGACTACGCCTGCAGAAGCGCGTCGGGTAATTGCCGATGGCAAGATGGCTGTAGTGATGGATATTGAAGCGTCAGAAACGTTGAACTGTGGTGTGCATGACTATTGCAGTATTGCCACCATTGATGCAGGCCTTAACGAACTCTACAACCTCGGCATTCGCGGCCTTTTCCCCGCGCATAAATTCGATAATCAGCTCAGCGGTGCTGTTCTGGAAGACGGCTTTATCAATGTTGGTGAAGTACTTTCGACAGGTCATTATTACGAGGCCGAGCCTTGCAATGCCGAAACTCGGGGCAAGCCCATGACCAGCGGTATCCCGCTCATTGGCGAAGTTCCTCCCATCAGCGGCTTGCTAGGAAATATCCACGTAACACCGACCTACGATAAGAGTGATGACCTCTGCAACATCCGCGGCTTAACAGATAAAGGCGTTTACCTCGTCAACCGCATGATTGACCTGAACATGATCATCGACATCGATCATCTCAGCGACAAGGCGGCCAAACAAGTGATGGATATCGTTGAGGCTCGGCGTTACAGCGGTGTCGTCAGTTCGCATAGCTTCATGCGTCCCGCCAAAGATGGCTCGTTGCACCGCGATTTCCAACGCATGCTGAATGCGGGTGGTTTTGCTGCACACTACGGTCAAGGTGTTGATGGAGCCCGTTCGAACTACCAGCGCTATCTGGATGCTGTGAAGAAAACACCGTACCTCCCCTCTGTGGGCATCGGTACTGATATGTCAGGTTTGGGTGGACAGCCTGGCGCACGTGGAAATGCCGCCACCGATCCGCTGCGTTACCCATTCACCAACGAGTTTGGGCTAGTGTTTGACCGACAAGTGTCTGGCAATCGCACCTTCGACCTCAATCGTGATGGCATGGCGCATTACGGCATGCTCGCCGACCAGATGCAGGACATTCGTGAACGTAGTGGCAATGAAGTTTACGAAGCAGTCATGAAATCGGCAGAAGGTTATTTGCAGATGTGGGAGCGGGCAGAAGCTAACACAAATAAGGGTCACTTCAATCCATTGTAGAAGTGGCATTTCAGGGTTCTAAGCACTTAAGAAGGAAAACATAAATGAATTTAACAGCACTTCATATAATCCGTAAGTCCCTAATGGCACTATCGGTTTGCGGACTAGCATCGGCAAGTGTCGCGTATGCGGCTCCTCATCCCGTTGTTTTTGTTGGCAATAACTGGGATGGCACGGTCAATGTTTTTGATGCAAGCAATTACACAAAGGTAGGCTTAATAAACGTGGTGCCTGATAAGTCTCAGCGCATGTGGGAAATTTTGCTTAATCCCGTAAAATTGGCCGCTTTTCAGGCTGTCCGTAATCTGATTGGCGAAGGGCATGACCAGTTAGTTGATGATATGTACAGCACAAATGACGGTAAATTGCTTATTGCTTCGCGCCCTAGTTTTGCTGATGTTGTCGGTATCAATATTGCGACGGGTAAAATCGTCTGGCGGTTTAAGGTCGATGGCTATCGTTCTGATCATATGGCTCTGTCACCCGATGGCTCTAAAGTGGCGGTGTCTGCTTCAACGGCAAGCGTTGTTCACGTATTGGACGTTAATACAGGGAAGCAGGTTGGCAAATTTGCCTCTGGAAGCTCCCCTCACGAAAACGTTTACTCAAAAGATGGTTCAAAGATTTATCATGCCAGCATTGGTTATGTCTTTACCCCGCTGGATCCTAACTTCTTAGACTTCACCAAGGGCACGCGTATTGTTGAAGTGGTTGATACGGCTTCGTACCAAGTTATCAAAAAATTTAACATGGCGGACAAATTAAAAGAAGCAGGACTTGGTAACTTGACCCCTGCGGTGCGCCCAATGGCGCATACGCCTGATGAGAAATTCTTTTACTTTCAGCTTTCATTTTTGCACGGCTTTGTCGAATACGACATGATCAATGACAAAGTCACTCGCTCGGCTAACCTTCCTAATCTCGTGCCTAACTTGCGGCTTGATGAACACGTCAATGATTCGGCGCATCACGGTATTGCGATGAATGGTGCTGGCACCAAGTTGTGCGTCGCGGGAACGATGGATGACTATGTAGCAATGGTTGATCGTGAAACCTTCGCCTACACACTGCTCAAAGACCTTGGCAAAAAGCCTTATTGGGTAACGGCCAACAAAGCAGGAGACCGTTGCTACGTTTCTTGGAGTGGCTCCGACCAGATGTCAGTCATTTCCTTTGATACGGGCAAAGAGATCACCCGAGTTAACGTAGGTGATCATCCGCAGCGTATTCGCGAAGGTTTTGTACCTGATACTTGGATGAACTAAAAAACAGGACTTACGCATTGCGCCGCGTAAGTCCTAAAAAATAGATCGTGCCATTAAACGTGGCACTCAATTATTTTTGGTTTGTGTTAATGCCTGATTTTTTTGCGTTTATTAAACATTAGTTAGTAGGTTGAGTTATGGCGATTAAGCGTTGGAAGTTCAACTTGTTCACAGTTGTATTGGTGATGGCACATTCGTCCTATTTGGCTGCTTGCACAACGGCTCAGCAAGATGGTGCTGTGCCGTTTGCCAGTTATTCTGCTGTCCAAAAAATTGACACCATTCCTGGCCCTTTTGTGAACAAGATTTACGTTTCGAGTGACAAAGAGCGTCAAGACGCGTCATTGGGTGGCAAAGTTGTGACCACTATTATTCGACGTGACAAAGGTGTTGCTTGGTTGCTGATTCCAAAGAGCAAACACTATCAAGAAGTTGCATTAGACACAACGCAGGTTGCTTCTATACAGGCACAGTTTCCTGATGCGCATAAACGTTTGCTTGGCAAAGAGCAATTAAACGGAAGACATACCCAAAAATATGCCTACAGCGATACCAGTGGCCGTGAGCTTGGCATAGCTTGGGTCACCGATCATGGTGTTGTCATGAAATCAGAGCTGTTTGAAGACCTCGACAATGGCAAGCCCAAAGCAACTATCAGCCTTCAAGATCTTCAGTTTGGCAAACAAAAACAGTCTCTTTTTGAAATTCCATCGGGATATTCAAAGCTGAATACAGAGTGATTTTATGCGCTGAGGTAGAAGATGCCTCAAGTGCAGTCGCGTTTATATCAAGATATTATCAGTAGGGTGAATCATGGGCTTTTTTAGTAATGCGTTTAAAAGTGTCAGTAATGTAGCTAAGACGACAGTCACTACCGTCAAGACGGCTGGTTATGCCGCTTCAGGTGCTGCGGTCATCGGCGTGCTTGTGGTGGGAGAACTAGTCTTAATTCCGATTGACGAAGCCAAAAAATCCATTGCAACCTTACCTCAAATTCCAGCGCGAATACTGACTTTTGTAGGCGCGGATAATAGTTCAACGGGTGTCGGAGGACACATTGTAGGGCAGGCAAGATTTCAGGTCATTACGCCAAGCCTGATTCGTTTGGAATATGCAGAAGATGGCAAGTTTGAAGATCGCCCTACGATGTTGGCCTTTAACCGCAATGTCGTGTCGCCGAGTTACCAAGTTATTGATAGCGATAAAGAGTTTACGATCAAGACCAGTAAAGTCACCTTGACCTACAGCAAAAACTCAGGGGCTTTTAATGATAAAAATCTGACCATCATATTTAGTGATGGGGCACGACAAATCAGTGCCAACCCGACTTGGTTGTCATCGGCCTATATCCCTGACCCATCAGGCTGGGCAATATTCGGCTATATAAAAAATGTATCAAATGACGCCAATAATACCCCGCGTACAACAGGAAACTTGGGTGGTTGGTACCGCTCACTCGACTCTCAATCAGATGCAGTACCATTGCACGATGGTCTATTGTCACGAAACGGATATTATTTTATAGATGATAGCAAAAGTGCGGTGATTGCAGGTCGTGATCGTTATGAGAGTCGGCCATTTCATACTGCCAAATGGAAGCCGGGTTCTTTATTACAGTCGGCAATTACCCTAAATACGAAACCTTTAGCAGGCGATTATCAAGATGGCTATTTTTTTGCTTATGGCAATGATTACAAAAACGCGCTTAAGGACTACCGAACTTTATCAGGTGCAGTGCCTTTGTTACCCCGAAAAGCGTTTGGTGTTTGGTACAGCAAGTATTATCCCTACTCTGATAACGATTATCGAAATACGCTGTTTCCTGCCTTTCGTAATGAAAAAGTGCCTTTGGATGTCTTAGCGATTGATACTGATGCTAAAGCACCCGTGGCATGGAATGGATGGCAATGGAATAACACCTTATTACCCAATCCTAAAAGCACACTCAGTTGGATGCACGAGCAGGGTGTTGATGTGATTTTGAATACCCATCCTTCAATTTCGGCCATTGACCCTAAACTTGCCGCCACCTTAAAAATTACGGGTACGGACTTGTTGCGAGGAGGAGCTAATGCTGCTTTCTTCCAGTGGGGAACCGGACTGCAGGATGGCTCGAGGCAAAAGCTAAATAATGTCACGGGCATACCGTTTGTTTTTGATTTCCAAAAGTCCTCACACATTAAAGCCTATATGAATTTACATGAAGACTTTGAAAATGATGGCGTAGATGGTTTTTGGCTAGATTGGTGTTGCGATGACTCAAGTGTTGGCGGACAAATCAACAAAGGGGAGTTTGCTGGCGACAACTGGATTAACCAACAATATGCACAGCGTAATTTTGAAAGAGGTAGTCGCTGGTTGCCTTTAGCGCGTAGTGGTGGCAGTTTTCAGGATTGGCATGGCAATCGACCCGCAGCATGGGGGGCGCAACGCTCCACGATTCATTTTACCGGAGACACCGTGGCGACTTGGCCAATGCTCAATTTTCAGGCTCGTTTTGCCGCCGCCGAAGGGGCTGTTGGCATGTCTTATGTGTCGCATGATGTCGGTGGTTTTCAATTAAACACGCTACTGGGCGGCAATAATAAGAATTATGATGAAGAGTTGTATGTTCGGTGGATTCAATTAGCCGCTTTTCAACCGATATTACGTTTGCATTCCGCTAGCACAGCAGGTGCCGAACGACTACCCTGGGAGTTTAAAGGCCAAACGAGAGCCGTCTCAGCTGAGTTTTTACGGTTACGTAGTGCCTTAGTTCCTTATTTATACACCGCTGCACGTGAGGCGCACGATAGTGGCTTACCGATCACTCGTGCCATGTATCTTGATTGGCCACAGCACGAAGCGGCTTATCAATATGACCGTCAATATATGCTGGGTAGTCAGTTGTTGGTCGCACCTATTGGCACACCAGCAGATAAAGGCACAGGGTTAGCCAGTAAAAAAATCTGGTTTCCGCCCAATAGTCAATGGGTAGATATTTTTACGGGGGATGTTTATGCAGGTGGCACCGAAGCGACGGTAAAAGTACCTTTAGACCGTATGCCCGTATTTGCCAAAGCAGGAGCTATTTTACCGTTGGCACCGTATATGGATTTTAGCGAGCAAAAACCGCTAGATAATCTCAAGTTAAGCGTATTTACGGGGCAAGATGGCGAATATAGTCTTTATGAAGACGATGGTTCGAGTAATGGTTATTTGCAAAGTAATTTTTCATGGACACGTTTTAACTTTAATAACGGCCTGAAACAATTGCGCATAGCGGCAGCCGTCGGGCAGTTTAACAAGCAGCTTGTTCAACGTGCGTATCAACTGAAAGTAATTAATACAAATCAGCCTAGTGTGGTGATGGTTTCAGGAACACTGTTACCATTATCGACAACAATGCCTGATGGAGTCACGCCTAGCTGGTATTACGAAGCTGGCACACAAACTTTGCACATCCAGACAGCCAAGCTGAATACACAACAATCACAGTTGCTTGAGTTTAAGTAAGTATAACTGCGCAAAAGTTTGTCTGTATCACCCGTTCGCACTGAGCTTGTCGTACTTCGTCAGGCTTAGCAGGAACGGACATAAGTAAACCGCACACCCACCTGAGCTTGTCGAAGTGCTATGTGCAATCGCTTCGTCAGGCTCACCATAAACGGTGAAACTTTTGCGAGGGAACTTAAATTAGGAGCGAAAGAATGGTTTTAAGATACTTAGCAGGGAGAAAATCAGGACTTAGGCATTATGTAAGTCCTCCTCAACTCTCCTTTTAAAAGAAGAGAGTTCCCCCTTTCGTCAAGGGGGAACGTTTCCAAAAAAAATCAACAACCCCAGTCTATTAAGCAGCCAACTTAATTTTCTCTCCCAAAAAGCCTTGCAACAAGCGCAAACCTTTAGCGCGTAAGACACTGCTATCGCGTTGCGCAGGGTGAAAATCAGGACGGTAATACGCCAAATATTGTGGCATCATGCCTCTAAAAAAGCCTTTACGCCCCAGTAAAACATTTAAGCCCTGAGCAATCGCTTTGAAGTTACGTTGTTCTTCAGTGGCACGCAATAACTGCACCGTATGCAAACCCGTAAAGAAGGTAAAGAAAACCGAGGTAAACGCCATTTCACTGACACGAATCCAATAATTCCCGACTTGTTGTTGATAGACATCAAAGGCCACTGATTTATGTTCGCTTTCTTCAATCGCGTGCCATAACCATAACGGTCTTAAACGCTCATCCATGCCTTCCAAAAATTCAGGATGCTCTAAGACAACTTCGGCAAACATGGCGGTAAAATGCTCTAAAGCACAGGTTTTAGCCAACATCCGCTCTTTTGACAGATTCTTTTCTTCAAAAGCGATGCCCTGAGCAACAAACGCCATGATTTTTTCAATCGGTAAGCCTTTACGAGCCATAAAGTCATTAAACTCTTGATGCTCTTTGCCGTGATGCGCTTCTTGACCAATAAACGCCCGCACTTCTTTTAACAATTCTGGGTCAGTAATTTTATCTTGATAGTTACGCACCGAACGCATAAACATACGCTCACCTTCAGGAAACACACAAGACAACCCAGTTAATAACATCGTTAAAAAGGGGTTATTATCAAACCAATATTTAGGAATGGCATCGTCAAATTCAAAATCCATACGACGCACGGGAATATTTGGTGTACCTGCTAAAATCGGTAAATGATTCGTTGACATGATCTGACCCTCTACACATGAATTTGTTGACTAATCTTCTATGACAAAGAGTATCAACAATTTTTCATCTTGTCGTAATGTACTATCGTGCCATACTTGCAGTCATTTTAGGCCAAACTGTAAAATAGCTTTGTTTAATGCCCGCAAGAAATCATAATCCCCCACTTTCACGTATTTCACTCAAGTTTTAGGCTCACGATAGATGTCGAAATCCGCCCAACATAACACCGTCGCTAACACGGACAGCAACGAGTTGTATCTACACGAAACGCGGCAAACCATTACCTTGCACTTTAACCATAATGCGCTGCAAAGTGTCATGCGTAAAAGCGAGCCGTACGGTTTGGAGTTTGAATATACCAAAGTGATGATGGGCTTTATGTTGTTTGTCACTGAACCAAAAAACATTGTTTTGGTGGGATTGGGCGGCGGCTCAATGTCAAAGTTTTGCCACAAACACTTTCCCGAAACGGTAGTCACCACCGTCGAAATTAACCGCGAAGTGCTGGCTATGCGTAGCACCTTTATGGTTCCCGCCAATAACAATTTTTTCAAAGTATTAGAAGGCGATGGCGCAAAATTTCTATCGCAAAAAACCCATATCAGTGAAGTGATTTTATTGGATGGTTACAACGGTGATGGCTTACCCGATGTCTTATGCAGCGAACAATTTTATGCCGACTGCTACCAAGCCTTACGCCCTAACGGGATGCTGGTCGCTAATTTATGGCGAAAAGATGTCAATTTTCGCCGTAACTTAGCGCGTATTAATAGCCAGTTTGATAAACGCGTGGTGTCGGTAAAATGTGATAGTGGCAATGAAATCGTCTTTGCTTTTAAAGGCATTGAACTGCCACCGTTTGATGATGTCTGGAAATTCGCCCTTCAACTCAAAAAAACGACAGGTCTAAATTTTTCTCAGTTTCTAGAGGATATGGTTTTTAGCACTCGCAACGCTTGGTTTTATACCCATGTCTAAACCCCTATCCTCGTGGCAACAAGAACTGAAAGCCCTTAGCACCTTAATGGCTCCGATTTTAGTGACCCAACTGGCACAAGCGGGTTATGGCTTTATAGATACCGTCATGGCGGGTCAAGTGTCACCCTTAGATTTAGCCGCTGTTGCTATTGGCTCTAGTGTTTGGCTGCCGTTATTTTTGCTCATCTCTGGCATTGTCATGGCCACCACGCCTTTAGTTGCAGCGGCTTATGGCGCAGGACGTTTCTCAGAAATCCCCAAAATTACCCATCAATCGTTGTGGCTGGGTTTGATTATTGGTGTGATTGGCATGTTTATTTTGCAACACATTAGCTTTATTTTCCCTCTGTTGGGTGTACCCCATAATCTGCAAGAAAAAACCGAATTGTATTTATTAGGCGTGTCTTTTGGTATGCCCTCCGTCGCTATTTTTTGTGTGTTACGGTTTTATAGTGAAGCACTCGGCCATACTAAACCTGTGATGATTATTAGCCTGCTGGGTATCGTCTTAAACATTCCCGCTAATTATGTCTTTATTCATGGTTTATGGGGTTTGCCAAAAATGGGCGGTGCCGGTTGTGGCTGGGCAACTGCGATTGTCATGTTTAGTATGACTTTATTGCTGGCTGCCTATGTCTTGCTTTCCCCTAGTTTTAGCCAAACCCGACTCTTACAAAGCAATGGCAAACCACTCGCCTCGTTAATGTGGCGTATTCTTAAACTAGGTGTGCCGATTGGTGCCGCGATATTTTTTGAAGTCAGTTTGTTTTCTTGCGTCGCTGTGTTGGTTAGTCCTTTAGGTGAGTTGGTCGTTGCTTCGCACCAAATCAGCCTGTCGGTGACTTCCCTATTGTTTATGGTTCCCTTAAGTCTAGCTATTAGCATGACCATTAGAACAGGTCAGTCTTTTGGCCGACAGGATATACTGGGTATTCAACTCACCCGTAAAGTGGGTTTGATAACCACCACCGCCGTCGCTTGTTTTTCAGCATTGATGATTATTTTCTGTCGTGATGATATTACTCGTCTTTATACCAACGACGAAACCGTCCGCGCTTTAGCGTCAGACTTATTATTATTTGCCGCAGGCTATCAAGTTTTTGATGCCCTACAAGTGGGTGCAGCAGGTTGTTTACGTGGTATGCAACAAACACGTAGCCCCATGATGCTCACGCTTTTCGCTTATTGGGTTGTTGCCTTGCCTGTGGGTTATAGTTTGGCGATGTTTCCACTTTGGCACGACAAACCATTAGGTGCGTATGGCTTTTGGTTGGGTTTAGTCGTGGGTTTAGGAGTAGCATCTCTACTGCTCAATTGGCGACTCGCTAAATCATTACCGCGTTTAGAAAAAAAATGGGCTTAACATCCTCATACAATTAACGAAATATTGGCGAAGGTGTTTTGCCTAAGTAGGCATAATGTCGTATCTTATCAGACAACTGGCAGTCATCGACCTTTCCTTGACCCGACAATAAAATGCTCATAATCCAGTGTAAACGGATTGATAAAAGCCCATAATTTGCAAGGATATTTTATGTTCGCACAAGCAATTGCTGACTTTCAGGCCAACCCGTGGCTGTATATTTCCATCCCCTTTATTAGTGGCATTATTGGTTACGTCACCAAAGTTGTTGCTATTCAGATGATGTTTGCGCCAATGGATTTTTGGGGCTTCAAAATCTTCGGTATTCCTATTGGTTGGCAAGGCATTGTGCCGCGTAAAGCCGAAAAAATGGCAACCATTTCTGTCGAGCTGATGACGACCAAACTCATTCGCGCCGAAGAGATTTTTGCCCGTCTTGACCCCCAACGTATTGCTAAAGAAATCGAAATTCCCATGCTCGCGGCGGCAGAAGATATTACTCGTGCGGTCGCGCAACAGTATCAACCGGGTTTATGGGAAGGAATGCCAGAATTTGCTCGTCAAAAAATCATTCGCAAAGTGCAACTCGAATCGCCCGCGGTGGTCGAAACCATCATGTCGGAAGTACTAAAAGACGTAAATAAATACTTTGATATCAAACACATGGTTATCTCCAATTTATTGAAAGATAAACGCATGCTCAATGATATTTTTCAAAAAGTCGGTCGTCAGGAATTTAAGTTTTTTAGTAATGCAGGATTTTGGTTTGGCCTAGGCATTGGTGTCATTCAAATGGTCTGTTGGCTTCTCTTCAAGCAAGCATGGATGTTGCCTGCCTTTGGTGGCTTTGTTGGTTTTTTTAGCGATTGGGCAGCCTTACAAATGATGTTTAGGCCGCTCACGCCCAAAACAATTATGGGTATTACCTTTCAAGGTTTGTTTCTCAAGCGTCAAAACGAAGTGGCTTCAGATTATGCCGCTTTGATTTCTAAACAATTGTTAACCACCTCCAACATGATGGAAGAGTTATTTCGTGGGGCACTCTCAGACCGCATCATGGACTTAGTCAATCGTCATGTGAAACAAATGATTGATGAACAAGCGGGTGTTGTCCGCCCTCTTGTGGTCTATTCGGTGGGCAGTCAAAAATATATTGAAATGAAAAATCAAGTAGCGGCGCGTATTCTCGCCTGTTTACCTGAAACAATGAAACATGCCGAATCGTATGCGGATGACGCGATGGACATTCGTAATACCTTAGTTGGTCGTATGCAACAACTGACTGCGGAAGAGTTTGAAGGAATGTTACGCCCAGCGTTTAAGGAAGATGAGTGGTCTTTGATTGCCGTCGGTGCTGCACTCGGCTTTATAGTCGGTGAAATGCAAATTCATTTTATGCTTTAATGGACAAATCTCCCCTAACCCCTCTTTTCCTAAGAGGGGTATTTCAACCCTGCCCTACTTTTTCTGAATGACATAATAAAACTGGCCACTTTCTAAAATTTCTGCCTTTACCAAGATATGCCCTAAAAACTGACAAAACTTGGGGATATCACGTTGTGTCGAAGGGTCTGTCGCTTGTACTGCCAATAACTCACCTGACTGCATGGTACGCACGATTTTATGCAACATCATTACAGGTTCAGGGCACAACAAACCACAGGCATCAAGCTGATGATTAATCGTTAAAGACTCAGAGATCATATTACTTCATCACCATTCTAGTATTACTTGCTGCTCTTAAACTTAACGCCTTAACCACTGCCCCCACCTGACAACAGGCCATAACAACAATAAACATATTGCTGCGGACAATAGATAGTAAAAAGTATAACCCATGAAATCGGCTACTAAGCCTGCCAACAAGCCCGCCGACCCGCCAAAAATCGCCAAAATACTCACTTGCAAAGTAAAGTCACTACCCGCATGGTCACGCCGACATTGATCCATCACCGCCGAAAGTAAGGCAACCGTTGCTAAACCACTGGCAAAATGCTCAAAAGCGTTAATCCCATAAACCAACATATTATTGACTTGTCCAGTGGTGTGCCATTGCCACGATAAAATACCATAACAAGCCAACCCAATCGCCTGCAAGATACCAAACGCTACTAACGCTTGATAACGGCCTATTCTGCTCGTTAACACGCCACCGAGCAGTGCACCCAGCAAAGTAGCCACCGAACCCAAGACACTGACAAATAGCCCTATTTGCTGGAGTTTAAACCCCATATCCACCAACATAGGTTTAACCATAACCGAACCCAGCCCATCACCGACTTTATAAGTCACTAATACCCAAAACCATGCTTTAAAAGCGGGCGTTGCTGTAAATGACTTAAACACTTGTGAATAACTTAAACCCACTTCGGATGGTGATACTTCAACAACAGGCTCACGATATAAAAGAATTGGCACAGTCAACAGCACTAACAGAACAGCCATCAACAAAAAAGATAACTGCCAGTCCCACACATCCACCAAATACAACAATAAACCGCCACCAATAATTAAACCTAACCGATAACCACCGACCTGCACACTGGTACCAAAAGAACGCTCCTCGTAGCTTAGCGAACGAACAGCTAAAGCATCACTGGCTATGTCTTGAGTCGCGGCAAATAAATTCAATAAAAACATCAGGGCAAAAAAATGGTAAACACCTTGTGTTGTCGCTAAATCATAAGGATTAAAACAGGCAATCACGATCAACAACAACACCGCCAAAGCCTGCATCGGTAAAATCCACGAACGCGATCGACCCAAACGACTGGAGTGATATTTATCAACATAAGGTGACCACAAAAACTTTAATGCCCACGGAATTGCCAATAAACCACTAAAGCCAATCACCGTTAACGAGACATCATAGCTGCGCAAAATAGCAGGTAAGGCTTGACTAAAAATTCCCGTAGGCAAACCCTGCGCTAAATAGAGCGTCAGTAATATGGCCAAGCGTTGATTTAGAGTATGTGGCATTAGGAGAACACAATCGTTTTATTGCCATGAACAATAACTCGATCTTCTAAATGCCAACGGACAGCACGAGCCAAAACATTACGTTCCACATCTTCACCCAATTCGCGTAGCGTTTCGACATCATCACCATGCGACATCCGCTCAACCGCTTGCTCAATAATCGGCCCTTGATCCAAATCAGCCGTCACATAATGCGCCGTCGCACCAATCAACTTTACGCCCTTGTCATAGGCTTGCTGATAGGGATTTGCACCAACAAATGCAGGCAAAAAAGAATGATGAATATTAATAATCTTATGCGGCCACTGATTTACAAAATCAGCACTTAAAATTTGCATATAACGCGCTAATACTACCAAGTCATTGCCTTGCAGTAAGGCTTGAACTTGCGCTTCTGCTTCGACTTTATTGTCTTTGGTGACTTTTACCACATGAAAAGGCACTTTAAATCCTTCAACTGCTTCTCTTAAATCTTCATGGTTACTGATAACCGCCGTAATATCACAGGGCAAACCACCGCGTGACCAACGCCATAATAGCTCTAGTAAGGCATGATCGTACTTAGACACTAAGACCGCGACTTTTTTACGGTCAGCGGCATAACTTAAATGCCAATCCATTTGATAACGTTTGGCAACAGCATCCGCAAAAGTTTGGGCTAACACTTGCCGTGACAAATCTAAATGCGGGGTTTGAAACTCCAAACGCATAAAATAAGTGCCACCTTCGGGAGCAGTTGAATGCTGATCTAAGGCAGTAATATTTGCGCCATGATTATATAAAAAATTAGAGACAGCACTGACAATACCTGATTTATCAGGACAGGTTATTAACAGTCGGGCGGTGGTATTTACAGCAGTTGTCATAAAATTTGGCTCAAAAAATGTCATTCTTTCGTTGTCTAGCGTAACATCTCGCTATTAGGACTTAAGCGGTTATCGCTTATTTATTCGCACCTCAGTCGCGTTTTGCGAATCATGTTCACAAAACGCGCTAATCTCGGTGCGATGCTTAAGTTCTGACGATGTCTGAATTTAGCACGCGTATCATAACTTTTTCTGAGTTAGGATGGAATTTTGCTATTTCACGTGTCAATTTTGCCTTTAATGTATTTTTCGTCAACTTGCACCTTGACAACAAACCGTATTTTGCAAATTATCGGCATACCTTGGAACTATTCTTTTTACAACACGTAGGAACAACAATGAAACGTCTCACTGTTGCTTTAATCGCAGCGCTTAGCAGCCCTCTCGTTTTAGCTGTCGAAAAGCCTTATATCGGTATTGACTATCAACTGGGCACTTATACTGAAAGTAAGTTTGAGGTCAAACCTGAAGCTTTACGTTTACGTGCGGGCACTGAGCTCACCCCATATTTCGCTATCGAAGCCCACGCGGGTATAGGCACAAAATCGGATGTCGCCATATTAGATGCTAAAGGCACAAAATCGGACATTAATGTAGAAAGCTATTACGGTTTATTTGTGCGCCCGCAAATTAGCCTTAATGACATGGCAAGCGTTTATGCCTTGTTAGGAAGTACCTATTTAGATGTGTCGAGTTCTGCTACTGCTGTTCAAGCAGAACAAAAAACTTTTGGCAAGTCCTTTTCTTATGGCGTTGGCGCAGACGTAAAAGTCTATAAAAAAATACGCTTAAGCGCGGACTATATTAAATATATGGACTCCTACAAGGCGATCAGCTTTGGTGTTCGTATCCCTATTGAATAATTATGGTCGTGAAGTTCATAAAAAAGCCACAACAGATGTTGTGGCTTTTTTATTTGAGAGCCGACTAGCGCACTCCAACTCAACGTTGAAATACGCCAATCCTCATGTCAAGAGATACTAAGGTGCACGATAATACACATTAAAATCAGTTTGTTTTTGTGTACAAGGGTTAATGACTGTTGCCGTGTCTAAGTCCGTTAAAGCAAGATTCTTATACAGTGGTTTAGTACCATTCGAGCTTGTTAACACAGATGTAACCACACCCGCAACCACCTCAAAAACGATTGAAGGCCTACCATAAGGACTAATCGTGCCCCCAGGTGGCGTAACCGCTTGATCAGTCACATCAGCCGACAATACCGGCAAGATAAAGGTACGATCCGTTTTAGACTCAGAACCCGATACTTCGGTTGATGCAATGACTTTGACTTCTAACCAATTTGCATAACTTTTACCATATTGAATAGTAAATGCTGACCGACCTGCATCATTAGTCACCAACTTACCTATTACTGACACAGGATTGCCTGGAGATAACATGCCATCGGTATTTACATCTTCACTTTTTGGCAGTAAATCCAAAATACCATTTTCATTGGTATCTTCATTTAAACATGCCGCAGAAGGAGCCAATAAAGACAAGTCAATGCTCGCTGCTCCTGTCACTGTAACCGCTGTAGGGTCAACCGCAGCTGTCTGCCAAGTTTTTGAAAGTGTATTATAAAAATAAATACCCTTGAAAAACCTTGTTGGAATCACTTGCACAGAGATATTGCTATCTCTCACAGGCTGTCCCACAGCGTCAGTTACCGCAACACTCAATGGCAGGGCATAAGTTGTGTCATCAACAACTAACAATGTTTTACCTGCAGCAATTGAAATAAACAATGCCTGCCCACCAACCGTTAATTGAGCACTACCGTCTGGATTCTTGACAGTTCCAACAGGCTTAATATCTGCTGGAATACTTTTTGCTGCGTCCGCCTTAATAATGGCGCTGATTTTGACAGCATCTTTAGCCGTTACCAAAGTGCCCGCTGTATAAGTAACACTTGCTTTACCATCAGCATCAGTTTTAGCAACCGATGTAGATAACCCACCATTTGATGGATCTTCTTCTCGTGTAAATTCTACTAATGCATCACTAACAGGGTTATCTTTAGCATCTAAAACCTTGGTAACAATAACCGCCTGCTCTTTAGGCTTGAGCGTAGAGAGGCTTGTTTGCAAGGTCATTTTGCTCGGAATTGTTGACACAAAAGGAATTTCCGCATGCCCCGTAATAGTTTGCATGCCTGTACCAACATCCGTCTCAACAATATCTACACGAGCCATACCAGGAAATATGGACCTAATTTCAGCTTTGGCAATGCCGTCACCATTTAAATCATTATCCAACAATGGAGTGATGATTGTTCCTAATGTTGTCACAAACTTAACTGTTTTATTGGCAGGCTTAGATTGCACTTTCACAAAATAACCGCTGGTATTGATACCACCCTTGGTGATGTCTTCGCCTTTGGCATTAACAAAAGAAACCTTAAGTCCAGTATCAGACACAACTACTTTTGTCGATCCACTCAAACCATAAGCAGTGTTTTTTGCAGTTATTGTTGCATCTGCATTAAAAAGTAATTTATCCAGTGTTACAGTACCTGTCGCTCCCGTTGGATCGGTTCTAGTTATTCCGCCGCCATCAAAGGTAATTGGAACCCCAACAACACCAGCACCACGACCGTTTCTAACCGTCGCAGTAATTTGGTTTTCTTGACCAACTGACGTATTAATAACTGTTGGGTCTAACGCAACAGTTGTACCTCTTAAGAACAAGTCGACACAATCTGTAGGGTTTTTACCTAGCGTATCACTACCAACCGTAACAATGATTCTGCGATTACTATTACTGTTATCAGCAACACTAAATACCGTTGTTGCTTGGCCATTTTCATCGGTCAGAATATCATTTTTATTGAGTGTACCACGCAATGTTTTTACCAATTGCGTCGGCTTAAACTGATTAGCATCAGCAACATTTTGCGAACAACGCTCAGTCGCATTCTCCATCGGTTCGTTAGAAAGCACTTGAAAAGATACTTTCGCATTTTTAACGAGTGATTGTGATGCATTGAACACCGTTGCAGTTAAAATAACTGAATCCGTGCCCGTTTTAAGTAGATCAGTTTGCGCTGTCAATAAAACTTCAAGTTGATTAACAATTCTAAAAGGAATGCTTTTTGTTGCTTTGCTCCCCAACTCATCAACATAAGAAACAAGTAGAGTATTATCACCAGCCAGTTGATTTAATCCGTCAATGCTAACCGTCACTTGGCCACTAGCATTTGTTCTCGCCGTGGTTGCACCCAGTCGGCCTACACCTGCAATGTTAGATGCCAAGCCAAATTCAATCAGCTTATCAGCGCCTACTGCTTTGCCCGAACCATCTTTTAATGTCATCGTAATACTGGCTGTTGTTTGGCCCGATGTTGATATGACAATATCATTCGTGTTATTAGATTCAAGAGTGTAAGAAGAAGCTTTCGTTGCACCATCTATCACTTCATAAGGAATAGTTTGGCGAGTAATGTCATTTTTACTATCCGTATATGTAACTGTTAATATGCCTTTATCAACATCACCGTTGCCAAGGAGTGAAAAATTAGCAATACCATTAGCGTCTGTTTCAACACTAGACTTTGATAGCGTCGCTGAACCAGAGGAAACCTGAATAGTTACCAGTTTATTAGCTAGTGGCTGGGTTCCGTCAATCAGCCTAATCGAGACCGCAGTAGAACCGTTTATTGCAGCTAAAACCTTTGCAGGTACATCGACAATAGTTGCCGATGACTGCCCATTTAACGAAAGATCACTTCCTCCGCCACACGAAGCCACCAATGCCGCCATTAAAAAATAGGCAGGTAAACGGCCGTAATGCTCCCAGTTGTGCATTGTTATAAACCCTCAATTGTTTTTGCTATTGCGCCACATCTTGCTACAAAAAAACACCATAGCACTAAAAGACGTAAAGACGCACCATGGAAAACTTATACTGGATAACTTAAAAAACTTCAATCGCTTAAACGTACACGCGCCAAACTCTGTACAGTTATTAGTGCGATTTATGACTTACTCGCCATACTGTTTCAATAAGTCGGGTAATCGCTCTAATGCTTCACCTTGTAGATAAGGCGCTTCTAAGCTAATGATTTGATAAATTCCGCGCCGCAACAAACTTTGACTCAAAACGACCTCTTCACCAAAAAAGCCACTACTGACGACAAATGATGCCCAACTGGTAGTCAAAATCCAGATATTGACAATCATTGCTTGAACATCCTGCTCCGTTGCTCGAATTAACTCTGCTTTTCTTAGGGCATTATAAACAAGATACGCCTGCGCCATGACTTTGGCAGCAAACTGCCGATAAGAGGCTCTTAAACGCGGGCTTTCTTCCAATAAATGCCCCAAATCACGATGTAAAAAACGATATTCCCATAATTGATTAAAAATCGACTCGAAATAACCGATTTTTTCGCCATAGGTAATCACCCTATTGTCTGGGACACTGAGTGCTTTGACCATACTGTCTTCATAGGTCAAAAAAATTTCATAAATAATGTCTTCTTTACTGCGAAAGTGATAATACAAATTGCCTGGACTGATGTTTAAAGCAGCCGCAATATGATTAGTCGTGACACTGCGCTCACCCGAGTCGTTAAACAACGCCAAACTCTTCATTAATATGCGATCACGTGTCTTCAATGGAACATCCTCTTAACCGTTGAGCAGAAAAATCTAATTTTAATTTGACACATTAGAGCAAATACTCTAAAACTACAATTGTTTTACGAATTAGGACTAAAGTCCTAATCTTTTTAATGGTAGAGGCAATCCTCCTCTGCACTGACAATCTCTGACTTACGCAACATTTTGCTGTTCTTTAGCACTTTAATGGTGATGTGAATGGTAATTCTTTGTGCATAAGTCCTGTAATACTAGAGGCTCCGTATGACTGCCAGCGTTTCCCCACTCCGCACCGATCACCCTGATGTTGCCGAAATGCAGCGTATTTTTGACACTCAAAAAACCGCCTTTCGTTTACGACCTTCAACAACAGCCAGTGAGCGTATCGCGCTACTTGATAATTTAAAAACTGTGCTGGTTAAATATCAAGACCAAATAGCCATTGCCATTGCTGAGGATTTCGGTCACCGCTCGCATCACGAGACAAAATTTGCCGAAGTATTAACCAGCCTTGAAAACATCAAGTATTACAGCAAAAACCTACGCACATGGATGCAACCTGACAAACGCCATGTCAATCCCACACATTTACCTGCAAAAGCATGGGTACAATACCAACCTTTAGGTGTTGTCGGTATTATCACACCTTGGAACTATCCATTGCTATTGGCGATTAGCCCATTAATTTGTGCTTTGGCCGCTGGCAATCGTGCCATGCTGAAAATGTCGAGCTTTACGCCAAAAACGGGCGAAGTATTAAAACGCGCCTTGGGTGAAGCGTTCAGTGAAGATCAAGTAGCAGTCATTACGGGTGGTGGTATTGTTTCTGACGCCTTCAGCCGCTTGCCCTTTAATCAAATGACATTTACTGGCTCGACCAATGTCGGACGCACAGTCATGGCCGCTGCTGCTGAAAACTTAACACCTGTACTTTTAGAGTTGGGCGGTAAGTCACCTGCTATTATTCACGAATCCGTGCCAATGCAAGATGCGGCTCTACGAATTGCATTAGGTAAGGGCTGGAACGCTGGTCAAACCTGTGTTGCCCCTGACTATGTTTTTGTTCCTAAAGGTAAAACCATGGAGTTTGTTGCGGCCATGAAGGGTGCTGTTGCCAAAATGTACCCCACCATGCTCAACAATCCTGACTATACAAGCATTGTGAATAACAAACAGTACCAACGTATTAAAGGCTATCTAGATGATGCCATTGATCAGGGTGCTGAATTATTTGAAATCAACCCTGCCAACGAAACATTTGTTAATACCCGTAAAATGCCTGTCATTTTAGTTGCCAATATCAAACAAACGATGCAAATTGCCAAAAACGAAATTTTTGGCCCCGTATTAATGGTGATGGAATATGAGCAACTCGAAGAAGCTCTACACTACATCAATCAACGCCCAAGCCCACTTGCGCTTTATTACTTTGACTACGATGAGCGTCGTGCTGACTTTGTCTTACGCAATACCCAATCTGGTGGCTTCTCCGTAAACGATGTGATTACCCACGTTGCCGAAGAAGATTTACCCTTTGGCGGTGTAGGTCATTCAGGGATGGGCAAATATCATGGTCGTGAAGGTTTTATGGCAATGTCCAATGCCCGCTCCGTATTAATGAAACCGAAGTTTTGGTCGATGCGCTTTTTAGCACCTCCCTTTAAAAGCCCATTACACAAGTTCATCGAAAAGGTCTTATTGAAATAAGACAACGGTTATTGCGCTTACACAGCTATTTTTGTTCAACAAACAAAATAAAACGGCTGTTTTGCATAACTACACTTGCTGTCAAGGGGGCATTTTGTTATAAATGCGCCCCTTGCCGTCTGCCGCTGCTACAGCGGCGGTTGTGATTGCATTCGGGGAGTATTTTTAATGTCTAAAGTCTGTTTGATTACCGGTAAACGCACCATTACTGGTAATAATGTTTCGCACGCGAACAATAAAACGAAACGTCGTTTTGAGCCTAACCTACACTATCATCGTTTTTGGTTAGAAAGCGAAAAGCGTTTCGTGCGTATCCGTGTATCGTCCAAAGGTATGCGTACCATTGATAAACTCGGCGTTGAACAAGTTATCGCTAACTTGCGCGCTAATGGCCATAAGGTTTGAGGATTAGATCATGCGTGACAAAATCCGCTTAGTATCTTCTGCTGGTACAGGTTACTTCTATACCACCACTAAAAATAAACGCACTATGCCTGAGAAAATGGAAATCAAAAAATTTGATCCCAAAATTCGTCAGCACGTTATTTTTAAAGAAGCTAAAATCAAGTAATTGATTTTGGTTGAAAAAGCCCGATTTATCGGGCTTTTTTTATGGTTACTGTTTTAGGGTTGTGATTGCTTAGCAGGAGTAAGAAATGCCTGAGTTACCTGAAGTAGAAACCACGCGCTTAGGTTTAATGCCCATCTTAGGCTCTTCCGTTGTTAAGCTTAACGTCATTCAACCACGACTCAGACTGCCCATTCCTGACTCTTTACAGAGCATTGTTGGCGAAACACTGCTCAGCCTAGTACGACGGGGCAAATATCTACTGCTAGGCACGTCTAAAGGCACTGCGTTAATACATTTAGGGATGTCAGGCAGTTTAAGGCTTACGCCCACTGATGAGCCTTACCGTAAACATGATCATGTAATTTTAGTATTAGATAATAACTACTCTTTACGCTTTCACGACCCTCGTCGCTTTGGTTTATTTTTATGGTTAGAAGATGAACCATCTCAACACGCTCTTCTCGCCACTCTGGGCCCCGAACCACTCAGCGATCTATTTACCCCTGAACACTTATTTTTATTAAGTCGCAAAAAGAAACAAGCCATCAAAAGCTTTATTATGGATGGGCATATTGTCGTTGGCGTAGGAAACATTTACGCCAATGAATCATTATTTTACGCAGGCATCCATCCGCTAACACCCGCCAATCAACTATCGTTAACTGACTACCAAAGACTACATCAATATATCTGTCAAATTTTAGCCACTGCCATTGAGCGTGGCGGCACAACTTTGCGAGACTTTGTTAATAGCAAAGGTAATCCTGGCTATTTTCAACAAGAGTTGATGGTGTACGGTCGCGAAGGTAAAAACTGCCTGAATTGCCAACAGGTTTTAGAATTAGTGCGTATCAATAACCGAAGTACGGTATACTGTTCGCAATGTCAGCCCACTTTTGAGTAGTTTTAGTGACAAGGGCTTGCATCTAAAGATAACTACGATTAGATTCAACACTATTAAAATTATCAAGCGTTTGGCCATTCATGTTTAGGTATTCATCGAACAATATAAGCCGCGCATTTCTCAACAAGGAGATAACAATGAGTCTGTTCCCTCGCCGCGCTTTGGCAATCTTCACTTTATTAGTTGCCAGCGTGACAGCCACTCCTTCGTTTGCCGAAGAAATGGATGACCAGATTAACCAACGCCCAGGCACTGGAGCGATGGTTTTAGATGCAGTTGTTGCCCGTCCCATGTTATTGGCGATGACTCTTGGCGGTACAGTGGCCTTTATTGCGACGCTACCTTTTTCCGCAATGGGTGGAAACGTTGAAGAATCAGCAAAAGCACTCGTTATTGGCCCTGCAAAAACCACATTTACGCGCTGCATGGGCTGTACAGCAACTCAAGATGCATTAAAAAACCGAGAGATTGCTAATAACAACTAAGATATTTTATCCATTACCCAAAGTTAACTTTTGAATAATGTTGATATTTAAGAGTCTTATCGTAAAAAACGATACACTCTTAAGAACACTTCAGTTACAATGTAAGAATGATTACATAAACGTAATCCCGTTTTTCGCCCCGCTAATCCTACTTGTTAGTGGGGCTTTTTTATGCCCGCGCTTTGAGTTTTTCAACTTTCAGCAATAACTGCTCGTGACTTTCTAGATGCCTTGGATCTAAAGGAATACAACTGACAGGGCAAATAGTTTGGCATTGTGGCACGTCAAAATGCCCCACGCACTCTGTACATAATCCCGGATCAATTTCATAAATCTCTGGCCCTTGAAAAATCGCTTTATTGGGGCAAACAGGCTCACAGACATCACAATTAATACATTCATCGGTAATAATCAACGCCATGCCAATACGCTCTTTGGAGAGAAAAAAGACTGAGTTTCTTCATTGTTAAAGAAACTCGTGATGGATAACTAAGATGGGCGTTAAAAACCAAACTTTTTATTAAAGGCCTGTACCACCTCAGGCGATACAAACTTTGAGACATCTCCACCAAGACGGGCAATTTCGCGCACTAAGGTCGATGAGATATAGGAAAGATTTTCTGAAGGTGTTAAAAAAACCGTTTCAAAATCAGCTAGTAACTGGCGATTCATATTCGCTAACTGAAACTCATACTCAAAATCAGATACCGCTCGTAAACCGCGTAATACGGCAGTCGCTTTCTGTTCTTGGACAAATTTCGCTAATAGTTGACTAAAGCCACAAACACTGACATTCGGCAAATGGGCAACCGCCAATTCAACTAATTGCACTCGCTCATTTAAGTCAAATAACGGCTTTTTATGATGACCTACGGCAATTGCGACAACAACCTCATCAAACAAGCGCGAAGCCCGCTCGACAAGGTCTTTATGGCCATTAGTAATCGGGTCAAAGGTGCCAGGATAAATAACACGCGTTCTCATAATAGGGACTCTCGCTAATGTGCCTAGCAATAGTACCTAAGCGAGAAGGCTTACGCAAAACATCTACATAAGCCTTACGTGATTTAACGAGGTTATGGCGTAATTGTAGCCACCGCACGACCTAATTTTTCTTCACCCCATGCTTTGGCATCTGTTGGCGCGCCATCAACAGCAATCGTCGTACCCAAGCCTGGTTTGTCTAATTCAACTTGCCCTTTATCGTTTTTGACGTAAACACCCTTACCACTGAGCATAATCACGTCTAATGCACCATCGGGCGTTATACCGTAACCCCCCCAAAAGTCTGTACCGCGCACGCCAATGGTAGCAACACGAGTCGTCACTTCAAAACGATGAGGACGTTTGGTAATGCTGCCTGTAATGCTACGGAACGCGCCTTGCACTAAATCAAAAAGGGCGAGGTTCGGTTTACTGCGGTAAATACGATATTCTCGAATCGCCAATTGGCTGTCTTTTCCTACTGTCAGTTTGGTGCCATCACGCAATTTTAACTCAGCCACTGAACCTGCGGCCGTTTTGAATAAATCACCACGACAAATTTTCATTCCTTGTGTTGGCGTAATGGTTTCTTTGTTACGCACGACTTCAACCGTTCCTGTTAGTTGCGCCACTGCACCCACTCGACAGTTTTTACTGGCCATATCAGCGGCATTAACTTGAGTACTTAACAGCAAAAACATGGGAATCATGAGACGTTTCATAAGAATCTACCTGTAAAATAAGAGAAGTTACACGTTCTTATACGCACAACAACGCGTATTGGATGCAATCATTTTGTAATTCTTTTTATAGCAATTATCTTTCGAAATCAATTTATCAAAAAACTAAATAGCAAGTGAAGCACCCCACCTATTTTTAAGGCACAATAGCGAACTTAATTGTTTCAAGATTTAGGGTTATGAGTAAAAAGCCAGAACAGACTTCAGCAAATATCGCGCAAAATAAAAAAGCGCGGCATGATTATTTTATTGAAGATACTTATGAAGCAGGTTTGGTGTTGCAAGGATGGGAAGTTAAATCACTGCGTGCAGGCCGAGTCACGATTGTTGAAGCCTATGTGCTGCTAAAAAACGGTGAGGCCTTTTTAATTGGCGCAACCATTACCCCGCTGTTATCCACGTCGAATCATTATGTTCCTGAAGCCACGCGCACACGTAAGCTGTTGCTTAATCGACGCGAGTTAAACCGTATGATTGGCGCAGTGCAGCAAAAAGGTTATACCTGCGTGCCGTTATCGTTTTATTGGAAAAATGGCATGGCGAAGTGCCAAATTGGTTTGGCCAAAGGTAAACAGACCCACGATAAGCGTCAAACCGAAAAAGAGCGTGATTGGCAACGTGAAAAAGCCCGTGTTTTTAGAATTAACTAAGCTGCTTTCGGTGCATTGGTTTTTATATTTTAAAACAACGTTATCCGTTAAGAGCATTGGGGGGCATTAGCGACAATTGAACTCTCAATGCCGCTTATAATGCCCCTAAAAATCTTAGCTTACCGTGAACCACCAGAGAACACCGTAGAAACAAAAAAGCCCTAACTCGTTAAGAATTAAGGCTTTTTTGAACGTCTGAGAACATATTAGACGTTGATTTGGTGGAGATGGGGGGAATTGAACCCCCGTCCGCCGACACTACGCTCTTGGCTCTACATGCTTAGTCTTGTCTATTGATTTAATCGACTACTACCCGACAGACAGGGCGTAGCCAACGATTCTCTAAGTTTTAACGTTATGTCGCGAGACGAGACATATTGCGAGCCAGTGTAGCGTTACGCCCATATCCCACGGCCACCGGCGTCCGAGTTCAATGTTTCGCTAACTATTAAGCTGCGAGTGCGTAGGTTTCGTCGTTTGCGACTAGTTTTTGAGATTGGTATTTACGAGAGACATCTCACTCTCGACATGCACCTCAGAGTTTCATCACCAGCGTCGAAGCCATGTCATCCCCAAAGTAGAACTATCATAACATAAGATGGCACTCACCAGCCGATTTTCAAGTGGTAAGTCTGTAATATTGTCGTTTCATCATCTGATAAGGCTCAATTCATTTTTTATGAAAGAGCCATACATTAAAACCATCAGTATAAATAAACCGCCCCTGCGCCTGCTGCTGTCACATCAAGCAAGCGATTATTACTCCCTGTGGCAACCCCTTTGCCACTACCGTACTCACCAGCTGCACCAACTGCTAAAGCCGCGCCATCCGCACTTAATGCAATACTACTACCAAACTGCGGACGTACTGCCGAACTCAGAACTTGAGTGCTGCCGTAGGTATTAGATGCTTTAACATAAGACTTTTGACTCCATCCCGTTGCATTAGCCATAAAGACAAATACACTGCCTGCTTTCTCATGACCACCTGACACCGTCAATGCACCATTCACTCCGCGGGCGGGTGTTGCGTCACCTGTGGCACCAGCTGCCAAGAAGTTGCCATCGTTACTTAGGGCAACACTGCGACCAAACTCACTAAAATTACCCGTCGCTGTTGTTTTCAACATACTCTGTTGACTCCAAACATCAGCCGCACTGCGCTTATATACATAAACTGCACCCAAATTGCTGGTGTTGTCATTGAAAGCAACAGCAGGATTATCGCTGTCTTGCCACGGTGCGCCGACCGCTAATGTTTTGCCATCACCACTTAAAGCAACTTGTGTACCAAACTCGCTACCGCTATTCGCTTGGTCTGTTGCTTGTGGGGTATTCGATGCTTTGACATAGGCTTGTTGTAACCATAGCCCTGCGTTATTACGCGCAAACAGATAAACCGCACCATTGTCTGCTTGACCAATTAATGACTGATTACCATTAATTCCTTTCGCCGCTCCGTTTTCACCCGACGCGCCAATTGCCATTGTTTTGCCATCGTTGGCGAGCGCAACACTGCCACCAAAGCCAAAACTGATTCTGGTATTCGAGGGTTTGATATATGCTTGCTGACTCCAAACGCCTACGTTATTACGAGTGAAGAAATACGCGGCACCGCTATCGACCACACCAGCAGAACTTTGGCTGCCATTGATACCCGTTGCGGCACTGTCTTCACTAGGCGCGCCTGCAACCAATGCAGAACCTGTACTGTCTAAAGCCACACTCGCACCAAAGCGTAAATCATCACGGGTATTAGACGGTTTAATATAGGCCTTTTGCGTCCATTTGCTATCTGTGCCTACACCAAAGATATAAACCGCGCCTGCATCTGTCAGTGTGTAATCGGTTTGGTCACCATTGATACCAACAGCAGTACTGCTTTCAGCCGCCGCGCCCACAGCAATGGTACTGCCGTCAGTGCTAATAGCGACACTAGTACCAAATTCAGCAGCAAATCCGCCTTGTTCACTATCTTCAGCATCTAAAATATTAGAGGCTTTTAAGTAGGATTGTTGCGTCCAATTACCATCTGTGCCTAAACGATAAACATAAACTGCGCCATGATTATCTGTACCTGTACTCGCTAAAGTTCTAACACCATTGGTGACACCTGAAATATCATCTTTAACATAGGGCGCACCAACCACTAGCGTTTTACCATCTCCGCTCATGGCTGTGCTAAAACCAAAAGTGCTGTCCGCTGTGGTATTGGATGCTTTGACATAAGCGATGGTGTCTAACATTGCTGTTATAGGTGTGAGAGCGGAGGACGCTGTACAACCTGCACTGTTACAGGCTTGCACCATAAAACGGCTATTTTGCCAATCTTGTATATGAACACTGACAGGAATACGTGCACTAACACTGCTTGCGGATAAGTCTGCGCCAAGTTGGGTATAACCTGAACCGCCAGTGGCATCGTAAAAAAGTTTATAGCTTGTTGCGCCTGAAATGGCTGACCAATTAATATTGATGGCTTTCAAACTGCCTTGCACTGTTAAAGCAGGTGCAGTTGGAACGGAAACTGAGCTGCCTGACGAAGACGAATCTCCACCGCCACCGCCGCAAGCGGTTAAACCTAAAGCAAAGCCAGCAACCGCACTGCCCCATATTATTTGTTTGAAATTCATCAGACGCTCCACTCATAACCAGAAAATAATCTTGATTCAGGTATATCGGCTTTGGCCATTAACGACCTGAATACATAGCGGCGCGAGCTTAACAGTGAAATATTTCAGAATGAGGTCAGCGATTAATCCAGCCCGAGAACAGCTATACGCAAATAAAAACCCCCGCATTGCGCGGGGGTTTAATCGTCATCAATATGCTAGAGACTTAGCAGATCATGAGATTAGTTCAATATACAAGCACTAACTAAGCCAGCACCTGTTGTTGCAGCAGAACCTGCACCAGCAGTGATTGTTAAACCACCAAAGCCTTTTTTCTTGCCGATTGTTTTAACTTTGCTGCTGATTGCATAAGGAGCACTGAACAATCTACGTAACGCATCTGCTTTATCAAGACCAACTGGCGTTTGAACACCACTAGCATCTAAAGAGTTACCTGCGTTATAGCCCATCAAGTAGCTGATAGCGATGATTGGATATTGAACGTAGTCGTTCTTAACATTTAAAGCTGGTACAGCATAAGTGTCTGGAGCAACTGTTTGGATACAACCAGGAGTAGCACCCGCTAAAGCTGTTACTGGAACTAAGGTTGGACGACCATTGACATCGTTAGAACCCAATACTTGGTCAGCAACAGTCGTTACCGCAACAGAAGCTGGGAAGTGCTTGGAATTCAATGGGTCTAACTTAGTATAAATTTTGGCTTTATACTTAACAGCCTTAGTGACACGAATACCATTTTTTAATTTTGGTGTACCGTCAGCGTTGTTTTGTGGCACGTCTTCAACATAAGCAGGAACATCTGGCTTATAGGAAAGAGTCGCAATGCGTAATACACCGCCACCGTTTAAAGCAGCACGGGCTTGACCGTCAGCCACGTCAGCATAACCAATAGAACCGTCGGTTGCTAATACTGAAGCAACTACACCACCATTACCACTACCCGTAATAGATGTAACTGGTACACGAGCAGCACCAAAAGTATTTTCTGTTACAAAAGTAGTCACAGCAACTGGTGTTGCAACTGGGCAAGCAGCTGACAAATGGTTAGTAAAGGAGAATGTTGTACCTGAACTGTCAGAACGGCGAACAAAAACGATAGGCTTAGAAGCAAAACCTAATTGATTCCAGTTATTGATTGCACCAGAAACCACTTGGCACAATTGCGATTCTGTCAAATTCAATCTAGCATTACCTAAATCGGAATTGTTAAAAATCACGCCAATGGCAGCAGCAACTGCTGGCAATTGAACGGGAGCAATACGACTCGCTGCACGTGGGCCTGAACCAAAAGAAGAAACCTCAGAGGCAGAGAATGGTGCATCGCTACCAGCGAAATCTGCTTCAGCCGTTGTTGCTGCAAAACCTGTTGGTGTTGTGTCGTAGTTTGCACAAGTACCTGTTGCATCTACAGTACCGCGTAAAACGTTACGACCTGTACCAGAACCTGTACCACAATAAGAGATTTTGAAGAACTTGCCAACTGGGCTAGTCAATGTCACTTGAGCAAACAAAGAATCAACGGCAGCAGGATTCAACAAATCAAGTGTTTTAGTTGTTGAAGTAATGGATTGACGCTTAGATGTCGCGTCAGTTGTACCTAACCATTTGCTACCGACATAAGCGCCGATTGGCAATGTAGCACCACCACCATAGATAGTACCGATAGCTACAGGAGCAGTAGCCGCAAAAGCAGGAACAGAAACTAAAACTGCCATAGCAGCAGCAATACGCGTGAGTTGAGACATGTTGTTCTCCCCTTTATGGGTTTGTTGGTTGAGACTTAACGAGTTACCGTAAAGGCAGGGATACTTTAACGAGGATAAGTTTCAATTGATTGAACGTTTTATGACAGTTTAAGACATTTTAACTTTATGTATTTTATTAAATTTTTCTTGAAATAATACCGACATAACACCTTGTATAAATTAGATTAATTACCAATATATTCCTAATTTTTTATTTAATACTAATAACCAAAAAAATGTAAGCCAATATTTTTCAGTACTGACTTAATTACTAATATTTAAAAACAAGGTTGGTGATAACTGAGTAACAGAACCTTGTGCTGTTCCTTGCAAAGTAACATCGGCTGACTGACTACCCGTTTGATTTAGGGTCATACTAGAGTTGCCTGTTTGCGTCACTGTTGCACTGTTAGCACCGCCCGATTGGTTCAAGTTGAAATTATTGTAATCATTAGTTTGATTCAGAGTAGCGGCATTAGCATCACCCGTTTGCGTGACAACCAAAAAATTACCATTACCTTGTTGAGTGATGACAATAGTATTATTAATGCCGTTTTGAAAGGTGCCTGCGGCATTGTCATTGCCCATTTGTGTGAGCGCAACATTAGCATTTGTTGTACCCAGCTGATCGGTACGGGCAAAGTTGTCGATACCGATTTGGGAAATCAAAATCTCGTCTTCTAAATTCTGAGAGGTCGTGGTATTAGCGGTGTCAAAATCATTAGCGGCTTGTTCTATTGCGGCTTCGTCAAGAGGATCCGCAGCATGAACTAAAGACATGGCTACAGAAATTGCGATGGCCGTAAGATATTTTTTCATACAATGGCTTCTCAATAAAATCAACATGACGGATTTCGTGCCTCTACCCATCCTACCTCTACTAATGTTCCCCTCTTTAGCAAAGAGGGGCTAGGGGAGATTTTTACTCAAAACCAAAAGGTTGACTATTTTCTACAGGGGCAGCAGGCTGTGATTTTTTCTTTTTTACCACCGCTGGTTTTGCCGCAGGTGTGCCATTCTTAACACCGATTTTTTGCTTATCAAAAGGAGTTTCCTCACTAAAGCCATTGCTTGCTATCGCTAACTGCTGTTTTTTATTGGCTATCGGGTCGGTATGACGTAAGCGTTGTTGGCGGTAGCGTTCTAATACAGGTGCGTGTAAATCTGCGTCATTCGCTAATAACCAGCTTCTGCTATCAATACCTTCGGCTATTAAATTCACTACTGCGGCTTCAATCGCTTCTTGCACGGCTATTTGTACAGGTTCGTTTAAGGTGGTACCCACTTCGGCCTCTAACAAGCTTTTATAAGATATAAACTTATAAACACCTGATGTTAATTGCGTGGAATACACTGTTTTTGTTGTCGAAACACTATGCAAAATTTGGCCACTATTAATATCAATAGCACGCAAATTAACGGTCACTTGGTCAGCACGATATTGACCAGCACTGCCAACACCTAGATATTTAACGCCTAAACCGCCTGTTTTAATATTAGAGTCATAGCCAATCACTGCACCTTCAATTAACAACTTAGCACCAATTAATGACGGCAATTTAATGGGATTTTTATTTTCACTTTCACCAGGCTGTTCAATAGCTCGAACAATTTTACGCTCAGTTAAGATGTTTTGCAGATTCTCGCGCTCTACGGGAATAAACCATTTAGAGTCGCGTAATGCTTTTAATAGAATCGCTGAACCGCCCTGTGTGACTGCTGTCGAAAAGTTGCTGTCAGGACTGGATTTATATTGCCCCGTTTGGTCTTTAAAACCATAGACAGCGGCCACTACTTTGCCACGTGGTGCTGGCAAATTCAGCATATCAGAAGTGAGATTAGTCGTCGGAGTCAATTCAGCCGTGCCTATGGTACTCATTGGTTGGCTGTTAAACGTCGAACACGCCGACACACTGAAAACAGTCAGTAAAGACAAAAACAGGCTTTTATGGTGATACATAATCGACTCTCAAATAACTAAAATATAAAACGCAAGAACCCCTTAACGTCGAAACGTAAGGGGTAACTAATGTCAGCTTAAGAAACTGAAATTAGAATGGTTGGTACTGATTGATAGTAGCAACGTTGCCATCACCTGATTGATACACTGTAGCTAGGTCATTAATTGCAACTTGAACTATTGTTGCAGTGTTAGTTGTGCCTGAGTATTGAGCCACGAAAGCATCGTTACCGATGTCTGCTTGAATAATGGCGGCGAATTGTGTGTCACCCGCTTGCAAGATTTGGGCAATGTTGTCTGAACCCAATTGAACGATAATTGCAGCTTCGTCAATACCGCCATCGTTTTGCGCGCCACCTAAGACATTGCCATCACGATCAACTACTTCTGAACCTTGAGAAATAGCAGCAATGTTGCCAACGTTTGCTGCAGTATCATCTACGTTTGCCAAAAAGATAGCACTAGGTACACCCGCTGCGATCAAGTCATTAGTACCATCACTTAAACCACCACCATCGCTCAAACCCACATCAAGTGCTAATGTGACGTTTGATTGAATTAGGTCATTTGCAAACAACGTATTTGCTGATGCAAACAGGGAAGCATCATCAACAGATGTTTGTACAATCATGGCTCTAGAAGCATCTGTTGTATCTTGTTTAACATAAGCAAAGTTAGCAACAGTAGCTGTTAATGGGGCATAGGCAACTGGACCCGCATCAACCCAAGCAGCTAAAGCTAAATCAATACTTGTGCCAAGTACATTTACGGCTGTTGGTGCTGTTGGATCAACTGCGCCTACATCACTAGAAATACCTTGATAAACAACAGCATTAAAAATAACGCCATCGCTCGTGGTTGCATCTTGAATAATTTGGCCGTAGTTAGTGTTACCATCAACATACACTTGCTCAACGGTTGCCGTGCTTGTTGCAGGATCGTTGACTTGCGAAATGATAGCTTCGTTTTCGGCGAAAGCGACACCGCTAGTCATTGCCATCACAGCAATAGCGAGAACGTGCTTCTTAAACATGGTCGAATTCCTCTTGGTCTTGGTTGGTTACTTCTTTACTGGGTGGACAAACTACTTTCAGCATCTTGGTCATATTCAAAACTTTGACTTTGACCTGTTGCTTTCGCGGTGGTGGTGATACGTATGACACCACTACCAATTTCGGTAATTTCAATAATAAAATCCGTTGTCTCGGTAATACCCGCCTCTACCTTTCCTGTGCCATTGACCACACTAGAAATAATATTGGACGACAAACGATTAATCAGAGCTGTCTGCAAACGCTTGTTAAACGTATCAAGCGCGGTGACTGGCGTTTTGGCCACAACAGGAGCTTTATGTTGGTCTTGTACCTGCGCTTCGTTCAGCAACACTGCGCCATAGCCTGGATTACCGCCAAATGAAGGGTTAATCGGGTAATAGACTAATGGCCCTGCATTGACTAAGATAGGCAACATCAGCATCAAGCCGCACAACACTCGTTGTTTCATCATCATTCGTTACTCAGTTTTATTGCTAATTCAGCTTAATTTCATCTTTTGCCATATCAGGATTGGCAAACATTTCTTCAACATCCTTACTCACCACTTTGTCATACACATAAGCAGGTGCCATTTGCCCTGCTTTTTGTGCACGGTTGGCATTGAAATGAATGAACTGCTGATAGACAACTTGGTCAGCATATTTCACAATCATTTGACTACCATTACGGGCAGATGGTCGCTCCGTAATCACCAACGAGTAGGTGTTATCTGCATCTAAGGTCAACCACGTATCCACAAATGCCTTATAAAAAGCTTGGCCAGCAAACGTACGAGTTTGATTTAATAACAAGCCTCGAAGTTCTACTTCCGCCGATACAGGCATATTCACCATTAAACCTAGCAACAATGCCATCATCACTTTCAACGTGTCATTCCTCAGCTTTTTAGTTTCATGGCCAAAGCGGCTTGTTTGCTTCCACCCTAAAAATGATAAGCGCATTTAAGATAGGACGCATTTTGGATGCGTTTCATTGCATATTCATGGCAGATTAATGAAATATTTGAAGTATTAAACAGGTGGTTTTAGTGATAGCATATTAGATGGGAATATTATTAATATAGTGATATTTTTCAGTAAGATAGACAGGGATATCGGGCATATTTCCCAATAAATCTCCCCTTTTGAAAAAGGGGGATTGTGAGGATTTTGTCCGCATGGCAAAGACAAACTCTGCAAATCTCCCCTAGCCCCTCTTTGCCAAAGAGGGGGACTTTGGCATTTTTTGGCGATTGTGTTAAATATTAACAAATTACCCCGCTATTACAGCTTTTTCGATTTACAGTCTTTATTGTCTCCGCAGTCACTTTCTTCATCGCCACCAATGTATTCAAACAAAAAGTCTGATGCTAGGGCTTCACGTTTCTTTTGACCACCATTCGCCAATGCTGCGGATTGCGTTGCGGCAGATGATACCGAGTTGGCAGCCGCCATTGCGCCAGAATCAACACCCACACTAGGCACGCCTGTTGCCTCTCCTTGAACTTGGATGTTATCGGCATTAGCTACAGTAAACGCAGCAATGTTTAAACTCCCTGCCACACGAATACCTGCTTCACCCGCATCGACAGTACCACGCGGGGCAATCAAGTTAGCCGAACCTGCGGGCGAGCCGACTTTGGTTTGTAATACGGCAATGCCTGCACCACTGACTTGTGATTTGGCATCAATTTGGCAGAAATGGTCGGGGTCACATAGAAACTCAGGTGGTGGCACTTCGGTACTGGTTTTTGCACCTTTACCTGCGTTGACATCACCATTGGAACTCCAAATCAAGATATCGCCACCTTGTTCGGTAAAAATACGACTTTGCGCTAACAAAATACTGTCATCACTAAACAAACCGATTTTGCCCGCTTCCAACGTTAAAATACCTTGATTGTTAGGCCCTACGCCCGATGAGCTTTCCGATTTAGCCACTTGTGGCGGAGCTGAAGTACTACCGACTAAGACTTTACCGCCTGGTCCAATGATAGAAACATCACCACCTTTTTGTGTTTGTACGGTCGAGCCACGCATATCAAACGTCCCAGTTTTTTGCAGTACATCTGCACCATTTTGTCCTCCGCTGGAGCTATTAGCGGTATAGCCTAAAGATGCTGGGAACAAGGTATTGATGGCTTGATAGCCACGCGCATATTGACCTTTGAAGGGACTATTTTTATTGTTGTAATCGTTACCGACTTGATTCAACACATCTAAAAACACTTTACCGACAAAAGCTTGACGCTGACCTGACGCTAAGTTCTTAAAGGCACTCCAAGCGGTAGCCGCATATTTACCTTGTTCAGTTGCAGACAGCACAGACCACGTTTGCGCGGCTTGCTGTAACTCGGCTTTATCTGACTGCCCTGCCCGACTCAGCACGTCTTGTTGATATTGACCGACAAACGCCACTAACTGTTGATTGTAATTAGGCGTACCTAATTTATCGGAGGCATTGCTTGGATCATGAGCTATTGCGGGATTGAGATAAATCTCAGCAAACTCATCGGTAGCTATTTGTATTGTGGGTAAGGTATCGCGTTCTACCGTGGCGACATAATTTTTCATAGCAGGGGCTAAACCGAAATTCACCGAAATATTTGCGCCTTCACGAGATAAATAATAATTATTTAAGCCACCAACCGTGCGAATACCAGGGTAAGCCTTACTGCCTTTAGGTAAATAACCTTGAGCCAGTGCTTCGTTAGCGGAAGTTAACGGCCCTAGATTGCGACCAGCTTGGACATTGAGCGTACCAATACCGCCTAATTCAATAAATGGCACACTTTGATTGGGAACTAACGGCGGATTGTATAAGTCACGTCCTGCTTGAATATTGGTGATGTCAGAGGCATATAAATTTTGCCCTGAGAAGGCCAAATTAACTATATCTAGTCCTGCACGAATGTCTGCAACTTTAGCGGCGGCGACAATAATTGCGCCATTATAGTTACGGTTGTCACTACCGTTAATTAAGCTACCATTAACACTGTAGATACGCATCGGTTCGCTATCATTCAAGTGCATAGACACAGGTGAATGCAAATCAAAGGCCGAGTTCAAACCACCAATAAAGCTTGAGCGCAACTCTTTACCACTCAAAATCGGGTTGAATACTGAAGGCAACAGGCTTGGCGAAGCATCAATCAACCCCATATAACTGTTGTTAATATCAGGATTAACTAGAGTGATGTCACTATCCGCTAATAAACTTAATTGGCCATTGCTAGACGGATACAACTCAGCATTATTGCGAATGGTAATTGTGCCATTTAAAGCTTCCATATTGACGTGTGCAGGCAAAACAAAGTTGTAAGCACTGGCTAAGACTGTGCCATCATCTTCAGATGCTGGGTTAAAGCCATAGTTAGCCCCCGGTGTTACACGTTCGCCGCCTAAAACAATGGCACTGGTTAACGACTGCAAACTCACCGATGAGCTACTGCTATAGGAATTGCTATCAAAGCCTTTAAATAACCATGAGGGATTATAAATTCCACCAATTTCTAGCACACCACCTGCAACCACATTTAGCTGTCCATCTTGTACGGCTAATAAAGTCTGTGCGAGAGCATCGCTACGGATGATGTTGTCATTAACGCGGATATTGCCTTGGCCATTCGCGACAAAATAACTGCCGCCAAACAGGTTGCGTCCGACGTTAAGCGCCAAATCACCGCCACCAAATACCGATAACTCTTGCTGACCTTGGCTATCAGGCACTAAACGCCAAGTCACAGGTAAAGACACCGCTAAGCCTTTAACATCTTGCCCTGCTTGCACGGCAATATCGCCACCTGCACTCATGACACCTTGACCAAACATCCCAAAATTAAGGCTAGAACTGGACTGAGGATTACAGCCAATCACCGTCACCAAACAAGGATTTTGCATCCAAGTCCACCAGAATTGACTCAGGTCTGTACCTTTGTTGCCTGTGAGTTTACCCGTGCTATCCATAACTTTTTCAATGCCAATGATGTCACGACCTGCATTCAGGCTAATATTGCCCGCGGCTTCGGGATTAACTTGCCCACTGTTAATAAATAACGGTAAGCCGTCTTTAGCAATCACTAATTCAGCATTGCCAGATGGCGTATTAAGAGCTGGGCGACCTGCGCTGTAAATCACCGCAGGGGCTAAGTCATCCAAGATGGCTATGTCTTGGCCTGCTTGCATATTGATGCTGCCTGTCCCTGTCCGCACCATCGTCGGTGTCGCTAATGCTTTTAAGGTAGCGGTTGTGACCACAGGTGGATCTTCTTCTGAGGCCACACTATGCGTCGCAATCACTTTAATACTTAAAGAGCCAGTAGCAAAATCTTTCATACCACTGACGGTGCGTGTTACAGGATCAAAAGTAAGCCAGTCAGGCAAAGGCTGGCCATTGGCGAGTTGAGCCGTGTAACTGACGCTGTCATTTTCGTTACGTGGACGCTCTAAGGGTGCTTGATACAGCCAAAATACATCACTGGTTTGCAATGTTTTATTAAAACGAATACTGCCTTTTTCTGCCTGTAAATCAAACGAGGAAGAATCCCCCCCTGCCAGACTGGCAATTAATAATTCTGTACCTGTTGGCGATAGACGATTGCCGTTAATTAGCAAATTAGAATTAAAGCTAAACGGATTATTGTTTTGTACAAAGCCATCACTGAGGCTGGCATTGACATTGATGTTATTAGCCGCTTTGAGCGTTAATATCGGCGCAACACCTGTCTGACTGCGATACAGAGGTTTTAAGCTACTATCAACAGCAGCTAAGTTCCAATTGCTTGCAAGGGTGACATCCCCATTGTTAATACCGACATTGCTATTGACTAGCTCAATGCCTGTGCGAGCCTTGAGATTGTTGATGCCTGTAAACTGACCTGCAAAACCGATATCTGACTGCTGCACAAACTGCGCTAAAGTCTGGCCATAAAATTCGCTATGGTTGCTATTTGATGCGGTCGTTAACTTTTTACCGTCACTGCCATACATACCGAGTGGATCAATAATGCCATCAAAATGTTGATTGCCTGTACTGCTGTCATTGGTATTCCATGTCGCAAAGCCTTCAACAGCCACTTCACGCGCACCGATAAAACTGTTGGCATTAGCCACATCTACATTTAAGCCGCCATCAACCAAAATAGGCGCACGCAGATGGACTGTGCCATTGGCTAAACCACCTGCACTACCGCCATGTACATCAATGACCGCGCCATTACCAAGACTAATTTTACCGCTGTTATTGGCATTGATATTTTGGTAGCCATAACTGCTATTGACTGTACCATCGCCAGTACCTTGTGTCGCTAAGGTGATATTGCCACCGCGCTGGTCGCTCGTACTGGCTGTTGCCAATAAGCTGCCATTAATAACAACACTGCTACTCCCTGTTAAGCGAATGTCTCCGCCTTTTTGACCTGACGCGTTGACTGTGCCATCGATAATGATATTACCGTTATTACTATCGTTTTGGCCTGCTCCACCTTTGGCCAGTAAACTGATTTCTTGTGCTTGCAGTGTTTTGCCAGTACCTAGTTGTAAATTACCTTGTTGCGTGGTGACGGCCACTTTGCCATTGACTTTACCTGCGGCTAAGGCATCAGCAAGTGCATTTAAATCAACTGCTTGTGTGCTTAATAGGGTAAAACTGCCACCTTGTTGGCCAGTTTTGGCACTGCCATTGAGTTGGCCTTGCAAGTTCAACGCACCATTGGCAACCAATTTTAATGTGCCTGCGTCACCACCCTTATTAGCGGCGGCAAAGTTGAGACTAGCCGTTGGTGCAACATTCAAGGCACCCGTACTTTCAAGCGTGATGTTGCCCGCAGGCGCATAACGTTCAACATCAAAGAATGACTTAGTGATGCCATTAACATCAACAACGGCTTGACTACCGAGATTTAAGCCACCATTACCTGCCACTAACTTTACTGCTCCTGCGTTCGCGGTAATTTGTGAATCTACATTAATGCTTGTGGCATTAATGGATAATTTTCCGCCTGTCCCTGTTTGTACCTTGGCAACACCTGCGCCAACTTTATCTATCGTCACTTCGCCTGTTGTACGCATACTGATATTTGTTGCGGTTTCGGCTGATAGGATAGGTGTATGGAAATGAATATCCGCTTTTCCTGCCGTCAAAGAGCCTGTGTCTTTGCCCACAATGCCGCGCTCAGCAATCACATCTAAGGTGCTAAAACCACTGAGGATCACATCACCAAAACCGAGCCCTAATTCACCGACACGTAGATTTAATTTGCCTGTCCCTCTCAGAGACTCGTCACCCGAAGTTTCGAGTTCGTTGGCGAGTATTAATTGGTCGGTGCGAATAGTCACTTCGCCGCCATCACTGCGGATACTGCCACTACTCAAGGTCAGTTTTTTGCCGACTTGTAAATCTAAATCACCGACAAAACGAATCGTGCCACGACTACGCAAAGCAACATCATCAATAGCGGCGAGTTGCGCTAATAACGACTGACCGGCGACTAAACCATCGGGAATATCAATCGTCGATAAATTGTTGGTAAAGGTAATATCGGCACTGTTAGCATCAAAGGTTTTCGCTTTGATTTGAACCGTAGGCGCAACAACCATATTGCCGACAGTATCCAATGTCACTGAGCCATCCGCCAACAATTTGACGTTATTATCTATGCGTAAGACTCCTGTCGGCGTATCGCCATTACTATCGCCATCAATACCAGAGACATTAATCCGTTGAATAGCAACGGCTTTACCACTGCTCAAACGTAATAATGCACCATCACCTGTAATACCTTCAAACTCATTACCGTTATCATCAAAATCTGATAACAAACCGACTTGAATGGCTTGCGTACGAACGCGATCTTGGCCGCCTGTCGCTTGCAACACGGTATTTGATTTGACGGTGACTGAGCCTATTTGCAATTCTGGTTCTGGCGCATCTTCATTGACAGGTACAGGTAAATAACTGCGTGCCATGGCGATAATTTCAGGCGCATGAACGCCGACACGGGGCGCATCAATCACCACATCTGTCGCTGTGGCTTGTAAGATATCCGCGTCCTTACCGCCATGACTAATACCACCCAGCACTAAACGACTCGCGCCTAAGTCATTCAATTGTTTGCTATCCACTTTCAGATAACCCGCTAGAGCAGGAATATCACTATCGGCAATTTGCAATTTAGGCGCAGTAATATTGATATCTGCACCTAAGCCACCCGCCACCGCTTGGCCTTTGATTTTTGCGCCTAAGGTCATTGCCGTGTTGGCACTTAAAATCAATTGTCCTGCATCTTTCGGTAATGCGGCTTGGCCATTGGCATTATTGCTGGTGAAGTAATTATTCAGGCTAGTAAGTTCAAACTGCGAATATTGTTGCCAGACTTTGCTTGATTGCACAAAAAAACTGGTGGTACGTGCATCTTTAGCACCACTAAAGACATCGGTGAAATAACCTGCGACGCGCGCTGTACCATCAGGCATGATGGTATTAAAGCGCGACAAAGCATCTAAGGCGTTGCTATTGGTATCTTGAACGACACGGAAAGCATTGGGCAAGGTCGCATAACGCCCTGGTAATAAGGTATAAATTCCTGCAGGCAAGTCTTTAGTGCCTGATAAATAAACGGCTTTGCCAATTAATGGATCAGCCACTAATTGCGGATCATAAGCGGCCAGTTTGCTTTGATTACCCGCAATCACGGCATAAACGGCACGTCCGTCAGCATACAGTGGCACAGACTGAGCTGTACCTGTGGCATAACTGGTGTTATAGGCATTTAACACATTGCGTGAACCGCCTGTGCCTGCAATCCATTCTTGAGCCTGTAAATCACCGCCACCTGCTAAATTAATGGTTGCGCCTGTAGCTAAATTAATGGTTTTACCATTGATAGCGAGTTGTTTTAACGGTGCACTGGTTAAGGTTGGTACGGCAGTGGCTGCACCTGCGGCAGACGTTGCACTGCCATTGTATTGCAGGTTTTGACTATCTGCCGTTGTACCGTAAGGAACAGTTGCACCATCTAAGGATACCGAGGTTTCACTACCTGCCAATAGCTCCACTTTTTCGGTGGCAATGACAGGAATTTGAATCAATAATGGTGACACTAAATCCACAGGTGATACTGCTTGATAACTCAATTGTGTCATGGCAAAGCTGTCAGTTGCGCTATTCGCCCCGAGAATCAATTGACCATCGGGTGCACGAACAACACCGCCTTGACTAATATTGGCAGCATTAAAAATAACACTGCCACCCGCCGATAATGGCGTAGCTGATTTTTTGCCAGTGCTGCGAATATTGACGCTATTTCCTGTCAACTCATTGATTTGTTTATAGGTAAAGGTGCTTTCAGGGTCGGTGGGGTCATCTATGACTTTACTAATGCTATTGAGATAACGCCCCATCGCATTGACGATAAATTTGTTTCCAGTTGCTGGATAAATCTGCCCTGCACTGAGGTTTAATTCGGCTGTCGTTTGTAACAACCCTGGTGAAGTAGAAACGCGAGCCAAATTGGTCGGGTCACGCAAATAGTCATAGCTTGACGGCGTGACAAAACGTAAGTCACCGCTACTGACGACAGAAGCCGAGGCAAAACCATCAATCAGGAATTGACCGCCCATATCAATAGCATCGGCTTTGACCGAAAACTTAGACTTATAAAATTGCGGCAATAAATCGGTAAAATACTCATCATCACGACTGAGGGTTAGGCCATCTTCATCCACAAGCCGTGAGTCAACAGTGTAATTTAGCCCTAAAGCGTCATCAAAGCTGGCAATATCTATCGTTGGCACTAAGACATTGATTGTCGTCGCAACAAAGCCTTCACCATCATCTTCTTTTAGCTTATCGACTAATACCGTGGTGTCTTTGGCAAAACTGATTCGCATCCGAGGATTACTATCGACGTCGGTCAAAATAGGATTTTCTAAATCATCGGTACTGTAAAATAACGGGTAATTTCCGCCTTGCTGCAAACCACTGATATTGACGTAGGGGGCTTCAATGGCAATATTAATTGCAGGGGTGATGTAATCCACTTTACCTGTCAAATCAATTCGATCTTCGACGATTGGCTCGCCATCCGTGCCTAGAATCGTGGTTAACTTGGTGCCTAGAATCGCTCTTGTTGGAGGACCACGTAATTCAGAGGCATTAATGACAATTTTCCGCCCCATATTCAAGGTCACGTCTTCACTAAAGACTTCGGTAAACTCATTATCATCGGCATCTAGTTTGATAACATTACGGAAAAAATTAATCGGCAATGGTGCTTGAGCTGAGTTTAAGGTTGGATCAACACCTAAACGTAAACTGGTAATGCCGGTATTTGTTAAACTATCAGTGGCAAAATTCAGTACACCGCTGGCTTCTGACTCCAACAAGAAGTCAACATCACCAGCCTTGATAATTTCGCCTTCCGAACCTTTTGGCATCGGTATCAGTGATTTTGTCAAACTAATTGCCGTTGCACCACCAAACGCAATCGAAGTGACAAACGAACCTCGTAACGGGGTAATTTCTAAAGAACCGCCTTCGGTACTGTTACTGCCTGCCTGTCCTTTCATTAAACCGTGAAAAAACAATCCTTTGGCTGCTCCAATGCGGATTGTTCCTGCATCACTAGCGACTTTTTTGGCAGTGGTACTATCGCCAGAGAATGGCAAATCAAGTACGGCATTTGTACCTGAGACATTGATTGTAGCGGCACGCACTTTACTGGCTTCAGTGTCTGCAGCACACGCACCCGAATCTCGGCAATCTTGAACTACGACATAACCCGTATCGTTGGTTAATGTCACTGTCCCGCCATCTAACACTCGTCCAGTATGAATAGGCTTATTGGCTAATGTTGCCAAGGGATCAATGAGTGTTGTGCCTGAGACATCCAGTAAGGCATTCTCACCCAACCAAACGGATTTACTATCGGAGATTGGCGCGTTGCCATTAACAATCAAACCCGCGACTTGTGAATAGCCACCTTTTGCGGTATCTCCCGTTAAGGTAATGCTACCGCCATGCGCAGTAATCGCACCATCAACCGTCACTTGAGTCATGGAGCCAAGAGTAATGGCTGCGCCTGCATCCGCGTTAATAACTGCATTTTTTTCGACCAGCATCGTCCCTGTAATACCGTCAGCACTAAAATCAGGTTGTGGACTCCATGTGGCAAAATCACCTGCATAAATACTCAAATTTATCGCTTGGCGGCGTGAGGCATCCTGTTGACCAATTGTCAGTGCGCTATTTGCTTTTGTTGATTCTGTCCAAAGATTGGTTGCTGTCGGTAATTCAGCAAGTTTATGGAAGTCATTCGTTAAGAAACTAAATTGGCTGAGAGTTAATGTTGTTAAGGCACTGATTTTAGCGTCATATTCTGCTTGCAAATAAATATGACCAAAGCCTGTTTTATCAAAATAGTTTTCAGGTAGTACCATTACCCACGGGGCATCAACAGGTTGAGTACCGCCAATTTGCAAACCTAAAGTACGCAAACTGAGTGTGCCGCCACCATTGAAACCATAACCACGCAACGCTCCTTGTAAATTTAGTTTGCCATTGGCTGGCGGCGCATCGGTCGGTAATTGCGGAACACCTGTGCCATTACCACCAAACGACAACAAGGTCGGCACATAACTGAGCAAATTGATATTGCCGCCTTTACCCAACGGCACATTATTTTTTTGTGCAACAAAACCTGTTGGTAAAACGCGACCACCACTAGAGACATCAATCACACTATTGGCTGCTAGGTTAATCGAACCTGTAAGGTCAGGCGTATTGATCTCGGTAATAATGGTTTTAACGATGGCAAAATTATTTTCTGTTGACGTTTCCGTCTTTGTGCCTGCAATCGCTGGGGTGAAGGGGTTGTAAGTCGTCTCTGTACTTTCGGCGGTTAATCCTGTTGTCGTGTCTGTTTTCTTAATATGAGTCGTTATTTTAGTAATCGCCGTCGCATTTTGCTGCGTACTAATGCTGACCGAACCACCATTAATGTACGCCGAACCTGTGATTTGGTCGGCATCGCGTCCCGTATCATTCACCCACTGACCGCGTGCGTCTAATACCGCTTTATCGCCAATCGTGACATCACCTGCTTGCACCATACTCTTATTATCAGGCAAGGTGGTTGACCCTACGACATACGTGCGTCCCGTTCCTGTAATCGCAATTTTGCCTGCTGTCGCCGTTAATTTGCCATCAACTTTCACCCGTGAACCACTGAGTTTAATGGAGCCGCCTGCTTGTACCGTTAACGCAGCGTCTTCATTAACAACCACTTCGCCACCTTGTGTTGGTTTAATGGCAACAGGGTCATCGGCAATAATATTAACGTTGGCAAAACCTGCTAGTTGTAATTTGCTGGCATCAACAGGAGTCCAATGTAAGAGGTTGGCCGTATCGTTAACCGCTAAGCCATTATCGCTAATCACGCTACTTTTATTGAAGTTTTCAATCACTTCATCTAACGTTTTGGCATGATTGACCACCACATAACTGGGCAATGATCGTGTATCTGGTAGGTTAGGATTAGGCAATACGGCTTTAACAAAAGCCTCACTCGTTCCCGCGCCAAAATTAACCGTACCACCTTGTGCTAAATGATTACCTGCCACTTGATGACGACCACTTAAAGCCACCGCCGACACATCACCAGATACTAATGTTGTCGTTAGACCATAAACATTTAACGTGCCTGCATTACCACCTTGAATATAACCCGACTCATAGACACTGTGACTTTTGTCTCCGCCTAATATATGGTTGATATAAACGAGCGAATTATTTGCGCGGTCATGGCGATCAACGAAACGACCTGCAATCCCTGTATAACGCTCATTAGGATTGGCATTGGCAATATCAACGACTCGGCCATTGGCATCCACTAACCGCGTCGTGGATAACAAACCGCCCAAATAACTGACATAACCACTATTCAAATTTAACAATGAACCGCTTTTAGTCAACACCTCATTACCCGCAAGGGTAATCGTGCCACCGTTTTGCAATAACTGTTCAATGTTACGTTTTACTTGCTGCACATAACCTGTCAAATTGGCTAACGGTGTGCCAACCCAAGCAATACCATCGTCGCGCGTGCCTGTGATACTGCTATTAATCACCACTGCTGCCCCATAAAGAGGGCTATCTTTTTGCAGAGGAGAATCGGCTAATTCGTTCAAGCCTAGTCGCGGAATACTGACTAAGGTGCTTTCTATCGGCAATTCGACATTGGCAATACCCGCAACATCAACAATCGCACCTTCGTCGATATATACGCGCCCTGCGATTGAGCCATCTCGAATGGCATCTGGAGCAATGTTGCCGTCATTTTGGGCAATGGCGGTAATCGTGACTTTTTGGCTAGGTGCTTCAACGAGGGCATTTTTTTCTAAAGTTACGGCTGCGCCATTGAGGTTAATTGAACCTGCTTTAAAATTTTGCGTGGCGGCGGTGGTCGAAATCGTTGTTTCACCATTGGCATCTGGCAAAATCGTTGTTAAGGAATTGCCAGTCAATACTAACGAGCCTGTACGGGCAACGGTGGCATCGGTCGCTTGTTTATCTTGCGCGCTAATAGTGATGCTACCTGCCTGACTGACACTGGTGGTAGCCGCGACAATGCCGTCTTGTTTAATACTTGCACCAAGTAATCTGACATCGCTACGAATACCCTGCACCATGCCTTGATTCACTAATAAGGCATTATTGCTGGAAGTGGTTGCTGGTGTCGCTTCTTTGGTCACTCCGTCAATACGTTGCGTTAAACCGCCCGTTAACACAGGGTTAAGTAATAAAGAACCATCTGCCGAGTTTTTTAATGCCACGCCTAAACCTGCCGCCAAAATAATTTGACCATCGACGGAGGAAACTGTTCCTGCATTATGAATTTCAGGCGCGGCGATTAACGAAAAACCTAACTTATTAGTCGATATTGTCGCGCCTGATTTTATTTCTATTTTACTGGGTAATAACAAATTGCCTTGAGCATCGCTATTATCGGCAAGGGTTTGTGTTTGTCCCGAACCTAAACCTAATAAATTACCATTGGCTGTTGCTGGCCCGACCGAGCTAATACCACTTTCTAAAAATAATTGATTACTGGCTTTTAGATAGGCTTCGTTATTGTGTACTTGTAATGATTTAGCAGAGCTGGATAAATACATCGGCAATGAAGTAGCAATCAGCGAGTGAACATTTACCTGACTGCCTGCACCAAAAATAATGCCATTCGGATTGATTAAATAGATCGAACCATCGGCTTTTATTTTGCCCATAATTTGACTGGGCGAAGCATTAGCACTGACACGATTTAATGCCACCCAATCATTCAAACCGTCTTTTTGTGTGCCTTGACTTTGGTCAAAATTCAACGTTGTTTGCGCACCAATATTGAACGAGTCCCAACTTAAAATCGCTTTTTTTGCTGTTTGTTTTACAGTGACCGTGTACGTATCTGCGCCTGTTAAGGCATCTTTGGCTTGTGTTTGCGTGGGTAACTCGGCATTTTGCCATAAACAACTAGAGGCATTGACGCAATTAGCTGCGTTATTGGTATTAGCTTGTAAACCACCTGCAGTAAGTCCATTAACAACGTTACTGATACCCGACTGCTGGGCGGCGCGTTGTGCCGCTTGCGCTTGCAAGATGGAGCTCATGGCTTTGGTTAAATTTGCCATTGACCGTTGTGCTGTTTCCTTTGCTTGTTGAGGAGTAGAAACAGCTCCCCCGACAATAGGTGTTACCGTTGAACCAACATTCGCGGTGTTATTTGTTGTTGAGCTTTGTGCTTGAGCCGCTTTCGCCTGTGCAAACCATGCTGCACTACCAACTGGTGCGGCATGACTCAAGACAGGCAATAAGCTCCCCGCCAACACTGGCACACACAAGGCTCGCACAATCGCCACACGTAAAAAACCTTGCGCGCTTAGTCGAACTTGGGGAGCTGGACGGGGATGACGGCTCATATTAATTCTCCAGAATAAACTAGGCAGCAATAGCGGACGCAGGCGTTTGTAAATGACGAATATATTCACGCAACAAGGCGTCCCATAATTCGCATTGACCTTGTAACCACGCTGCACTAACACCACCAGCAACAATGACATCCATGACTAAAACCAACCATTGACCTTGCTGAGATAAACGAGCAAACCGACGACTACGATTCCAATCCGCAACTAACTCTGGACGAACATTGCCTTCGATGTTCAGCGTTAAGTTAAACGAGAAATCGACAAACTCACGACGCTCTTCGGATGCAACATTGCCAAAATTAATGACAAAACCGACTCCTTGCGTCGCACTTTGTAATTGGACAACTTGCTCATTAATGACCTCATTAGCGCGATAACCCGCCTGTTGCAGAATATGAGCTAATTGTTGCGGGCTAATGGCAGTGATTAAATCGGACATGATAATTTTCCTTCTGGGACATCTATAAATACAATATATTAAGGTGCTGAACTTGCATCCACAGGTGTATCTGTTGTGGGTGTTATTAGCGGTGCGACAGTGGCTTCAGTCATTTTCCTATCATAAACTTGCAACACATTTTCGAGTTTCACACGGTACAAACCAGTCACCGTTTCATGACTTCGTATGGCTTGCCAGAAACTTTGTTGCTGATGCAAATTAATTACCTCGTTTGCCAAGATCAGCATTTTTTTATTACTGTCTTCACACAGTGTGTATTTCTGACTGTAACTTTTTAGTTGCCCCTCTGAGACTAGAGCTGCTTGCTGCTGCGTTTTGATACTGGTATTAGCTTGGCTCAAGGCCAATTGTAGTTGCTGTGTTTGTGCCGTTGTTTCGTCTAACTGTTTTTGTAAGCTACTTGCTTTCTCTGCTTCACGACGCGCGGCACTGCGTAGTTGATTCATCTCAGCCGTATTGACTTTGGCAACCACAGGAACAGCTTTAACGGGCACAGCATTGGCTAACTGCGCTTTTAAGCTAAGGTTTTCATCCTCCAGCTGGCGCATTTGCGTGACTGTTTGCCGCAATTGATCACGCATTCTGTCCACGATTGGATCAGCATGTAACCTGCCGCTAATGGCTGTCGTGAGCAACATGAAACACAGAGCAAGCTTTTTCATCACCGACTCCTTAGAAGCGCGTATTGACATCAAGTTGCAACACATCAACGGCGAATGGCTCGCCTTCCACTTCGGTAGCACTTAACCATCGAGCACTTAGCCATGAGTTTTTGCTAAAACCAAAACTTCCGCCGAGGTAATAACCTTTGCTATTGGTACCGCCTAAGTGAAAATCTGAATCGGTAAAGGCATCCATCACTGCGTCAGATTCGACATAACGATAGCCAAACAACGTATTCCATTGGCCATATTCGCGGATTTGGGGATAGCCAACACGGAGCTGTAATTGATAGCCCATATCGCCACCATTAAACTTCTGGTCACAAGCTTGATTATTAACGGGACAGGGCGATAAGTTATTAACAGGATCGCGGTTAGAAATACCCGTTTCACTAAACGCTAAATTCTTAACCACGCTGACATCAAACTGCGAATGCAATTTGCCCGATAGAGCTTGGTCAATGGTGGTACTGAGTTCAACCACGCGATAAGGTGAGGCTAAGCCATAATATTCAAAGGTTGGACTTGGTTTTGTGGGGTCTGCGCCGAGTTGTGTGGTGACATTACGCAGCAATCTCATGGTATTGCCTTTTTGCACAAAAGTAGGACGTGTATGGTCGGTGTCACAAGCAACACTGTCCGTCCATGCATCACAAGGGGATGACAGTTCACCTTGAACATTAGCAAAATCGTAATAAGCTAAACTGCCGCGCAGACTGAGGCCGTCTTTACCGCGCCAATCGCCGCCCAATTGAATACCGTATAACCATTTATCGTGACTGCCGACTTTAAATTGGCTTTTTGAAGGAAAGTTTCCTTCTGTACTTTCTACCGAAAACATACCCATCGTGGCAAAGGTATGAATTTGCTCACCAAAAGCGCGCTTATATTGACCTGCCCAACCATCAAACGATAAGTCTTTATCCCAAACTAAATCCGTGGCCGCCAACCAAGGATTGGCCATCCGTCCCCCTAGCAATGTTAAATTACTGGTTGGGCGATAACGTAATGACGCTCTATCCAATAAAAAATTTACTTTGGCAAAATCCGAGCCTAATGTTTGATTAGAAGAAACAGGCGAGACCGTATTGCCTGTGGTAAAACGGAAATTAGCATCAAGATTATCGGCAATCTGCGCTTGCATCCCTAAACGCACACGTAAGCGCGTGGCTTGACGATTTTTAGTGGTATTGAGAATGGGTGGCGTTAACGGGTTAGCAAAAATATTTAACGGTTTATCGCTGTTAATGGCTTGAAAATTTAAGGCTTGGTCGTAGTTTCTATCGTCGTATAACTCGCCTTGTTGACGGAGCATCATATCGCCCGAAAAACTGATACGCCGTGTCCATTCAGGCGCAGCATCGACTTGAATCCACCCTTCTTTTTTAGCAGCGGCTAACACTTCTGCTTTCAATTCGTCACGAATTTTTTGACGTTCACTGTCAGGTAAATAAACGGCACGTACTCGACCTGCTGGCTCTACAGGTGCTGCTTCTACTTTCTTCTCAATTGCTGCTGTGGCGACTGGAGGTGTTGCAGTTACAGGAATGACAGGTGCAGGTGTATTAACAACAGTTTCTGTTTTTTTATCAGCATTTGGATTGGCGATTGCAACAGGTGCTGGCACAGGTACAGCATTTTCTGTCTTATTGACGGTATTTTCTGCTTTAGCGACTGGCGTTGTTCCAGCTTCTTTTGGTGTGGCTTGTCCTTGGCTGGAACGTAAATTTTCCACTAACTTTTGCGCATCACTTAATGACAATGCTTTGCTATTGATCAACGATTTCAATAAATCTTCGGAGGTTTTTTTTGACTGTTCATTACGTAACTGTTGCAATAAATTTTGCGCATCATTCAACGATAACGATTTGCTATTAATCAAATAGCGCAATAACTCTTTAGAGCTATCGGCACTAATCGGTGCTGCCAGCGGCGCATTGACTTTGCCTGTATTGTTCTCCGCCGCTATCGCCCACGAGTTCGCACCCGTCATTAAGGCGATTGCTAACCATAGCCGTGATTGAGCCAGTTGCGGTAGTAACACTGAAGAATGCCGAATAATTATCATTTAACCGTTACTCCATCGACAGGGATATGCTGACACCCTGCTCTACTTAAATTTAAACTTCTGGTGAAACTAACCAGCTATAGGTTTTGGCTTGGCCATCGGGTGGTGGGTTTGACACCCTGCCTACCGACTGCAATAAATTCACTAATAAGCGGTCAACTTCTGGCTTGCCTGTACTTTCAACGATGTCCACTTTTTCAATTTGCCCTGTCGCTGATACCGTCACTCGCACAGGCACACGCTTAAAACGCATCGCTCTGAGTCGCTCACTCGTTAACAAGGCGCGTCTAAATTCACTGACAACAAAAGCACGGTATGTCCCGCCACCGCCGCCTGTTCCCCCACCACTGGTACTGGCAACAATGCCATCACCTTTATAGTCTTCACCGCCTGCTTTGCCGCCTAAATCACCTGGTCCATCACTGTCAGCGGCTAACTGTGGTGACGGTGCTTCTTTGTGGGGTGCGGCTTGTGGTTCAGGCACAGGCTGCGGTTCTTCTTTAACCTTCACTGGCTCATCTTTCGGCGGCGGTGGAGGTGGTGGCGGAGGTGGTTTGAGAATAGTGATTTGTTGCACTACATCGGGGGGTACTGTTTTCTTGATACCACCACCATTAAATAGGCTAATCATCAGCCACGACAACAAAACCACCACCAATGCACCAATGGCAATCAATATATATTTGCGCTTGGCTTTTGCGCGTTCGCGGCGTGAACTACCGCCGATAACTGCCGTAGTCATTGCACCAATCGCTGTGTAACAAGCCCTAATTGCGTGATATCTAAACGTCCTAAAAGTGCCAAAACATCAATGACATTTTTATATTGCGTTTCACTATCACCGCGCACCACAACAGGCAAATCGGGAATTTCAGCTTTTTTCTGCTGTAAACGACTTTCTAACTCCTCCATCGACACAGGTACGGCATCCATAAAGATCTTGCCATCGTTGGCAATCGTGATGGATACCGTTTTGGGTTTTGACAAACTCGGCTGCGAACTGGTTTTTGGCAAATTAACTTTGATCCCCTGCACCGCTGCTGTCGTCATAATGATAAAAATCACCAGCAACACATAAGACAAATCAAGCATCGGGGTGATGTTGATGTCGTCGTAGGGTTTATCGTCTTGCATTTGCATGGCTAATTTCCTTACTCATCAGCAATGGCATGGAGTGCCGCTGGATTGTTATAGTTCTCGGCCATACGCGTAATGAACGACTCAACAAACACGTGCATTTCAACTGAGCATTCTTTGACACGAGTCAGCAGATAGTTGTAGCCAAACAGTGCAGGAATCGCGACAAACAAACCCGCTACTGTGGCCGCTAACGCTGCCGAAATACCTGGCGCAATGGCGTTAACATTCACTTCACCTGCCGCCGCAACCGCCGCGAAGGTAATCATTACCCCAACCACCGTACCTAGCAGACCAATAAAAGGCCCTCCAGAAATGGCGATAGTCAGCAATACCATTTGTTTGTTCAATGATTGCGTTTCACGTACCAGACAGGAGTTCAGCGTGGCACGAATCGCTTCGATAGATTGCGGTGATAATGATCGTAATTGCTTGCCTGTACGTGGGTCGGTCTGCAAACGGTCATGCAACTCGTCAATACCTGTATGAAAAATATGCATCAATGGCGCATCTTCTAATAAATCAAGTACATTTTCTTCGAGTTTTAAGGTGCTTTGACCATTGGGAATGGTTGCTTGATGAAGTTGTGCGAAGTCGCCTTTGACTTGTTGGAAGGTATTAATAAACGCTTTATTGGCTTTCGATGCTCTGCCAATTTGTAATCCTTTTACCGCCATCACCCAAAAACTCACCAACATCATCACAATCAAGAAACCAATGACAATCCAGCCGTCGATGGTGACTGAGGCCATAATCACGCTAAAATAGCCCGTATGGCTGGACGAAGTGACTTCATCAACACCAAACTGTACTAATTTATCGCTCGTTCCCTGATTACCTGCTTCAAATTGCACAGCACTTGCATCACGCGCCACTTTGGCAATTTTTAATTCATCGACAACACCATGAAACGGTTGTTTTGTGCCATCGCCACCAACGGTTGCCACGCCTTGTAAACCTGAGGCTAAACCGTGCGCTAAAGTTGAACGTACTTGTCCATCGACATATAACGTTGTTTGTGTAGCATTGGCGACCACTGCCAAATGATGCCAACTGTTATCGGCAATCTGTGCCGATAATGGGCTAGACGCATTATCAATCGCCACATAAGGTGCGCCGTTATTCAAACCAACAACAAAGCTATTAGCACCACGTTGCGCGTAAATGACTGAGGTTTCCGCTGCCGCTGGTTTTACCCAAGCAGACCAAGTGACACCACTACCCGCAGGAGTAACAACGGTCGCTGGCAAACTCAAGCTAAAAGTGCCATCAAAACGTGCAGCATTACCAATCAAACCACTTTCGTCAGTACCCACAGCATTAGTGGCATTGTTACGGTATGAAGTCGAATCACTGGCTGGGCTACCTTTTTCGCCAAAGTGATAAACAGCTATTTGGTTTGCGTCATAACTGTCTTTACTGTTACTTTCTGCCGTTGCTTTAGCGTTGCCGTAATACATCCAAATTTTTACAGGGGTATTCGCAGCAACTTTGGGTACGTGCACCCAAACAAAGGCTAAATTAAAGATCGGGTCAAATTTTTCGATGTGATATTTCAGTGGTGTTTTGTCATCTTCGGCTACAAAGCGTAAATCCGAACCGTCAGCGGCAACATCAATAAACTTCAACACGCCGTCGTGCAAACGAATTAAAACAGGCATATTGGCCTGCTCGCCTTGAACACCTGCGGCTTTAGCATCTAGCGTGATAGGCTTACGAAACGCCCAATCATCACTCCACCAAGCTTGTGCTTGCGCTGAAAAACCAAGTAAACCTGTGAGTAACAATGGCCACAAACGCCGACTCGCTTTGGTAGCAGCCTTAGAATTATCAGAGAGTTGAAGCTGGCTAAACATGAAAATTACTCGCTAAAAAGAAGTCCAAAGACGGAAAAGAAGACGACTATCGCCACGGTCTGTGCTCGGCCCTTTAACTAAAGGCACACTCCAATCAAACACAGCATTGACGCGGTTCAACATATTGAGGTTAAAACCAATACCCGCACTGAGCATTTCTACTTGTCGTGAGCTGTTAGGTAATGGTTGATGCTGATGCAAACTTGCCCCATCAATAAAAATAAAAGGACGTAGCTCTTGCACATGGTCAACAAATTTCGATTTTTCTAATAAATCGGGTAGCGAAGGTGCTCGTAACTCTAAAGTCCCGTTAGCACCATAATCCCCTACCGCTTCTGACTCTAAATAACCACGGACGCTATCCATACCGCCCGCACTTAATTGCTCATTGGAAATTAACGGGCGATCACTGAGTTGCGCGGTCGTTTTCGCGTAGAACTGAAAAGCACGAGGTAAGTCATAGCTATAGGCGATAGTGCTACGGCCATAAATCATCTGGCCACGCGCCCCATAACGATTGGTATCAATGGTTTCTGAGTCACTGCCTAGATGTGGCAAAGCAACGGTCAAGTTGGTATCAAACTGCAACGAGCTATTATCATCACGAGTAAACGAGTTGTAGCCGAATGACACGGGGTAATAACGAATAGGAGTCAGAATACTGCTGCTTCCTAAATTGACTTTCGATGCAAAGTTTTTGTAGTCCAAACCTAACGACAAAGAACGTGAAGTATTGCCGCTATCAGCTAACGGCCAGTTAGCGCGTACACCATAACTATTTCCACCACCAATGACTTCAATGCCACCTAAAGTAGAGATATTGCTGCTTGAGCGCATTCCCGTTAGGGCAACAGTTAATGGACTTTCTGCAAAACGTAGTGTGTATGAACCAACAATCACCTCGGCCTCGGAGGTGTTTTCGGGTGCGGTTTGATAAAATAATGAGACACTATGGCTGCGCTGCCACAAATTATCGTAAGAAATACTAGCCGAACTACGTAACTCACTCGTGCCTTGGCTATAGCGATTATTTAACTCGAACGAACCATGCAGAGGCAGTTTATCTAGCACCACTAAATCAACATCAATCGTACCAACCGTTGAACCTGCTTTTAAGGCAGGAGTAACAATTTGGTCAGCCTGTTGATTGAGTGTCGCTAGATTTTGCTGTACCACGGTAAAATCAGGGACAGACCCTTCGGTAAAAGCGGTAGCTTGTTGTTTAATGCGAGTCAACGAGTGATATTGACTGCCTAAAACGGATAGCTTACGCACACGGCCTTCTAGCACTTGCAACAATACCGTACCGTCTTTCACTGCTTGTCGTGGAATAGACACTGAAACCGTCTTAAAACCTTGTTCGTGATAGAAGGTTTCTAACGCTTCTCGTGCTTTATCAACATCGTCAGGCGACTTATTCAGCCCCAAAAATGGCAACAATACTTCTTGAATATCCGAATCATCGAGCACGGTATTACCATCAACCGCGATTTCCCATAAATCGAGTTGTTTTATGGGACGCTGTTGCTTAACAACAGGCGCAGCCACAGTCTCCGCAGCCATAAGCAGCGTACATGGGCAAACTAAAGTCGTAGCTGTCAGAGCAACAGCCAAACGGCGGAAGTGCGTCAATATGAAAATCCTGCAACGATACTAAATGAGGTGTTAATACATGGGTAAAACGTGTTTTGTCACAATGCCTAAACATTTCAGGGCTATCGTTCAGCGCGTTGGCAAGCGGCACGTTAAGCAACAAGTAGCCCGCGCCTACTCTCTGACGCGAACTATCGTTGATCTGTGTTACAGAAAAATGTCTGCTTAGTGACAAAGCGAAGACGAAGGGCTGTCGTTAGCAATTTTTGAATGTTGAGAAACTTTATGAATGTCAGAGCAAATCCAACCTTTACCATTGTCAGTATTGTGAAATTTTGGCCTTGGCTAGCCGTATTGAGTTTGGTCGTATTAATTGTTTGGATATTACGACTAGGCAGTGAAACATCGTCCGAGACTGAATCTGTCATAATGGCGACACCACAATCAACCGCCATCCACCCAACCTCACCACAACAATCGACCCTGACTCACACTTCACTGCAAGAAGCATCCGTTGAAACTGCCGCTGCGAATCAAGTAGCGTACGGAGAAGTTGACTCTGCTCCTAACTCCCGCTTGCCTGAGAACACCCCTACATTTAACATTAAAGAACGTGCCCAAACGTTAATGACGTGGGTATCAGACTTAATCAGCGGAACTCCATCTGCCACTTCAACGTCTACTTCATCAGTGAATTTGGCGACACCAAAATCCTCAGCCATTACCGCCACTCCGTCCAAACAAGCATTAATAGATACGACTGTTGATGCACCTGTTGCCGATGGTGAAGTAGATCCTGTCCCTGTCGTCAATCATTTACCTGTGGCGCATGGTGAAGTTAGAAATCAAGATCGGGTTCATGCAGGTGATGATTCGATGTATTTAAAAGATGAAGGGAGTAGTTCAGAAACTACTGAAAGCAACTAGGAAGTTGTTACCGCCACGAACAAATAGCGTTCAGATAAGTACCTAAATAAAGGCTTCACCGTTATGCTGAGCCTGCCGAACTACCCTTCGTCAGGCTCAGCACGAACGGACATAAAAATAGCCTTCCCACCCCTTCACCCCCTCCCTCTACCATAAATCCCCCTCCCTAAGAATGGCTTATTTAACATTTATACGTGTTAAAAATGCCATACGACTGAAGTATTCAGCCGTACCTACCAACAAAAAGAATCACGAGGAATAAAATATGGCAATTTGGGTAACGTGGCCAGCATGGACCAAGCTCGGGACATTAGGCATCGCGGCAGGTTTATTGACGCTGGCAGGTGAGCGCAGTGACCTTCTCAAAAACAATATGTTTGATCTGGAGGACTATCCTAAACTCAATGGCAAGATTGTCTGCGATGAGCGGAGCAAAACCGCACGGACTGAAGATGGGACTTGTAACATTTTAGCTAACCCCGCCGAAGGTTCAGCCTATGTCCGTTTTGGCCGCAACGTCAACCCGACATTTACGCCTGGTGAAACCGAAGCCAATACCTTATTAAGCCCCAATCCACGCGAAGTCAGCAACACCTTGTTGGCTCGTGGTGAATTTAAGCCCGCACCCAGTCTCAACTTCATTGCCGCCTCTTGGATTCAGTTTATGGTTCACGATTGGGTGGATCATGGCGAAAATCAAGCGACCAACCCCATTAAAGTCCCATTACCTGCGGGTGATACTTTAGGTTCTGGCACGTTGAATGTTCGCCGCACCCAAGCCGATTCCTCACGTACCAGTGCTGACGCAGGAAAAATCAACACCTACCGCAATCACAATACCCATTGGTGGGATGGTTCGCAGTTATACGGTAGCAACAAAGCTCAAAATGACAAGGTTCGTTCTTTTGTCGATGGCAAGCTAAAAATCAATAGTGATGGCTCATTACCGACCGAGTTTTTGAGTGGCAAACCGATCACAGGCTTTAACGAAAACTGGTGGGTCGGCATTAGTATGCTGCACCAAATTTTCACGAAAGAGCACAACGCTATTGCTACGATGCTGAAGCAGAAATACCCTAGCGCCAGCGACCAATGGCTATATGACAAAGCCCGTTTGGTTAACGCGGCATTGATGGCTAAAATCCATACCGTTGAATGGACACCCGCCGTTATTGCCAATCCCGTCACCGAACGTGCGATGTATGCCAACTGGTGGGGTTTAATTGGCAATGCCGCAGGCCGCGATAAGTATCAAGCAGAAACACGACAATGGTACGCAGACTTATCCAAAACTGACTCTTTCCTTAAAACCTTTCTCAAAACTAATTCTGATTTAGCGGGTACGGTGGGCAGTGGCACATTAGACCACGCGATTGCAGGTTTAGTTGGCTCAGCAAACCCGAATAACTATGGCGTACCCTACACTCTGACCGAAGAATTTGTGTCAGTTTATCGTATGCACCCACTGATGCGTGACAAAGTGGATGTTTATGATATTGGTTCAAATGTCGTGTCGAAATCTGTACCGATACAAAATACGCGTGACCGTGATGCCGAATCCATGCTCAGCAGTGAAAAAGCTGACCGTTTATGGTACTCCTTCGGTATTACCAATCCGGGTTCATTAACGCTGAACAATTACCCAAATTTTTTGCGTAATTTGTCGATTCCTGTTGTCGGTAATATCGACTTGGCAACCACTGACATCCTGCGTGACCGTGAGCGCGGTGTGCCACGTTACAATCAGTTCCGTCGTCAAATTGGCTTAAATCCGATTACTAAATTTGAAGACCTCACCAGTGATGCCGCCACACTGACCAATCTGAAACGTGTTTATAGTAATGACATTGAGAAGATTGACACCATGGTTGGCATGATGGCGGAAACTACTCGTCCAGACGGCTTTGCCTTTGGAGAAACCGCCTTCCAAATTTTCATTCTTAATGCTTCGCGTCGTTTGATGACGGATCGTTTCTTTACCAAAGACTATACGCCAACCGTTTATACGCCAGAGGGTTATGCGTGGGTAGAAAATACCACAATGGTGGATGTCATTAAGCGTCATAACCCAACATTGGGACTGAGCTTGACAGGAATGGACAATGCCTTCAAACCGTGGGGGCTGAATATGCCTGCCGAATATGAAAGCTGGTCTGCCGCCACCAAAGCCGATCATTTATGGGTGAACGGTGCGTTACGCACGCAATATAAAACGACCATGCCTAATTTGGTGAAAGTAAACACAGGCGGTCTTATTAGTTCTATTTTGTGGAAAAAAGTACAGAACCGTACTGACGTAGCTCCCGCAGGTTACACCAAACCTATTCATCCTTATGGTGCAATGGCGAAAGTGAAGTTTATCCCTGTTGCTGGGAATGGCTATACAGGTTTATTCCAAGGTTCAGACTCAGGTTTATTACGTTTGTCGGTCACTGAAAATCCTGCTGAAGGTGCATTCCAACCCGGTATTGCATGGAAAGCCTTAGTCAACGGCAAGCCATCGGAAAATGTCTCTGCGCTTTACACGCTTGCGGGTCAAGGCACTAACTACAATTTCTTTGCTAATGAATTGTCGAACTATGTCTCTCCTGACATTAACAATGCCGCCAGCACCATTTTGTTCTCCGCCGTTAGTGCTAAGCCAACCTTAGTGATTATGAACGATATGGCAGAAGTGACTCAAACAGGCTCAGTGGTGATGACACCTAAAGCACCGACACAAATTTACTTTGTGCCACGCCCAGAAGTCAAAACCATGTTCGCCACGACTGCCCATGACTTCCGTTATGACTTAGCGAAATTAGGCGCAGGATCACCCGTCTATGACATCTACGCGACTTCTATGGAGATTAAAACATCTATCATCCCTGCCACTAACCTAAGCTATGCCCAACAACGTCGCGCCAGCGCAAAGAAAATTGGCACATTGGAGCTAACTTCGCCAATGATTGTTTCTGCTTTTGGTGACCAAGGTGTGTTCTTTAAGCATCAACGTAATGAAGATAAATAACGGTTACTAGTTGTTTTCCTTTCGACTCCGCTCAGAAAACGTTCAGGCGTTGGCTAAGTGGAGTCGAAGGCTCAATCAACCAATCTGCCCCGCCACCACGACAATTTCCACCTTCCATTCAGGCTTTGCCAAAGCCGCTTGTACACAGGCACGCGGCGGTGCATAACCTTGATTCAACCAAGCATCCCAAACCACATTCATCCCTGCATAATCAGCTAAATCGCGTAAATACACCGTCACAGTCAACAAATGATTTTTATCACTGCCTGCTTGTGCCAATAAATCATCAATCATCGCCAACACTTCCCGCGTTTGGCCTTCAATATCTTGTGCTGCATCGTTGGGCACTTGCCCCGCCAAATAAACGACACCATTAAAAATGGCAGCCTCGCTATATCGAGTGGCGACGTGTAATCGTTTAATAGTGGTCATGGCTTATCCTAAATTAATGAACTGCTACCCATAGCAGCGGTGAAAAAGCATAACGATGATTTATGGTGAAACATAGCCTCACAATTCGCCAAATCGCCCACAAAATCACCAAAATAGCCCTACTTCTGATAGGTCTCAGTTGAAATCCACATTTAAGTCCCTATCTTTAAGCGCATACTTCCCATTTTGCTAGGAACAGCAATGACAACGATTGTTTGTGTACGCCGCGATAACAGCGTGGCACTCGGCGGCGACGGCCAAGTCTCTTTAGGCAATACCGTGATGAAAGGCACGGCACGTAAAGTCCGTCGTTTGTATCACAATCAAGTTATTGCAGGTTTTGCAGGCGGCACCGCCGATGCTTTCACCTTATTTGACCACTTTGAAGCCAAATTGGAAAAACACGGCGGCAACTTAATTCGCTCCGCCGTTGAACTGGCCAAAGACTGGCGTACTGACCGCACCCTACGCCGTTTAGAAGCAATGCTCATTGTCGCTGACAAAACTGCCTCCTTTATTATTACAGGCACAGGCGATGTTCTTGAACCCGAACACGGTGTTTTAGCCATTGGTTCAGGTGGCAATTACGCCCTCGCTGCCGCACGCGCCTTGTGTGAAAACACCGATTTAGATGCCGAAACGATTGCTAAAAAGAGCCTGCAACTGGCGGGCGACATTTGCGTCTATAGCAATCACAACCATATTATTGAAGTCATTAAATTCTGAGGAAAAGGACAATGAGCAGTACCATGACTCCCCGTGAAATTGTTCACGAGCTTGACCGTCATATCGTTGGCCAAGATGCCGCCAAACGCGCCGTTGCCTTGTCTTTGCGTAGTCGGTGGCGTCGAATGCAGCTTCCCGAAGCGCAGCGCCATGAAATCTCGCCCAAAAACATTTTAATGATTGGCCCTACAGGGGTTGGTAAAACCGAGATTGCTCGTCGTTTAGCCAAACTGGCCAATGCGCCATTTTTAAAAGTGGAAGCGACAAAATTTACCGAAGTGGGTTATGTCGGCCGTGATGTCGAAACCATTATTCGCGATTTAATGGAAGTTGCCATTAAAAATGAACGGCAAAAAGCGATAGAAAAAACGGATTATCGTGCCGAAGAAGCCGCCGAAGAACGTATTTTAGATGCACTATTGCGCCCAGCCCGAACATCGGAATGGGAAAATGACAAATCCGCGTCTAACGAAAAAACCGACAATGCCACCCGCCAAATGTTTCGCCGCAAACTGCAATCAGGCGAGCTTGATGACCGTGAAATTGAAATTGAATTAAGTAACTCGCCTGTCGGTGTCGATATTATGGCTCCACCGGGCATGGAAGATATGGCCAATCAATTGCAGTCGATGTTTAGCAATCTCAACAAAGACCGTAAAAGCAGCAAACGTATTCCGATTAAAGAAGCGCGCCAGCGTTTAAAGGAAGAAGAAGCGAGCAAGATGGTCAATGAAGACGACCTAAAAGCTAGAGCCTTAGAATCGGTTGAGCAAAACGGCATTGTCTTTTTGGATGAAATTGACAAAGTTTGTCGTCGGGGCGAATCGCACAGCGGCGGTGATGTGTCGCGAGAAGGCGTACAACGAGATTTATTACCGTTAATCGAAGGCTGTGCAGTCAATACCAAATATGGCATGGTCAAAACCGACCATATTTTATTTATTGCTTCTGGCGCGTTTCACTTAGCCAAACCGTCAGATCTGATTCCTGAATTACAAGGTCGGCTGCCTATTCGAGTCGAGTTAAACGCCCTTTCTGCTTCAGACTTTGAGCGTATTCTTACCGAACCGCACTTCTCGTTGACCGAACAATACAAAGCCTTACTCAACACTGAAGGCTTGCGTATTGAGTTCAGTCCCGATTGTATTCAACGATTGGCCGAAGTTGCTTTTGAAGTCAATGAACGCACCGAAAACATTGGCGCGCGCCGTTTACATACCGTGCTTGAGCGTTTATTAGAAGACATTTCTTATAACGCGGGTGATTTAGGTAGCGAGCGTCAAGGTGATGTGTTGATTTTGACCTCTGAAGATGTCAACAAACAACTGGGTACGTTGGTCAAAGATGAAGACTTAAGTCGTTTTATTCTGTAAAACCTGAATCATAGAAGGTGCGTACCACGCACTTTCTATTTTGAGAGGATAAAATGTGCGCATTGTGCCCCCTAGACAACTGACTTTTAACTAACAACACCTTATTTACCGCCAGTGTTCGCTTCCGCACTGTTTTTTTTCTATAGAATTAGTATCATTCTTTTTACATTAATATTTATTTGTTTAAGGACTTATCATGTCACGTTTTACTGTAGCGTCTAACGGCGATTTAACTACCACCTTAGCGCGTGTTGAACAAACGATTACCAGCAAAGGCGGCTCTTTTTCAGGTGATACCACACAAGGTCAATTTTCGGGTGTTACACCTGTTGGCAACGTCAAAGGTAAATATACCGTCAATGCCAATAAAGACATCGAAATTACCATTACCGATAAGCCTTTTATTGCACCAATGGCCATTATCGAAAATAAAATCCGCGATTATTTTGCTTAGTCATTTAGCTATATCTGTACAGGCGTGACTTATCGCGCCTCTAGGTTTAATCTTTTTATCACCATCCACACACACAGAACTTTTTCATTCCCCTTCGACTCCTGCTACAATTCCCCCCACGCATCAACCCGCCAGCCTAAAGGTCTTGTTATGAGCCGTGAAGAAATCGAAAACACCGAAGGTTTACTCCGTTACGATTTAGCGCGTTATTATGCTTGGCGTTGTCATCATGACGCTGATTTTAAAGAGTTATTTAATAAAACCCAAAAATGGCAAACCGAACGTCTGAAAAAAAGCCATGCCCACTTATTAACGGATGAGCGTTATCAAGCGGTAACGAACTTCTTTTTAACCGATATGTACGGTGGTTTAGATTTGAGCTCATTAGCCAGTGAAATCGAACGCGCACTACCCGCAACACTGCGTTTATTGCCTGATTCCGTGATGCGTACCGCCGCCACCGCTTTAGAACTGAATGCGTTAACGGGCGAATTGGACGAATTAACCGCCTCCATGTTGTTTGAAACGATGAAAGTGACTGAAATCACTGATGAAGCAATGGCCGAAGCCTATCAACGCGCAGGTAATCGTGCGATGCGTGAACGGCAAATGGTATTAGCGCGTGAACTCGGTGCAGGTTTAGATAAATATGTGCGCTCACGTGTGATTTACGCCACCTTCAAAATTGCTAGCAAACCCTTACACATGGCAGGTTTAGGCGTATTGTATGACTTCTTAGACCGTGGTTTTGCCGTCATGCGCCCTATGGGTTCAGCCGAAGAATTTTTAGATTTGTTTATCCATAAAGAAGAGTTAGTTATGGAAAACTTATATGCTGGCCGTCCTAATCCTTTCGAGTTTTAAGCACTATGTCCATTCCCAAAGACGACACCACCCATTTTGGCTACAAAACCGTTCGTAAAGAAGAAAAAGCTGGCAAAGTAGCTGAGGTTTTTCACTCAGTTGCCGCCAAATACGACTTAATGAACGATTTAATGTCGATGGGCATTCATCGTCTTTGGAAGCGTTTTACCATTACCTTGTCGGGTGTGCGCCGTGGTCAGCAAGTGCTTGATATTGCGGGTGGTACGGGCGATTTAGCGCGGGTGTTTGCTCGTGAAGTGGGCGCAAATGGTCGTGTAGTATTAGCCGATATTAACGAATCCATGCTGCGTGTTGGGCGCGACAAACTGATTGATGGCGGTTATAGCCTCGTTGAATATGTGCAAGCGAATGCCGAATGCTTACCTTTTGCCGACAACACCTTTGACATTGTCACTATTGCCTTTGGCTTACGTAACGTCACCGACAAAGATGCGGCACTACGCTCCATGTATCGGGTATTAAAACCGAATGGCCGTTTATTAGTTTTAGAGTTCTCTAAGCCGATTATTGAGCCGTTATCCAAAGTATATGATGCCTACTCATTTAGCGTCTTACCCGCGATGGGGCAACTGATTACCCAAGATGCAGAAAGTTATCGTTATTTAGCCGAATCCATTCGTATGCATCCCAATCAAGAAACGCTGAAAGGCATGATGCAAGAAGCAGGTTTTGGTCACTGTGATTATCACAACTTGACGGGTGGTATTGTCGCTTTGCATCGAGGCTATAAATAATGTTATTGCCAACGGTACTCGCACTCTCTGCCTTTGAAGATATGCTCAACAAAGCATTGGATTTAGATGCCGCAACACGGTTACAACTCAATAAATTAGTGGGTCGTAGTTTATTGTTGAATGTGCAATATCCCGACCTCAGCATTTTAGTCTTTTTAGACGAAAATCGCGTGCGGCTTACCCCTGCCGAAGATGCCACCGACCATCCCGCCACAGCAACAGTCACCGCCACCAGTTTTGACTTTATCAAACAAGCCTTAAAGCGCGATGTCCCCATTAGCCAAAGTGGATTGACATTAGCTGGCGACATCTTTTTTCTGCAAGAATTACAACAGATTGGCTTACAACTTGATATTGAATGGGAACAAGGACTTAGCGTCTTAGTCGGTGATATCGCCGCCCAACAAATTGGTCAAGGTGTACGCAGTTTATGGAGTTTTGCTAAAAAAGCTGCTGAAGCCTTGCTGCAAAATAGCGGTGAATTTTTACGTGAAGATGCGCAACTTTTACCACGTTCGTGGCAAGTTGAAGATTTTATTGAAGAAGTGCAAGAGCTTCGCTCCGACATTGAACGATTTGAAGCGCGTTTAACCCTATTGCAACAGCGTTTATCTGTTCCTCTTTCTTCTGAGGCGACTGAGCCAACAACCAAAGGACTCTAGGATGCTAAAGCACCTGCCACGTTTACTGACCATTTGGCGTATTTGTGCCAGTTATCGCCTAGACACCTTAGTTCCGCGTGATGCTCCGATTCCCCTGCCTGTCCGCTTGTTATTATTGGCCTTACGTTTACACCCCGCATGGTGGTCAACGCCTGTGCTAAGCACTTATGATGACGGTGAGCGTTTACGTTTAGCGATTGAAGAACTGGGTGTATTGTTTATCAAACTCGGACAGTTGTTATCGACACGCAGCGATTTATTACCGCCCGTGTTAATTAACGAACTGAGCAAACTTCAAGACAGCGTTCCACCGTTTGCTATTGATACCGCCAAAGCGATTATCGTCCAAGAGCTGAAAGCACCTTTGAGCGAAGTCTTTAGCCGTTTTGATGACGAACCTTTAGCGGCCGCCTCCATCGCCCAAGTTCATACCGCTGCGTTGTTAGACGGCAGTGAAGTGATTGTCAAAGTCATCCGCCCCTATCTTGAAGCAGCCATTGTGGAAGACTTTGCTTTATTAAAAACAATGGCGCAATGGCTAGAAACCCGTTCCGCTGAGTTGGCCGCGTTACACTTACATCATATTGTTTGTGACTATGAGCAAGTGTTGCTCGGTGAAGTAGATTTACTGCAAGAAGCCGCAAATACTACGCGCATGAGAAATAACTTCCCTCATTCACCGTTAATTTATGTGCCTGAAGTACATCATCGTTTATGTACCTCCAATATCATGGTTGCCGAACGTATTTATGGTGTTCCCGTTTCTGACCGTAAAACCTTTGAAGAACTGGGTGTGGACACCAAAGTTTTAGCCGAAAAAGGCTTAACGATTTTCTTTACTCAAGTGTTTAATCACAATTTTTTCCATGCGGATATGCACCCCGGCAATATTTTTGTAGATGTCAGCAACCCGAAAAACCCAAAATATATCGCGCTTGATTGCGCCATTATGGGTGAATTAGGCGAAACCGATCATTTAACCGTTGCCCGTTTATTAATGTCGGTGATGCAACATGATTTTAATCAACTGATTCAAGTCGCCCATCAAGCAGGATGGATTCCGCCTGCTACCGACACGCAAGCCTTAACCCGTGAAATTCGCCGACTCATCACGCCCATGCTGCAAAAATCGATGGCAGAACTCGACTTTGCACCGATGTTAATGGGTATTTTGGATGTCGCGCGCCGTTATCACTTAGAAATTCCACCGCAATTAGTGTTACTGGTTAAAACCTTAGTTCACGTTGAAGGTTTAGGCCGTGATTTGTATCCTGCTTTGGATATTTGGTCGTTAGGTAAACCCTTACTTGGTCAATGGTTAAGTAGCCGTTTGAACCCTGCCGAAACCGTCAAGAAATTAGGTCAACAAGTCCCCACCATGTTATTAGGGATTGCTGAATTACCCAATCTCATTTACGACAGTATGCGTAGTTTGCGCCAAAGTAATGCTTGGCAAGAAAAACAATGGCGCGAATTACAGACTTTACACTATGAAACCGCACAACATCGGCGACAAGATTGGTTGGCTTTTGCTGGGGTCTTACTTGGTGCAGCAGGTGTTAGCTCGTTTGATGGTTTGTTGGCGTTATTAAGTGCTGGATTGGTAGCTGTAGCCGTGCTTTGGCGAGTATTGGTATAACTTTATAGTGATGACTTTTGAATGAACTGGCTCGACTGCGTAAAATTTGATGAAGATGGCTTAATCCCTGCTATTGCCCAAGATGCACAAACGGGTCGCATTTTAATGGTGGCATGGATGAACCGTGAAGCACTACAACTCACCGCCGACAACAAATGCGGTGTTTATTGGTCACGATCACGGCAAAAACTTTGGCATAAAGGTGAAGAATCAGGCCATATTCAAGTAGTCAAAGAAATTCGCCTTGATTGTGATGCCGATGTAATTACCCTACAAATTGAACAACTGGGTGGTATTGCTTGCCATACAGGGCGCGAATCGTGTTTTTATCGTAAACTAGACGACAATCAGCAATGGCAAATCGTTGATCCTGTGTTAAAAGACCCCCATAGTATTTATGAGCACCCTAAACATGAGCACTAATGTTCTCGACGAATTAGACATTATTTTAGCCGAACGCAAAAAAGCCAGTGCAGACTCTTCGTATGTGGCTAGTCTTTATCATAAGGGCATTAATAAAATTTTAGAGAAAGTCGGTGAAGAATGTACCGAAACCATTATTGCCGCCAAAGACGCTGCACTATCGGGCGATACCGATGATTTAGTGTATGAAACAGCCGATTTGTGGTTTCATACGCTTGTCATGTTAGGGCATTTTAATGTTGGGTCCGATGCCGTACTAGCTGAATTGGCGCGACGCTTGCATACTTCGGGTCACACTGAAAAAGCCGCACGTCAAAGCACTGGCTAACACGCACTATTTAGAACGAGCGTAGAGCGATACGTAAGTTTCGTATTTTTTATTTGTTCAGGAGTCCCATCATGGCTGGTTTATCAATCACGCACTTACTCATTATGCTAGTTGTTGTGGTGTTATTGTTTGGCACATCTAAACTCAAAAATTTAGGCAAAGATTTGGGTGGTGCTATCAAAGGCTTTAAAGAGTCGGTGAAAGATGGCGAACAACCGCCAACCGCTACACCACCCGCTCAACAACATTTGGCTCAAAATGCGCCTATTGATAGCACCGCAACGCCCGTCAATACACCTAAAAAAGATACTGTCTAATGTTTGATGTTGGCTTTAGCGAACTTATTTTATTGGCCATTGTCGCCTTAGTGGTACTTGGCCCCGAAAAACTGCCCCATGCCGCACGCATGGCGGGGGCATGGTTAGGCCGTATTAAACGCACGATGACCAATATTCAAATGGAAATTGAAAAAGAAGTGTCCGCTCAAGAAATGCGTGACCGCATCAATCAAGAAATTGAACGGTTAAAAGCACTCAGCGACCCCATCAATAACGAAATCAAAGCCGTTGAACACACCATTCATCAGCACGTTAATGATGCTTCACAATCGATTGACGCAGCTCCTGCTTATTTAGAGGCGCAAAATAACACTCCATTCGCCACCGAACCAAATACAAGTGACATAGCAGTAACTACCACGGATGAGAGCAATTTAGACAGTGTGTCCCATCATCCTGTGACTGCAACCGAACCCGTTAACCTAATTAAAAATCAATCATTATGAGCGACTCACCACGGGACACTAATCAAGATGCTAACCAAGAAGAAATGCCTCTTGTCGCGCATTTAATCGAATTACGCACGCGCTTAATGCATATTATTGGCGCAACCTTATTGGTGTTTTTTGCCTTAGTCGCCTTTAGAAACGACTTATATACCTTACTCGCCGCGCCATTGCGTAGCCTGTTACCTGTCGGTAGCAGTATGGTGGCAACCGATATTACTTCGTCTTTTTTAGCCCCTTTTAAGCTGACTTTTTTTGTCGCCTTTTTTGTCGCCGTGCCCTATGTGCTGTATCAAATTTGGACGTTTATTGCCCCTGCTTTATATAAACACGAAAAGCGTTTGGCTATACCGTTATTAGTGTCGAGTGTCATCTTGTTTTATGTCGGTATTTCTTTTGCTTACTTTGTGACATTAGGGCCTGTACTGAAGTTTTTTGTCAGCGTTGCTCCTGACAACGTCAGTTTTATGACCGACATTAATGCTTATTTAGACTTCTGTATTAAATTCTTTTTAGTGTTTGGCTTTACCTTCGAAATTCCTGTCGTCGTGTTAATGTTGATTATGGCAGGGATTGTTGACACGGCGAGCCTCGCAGAAAAACGTCGTTATATTATTGTCGGTTGTTTTGCTATTGCGATGTTTGTTACGCCGCCCGATGCTTTATCGATGACAGTATTAGCGGTATTAATGTGGATGCTGTTTGAAATTGGTTTATTTTTTGGCAAGTTTATTGAACAACGACGAGAAGTGACGAACGATTAACTGTAGGGGCGAATTTATTCGCCGTCTTCATAACAATGGGCGGATCAAGCCGCCCCTACAACATCAAGCCAACCGCCTACCAAAGTCCTGCGTCGCTTTCACTAAAGCATCAATAATCCCTAGCTCGGCCGCCGAATGTCCCGCATCACGAATAATATGTAACTCGCTGTTGGGCAACGCCTTATGCAACGCAAATGCGCCATCTAAAGGGCAAACCACATCATAACGGCCATGCACAATAACGGTCGGAATCTCGGCAATCTTATGGGCATCTTCTAATAACTGATTCGGTCGTAGAAAAATATCATTCGCAAAATAATGGCTTTCAATACGCGCTAACGCTAATGCCGTATGCGGGTCAGCAAAATGATGAACCACATTAGGATTAGGCTTTAAGGTCGAACACATGCCCTCCCACACCGACCACGCTTTGGCTGCTGCCATTTGGGCAATTTCATCCTCACCCGTTAACCGACGATGATACGCTGCCATAAAATCATGCCGCTCATCAATCGGAATCGGCTTTTCATAGTCTTCCCAAGCATCAGGAAAAATACGACTCGCACCCTGTTGATAAAACCACAATAAATCTTCCCGTCGACACAAAAATACACCGCGCAAAATCATCCCTAAAACACGCTTTGGATGCGCTTCAGCATACGCCAATGCTAACGTTGACCCCCAAGAACCACCAAATAATAACCATTTTTCAATCCTTAAATGTTGGCGTAGTTTTTCCATATCGGCAATTAAATCAATCGTCGTATTACCATCTAAGGTCGCATGAGGAGTCGACTGCCCAGAACCACGTTGGTCAAACAAAACAATGCGATACACTTCAGGATCAAAAAATCGACGATGCCATGACTGCGTACCCGCACCTGGCCCGCCATGTAAAAACACCACAGGAATACCATTCGGATTACCACTTTCTTCAACATACAACTGATGCGGCTCATCCACCGCAAAATGATAATGGCTATGGGGATGAATTTCGGGGTATAAACCAAGCACAGGTTATCTCCTTCATTATTAATACTTTTCAGGACTTACGCGCTAATTTCGGAGAAATGCGTAAGTCCAATATCAATAGAGAGTAATGATTTATTCAGGTTCTGACAAACAGTGTTTTGCCTAAGTCTCTTAGACTGTTTACAATTCAGTTATAATCACGCCCGCCCCAAATGAGATAACAAACATGACCTTGTTGCCCTTGTTGTTAGAGCCAGAACAATTAGCTGCTCATTTGGACGATACCTACTTATTAATCATTGACTTATGTAAAGAATCCGTTTATCAACAAGCCCATATTCCTCATGCCATTTGGTTAAATAGTCGTTTATTGGTTTCGGGCGTTTTCCCTGCTTCTGGTCAATTACCCACCATTGAACAATTAAATAGCCTATTCTCGACATTAGGTTTAAGCCCCGAAACACACGTCGTTGTTTATGATGATGAAGGCGGTGGTTGGGCTGGCCGTTTGATTTGGACGTTGGATGCAATTGGTCATTCTAAATACTCTTATCTGAATGGCGGTTTACACGCGTGGTTAGCGGCCAATTTACCGATTGAAAATACGCCTAATAAAGCTAAATCCACCCTCACTGATTTACAAATTGACCCAACGCCACAAGTCGATATCGACTATTTACTTGCGCATTACCAAGATACTGACCATATTATTTGGGATGCCCGCTCGCCCGAAGAATTTAGCGGCGAACGTTTGTTAGCACAACGAGGCGGCCATATTCCCCATGCGGTGAATTATGAATGGACATTGGCGATGGATAAAACTAATTCCTTAAAAATTAGAGACTTAGCGGTTATTCGTGCCGAGTTAGCACAACTGGGCATTAGCAACGAAAAAACCGTGATTACCCATTGTCAGACGCATCATCGCTCTGGTTTTACGTACTTAATCGGTCGGATTTTAGGCTTTAATATTAAAGCCTATGCTGGCTCATGGAGTGAATGGGGCAATCGGCCTGATACACCTATTGTTAAGTAACTCTCACTTTCTTTTTTAGTATTCCGCCAAACACTTTTGTAGGTTTTTATGTCGTTATTTATTACTTTCCAGCACATTGTTCCCCAACATTTATTATCACGCGGTGTCGGTCGTTTGGCGGCCAGTGAAAATACTTTCGTGAAAAACACGTTCATCAAAAACTTTGCCGCTAAGTATCAAGTCAATATGGCTGAAGCCTTAGAAGAAAATCCCTTAGCCTATAAAAGCTTTAACGATTTTTTTACCCGTGCGCTAAAACCGAATGCCCGCCCAATTGCGGCAGATAGCAAAGCAATAATCTCCCCTGCTGATGGGGCTATTTCTCAAATTGGCGCAATTACTGCCGATAAAATCTTTCAAGCGAAAGGCCATGATTATAGTGTCACCACGTTATTAGGTGGCGATGAACACCGTGCTGCGGCTTTTGTGGGTGGTCAATTTGCTACCGTCTATTTATCACCGAAAGATTATCATCGAGTACACATGCCATTTACAGGTAAACTGACACAAATGATTTATGTGCCAGGCGATTTATTTTCCGTCAACACGACAACAGCCGAAAATGTACCGAATTTATTTGCCCGTAATGAGCGTGTGGTTTGTTTATTTGATACCGAAGTCGGCCAAATGGCCGTCGTCCTAGTCGGCGCGATGATTGTTGCGGGTATTGCAACCGCTTGGGCGGGCAACTTAGCCCCACAAGGCAAAAATGTCGTCACCAGCCACTATGATGGCTCAATCACGCTGAAAAAAGGCGATGAATTAGGGCGTTTTTATTTAGGCTCAACCGCTATTGTCTTGTTTGGTGCGAATGTCATGCAGTGGCGTAATAATTTGACGGCGACGACACCTGTGCGTATGGGTGAAGCGATGGGGCAAACTTTATAAATAACATTGCCCATCATTTGACGCCTAAGTTTTAATGGAATATCCGAAGATGCGTATCACACTCAAACAACTGGCCGTTTTTGTCGCTGTTGCCCGACATGGCACAGTTACCCGCGCTGCTCAAGAGTTGAACTTGACGCAAAGTGCGGCCAGCATGGCTTTATCTGACTTTGAGGGTCAATTAGATTGTTTATTGTTTGATCGCATTGGCAAACGTTTACAACTCAATGACTTAGGCCGAAAGCTTCTCCCACAAGCCATTAACACCGTTGCCCACGCCACAGAACTAGAAGAACTGGCCAGAGGTCATGGCGACAAAGTGGGCAGTCTAAAAATTGGTGCCAGTTTAACGATTGGCAACTACTCCATGCCGCCATTAATTGCCACATTCATGCGTCAACATCCACAATGCCAATTAAGCTTAGAGATTGCCAATACCAGCCATATCATTGCTGCTCTTGAACACTTTGAGTTAGATGTCGGTTTTATTGAAGGTTTTTGCCACGCGCCAAATTTGGAAGTAATTCCTTGGCAACAAGACGAATTAGTGGTTTTCTCAGCACCAAGCCACCCTTTGGCACTAAAAATGCCCCTTACCGAAACAGATTTTGCCGATGCCGAATGGATTTTACGAGAGTCAGGTTCAGGTACGCGGGAGATTTTTGATAATGCCGTCATTGGTCGCTTGCCACACCTAAAGGTTTTATTAGAACTAGGGCATACTGAAGCGATTCAACGTGTGGTGGCCAGCGGACTAGGCGTCGGTTGCGCTTCACGCTTATCACTTAGCGAAGCATTAGCGAGTAACACCTTAACAATTTTACCGACCCCCTTTTGGAATTTGAGCCGTCAATTCTTTATTTTGATTCATCGACAAAAATATCGTACTTATGGCTTGGAGCGTTTTATTGAACATTGTGTGGCCACCTAAAATTGCATTTCGAAGCGTATTAATAGTGTTAAGAGGAAATTTATTACAAGCTAAGATGAATAATTCTTTTTTTAACTTGCGATTTTCCCCGCTATCAACAAAAATTGCTTCTTAATAGCCACTTGTTCAAGGTAATCTTGAGCCTTACTAGGCTATAATCAGCAAAGCACCTTTAAGCTCATCACATTTTGGGCCATACATTAAATAGTTATTACATGAGCGCAGATTACATAAACCGCGCTTAAAGGGAACTGTACTGACAACCAGTTCTTTAATCATAAAAAACCACGCCAACGCGTGAAAACGGAAATATATAGGTCACTATCACGATGACAACAACTACCAGCAGTCTTATTGGACAAAGTTTGCCAGAGAAAAACCTCAATCAACTGAGCTTAGTAGGTCACTCGAAGGCAGATATGCAAGCATGGGTTCATAGCCTGCCAATAATGAATGTTGGTGAAACCACAAAACAACTGTATCAAACGCTACAAGAACTGACGAAATTAAAAATATCCGAAGAAAATCGCTACGAATTATTAGAAGTACTACGCCCTTGTGTACACTCAATTTTGCACTCTTTAGCAAAACACTATCTCAATCAATCCGTTTTATTGCCTGACCGCGCTAATCGTGTTGCGTCACTCGCGCAGTCTTTACGCAGTTATTTGGCCACGGGTTATAAAATCGTCGCTTTTGATTGTGTTGACAAATTACAAACCAAATTAAGCATCATCGGTATTGGTCGTCGCCAGCAACAACAATTAGCCGCACAAAGTTTCCAACGCGCGATCAGTGAGTTGGGTGGCTTATTACTGGAAACGCACTTACTGTACTTGCCTTCTCCTGCCAATTTATGGCTCGATTTACACGCACTATACCGCTCTGCCGTTGCCTATGGCGTGGCACAAATTAAAATCCCTGATGTTTACGCGCACTTTAGCAAAGAGCTCACCAGTACCGAGTCTTATTTACGCAGTATTATTCTTGCTGCCAGCCATACCAATAAATTACGGCAAACTGAAATTCGACAAATTTATGAAGCCAGCGAATTGTGGACTGCGTATCTAAAAATAAAAACCAAATATAATGTCACTGATTTGCTATTAATCGACACAGACAACGACCTACCGCCTGTCTATGTCTCTAAGTCCACTGATGTACCCCATGCTTTGTATATTGATGCGCAAAAACTGGTACAGCATTTACAAACTATTCAAAGCACACCCAGCAATCAACTGCAAAAAAGCGAAGCATTAACGCCGAGTCTATTTCAACATTTGATTGGTATTTGGAGCGCGGCCACCGAACGTACTTTTGCTCGACGCACTTACGAAGGTCATTTGCTGGTATGCCTTGGCTTAACGGCAACACACTATCATTTAGCGGATGAAATTGATTTTGAATCCGTCATCAACATCAAAAATAATTTTAGCGAAGAAGAAGCCAACTTGTTTTTGCGCAATGGTATTAGTGAAGATAGCTTTCAACCTGATACGTGGCGTTTTAGTATTGGCAATGTCGAAGGTGTAGATCAAGAAATCGCCGCTCTTTCTAAACAATCGGCGGCCAAAACACAGGTAGGTTTATATCCTCCGCAATCGGCATTGATTGTTAATATTAGTCCAGGAGGCTATTGTGTTCGTTGGGATGGTGAGCCACCCATGAGTCTTCGCACGGGAGAAATTCTTGCGCTACGTGAGCCGGAAGATAATAGTTGGAACATTGGCGTCATTCGTTGGGTCAAGCAGTTACCTACCATCGGAGCAGAAGCAGGCATTGAAATTTTGTCCGCGCGCGCTAAACCTTGTGGCTCACGAGTCTTAAAAAAGACAGGTGATAGCACCGAATATATGCGGACATTATTATTGCCAGAGATGAAGTCTTTACATCGTCCAGCTACGCTGATTACACCGAATGTGTCGTTTCGCAGCGGCTATCGGGTATTAATTCGCCAAGGCAACGAAGAAGTAAAAGTACAGTTAACAACAGAGATGTTAACGACGCAAAGTTTTAGTCAGTTTGAGTTTGCCCTGCTACAATCACAAGACAAAGCCGCAAACATTGCCGCAGGCAAACCCAACGCGCTCGAAAAAGCCGAACCCAAGGATGATTTTGATACATTATGGGGCAATTTATAGCCTCTGATTCAAGATATTAATGCTAGTTTAAACACAGCCCTACGCAGCAGGTATCTCACCGCAATTTAGGACTTATGACCATATGGCCGCAAAAAGTGAAACACTTCGTTTATTGGTAGTCCATAGTTCTGCCGATAATACCGAAGATATTATTAAAGCTCTGAAAAATGCAGGTACGCCTACCCGCCCTCAATTAATTGCCAATATTGAGGACTTTGAAGATATTATTAAAACACAAGCATGGGATTTAGTGTTATCTGCTGAGTCATGTAGTGACGGTAGTTATAGTGATGCGCTACAAGCTATTCGCAACCTAGACAAAGACATTCCCCTTATTGTTTTACTTGACACCTATGACGAAGAAATCATCGTTGAATCTTTAGAGCTTGGTGCCGTAGATGCCATTGTCTTTAATCAACATCAGCATTTAGTCTTTTGTATTCGTCGTGAATTAAATAACTTATATCATCGTCGCGCTCAACGTAAAGCCGAATCATTTCTTAAAGAAACCGAAAGACGCTGCCAATCTTTATTAGAAAACTCCCGCGATGCTATTGCTTATGTCCATGATGGCATGCACATTTATGCCAACAAAGCCTACGTCGATCTATTTGGCTATGAAGCGGCGGATGACCTCGAAGGTATGCCGATTATTGACCTTGTTGCCAAACAAGATTTAGCTAATTTTAAAGACTACTTACGCTCTTACAGTAAAGGCGAAAAAATATCGACTGACCTCAAGTTTCACGGCATGAAAGGTGATGGCGACCAAGTCGATGCCATGATGCAGCTTTCTGCCGCGAGTTATGATGGCGAATTATGTACACAAATTATTATTCGTCGTGATGATGGCGATGGTAAAGCGGTACTGTTAGCTCAACAATTAAAAGCCGTTACCTCGATAGACCAGTTAACAGGCCTACCCAATCGCCAACAGTTTGAAGAAAAACTGGAAGAAACACTGATTCAAGCCCAACGTGAAAAAGTACAAAGCACCCTGTTCTATATGAGTATGGATAATGTGCCGCAAATCAATGCCAACGCAGGTATTGTCGGTACAGATGCTGTCATTGCTGACTTAGCGAAACTGTTAAGCGCACACATGTCAAATGGTGTTGTCTTAGCGCGTTTTAGTGACAGTGTTTTTACCGCTATTTTAAGTGATCTTAGCACTGACCAAGCGCGTACTTTAGCTGAGAAAATGTGCCAGCTTACCCGTGATCGTTTGTTTGATATTCCTAACGGCAAAACCATTCAAACCTCACTCAGCATTGGTGTGGCCATGATTGGTGAAACCGCACCTGATGCGCCTGAATTATTATCACGTGCTGTAAATGCTGCTGAAAAAGTCAAATTATTAACCAAAGGTGTTGGTAGCGGCGTTAACGTCTATAATCCTGCCGAAAATGCCACAGCCAATGACTCTGCTCTGCGTGAACTACTCGTTGAAGCCTTAGAACAAAACAAATTCAAGCTATTATTCCAGCCATTGTTTGATGTTGAAGATGAAAACGCGCAATTCTATGAAGTATTTGTCCGTTTACCGTTAGCGGATGGCAAAGTGATGGCGCCTGACGAATTCCTTGCCGTCGCCCAACGTTATAACTTAGGCAGTAAAATTGACCGCTGGATTTTGATTAATGCCTGTAAACGACTAAAAGATCACCTCACGCGTCATGCAGGTAGCCGTTTGTTACTGAATTTAACCGCAGAGTCTTTACAAGATCCGAGCCTACCAGACCTCATTAACAAACTGACCAAAGCCATTGATCCTAAAGGTCAACCACTGGTCATTCAGTTTGCCGAAAATGATGTTGTTACTTATCTCAAACAAGCCAAAGAACATGTTGCTGCTTTGAGAAATGGCGGCTGTGCCGTGTCTATTACTAACTTTGGTTGTACATTAAATCCGCTCAACACCTTAAAACATGTTGAGGTCGATATGATTAAATTAGACCGTTCGTTTACTCAAGATTTAAACCAAGAAGACAACTTAGACACCACCAAGAAGCTCTCCAGTGAAATTAACGCTTTAAACAAGCAACTGATTGTTTCGTATGTTGAAAATGCGGCGACGGTCTCCAAACTTTGGACAATGGGTGTACGCTATTTACAAGGTTATTATTTGCAACCACCTTCAGAAAACATGGTTTACGAAAGCGCAAGCTAAGTCATAACAAGATTACAGGGCGATTCAAGAAATCGCCCTGTAATCTTCATATCGTTTCCATATCTGCAACACCTCTTCAACCAAAACCTCGCTAGTTGAAACATCCGTCAGCCCTTATTCTTAGCTCCAAGTAGGCACTAGTCGCAGTGCGATGCGTAAATCCTCATTTATTGGAGAACTCAGATGACAACTCGTTTAAACCCACAAACATTGGCACAGCTATTTACCGAAGCCCGTACGTTTTCGGCTTGGCAAGATAAAGCTGTCACGCCCGAATTGATTCAAGAAATGTATGAGTTAACAAAATTTGCACCGACTTCGGTCAATGGTTCGCCAGCACGCTTTATATTTGTCACCAGCCCTGAAGCCAAAGCCAAACTTAAACCTGCGCTCGCCGAAGGCAATATTGACAAAACTATGACAGCCCCTGTTACCGTCATTGTCGCTGCTGACCATAGCTTCTACGAGCATTTACCGCAGTTGTTCCCCCAAGCCGATGCTAAGTCATGGTTTGTTGGTAATCAGGCTTTAATTGATGCTACCGCGTTTAGAAATAGCTCTTTACAGGGGGGGTATTTGATTATGGCTGCACGAGCGTTGGGTTTAGACGCAGGCGCAATGTCGGGCTTTGATAATGCCGCCGTTGATGCCGCATTTTTTGCAGGCACTAATACGCGCTCGAATTTTTTAATTAATTTAGGTTATGGTGATGTCAACAAACTACATCCGCGTAATCCACGTTTAAGTTTTGACCAAGCTGCACAAATTTTGTAACGACTAATGAGGCAGGGGCAGGAGAAACATCCCCCCAAAGACATTGACAAGCCTTGAAATGCCTTTAGGATGATACAACTATATACGCATCATCCTAGAGTTTTCACCATGAGCGACAATAAAAAATCCCACGCCAGTACGCCAACCAAACGCTTTATGCGTCTCGCGGGGATGACTGCCAGTATTACGGGCAAAGTCATGAGTAACTCCATGAAAAGTCTGGTTGGCTCTGCCGAACAAAAAGCTGAAGCGCGTAGTGATATGTATCACGAGATTGGTAAACAAATTGCCAATACACTGGGAGAAATGAAAGGCGCGGTGATGAAAGTTGGGCAGATCGCGTCACAATATCAAGATATTTTTCCGCCTGAAATTGCCGCGGCTATGAGCAAATTGCAAAAAGAAGCCCCGCCGATGCCGTTTAATATCATTGAACAGCAAATCATTCGTGAATTGGGTGTAAAACCACACGAAAAATTTTTAGAATTTGAAGAAAAACCTTTCGCTGCCGCTTCTATTGGTCAAGTTCACCGCGCCAAATTACCAACAGGTGAAGATGTCATCGTCAAAGTTCAATACCCGGGTGTTGAAGAATGTTGTGAGTCGGATTTAAAACATTTACGCATGGCCTTAAAACTGGCGGGCGTGATTAAAATTAATAAAGAACTGCAAGAAAAACTCTTTGATGAAATTCGTGTCTCGCTCCATGCCGAATTAGATTATTTACAAGAAGCGGCAAACTTGGTTGAGTTTCGCCAGTTTCACGCTAAAGATGACAAAGTCATTATTCCGCAAGTGTTTAGCGAATACTCCAGTAAGCGTGTTTTGACTTTGAGCTATGAAGGCGGCGACGGCATTGCCGATACCAAGCACTACCCAGCTGCAATACGTAATGAAATTGGCGAGCGTTTATTTCATGTGTTGTGTGAGCAGATGTATCACCTGCAAGCCTTACACTGTGACTCTCACCCTGGAAACTTTGCTTTTCGACCTGATGGCAGTTTAGTGATTTATGACTTTGGCTGCGTTAAACGCTTAAACCCTTTATTAGTAGGCGAAATGAAACGTTTGGTCAAAGCCGCATTAGCCAATGACTACGCCACAGTTGAGTCTGCTCTGCGTGATTTAGGTATCCGTACCCAAATTGGCGAAGTACCACCTGAATACTATTTAGAATGGATTGCCATTTTACTCGCGCCCTTACAAGATAAAACCTTTGATTTTGGCCATAGCCAAGTACATGAGCAGGTTTTAAAGCAAATTAAATCACTGATGAAATATTGGGATAGCTTTCAACCCAGTGCCGAAACGATGATGGTTAATCGCGCGATTGGTGGCCACTACTGGAACTTTGTTAATTTAGGCGTACACCTGAATTTGCATAAGCCATTAATGACGTATTTATAACACTGACAATTAACATTTTGCTGACTACACTCAATTTAAGGCGACATTTAAGACTTACGCGGTTATCGCTTTTTTGCTCACTAAACAATCGTTTCCAACGATTTTTAGTTCACAAAACGCGCTAATTTCGATGGAATGCGTAAGTCCTGTGTCTTATCTTGCATTAAGGAGTCAGCAATGGCTTTTCTCCGCGAGCAAACCCTCAGTTATCCTATCCATCAATTACTTAGCCCTGAAGGACAACTCAGTGGCGAAACCCCGATTAGCTTACAACAAGCCGAACTATGGCAACGCGCCTATCGCCATTTATGGCTGACACGTTTATTTGACCAGCGTGCTGTCGCATTGCAACGCACAGGACAATTGGGGACTTATGCCAGTTGCTTAGGCCAAGAAGCCATTAGTACGGCTATTGGCTTTAGCTTACAGCCCAATGATGTCTTTGTGCCCTATTACCGCGATCAAGCGGCACAAATGCTGCGCGGCACGTCGATGAGCTCTATATTGCAATTTTGGGGTGGTGATGAATGGGGCTCACATCATACCTCTATTCATGATTTACCCGCCTGTATTCCCATCGCCACCCAAGTCACGCACGCCGCAGGTGTCGCTACCGCACTAAAACTGCGTCATCAAAAACAAGCCGTGCTGACCACCTGTGGTGATGGAGCCAGTTCACGTGGTGATTTTTATGAAGCCTTAAATTTAGCTGGCGTTTGGCATTTACCATTAGTGGTGGTCATTAACAATAACCAATGGGCGATTTCTGTCCCCCTAAGTCAACAAACTGCCACCGCCACCCTCGCACAAAAAGCCCTTGCCGCAGGGGTTATGAGCGTTCGTGTTGATGGCAATGATTTTTTTGCCCTGATGGCGGTTTTAGACGAAGCCTTAGAACGCGCTCGTCACGGTAAAGGCACGACACTGATTGAAGCGGTCACCTACCGTTTATGTGACCACACCACCGCCGACGACATGAGTCGTTATGCCGACCATGCCAGCCGCGAACAAGCACAACAAACTGAACCATTAATTCGTTTTCGTCGCTTACTCGAACAAAAATTAATGTGGAATGACCAGCAACAACAAGCAATGGAGATTGCACTATTGGCGCAAATCGGTAGCGAAGTAGATCGCTATTTATCGCTACCACCCGCCAATCCTGCGGATATGTTTGATTATCTTTATGCGGAACTACCTGAGGACTTAGCCCAACAAAAAGCAGAGTTTTTGCAAAAATTTGGAACCTAATATCATGCAACTGAATCTAGTCGAAGCGGTTGATTTAGCCCTTGCGCGAGCACTAACTGAAGATGAGCGCGTCATTATTTTGGGTGAAGATGTCGGGCGCAATGGCGGTGTCTTTCGCGCAACAGTGGGTTTACGTGAGCGTTTTGGTGCGCGTCGTGTTTTAGATACGCCATTGGCAGAAACATTGATTGCAGGTATTGCCGTGGGCATGAGTAGCCAAGGCTTACGTCCTGTGGCCGAGATTCAATTCTTTGGTTTTATTTATGCCGCTTTAGAGCACTTAATTTCTCATGCTGCACGTTTTCGTAATCGCACAAGGGGTCGTTTATCTTGCCCGCTGACCTTACGTGTTCCCTTTGGCGGTGGCATTCACGCGCCTGAACATCACTCCGAAAGTACCGAAGCGATTCTTTGCCATATTGCAGGTTTAAAAGTGGTGGCTTTATCGTCGCCCCGTACGGCTTATGGCTTATTACTCGCGGCGATTCGTGACCCTGACCCCGTAATTGTCTTAGAGCCTGAGCGTATTTATCGAAGTTTTAAAGAAGATGTGCTTGATGATGGCGAAGCAATTGCTTTAGGGCAGTGTTTAATATGGCGTAATGGCACGGATATTACGTTAATTAGTTGGGGGGCGTTGGTACAAGACTGCCTGATGGCTGCCGATGAATTAGCTCAACAAGGCATCAGTGCCGAAGTTATAGACGTTGCCAGCCTAAAACCCTTAGATATAACAACAATAATACGTTCCGTTAGCCTAACTGGACGCTGTGTGATTGTGCAAGAAGCGTTAAAATCAGGTGGTTTAGGCAGTGAAATCGCTGCACGTTTAGCCGATAAAGCCTTTTATGCCCTTCGTGCACCGATTAAAATTGTTAGCCCACCCGATGTTATTGTGCCGTATTTTCGTTTAGAACAAGCGTATTTGCCCCAAATTAGCGATATTGTCGCCGCTTGTCAGCACATCGTTGGGAGCGGGCAATGAAAACCTTCACTTTACCCGACTTAGGCGAAGGCTTACACGATGCCACGATTGTTGAATGGTATGCACAAAAAAACAGTCGATTAAAACAAGGCGACCGTCTCTTAGCCGTTGAAACTGCCAAAGCCATTGTTGAAATTCCCGCACCTGAAAACTTAGTTATTCATGAATTATTAGTACCCATTAATACCGTTGCCCAAGTAGGTGTGCCGTTAATCCATTATCACTCCGATTCGGACAGCAAAGCACCAGCCGTATTAGCTAGTAATAACAGCAGTGTCAGCGTCGTTGGTACATTGGTAGAAGCATCTCTCAAGAAAAACGACCGTTTATTTATCCGTGGTCAAGACCGATTCAGTAAGGACGAATTAAGACAAAGTGAGTTAGCACTACATACTATTCATCGCCCCATAACTCATACGTCTGATAAGCAACAAGAAACCAGCCAAATACTCACCTTGTCAGGCGCACGATTAACGATGACACAACAACTCAGCCAAGCGCATCAACAAGTTGCGCTCGTAACACTGTTTGATGAAGTCCAAATAAAGTGGCGGAAAAAAACTCGTCCTCTGCCGCGTCTGATTCGTGCCTTATGTGCAGGTTGTATCGCTGAACCGAAACTTAACTCGTGGTTTGAGACGGATAAACTGGTTATTCACAAAGATATAAATATCGGTATTGCTATCAATACGCCTCACGGATTACTTGTCCCAGTCTTAAATCATGCTCAGAGTATGACCTTAGATGAGATTGCCATTGAGGTGAAAAAACTACAAATAGACGCTCAAGAACGACGCCTACCGCCTTCTACGCTACAAGGCGCAACGATTAGCTTATCCAACTTTGGCATGATGGCAGGACGCTTTGCCACGCCAATGGTAGTACCTCCGCAAGTTGCTATTTTAGGTGTCGGACGCATTGAAGCACGGTATTGGTTAAATAAACGTGGCAAGGTAAAACAAAGCCAAGTGATTCCTTTGTCATTAAGTTTTGACCATCGGGTCTTGACTGGTGGTGAAGCGGCCTTATTTTTAGCGGCGGTGATGATCGACTTAGCTTTAAAAGAATAGCTGATTGACCCGCTCGTGGTGAGCCCGTCGAAGCACACCCCCCCTTCGACAGGGCGAACGGATTACAGTCAAAAAAATAAGGGCAACCGATGTGGCTGCCCTTATTTAGATAATACTTTTTCTACAAAAAAGCATTTGCCTCATTACGTCAAAGCATAAACCGCCAACATAGCAATAATAATCAATACCACAATCACCATAATGCCCATACCATTTTTGGCATCTCCTGCGGAAGGTACTGATGCAGATTCACTTACAGACGAACTGACAGGTGCAGGCTTAGGCGCAGGAGCAGGTGAGTGCTGTGGCGCATGATGGCCGCTTGCTGGCGCAGGTGATGGATTTTTAGGTACTGGTTTTGGCGCAGGCACGTTAACAACAGGACGGAACTGTGTACGCTCTGCCTCCTCTTCAAAGTCAGAGTGCGCAGCAGTTTCAACAGGGCCAACGACTTTAAATACCATGGCATCAAACTTAACTTCATCGCCATTTTGTAAAGCGACTTCGTCATGTTTCTTGCCATTCACCCAAGAGCCATTGGAAGAACCTAAGTCCTTAACCCACAATTGACCCGCACGAACCGAAAATTCGGCATGACGACGAGAAACGTGTGCGCCACCGACGACAATTTCACAATGTGGATCACGGCCAATGACGTTTGTACCTTCAATTGGGAACATACGCCCCGAAATAACACCCGTCATGGCTTTGACTTGCCACAGCGGAGGCGGTTTGGGCATATCGCGTTTAATGGCTTGTGGCGGCGGCTCAGGAGGGGCTTTTGTCGGGTCAATAATTTGCAATTCAACCAAATGCAAACGAATGATGTCGCCGACTTTGATTTCTGTGCGCTTAGAAACAGGCTGACCGTTTAAAAACGTGCCATTGACGCTGCCCGTATCACGGAGAAAAAGCTTACCATCTTCCTGTTGAAGCTCAGCATGAAAGACGCTGACTCCTTCATCATTAATCACGAGGTTATTGGTTTTATCGCGACCAATAGTCAAACGAGGATCCACCAACCAAAAAGCAGGCTGACGACGATCAACAAACTGTAACTTCAACATGGCAATCTCTCTTCCCTATTTGTCTGTTTGTTTAGGTGCAATTTTAACAGCACCTTGATAAATCTCATTAATTTGCTCGGGTAGTCGGGTTAGCTGACCCTTAGCACTGACTTCAAATTGCAACATACGTGTTTGCTTATATTGCTGCGTGGCTAATGATGTGGCACTTTGGCCATCACGCAGAATTAACGGTTGCAGAAACACTAATAAATTTCGTTTCGTTTTGCTATGGCTCTTTGAACGAAATAAGTGGCCTAGTACAGGTATTTTACTCAAAAGTGGGACTTCGCTCACAGATTGAGAGCTATCATCCTGAATTAAACCACCTAATACAATCGTTTGACCATCATCAGCCAAAATAGTCGTTTTAATTGACCGCTTGTTGGTAATTAAGTCAGCAGAGTTTACACCCGCTACGCTCGGGACAACAGAGGAAACCTCTTGTTCAACCTCTAATTTTACTGTACCGCCATCACCAATATGCGGAATGACCTTTAAAGTGATACCCACATCCTTACGCTCAATGGTCGTAAACGGATTACTGGTGCCCGAACCCGAGCTACTGGTTGAGCCTGTAATAAACGGCACGTTCTGACCAACGACAATTTTAGCCTCTTGATTGTCGATGGTCATAATACTGGGCGTTGACAGTAAATTGGCATTACTCATGGTACTTAATGCTTGGATTAACGCACCATAAAAAGTTCGGTCGCCATTACTATTAGTTTCCGTTTTGCCAAAACCAAACGTTGCACCGTTAAGCCCTGAGACTAACTCAGGCTTATTTTGTGCGGCGGCCGCTGCAATCGTGGCAATACTTGTGCCTGCATTACCAAAGTTAATTAAACCCACGCCCTTTGTGGGGTCGCCCGCTGCCCATTGCACGCCCAACTGATCGGCATTATCTCCTGATATTTCGACAATCGCGGCTTGAATCAACACTTGTGAGCGACGTTGATCTAACTGCTGTACGACCGATTCTAATTCACGCATCAGCGCAGGGTCGGCTTTCATCACCAGTGCATTTTGGCTTTCATCGGCAATAAAGCTCACGCCACCTGCGGTGATTGCGGTTGACGCGCCTGACGATGAACCCGTCGTGCTAGATGATTTAGAGGAGTCATTACTGACCAAGTTTTTTAGCACATCTGCAACTTGCTTGGCACTCGCGTGCTGTAAACGAATCACGCGTACACCTGACAAACGATCCGCCGCAGGTTTGTCTAGTTGGGCAACGACTTCGCGCACGCGTTTACGCGCCTTGACATCGCCCTTGATTAATAAACGATTGCCTCGGTTATCGGCCACCAAACGAACACGCGCACCACGCATCTCTTTATTGGTGCTTGTTGATGTTAAAGTATCCAACATCGTCAAGACATCATCCACACGCACTTCTTTGAGGTTGATGATTTCTAGCTCGTCACCCTCGCCCGTATCCAGTGATTTAATTAAATTTTCAATTTCGATAATATTATTAGCATGATCAGAAATAACTAAAGCATTAGAGCCATTAATTGCCGCTAGGTGGGCAAATTGTGGTAACAACGGGCGAATGACGGGAACCAATTCATTGGCGTTGGTATTTTCTAGCAAGATAACCCGTGTCACTAAGGCTTCGCCCTTACCTTTACCGCGTAAATCAAAGGGCACGGCATTTTGCTTGGCATTGACATCAGGCACGAGTTTAATGGCATTACCCGCAGGGACAGCAGCAAAACCATTGACGCTTAACACGCCCAAAAACAATTCGTAAACCGCATCTGCCGTTAAGGGCTTGCTGGAAATAACGGTAATATTGCCTTTAACTCGTGGGTCAACAATAAAGTTTTTGCCCGTAATTTCAGAAACCTCTGACACTAAAGCCGAGATATCGGCTTCTTTTAAATTTACTTTCCATGTTTTAGCGTCAACAGGCGCACTCAGCGCGAGTAACAAAGAAAGGGCAATAAGTGATTGACGTGCTTTCATGTTAGAAATTTTGCTCAATAGTTAAAGTTTGACTACCGCGCTGAATATCGATGCGGGCATGACCAGTTTGTTGTACTTGTTGCAACAGGTCTTTATCCAATTGAGGGTTTCCCAATGGTTGACCATTTAATCGTAAAATTTTATCGCCTGCTTTTAAGCCTAAGCTCCGACGAAGATTAGCAGGAGCATTATCAGTAATTTCGTAACCTTGGCCTTTTTTAGCCACTAAACCCATTTCCGATAAATAAGCATCAGGCTCAGAGCTTAAACGGCCAACGGCTTGGCTCAACATATCTCGCGCTTGCAAGCCTCGTTTATCTACTGCCGTAGCCATTGGCGAGGCTACTGGCGGGTCGCCACCTAACAAATTGGTTTTGACAAACCTTAATACTTCATCAATGCCGTTACGCTGTAATAAAACACGATCCACATAGACGGCAGATAACGTTGCTCCGCCAGAAACTTGCTGTCCGACTTGATAAAGCTTACCAATCCCTTGCCCTTGTTCACTAATAATGGCACTGGATTGTTGCTGGTTAGTGCTGGCAAAAACACCGTCTAATTTCAGTTGTAACACCGTATCAGGCGCATTAGCAGCATCGCTGGCCGACACTGTCGTATTGACCTTAAAAATACTGAATGTGGCTAAACGACTGCCATCAACGGCGGCAACACTGTTGGTGACAGGCGCTAATGTTGGCTTTGCCAAATCAGCCCGATCTTGACCTGCCAACAGCCATAACAAACTCGCCATACGCCAACCAAAAAACAGCGTAGCCACCAACATCACTGTCCGAGCAATGTTGCGATTATGATGGGTGATCAGTGATAGCGATGGCAATTTCACGCGCTTTCCTACTTTCATTAAAGTGTTTAAATTAAGATTACGGCTGTTTTTATAAACTATTCAGTGGTTGCGATGCGCTAACGACGATTGCATCAGGCTCGGCCACACCATGATAATTAGGCGAATACATCAATAATCGCTGCGTTAATCGACTTTCTAACTGTTCACCTGTCAAAATAAATGACGCTAGATTTGCGCCTTGTTGTTCTTGTAAATTAATCATTAACTGACTTTGTTGACCTTGTACAGCAATAATCACTGGCGGTAAGTTAACATGTTGACGCTGGCCGTTAAAGACATAATCTAAAGCCCCCCCCTGCCAAGACATAGTTCCTTTAGAATCTGTCCATGAATTTTTTTGATGATTCAAGGTGAGTTGTTGCAGCTCAATTACCGTATTTGGCAATTGCCAACCTGACAACAAACCTTGCACTTCCGCAGGAGCTATTTGTCCTTTCGCATCAAGCAACTGCCAACCTTTCACTCCCAAACGTAACACACCCTGCACATGACTATGCGCCGTTAACACTTCTGCTTGCACGCCTAAACTCAAACGTAATAATGACGATGGTTGAAACTGCCAGCGCAATTGTCCTTGCACGCCTTGATATTGACCATTGACTTGGCCAGACCAAATGCTACCACCCCACGTATGAAACAGGGTTTTAAGGGTATTAGGCATAAAATGAGAAGCAACTCGGGCAGGCGTTTGAATCAGCAAAGACATCAACAACACAAACGTTGCCAGTAGCACCCAGTTGTAAGCACGAGCTTCTTTGTCTTCATGGTCAATGTTTGATTTAAGCATAGTAAAATAATACGGTTCAAATTGTTATTGTGTGATGACAACAGGCGATTAAAAGCCACTTTATTTTTGTTGAGCGCGAAATCTAACAGAGCAAATCGGCTTTTAGTGATTTCTACTGGCTTTTAGCTCCAAAATTCAGCACTTCCGTTTAACAGTGTAAGTGACCATCGTTCTTTATCGCTATTTTCGGCTCACAATACAAGTATTTTTTAGTTGATGCACCGATAAAAAACCCCCATTAATCGGGGGTTTTTTGTATCGAATCAACTGACAACGACAATGAGCATGATTAGATTAAAAAATCTGCTAATTGTTTGCCAGCCGCTAATTGAGCTGCCAACCAACGTGGTTGCTTGCCACGACCTGTCCATGTTTCGTCAGCATTCGCTGTATTGCGGTAGCGTGGCTCAACTTTTTTCTTTTCTTTCGTTGAAGTGGCGTTTACTTCACCCTTCACTTCTAACAACTCAGCAACTGTCATGCCTAAATCAGCGGCAATTTGCTCAACTTTAGCACGCGCTTGTTTAACGGATGATTTTCTTTTGGCTTTAATTAACTGTTGCGCCTGAGCAATAACACCGTTCAGCTCTTCAATAGTTAATGCGCTTAAATCAATACTCATTGTTTTTCCTCTTGGGTATTTTCGTAGTAGATAAACGATAATAGTTTTATGACGGGCTAATCATAAATTAAAACCCGTGATAATAAAACTAATAACTGTCACTACATTTTTTGTTATCAGTGACCCATTTAACTTTAAAAAGGTAAATCATCATCTAAATCATTATGTGCAACGGGTGCAGGACGATTATTAGCAGGCTTGTTCGCCGCAGCACGAGGAGCAGATTGATAATCCTCTTGTTGACCGCCACCATAACCGCCGCCATAGCCATCACTATCACTTGATGAGGGTTGATTATTTCCTGCTGAACGGCTGTCAATTAACTGCATCGCGGATGCTTTAATCTCAGTAGAATAACGGTCTTGGCCTGTGGTTTTATCTTGCCATTTACGGGTATGAATAGAACCCTCAACATAAACTTTACTGCCTTTACGCAGATACTCACCTGAGATTTCTGCTAAACGGCCATAAAATACAATCCGATGCCATTCAGTTTGTTCGGTTAACTGACCTGTGTTTTTATCTTTCCATGATTCGCTAGTGGCAATCGAAACAGTAGTCACTGTGCTACCGCTCGCACCTAAACTACGCACTTCTGGGTCACGACCCACTGTCCCTAACAAAACAACTTTATTGACTCCACGCATAACGCTATAACCTCTATATGGTAATTACCTTTACTACGACACATTCCCAACACAAACAACTTGTGCCAGTCCTAAAAAAAGCGACTTTAGCCGATATTCAACTACGCCGCTACTAGTCTTGAAACAAAACCATCAACTTGTTTTTCATCATACGATTGCTTATCCACTTTTAAGTAAATCAAGCCATCGGTTGCCAAAACAACAACCTCTTCTACCCCTTGCACCGTTTGCAAGTCTTGCACTAGTTGCGTGGCTATTGTTTGATTACACGGTTGAATCGATAACATCATACTGTGTAAAAAACGAGGCGATTGCATCGTCATAGCGACGATTAGCCATAATAAAGCCAAGCCCACTAAAACCCAATAAATTGCGCCAATACTATAATGGCTATATAAAACACCGCCTAAAATGCCACCACAAAATGCACCAAAGAATTGGCCACTGGAATAAATGCCCATTGCCGTTGCTTTATTGCCCGCAGGAGCAATTTTGCTTAATAACGATGGCAACAATGCCTCAAGTAAATTAAAGGCAATAAAAAACAAACTAATACCGACTAATAAATTGACATAGTGCTGATAACCTTGTGCTAAAACGGCCAAGCTAATGGCCAATAATGCAATACCAAACAAAAACACCTGTTTAATTTTACGTTTTTTCTCAGCAATGATAATGGCAGGCACAGCCGCAATAAATCCACCTAACACAATGGGTAAATATACCCAACCATGTTGGCTCGGTGCTAAATGGGCATAATCTATTAATAGATGAGGTAATAATACAAAACTCGCCGTCATTACTAAATGCAGCACAAAAATACCAACATTCAGCCTTAATAATTCAGGATGAACAAAACTCTGCCGCAACTGCAACCAATATGAGTCTGAAGTTTGTTTTAGCGTAATCGTCGGCTTTGGCACTATCGCTAATAAAAACAAGCCAGCCACACCCAATAAAGACGTTGCCCAAAACAAACCACTCAAACCAAAATGTGCCGCCACAAAAGGCCCTAAAATAAAGGCAACGGCAAATGACAGGCCAATACTCATGCCTATCGTGGACATCGCTTTAGTACGTTGTTCTTCTCGGGTTAAGTCTGCCAATAAGGCCATGACGACGGCGGAAATCGCCCCAGCCCCTTGAATGGCTCGGCCTAGAATCACGCCCCAAATAGTCGTGGACACCGCCGCGACTGCGCCACCAATGGCAAATAAAATCAAACCTTGAATAATTAAACGCTTACGATCCATGCGATCGGCTAATAAGCCAATAGGTATTTGTAAAATAGCTTGTGTCAAACCATAAATACCAATCGCCAAACCAATCAACGCGGGCGTAGAACCTGTTAACTCTCGGCCATAAATTGCAAATACGGGCATAATCATAAACAAGCCCAGCATCCTTAAGGCGAAAATACTGGCTAAAGCAGTGGTCGCTTTGCGTTCACCTTGAGTCATACCCTTCATTAGTCACACCCGTTGTAAAATCAGGGCGCATTATACGCGCTGGAATGATTTGGACTTACGCATTTCACCGAAATTAGCGCGTTTTGCGAGCTAAAAATCGTTGCAGACGATTCTTTAGCGAGCAAATAAGCGATAACCGCGTCAGTCGTAATAGTAATGTTGACTGCCCTTTAACAGAAGATTTGCTTATACTCGTGGGTCTATCCGTCCTGAGCCAATTTGTTCATGAATAACTTTATTCGCATCCGTGGCGCACGTACCCATAATTTAAAAAACATTTCTTTAGATATTCCGCGTGACAAATTAGTAGTGATTACAGGTTTGTCTGGCTCAGGTAAATCATCTCTAGCCTTTGATACTTTATATGCTGAAGGACAACGGCGTTATGTGGAATCCCTTTCTGCTTATGCACGTCAGTTTCTGTCGCTTATGCAAAAGCCAGATGTCGATAGTATTGATGGTTTATCGCCAGCGATTGCTATTGAGCAAAAATCTACCTCGCACAATCCGCGCTCCACTGTTGGCACGATTACCGAAATTTATGATTATTTGCGCTTGTTATATGCACGTGTCGGCACGCCTTATTGCCCCGATCATAACCTACCCTTAGAAGCACAAACCATTAGCCAAATGGTAGACAGCGTTTTAGCTCTTCCTGAAGGCAGTGCGTTGATGTTACTCGCACCTGTAGTGCGTGACCGTAAAGGCGAACATTTACATATTTTAGAAGGCTTACGCGCTCAAGGTTTTGTCCGAGCACGGATTGATAATATTGTCGTTGATTTAGATGATGCCCCAGCACTAGAAAAAAATAAAAAACATACCATTGAAGTAGTGATTGACCGTTTTAAAGTGCGTGCCGATTTAGCCTTACGCTTAGCCGAGTCTTTTGAAACCTCCCTACGGTTAGCCGATGGTGTTGCACAAGTGGCCTTTATGGAGACCGAGCAAAACCAAGAAGAGTTATTATTCTCTGCACGTCATACCTGCGTTAAATGTGGTTATGCGATGGGTGATTTAGAGCCGCGTTTATTCTCGTTTAATAATCCTGCGGGCGCGTGCCCAAGCTGTGATGGTTTAGGACAAAAATCGCATTTTGCCGCAGATAATATCGTTTTACATCCCGAACTCAATTTAAATGAAGGCGTAGTGCGTGGTTGGGACAAACAACATCCTTATTATTTTATGTTGTTAACGTCCGTAGCCAAACATTATGACGTCAGTTTAGAAACACCGTGGCAAGCCTTACCACTCAACATTCAACACATTATTTTACACGGCTCAAAAAAAGACAAAATTGCTTTTGCTTTTGTTGATGAACGTGGCAATAAACGTCTAAAAGAACAACCGTTTGAAGGTGTTTTGCCGCATTTAGAACGCCGTTACCGCGAAACGGAATCACCTGCGGTGCGTGAAGATTTAGCTCAGTATTTAGTCACCAGTTCGTGTAACGAATGTGAAGGTTCACGCTTACGCAAAGAAGCACGTTGTGTGTTTGTAGCGGATAAAAACTTACCCGCGGTCAGTAAACTCCCCATTAAAGCGGCATCAGATTATTTTGAAGGCCTGATGTTAACAGGTAAAAAAGGTGAAATTGCCGATAAGATTCTGAAAGAAATTCGTGAGCGTTTGCACTTTTTAGTCAGTGTCGGTTTAGATTATTTGTCGTTGGAACGCTCAGCGGAAACCTTATCAGGCGGGGAAGCGCAACGGATTCGTTTAGCTTCGCAAATTGGTGCGGGCTTGATGGGTGTAATGTATGTGTTGGATGAACCGTCAATTGGTTTACATCAACGCGATAACGAACGCTTATTACAAACACTGGTTAAGTTACGTGACTTAGGCAACACCGTATTAGTCGTTGAACACGATGAAGAAGCGATTCGTGCTGCCGACTATGTGATTGATATTGGGCCAGGTGCGGGTGTGCATGGTGGCCAAATCATCGCCCAAGGTGATGTGAATGACATTATGAATGCGCCTGATTCGTTAACAGGCCAATACCTATCTGGCGTGACGAAGATTGCCGTACCAAGCGAACGTAACCCCGTCAACCCTGAAAAAATGCTGGTTTTAGCTGGCGCAACAGGCAATAACCTCAAAAATGTCACCATCGAAATTCCTTTAGGTTTAATGACCTGTATTACGGGTGTTTCGGGTTCGGGTAAATCAACACTGATTAACGGCACATTATTCCCGATTACTGCTCGCGCTTTAAATGGTGCAATTAGCCTGACACCAGCCCCCTACCAAAGCATTACAGGCTTAGAACAATTAGATAAAGTCGTTGATATTGACCAAAGCCCCATTGGTCGCACACCACGCTCTAACCCCGCCACTTATACAGGTTTATTTACCCCGATTCGTGAATTATTTGCCGCCACACAGGAAGCACGCTCACGCGGTTATAGTGCAGGCCGTTTTTCGTTTAATGTCAAAGGCGGACGTTGTGAATCCTGTGAAGGCGATGGCGTGATTAAAGTCGCCATGCACTTTTTGCCTGATGTTTATGTGCCGTGTGATGTCTGTCATGGTGAACGTTATAACCGCGAAACCTTAGAAATTCGCTATAAGGGCAAAACCATTTCGCAAATTTTAGGTTTGACGGTGGAAGATGCGCATACTTTTTTTGAAGCCGTTCCCAGTTTAGCGCGTAAATTACAAACCTTAATGGCGGTTGGTTTGAGCTACATTACCTTAGGGCAAGCGGCAACCACACTTTCAGGCGGTGAAGCACAACGGGTAAAACTGGCGCGTGAGTTGGCCAAACGCGACACAGGCAAAACCTTATACATTTTAGATGAGCCAACGACAGGTTTACACTTTCACGATATCGCCCAATTGCTAGCGGTATTGCAAAAGTTACGCGAACATGGCAACACCATTGTCATTATTGAGCATAATTTAGATGTGATTAAAACAGCCGATTGGCTGGTAGATATGGGTTATGAAGGTGGTGATGGCGGTGGTGAGATTATTGCTGTCGGCACGCCTGAGCAGGTGGCTGATAATGTGAAATCGCATACGGGAAGGTTTTTGAAGCCTTTGTTGGCATAAATACTCAATAAAAAATCAGCCGAAGCATTAGCTTCGACTGATTCTTATATCAATGTTATGGCATCACAGGCGCAGGAATAGTGCTTACAAACTGAAAGCTATTCTTGTTGCCAACGACGACATAATTGCCGTTTTGTTTGATCACCGCTTGACCAATACCGTCAATTGTTGAGCCATACGCAAACCAACCACGCCCATCGACAGAAACCATGAGCTTCGATTGATTAGCAATGCCACCCGTGCTACATAGCGCAAATAACAGACCATCCATACTCGTTACATTTTTCAGTTCGCTACCACAGCTACTATCAATAAACGGCGAGTCAGTTGACCATGTTAAACCATCGGCAGACACTTGCGCGGCAGGAAAACCACCTGTTGCATAGTATTTACCATCTGCGCCTGTGGTAATGGTATTACCAAAACCACCATTTAAAGTGCTATCTCGAATATCCCATGTTGAACCTTTATCGTGAGAAACCAACATTTTTTGGGTACCCTGATTTTGATGCAACACCAACAACTCACTTCCATGACCAGTAATATCAATTTTGTTGAAAAAGCCATCTAACGCAAAACTTTTTACTGTCCATGTGATTGCATCGGCAGATGTCGCAATAAACGTTGATTGAGTAAAAGTTGTCTCACTATTGTGGTAACCACCAACGACAATAAATTGGCCATTCACATATTCGACTGCGCCAACAAAAAACAAACCATTCGTTTTCATGTCTGTTGGGCGGGGTAAATTGATGGCTGTCCATGTTATGCCATCGGTGGTTTTTGATAAAGCTCCATTACCACCCGTCACAATCACCGTACCATTCGTCGCAACACCGTTTAATGCCAAAGTATTTGCTGTCGGTGCTAATGGCGAGTTTGACCATGTAAGACCATCATCTGAGGATTTTTGAGCTGCCGATTGTTGTGTCGACTCACCCACAGCAATCACAACATCACTTTTAGCCGCAATATGCTTTAATAGTGTTCGATTTAAGCCAGACAAACGAGTCGTCCATGTACTACCTTGGGGAATCTCTTGCCCAACAGTGACATCTATTTGTGGGAATGAACAGGCCGCACCATTAGCAATCACTTCATAACTATATTTGCCACCTGCATAAATATTATTCGTATCGACGTAAGTAGTTCCTGTCTGATTAGGGGCAAAAGCTGTTAATGGAATATCTGTATTCCCTGCTTTGGCAGCTTTACGGTTAACTCGATAAGATGTAGCTCCATTTACTGTTGGCCACATCAACATAATGTTGGGCGTATTAGGGGGAATTAGAACGTTAATGAAAAGTCCATCACTTATAGGCTCAGATGCTTGTTTTCTAGACTGTATCGAGGTTGGATTGAATACTGTCACCTCACCCACACAATTACCACTTCCCCCCGTATTAGTCTCTTTAGAAGAAAAATACTCACCCGCATTTGAAAAATCGACACCATTCGTCGTTTTTTGCTGATTCAGTAAGTTGAAATCGACATGGGCGTTGTTTTTATCCAAATTGACGATGACATTGTTTTTGCTATCACCATTTTGACATACCGATAATACATTAGCAGTTGCCCCATTTAGTTTTACTAAAGCACTATTAGCAGTTGTATTAACAGCAGTTAATTGCAAAGTGGCCGCTTTAACTAATGTCGGTGGGCTAAGAGGGTCAAGTGCGCCGTTTTTAATTTCAACAGGATAGCTGCCCGTAAATGGTAATAAATCGGCAAAAGTTAAAGTAGGTAATTGACCACAATCTGCTGTATTACTCGAAGTTGCAAGAACAAAAACAGCTAATGAAGTCACAGTTTGATTGAGTGCGGTATTTGTGACGGTAAGTTTACCCGTCACTGCCCCTTGAGGCACTTTTACCACTACGCTAGTTGCTGTGGCACTTATTATTTCTGCGACAACACTATTGGCAAACTGAACACTCATTTTGGTTTTATCAGCATTAAAACCTGTACCTGTAATGGTCACCTCTGCGCCAACTTGTGCAGTAACAGGCGTAAATCCTGTTAACGCAAATACTATCGCAGGGGGTGTTACATTCAAATTCAACGGATGACTCTGCACAAAAGTCAACAACGCTTGCAACTTTGCCGTATCAAAACCATTCTGGCTGGCACTGGCAATAAAATCTTGAATTAATTTAAGTGCTTGTGCTTGATATTGACTGGCAAAGGTCGCGACATCATAAGGCAATGCGCCTGTATTACCCGAGCCGTCAATATCACCATCCGCTAAATCATTAGCAATCGCTTGAGCAAGTTTTAGTGCAGGTGCAGTTTCCGATGCGCCAAGTTGTTGTTGCGCCACTTTCGCTAATGTTGCCAATCGTAAAGCGTATTGTTCGGCTGTGCTTGACCCCAATGCCGCTAACTCTTGTTGACTACCCACTAGGGTTGGGGCTTTCAAAATATCTGTTACGCCAAACGCGGACTCAATTTGTGCTTTTGCAGCATTTAAATGAGGGACAATACTATTACCTGCTCCTGCTAAGGTCTCGGCTCTTTTAACGGCGGCTTCCGTTAATGCAGTTACGCCAATTTCACTGTTATTGGCCACAACTGTTGTTGCTGCACGGAGCATTGAGCCTGCAGGTAAATCAACCATCTGCCCTGTTGCTTCATCAAAATACTGTGCGCCATTTCCGCCCTGTACTTCGGCAATAACGGTGCTGACTGAACTAGGAATGTTGAAAGTGACTTTGCCTGTGCTGCCTGTATTTTGTTCGCCAATCGGTGCATTATTGGTTGCATTTTTTAACACCACTTTTGCTTTTAATATCTTGCCTAAGGACGGGCTAATTGTCAGTGTTTTTAAAGTGGCATTATTACTATTACTTGACTGCGGATTGTCATGGTCATTGCTATTACACGCCACCAGTAACATCGCCATGCTTAGTGCCGTTAATGCACCCTTTACGCTATTTTTATTCACGGTGAATATCCTTAATTAAACAAATGGAGTACAACTACCCCATTAAGACTACTCGGATTTTGGCCACACTTTCAACCCTACCTAGAGAGGGAAAACACTGTTTTTATCTCGCACCCATCCAACTGAACTCATGACAAAATTTGACAACCATCGAACAGTTCGATAACCTTCAAAGCGACAGTATAAAATTCATAGGCTTTCTTGAGAGTTTTCGTTATGTCCAATAGCACCACCGCCGATAACACCATTTCTATTGGTGGCAAATCGCGTTATTACGAACCTGCGCCACACGATATTGATGTTGCTAATTTTCGTAAAGTCGTCACCAGCCGCCGCTCCGTACGCAAATTCTCCAACAAACCCATTCCTCAAGCCGTCTTAGATGATTGTTTGGACATGGCTTTGCTTGCGCCCTGCTCATCGGGTTTACAGCAATGGGAATTTTATGTCGTCCGTTCAGCCGATAAAAAAGCCAAATTAGTCAAAGCCTGCATGAGCCAATTAGCGGCTAAAACTGCCGCCGAATTAATTGTTTGTGTTGCACGTACTGACCGTGTTGACGAATTTTCTCGGCAAATGTTGCGAGAATGGCCGATGCCTGATGTTCCTAAACTCGTCAAACGCTATTACCAACTCATTCCTTATAATTACGCTGCTGGCCCGATGAACAGTTTTGCCTTCGCTAAAAAAGCTGCCTTTGCTTTAGGGGGATTGGTTGCTCCTGTCCCTCGTGGCCCTTATACCAAAAGCGAAGTTGAATTATGGGCTGCCAAAAGCACAGCTCTTGCCTGTGAAAACTTAGTCTTAGCCTTTAGAGCGCACGGTTTTGACACCTGCATGATGGAAGGTTTTGATGCCGTTCGCGTTAGTAAACTACTGCATTTAGGTGATGGCGCATTTCCGATAATGGTGATTGGTGCAGGTGAACGCGCAGACGATGGCGTATTTTGGCCACAAGTGCGTTTTGACCGCAATTTATTTGTTCACGAAGTTTAAATCTACGCCCAAATCACCTGTAGGGGCGAATTTATTCGCCCTTAATCGCTTAGCTTTAATTGGCGAATAAATTCGCCCCTACCACGAATAAACGCAGTATCCCATTAAATAAATTAGACAATCCCACTATAAAAGCTCTACGCTACCTACAAATAACATGATTTAAGCAAGGAGACATTTATATGCGCGCACTCGGCCCTATTGACCAAGCCTTTTTATGGTTAGAACGTCGTCAACAACCCATGCACGTGGGTGGTTTAATGCTGTTTAAAATCCCTGAAGATGCAGACAAAAACTTTGTGCAAGAAGTCGCCGCTCGCTTTAAAGCCGTCACCCCGCCCGTTCGTCCTTTTAACCAGCGTTTAGAAGGGATGTTTTGGGAAGAAGATGAAGAATTCGATTTAGAACATCACTTTCGTCATATTGCACTACCCGACCCTGGTCGCGTGCGTGAATTACTTGCTTATGTTTCGCAAGAACACAGCGCCTTATTAGATCGTGCAAAACCATTATGGGAATGTCATCTCATTGAAGGTATAGAAGGCAATCGTTTTGCCTTATATTTTAAAATGCACCACGCCGTTGTTGATGGTGTTGCGGGAATGCGTATTGCCCAAAAATCGTTATCAACTGACCCCAATGAAAAATCCCTAACGCCTTTGTGGGCAGTGAAACGTGACAAGCGTCCTAAAGAAGAAACGACCGCTTTATCAAATTTTGCTGACACCATGACACGCTTACGTCACCAAGCTAGCAGTATTCCTAAAGTCGCCAAAGAATTGTATCAAGCTATTCGCGCTTCTTACGAACATGACCCAGATTATGTTTCTGTGTTTCAAGCACCGCGTAGTATTTTAAATCAAAAAGTCAGTGGCTCACGCCGTTTTGCCGCCCAATCCTATGACTTACCGCGCATCAAAGCGATTGGTAAAGCTTTAGGTGTCACTATCAATGATGTTGTGATGGCGATGTGTGCAGGTGCATTACGTAGCTACTTATTGGAATTAAATGCTTTACCAGCCAAACCATTAATTGCCATGGTTCCGATGTCTTTACGTCGTGATGACAGTGACGGTGGCAACCAAATCAGTATGATTCTGGCCAATTTAGGTACGCATTTAGCTGACCCTAAAGCGCGTTTAGATATAATTCATCGTTCAGTACAAAATGCCAAAGACCGCTTTAGCCGTATGTCTCCCTCCGAAATCATGGCCTATAGTGCGTTGGTTTACAGCATTTCTGGCGCAAACTTAATGACGGGGATTGCACCAAAACTTCAAGCATTTAACGTCATTATTTCTAATGTACCTGGCCCAAAAGAAAAGATGTATTGGAACGGCGCAGAATTAGACGGTTTTTATCCCGTATCTATTGTGTTAAATGGCATGGCGTTAAATATGACGCTGACAAGCTATGTTGATAAATTAGAATTTGGTTTGATTGCTTGTCGTAAAGCATTACCAAGTATGCAACGCTTGTTGGCATATTTAGAAGATGCGCTGGATGAGTTAGAAGTGGTTGCTGGAATTAAATAATAGTTTGTTTGCCAAGCAAGGGGCGAAAGATTTTTCGCCCCTACGTTTTCTTAGACCAACGCTTGTTGCGCATACGACTGATACGCCGCCGCTACCGCCTGACCTTGTTGGCACTGATAACCTTGACTGACTAATACCGCTTCTAAGGCACTTAAACATGCAATGACATTTTCGACACGGCTAGAATAACCCATCAAACCAATACGCCAAATTTTACCTGCTAATGCCCCTAAACCTGCACCAATTTCAATTCCATGCTCTTGCAACATCGCGGCGCGTACGGCTTTATCATCAACACCTGTGGGAATATAAATCGCATTTAATTGCGGCAAACGCGCCTCTTCATTGACGACATAATTAATATCTAAGACTGCCAAGCCTGCCTTCAATGCCTCATGATTGCTACGATGACGCGCCCACGATTGCTCTAAACCTTCTTGTTGCAAGACAAGCAACGACTCATGCAAAGCGTATAAACTGTTAGTTGGGGCAGTATGATGATACGTACGCGTTGTCTCACCCCAATAACCCAACAATAAATTTAAATCTAAAAACCAACTTTGGCACTTTTGTGTCCGTGCTTTAACAGCTGCAATAGCGCGTTCATTAAAGGTAATCGGTGATAAACCTGGTGTACAAGAAAGGCATTTTTGACTGCCTGAATACACCGCATCTGCGCCCCACTCATCTACTAAAACGGGGACACCAGCCAAAGAAGTCACGGCATCGACAATCGTTAATGCACCATATTTTTGTGCGATTTTGCAGAGGGTATGTGCGTCTGATAATGCGCCTGTTGAGGTTTCGGCATGAACAAAGGCCAATACTTTAGCATCAGGATGTTGTTTAAACGCATCTTCTACTTTTTGTGGATCAACGGCATGCCCCCACACATCATCAATCACAATTGCTTCACCACCGCAACGCTCGACGTTTTCGACCATGCGACCACCAAAGACCCCATTACGACAGACAATCACTTTATCGCCATGATTAACCATATTAACAAAGCACATCTCCATACCTGCCGAACCTGGCCCTGAAACAGGAAAGGTCAAAGCGTTTGTGGTTTGAAAGCTATAGCGCAACAAGGTTTTAAGCTCTTCCATCATGCCAACAAAACTAGGATCAAGATAACCAATCGTTGGTTTGGCGAGTGCTTGTAATACACGCGTCGAAATATCCGACGGGCCTGGACCTAATAGACGGCGTGGCGGGGGCGTGTAAGCATTGGGAATCATTTCGGGTAACAGCAACATGATTATTTTTTCCATTTAAGCGTAGTTTTTGTTGTGCGATTTTGGTCTTTTACAGGACTTACGCATCGCTCCGCGATTAGCGCGTTTTGCAAACATAAAGCCGCCTAAAGCGGCTGCAATGTGAGCAAATAAGCGATAACCGCGTAAGTCCAAATAAAGCCAAATCAGAAAATTTTGGTGTTCCGAAGACTAGCGAGAGTTTTGACAAGATGCAATGGGGAGAATGCTTGAGAAACTTATCTGTAACGTATTTAACGTAAGGGCGATTCATGAATCGCCCCTACAGTTCAAACAACAGGAGCAAATCATTATTGCCCCTACGACAGGGCTTACTATTCAGGAAATAACGCCTTCTCAAACTCAGGCAATGATTTTTGCATTTCTCCACCCATAAACATTTGTGGCTGTGAAGGCGTAAACCCTTCTTCTTTTTCACGAGTCGCAATCGTTTGTTTTGCTGCGTGAAAAGCACTCACTAAAGAATGTTCTTGACGTAACGCTTCATCAAAAAATGCCCGACCAAAATAGGTAAAATCAGCATCATCGGTACAACCAAACGAGGTTTTTGTCGCTTCGGCTGCCGTTATCACTAAGCTACTTGATGTTTGTAAGGAAGGAATATAAGCACCTGAAAAACAAGATGAAATCACTACCACGCGCCAACGGATTTCTGCTTTATCTAATTCCTCTCTTAACCATGCTGGAGTTAAACTTTGAATATTTAACGGTTGATGACTTAATTCAAAAGTACCATCTACAGAACCATGTGAGGTTAAAAATAAAAACAAGACATCTTCGTCTTTATTCATGCGTTGGCCAATGGTTTCTAAGGCTTTGCTAATACTGGTACGTGTAGCAATCGGTTGGCTCAGTGTCGTGTCATCATCATTAATCAATACTAAGGAGTGGCCATTGGTAGTGAATCGGGTATCAAATAAACTCTGTACCGACTCAACCTCTCGTCTAAACACGCTTTGATAAGCCGCACCACCGATCCCTAAAAAATACCAATCGGTTTGCCCTTCTGTGCCTTCTTCAATTTGGGCTAAGGCGCGATTAAGCAATAAAGGCTGGACATAAAAAGCGGCTTCTTCGGTGATATGGGGTTCTTTTTCTGGGATAACGACTTCAGCGGCATACCATAAACGTTGGTCAGAAAATATCGTTGACCAACCAAACAACACAGCTACAGCAATGATGACACTTAAAATTCTTAACCACCACGCCCACGCCAATTGCCTGCCAAAAAGAAACATTAATGCCGCTGTTGGCCAAACAAACAATGTCGGGTAAACGTAAGGAATCCATTGACTCAATGCCGCAGGAAACCATTGACTTAATGCCGCCCATTGAATGCCCGATTGCAACAAGCCAACCATAATATCAGCGGCCAGCCAAAAAATAACGGGCGTTAAAATCAACCGCCACACGCCATAACGCTGGGTCAAAAAAATACCAAACACTAGCCATAAAAACGGCGGTATCAAGTAAGAGGCAAAACCAACAGGTTGCAATTCGCCGGGCCAGCCTTCACTGACAAAATCAAAGGTAAAACTGGTGAGCAAACTGCCGAATAAAAACGTTAAAAACTGAATAGGTGTGGGATGCAAATGATGAAAGGCGCGCTTCAACCCAATTAACATCATGAGTGCGGCAACAAAATTATCAAAAAATGAACGCACAAATACGCGAATCGGGCTACGAGACATAACGACAGAATCCCTAGAAATCGCGCGAATCATAGCAGTTCATCGACAAAGTTAGGCAGGCTTTGTCAACAAAACTTCTAAACTCATACATTCGGCTAATGCCTCAATATTCGGGGTTGTTTGATAGGGTAAAACGCCTAAACAAGGTGCAGGGATGATTTGTTTGAGTGTTTGAATATTTTCCTCAAGAGCGGCCATTGTTGGGTCAATGGTATTAGCGACCCATCCTGCCAAACGCAAACCATCACGAATAATAGCTTCAGCCGTTAATAAGGCATGATTCAAACAACCCAAACGCATGCCCACCACTAAAATAACAGGCACTTTTAATTCTTTCGGCAATGAAGATAACATCTCACGATCGCTAATCGGGACACGCCAACCGCCCGCCCCTTCAATAATCGCAAATTGCGGCCGATGCGTTAATGTGGCACGGGTATACCCTACCAACTGATTCATCGTTAAGCGTCGCCCTGCATGTTTGGCCGCTAAATGGGGTGATAATGGCTCTAGCAAAGCAATCGGGTTTACTTCTTGATACGGTAGTTTTAGGCTGCTGTACTGTTGTAATAACAAGGCATCGCTGTTGCGTAAACCGTCAGGCGTTTGTTCGCAACCTGACGCAATCGGTTTGATGCCTAATGTCGTTAAACCTTGTTGATTCGCCGCCTGTAATAAGGCACAAGCAACGGTTGTTTTACCAATACTGGTGTCTGTTCCCGTGAGAAAAAAAGCGGCCATATTTTTAATCCTTTAAGGTTTTACGCTGGCTAAAAATGACTCATAGGCTTGTGCGGACTCTTTAGTGCGTTCAATTTGCGGAGCATGACCCACTCCCTTGAAAATCACGACCTGCGCCTGTGGCATCAACCGTTTAAAGACTTCGGTGCTAGACACATTAATGACTTTGTCTTGATCGCCCCATAATACCAACGTAGGCACTTTGATTTGCGGCAACACGTCTTCGGGATTTAACGAGTATTTAAGGTTTAATTCTTGATAGATTTTTTCACCAATTTTTTCACGCGAAATTGAAATACGCGTTAAGGTGGCGATGATAGGCGAAGGAATATAGGGTGCGTCGGCCATGGTAAAAGCCAACATCTTTTTATAATCGTCTTCGTTACGAACAATTAACGGATTTTCACCCTTTTGATTACGCAAATATAATTCACTCGGTTGCGGCGAAATCACCCCTGCCGAATTCATTAACGCCAAGCTTTTGACATGACTTGGCGCAAGATAGGCGACATGAAAGGCAATCGCTCCGCCCATTGAATGCCCCATGACATGCACAGGCTGCGTTAATTGCAGCTTATCCATGATGGCAATCACCCGTTTAGCTTGTTCGGGGACAGTGTAGGTTTTATCCATCAAAATCGTGCTATCGCCATGTGCAGGCAGATCAATGGCGATGACGTGATAATGTTTGGTTAATTGTTTGACCATGCGAATCCAAATATCTTTATTCGACTGAAAACCATGAATTAACAACACTGTTTCACCCTGACCGCCTTCTAAATAAGGCGTGGTAAAATCCCCGACGACGATTTCTTTTAGCTGAAGGTCGGCTTGTGACCGCTCCATGCTAATCGCCCACGTCGATAATTTTGTCTCAATACTGGCGCAACCTGTCAATGCCAAGCTCAAGGCTAACAGGCTTGCTGTGGCTAGTTTTTTCATGGTTTACTCAGAAATATGTTGTGAATTTGCTTTTTGGCCGTACACCATCAAGACTTCATAGTGTAAAGGAATGCCTTGTGGCAGCCGATAGTGCTCCATCGCGTGCTCTAAGGCTAATAACTGCCCTCGCCCCCACAAACCGTGCTGACGCGGTTGTTGTAGCTCGTTTGCGCCTATCGCTTTCAAGCTCTTTAATAACGCTTTTGTCGAGTCATAGTATTGATAAAACGCGCTTTGTTGCTGATTTTTTATTGTTAAACCTGCGGACTGCAATGCTTCTAACCATGTTTGCGTCGAAAAAAATTGATTGGTATGACGCGATTTATCGAACTTTGCCCACGCCTGATTTAATTCGGCTAATGTCCCATCAACAGGAATCGCCAAACAAAACTGACCGTTTTGCGCTAACACACGCGCTAATTCTTGAGCAAAATTTTGAGGCGATGCCAGCCATTGCAAGGCAAAATTACTCACCACACCCTCAAAGCTATTTTCTTTAAACGGGAGAAAAGCGGCATCGGCTTGAATGGGCATAATTAATGGATGTTGCAAATGGGCAGTAGTTAACATCGGCAACGCAATATCCAAAGCGACTATGGAATCAATGGGGTGATGTTCGGCAATGTGTCGCGTCAACCAACCTGTGCCACAACCAATATCTAAGACTCGACCTTGCAAGGTTTGCTCTGCAATAAGCTGCTGTGCCGATTGCCTTTGCGCCAACGCTTGCTCGTCATAATGACTGGCTGCCGTACCAAAGCGTTGAGCAATACGCTCGTTTAACGATTGATGGGCAAAAGCATTCATTTCAAACGCTCCTGCACAAATTGTCCCAGTTGTTGAGCTACCTTTTCGGGATGAGAAACAAACGGCACATGCGCGGCATCGGCAATAATGCTCAGTTGAACATTAGCATTCAGTGCCAATAAAGCATCACCAACAGCCGTAGGCACAAGCCCATCATTTTCACCGAATAAACAAAGCACAGGTAATGTCAGTTGTGCGAATTGCTGCCGATAATCTTGCTCTATTAGATTTAATCCTGCCTGCAATGTAGATAACGTAGGCAATGGCTGTGCCGCTAGTTGCTGTTGTAAAAAACGCGCATCTTGTTTTTGACTACTTGAACCAAGGCATTGCAAGGCGATAAATCGTTTTAAAGTGGCAGATGGATTTTCCCTTAGCCCTTGCTGAAACTGTTGAAAGTCAAGCAACGACATAGCGCAAGGCCAATCATCTCGCTGCACAAAACAAGGGTTACAGGCAATCGTCACTACCGCTTGCACACGCTCAGGATATTGATTGGCAATATCTAACACCAACAAACCACCTAAAGACCAACCACACCAAATGGCCACTTCGGGTGCAATGGCCAAATAAGCCGTTATATCTTCCTCAAAACCATCCATCACCGTGACATGAAAATCATCCTGTAAATACGGCAATAACGGCTGCCAAACCTCGCTATTCATCCCCCAACCATGCACCAACACCAAATTAACAGCGTGTGGATTATGCGATAGATAAAGCTGATGACGAAGGCTAGACATAATCCGCCCTCAGTGTTGCTAAGGCTTTCAACAAGCAATCAATATCCGCCTCGCTATGACTGGCTGTTAACGTCACTCTTAACCGCGACTGACCAACAGGTACGGTCGGTGGCCGAATCGCTGTCACCCAAAAACCACGTTCGGCTAATGCCTGACTCAACGCTAATGCTTTGCTTTCTTCACCGAGTAAAATCGGTTGAATCGCTGTTTGACTCGCCATTAGCTGCCAACCTTGCTCAATCACTCCCTGACGAAAGCGTTGAATGAGTTGTTGCAAATAATCTCGTCGCCAATGTTCAGTGGCTAATAGTGTTAAACTTTGACGGGTTGCGGCTGCAATCGCAGGTGGCATGGCGGTGGTATAAATATAGGGACGGGCAAAATTGGTAAGATAATCAATCAACTCTCGACTACCCGATATAAACGCGCCAAATGTGCCGAGTGCTTTGCCAAAGGTCGCCATATAAATGGGAATCTCCTCAGCCGAACAGCCAAAATGCTCACCAATACCTGCCCCTGTTTTGCCTAATACGCCAAAACCATGCGCATCATCAATCATCAATGCCGCTTGCTGTTGTTGGCTAACTTGTACTAGCTCTGGCATTAACGCCATATCGCCATCCATACTAAATACGCCATCACTGACGATCAGTTTTTTCGTCGATGAAGATTTTGCTAATCGACGGGTTAAATCAGCGATGTCATTATGATGATAACGACTAAAACTCGCGCCACTGCTTAAACCACCATCTAATAACGAGGCATGATTTAAACGATCCTCAACGACGAAATCACCTCGCCCGACTAAGGCATTGATAACGCCAACATTTGCTATATAACCTGTCGAAAATAGGATTGCGGCTTCACGACCTGTAAAAGCAGCCAGCTCTTCTTCTAAGGCTTGATGTTCACGATGATGACCACAAACCAAATGTGCCGAACCACTACCAACACCGTATTTTTCTGCCGCCTTCATAAACGCTTGTTTGACTAAAGGATGATTTGCTAAACCTAAATAATCATTACTGGAGAAATTAAGGTAATCACGGCCTTCACGAATGAGATGTGAACCTTGTGCGGAGTCGTGCGTTTTGCATTGGCGAAAACGCTGTTGTTGTTGGCGTTCAGCGAGTTGAGTGGCGAGGTTGAAGTGGGAAAGGGACATAAAGTGTAGTCTTGGCCATTTTCCCGTATTACATACAGGCTACATGTTTGTTGTAGGGGCGAATTTATTCGCCAGCCCACAGATGAAGGCGGTTAAAACCGCCCCTACAGAATCACACCGCCATTGCATCACGCCACAATGTTGCTTTCGGTGCAACAGGCAAACTATCTTCAACAGGCGTGGTTAATTGCAAAGCATGAATACCTAACTTCTCAAACAACAAACGGTCGGTATTGGTTTCAGGATTGCTAGTGGTTAATAACTTCTCGCCATAAAAAATCGAATTCGCGCCAGCAAAAAAGCACCATGCTTGCATTTGCTCATTCATCTTTTCGCGCCCTGCCGATAAACGCACAAAGGACTTCGGCATGATAATCCGTGCAACCGCAACCGTCCGCACAAATTCAAATGGCTCTAACTCATCAACATCACCCAAAGGCGTGCCTGCAATTTTCACCAACATATTAATGGGTACAGAATCGGGATGAGAAGGCAAATTCGCCAACTCCATCAACAAGCCGATACGGTCTTCACGCTTCTCACCCATACCCACAATACCACCCGAACAGACTTTTATGCCTGCATCACGGACATTGGCTAAGGTATTCAAACGGTCGCTATAACTGCGCGTAGTAATGACTTTGCCATAATATTCAGGCGAGGTATCTAAATTGTGGTTGTAATAATCTAAACCTGCTTCGCCTAGGGCTTTGGCTTGCTCAGGCGCTAACATGCCTAACGTCATACAGGTTTCTAAACCTAAGCCTTTGACTTGTTTCACCATTTCTAAAACGTAAGGCATATCTTTATCACGCGGACTACGCCACGCTGCGCCCATGCAAAAACGACTCGCGCCTTTTTCTTTGGCGGATTTAGCTTCTTCGATGACTTTTTGAATTTCTAACAGCTTCTCTTTGTCTAAACCCGTGTCATAATGGCCTGACTGCGAACAGTATTTACAGTCTTCGGGACACGCGCCTGTTTTAATCGACAACAACGTGCTGACTTGTACTGCATTCGGGTCAAAATGCTGACGATGAACTGTTTGGGCTTGAAATAATAGTTCGTTAAACGGTAAATCAAACAAAGCTCGAATTTCGGCGCGATGCCAGTCGTGGCGAAGTGTTGTCATGTGTTGTCCATCAAATAAACCAAGCAGATGTTCAGTATCGTGCAAGCACAACGGCAAGCTGTCAAGTTATCAAGGAAGAAATATGGACATCTGGACGAATTTTAATCATTTATTATTCTCTGCACCCGCTTGCATCACCTGTAAAACCACTCAAAGCCAGAAACAAGGCTTTTGTTCGGGCTGTTATCACGACTTACCGCATATTTCACACAGTTGTTTACGCTGCGGCCTAGCGGTTTCTGCCGAACGTCAGTGCGCGTGTAAAGATGAAGATTGGCCTTTTAGCGTTTGTATTGCCGCCTGTGCCTATGCTTTTCCTGTCGACGCGTTAATTAGCCAACTGAAAAATCAACATAAACTCAGAGTCAGCGAATCCTTAGGGTTACTCATCGCCAGTCAAATTAAACGTCAGCGTATTGAGTTGCCTGAATTACTGATACCTGTTCCCACATCAACAGAACGATTACAACAACGAAGCTTTAATCAAGCGGTAGAAATAGCCAAAGTGGTCGGCAAACAACTCTCTATTACTGTCGATTACGCGAGCGTCACGCGAGGAAAACAAAGCTCCGTGCAAAAAAACCTTAACAAACAACAACGCAGTCATAATGTTGATTCAGTATTTATTTTAACTAAACCAATATCCGCACAACGTGTCGCTATTATTGATGATGTGATTACGACAGGTGCAACCACCAAAGCCATTGCTTATTTATTACGTGAAAATGGTATAAAAGACATTCAATCATGGGCAGTGGCACGTACACTTTAACGAATTTGCCACCGTCTAAACTCCCTCTACGTCCTGTTTGTGGTTAGAATGTCGGTCATCAATCTTTAACGTCTTAATCGTGAGCTTTTCTCTATGCTAATGGCTTTTTCCCTCAACAAAGGTGCGCTGGAGCAAATTGCTATCAATGCCGCCACCGATTTAGGGAGCGAAGTCATTTGGGTCGATTTAATTAACCCCACCGAAGAAGAACGCGATTGGTTACGCATTGCCTACGCGCAAGAATTACCAACAATTGACGATTTATACGAGATTGAGGCTAGTTCGCGCTTTTATGAAAATGAATATGGCTTACACATAAGCTCGTATTTCTTAAATTATGCCGATAATAACCCAGGCAATATTTCGGCAGCGTTTGTCTTTAATGGCGACCGTTTATTTACCTTGCGTGAAGAAGAATTGGCCGCATTTCGCTTATTTCGGATGCGTGGCCGCAAAGGTTTAGTCAACATCAACAACTCAAAATCTATTTTATTAGGTTTGTTTGAAACCAAAGTTGAAAACTTAGCGGATATCCTAGAACGTATTCATGCAGATTTAGAAGAAACCAGTCAACAAGTGCTCGGTAATGCCGAAAACGACGACATGGAATCAGTATTGACCGACTTAGCGCGTCAAGAAGATGTCAACGGTAAAGTCCGTATTTCGATGATGGACTTGCAACGAATGCTCTATTTGTTGTTACGCGCAGGTATCTTGAATGCCGAACAAAGTGAACGATTACGCGATATTATTCGAGATTCTGAATCGCTGATTGCTCATAGCTCATTTTTGTTTGATAAAATCAAATTCTTACTCGATACGACCTTGGGCTTTATTAACGTCAATCAAAATAAAATTATTAAGATTTTCTCGGTCGCTTCGGTGATGTTTTTACCGCCGACGATGATCGCCAGTGTCTATGGTATGAACTTTGAACTCATGCCCGAGTTAAAATGGCATTTGGGCTACCCCTTTGGTTTGAGCTTGATGGTTATCTCGGCCGTCTTACCTTTTTGGTACTTCCGCCGCCGCGGTTGGTTATAAGCAATAACATTTTCTGTAAAAAATAGCCAAGTCATGGGTGTGGCACGCCTAAAAATGTTGTGATTGGGTTAAGTCTTTAGCAACTCTGTGCATTACACCGTAGCTGAAAGACAAGAAAAGCGGCATAATCCGCCCCATTCACATTTATTAGCTTGCACGGAACGTTTGCCATGCTCTTCACTTTAAAAAAAATATCAGCTGTTTTTTCTTTGGGTTTATTTGCCCTCCAAGCTGTTGCCGCCGACCGTCCTATTCAATATCCCGAATATAACTCGGCATTAACGATTAGCAGTTATATGACCCAAAGTATTCACAGCACGCACACACCAGGTTGGGGCATTGGTGGCGAAACCATGTACTCCCGCGATTTCTTCAATCAAGGCGGCGGTATTAAATACTTTCCTGAAGGCACAGATGACCCTATTTTTAATATCTATTTAGGTAGCGGCTACAAGCGTTACGCGCAAGTACAAGTCGGTTACGGCACTGAAGGTGCGCTCTACCGCTTCCGTAGCGAAAACGATTTGTCCTACCTTTGGGTATTGGGTCGTCATTTAATGAATCTAGACCTGACTCTGCCGACACGTTATGAAAATTACCCAAACAACCGCTTTGTCGTTATTTTCTCTGCTGAAAAATATGATAATCAACGTTATTTAGATAATATTTCTTTGGGATTGGGTTTGCGTTACTAATCCTTCCTAAAAGACCTAAGACCGAAATTGCCGCTATGATTGCGGCAATTTTTTTATCTACGATTAAGGAACTGTTGACTTTTTGGGTTTGCATTCAACAATTAAGACAGAGCTAATGTGCACTCACAGCCCCTGAACAGCCTTTTCACCTATATCTTTTTAATTCCACTTGCCCAAACTGAGACGTTCGTCCACTATACATCCAAAAATGTCACGCTATGACATGACAACAACATCATAGAGGCAACCTATGTCAGAAAACTATCAACACCGCTCTAGCCCTTTGGCAAAAATCGCTTTTTCCCGTCGTTCATTTTTGCGGTTTAGTGCTATTGGCACAACAGCAGTTGTCTCCACAGGGGTAGTCGGCTCATTAACGGCCTGTAGTAGCCAATCCAGCACCGCCAAAGGTTTTACCTTTTTACGTGATGGCGATTTGAAACTGTTTACTGCCCTCATTCCTGTTGTCGTTGGCGATGTGTTGCAAACCGACAGTCATAACTATCAAGCATTGATTATTAATATCTTACAAAAAGTTGATGGCGCGTGTGCCGCATTAGGTAATCATGCCCAAAACGAAATCCATAAACTCTTAGACTTACTGGATGGCCGTATTACGCGCTGGTTAACCACAGGCGTTTCCGCAAAATGGGAAGCGACAACACATGGCGATATCAGTAATTTTTTAATTCGCTGGCGCGATAGCTCGATTAGTCCTTTCAACGCAGGTTATCGCGTGTTATCAAAATTAGTTGCTGTCTCTTATTACAGTCTGCCTGAGTCAAAAATTTATTCAGGTTATCCCGGTCCTATGGCGGCTATGTATCAAGTCGTTAACGCTTAATTCAGGCAAGGAAAATCATCATGGCAGTCGATAATATTTATGATGCAGGTATTGCGGGTGGCTGGAAAGTACGCGATGCCTCCACATTTGACAAAAACATCACTTTAGAAGCAGACATCGTTATTGTTGGCACAGGTGCAGGTGGGGGTACAGCGGCAGAATTGCTGACACAAGCAGGATTTAAAGTGCTGATGTTAGAAGAAGGCGCATTAAAAACATCATCCAACTTTAAAGATATGGATGAAGGTCGTGCTTATAAAGAACTCTATCAAGAAGCGGCTGGCCGTGCCACCAGTGATGGTGCGATTGCCATATTACAAGGGCGTGCTGTCGGCGGCACAACCGTCGTCAACTGGACAGCCAGTTTTAGAACACCAGACCACACCTTAAAACATTGGACTGATGTCCATGCCGTTAAAGGCCATAGTCCTGAAGAAATGGCGCCGTGGTTTGCCAAAATGGAACAGCGTTTAAATATCGCGCCGTGGGCAATGCCACCGAACCCAAACAATCAAGTATTACACGATGCCTGTACTAAATTAGGCTGGGAATGGCACGTTATCCCTCGCAATGTTAAAGGTTGTTGGAATAGTGGTTATTGTGGTTTAGGCTGCCCCGTTAACGCAAAACAGTCCATGTTAGTGTCAACCATTCCCAGTGCTTTAGCAGGTGGTGCAGAGTTAGTACATCATTTACGCGTAGAGACTTTACAGTTTAACAATAATGAAGTCACAGGCTTAACAGGCATCGCCTTAGATAAAGATTGCCGTCATCCCACAGGCATTCTCGTCACCGTTAAAGCGAAGCACTACATTCTTGCAGGTGGTGCTATTAACACGCCAGCCCTGTTATTACGCTCAAAAACACCAGACCCCCATGAGCGCATTGGTAAACGAACCTGTATTCATCCTGTGGTGTTAACACTCGCGCAAATGCCACAAGAAATCAATCCTTTCTATGGTGCACCACAATCCATTGCCTCTGACTTCTTCCAATGGAAAGACGGCGCAACAGGCAAAATGGGCTATAAACTCGAAGTTCCACCCATATTCCCCGCTATTGCTAGTGGAATACTCGGTAACTTTGATAATGGATTACGTGATGATATGGCGATGCTACCGCATACCAATGCCATGTTAGCGTTAATGCGTGATGGTTTTGTTGAAGATAGTCAAGGCGGACAAGTCAAAATTGATGACAAAGGTATGCCCATTCTTGACTACGATGTCTCTGATTTTATTTGGGATGGTACTAAACGTGCGTATCTGAGTATGGCCGAAGCACAATTTGCCTCAGGAGCAAAAAAAGTACGTCCTGCGCATTTAGATGGCTCATGGACAAGCAGCTGGAGCGACGCTAAAAACCAAATTGAACATTTGAAATATAAAAAGTTTCGCACTGCCTTGTTTACCGCTCATTTAATGGGTGGCTGTACGATGGGTGAAGACAAAGCCACCAGTGTTGTTAATAGCCAAGGACAGCATCATCAATTTAGTAATTTATCCATTTTTGATGGTTCAGTGTTCCCCACTAGCTTGGGCGTAAATCCACAATTGTCGATTTATGGTTTAGTCGCCCAAAATGCAACGGCATTGGCGGCTAAGTTGGGGGCAAAGGTTTAAAATATTTCCCGTTAAATTAGGACTTACGCACTTACCGCGTAAGTCCTAAAATATAGAACAGTAAAACCGCTCATTGTGAGCCAGTCGAACCATAAATAGTGGCTAGACTATGCGTTGTAACCATACAGGGCCGATAGGCTCTTTCGGCAAATCAAACTCAGGTGGATATAACGCATCAACAAAATACAAGCCATCGCCCGAAGCTGTCACCCCACCTTGAGTTCTATCTCGTGCCAATAAAATCGTTCTTACCCATTCTGGCTCAGCTTTACCCTGACCAATTGCCATTAATACGCCTGCAATATTGCGTACCATGTGATATAAAAAACCATCGGCTTGAATATCTAAAATAATTAATGAGCCCAACTGCGAGACATTCAAAAAGTGGACATCCCGAACAGGGTTGCGCGCCTGACAACCAACCGCACGAAACGAGGTAAAATCATGCACTCCCACCAAATATTGTGCTGCCAATTTCATCCGTTCAACATCTAAATGATGATAGTGCCACGTCACTTTACCCGCCAACATACTTGAGCGCAGCGGACTGTTAAAAATCACAAAACGATAACGTCGCGCCACTGCTTTAAATCGGGCATGAAAATCGTCACTGACGGGGTGAATCCAACGCACGGCAATATCACTGGGCAATAATCTATTCACCCCCAACAGCCAGTTTCTATGGCCTCGAATGGCATCGGTATCAAAATGGACAATCATGCCTGAAGCATGGACACCTGCATCCGTTCGACCTGCGGCATGAACGTTAATTGGATGATTAGCGATTTGCGATAATGCCTGCTCTAAGGCGAGTTGCACAGAAGGCACGCCCTCTTGTTGAGTCTGCCAACCGCGATAATTTGCGCCATCATAATCAATACCCATCGCAAAACGCATCAGACCTTACCCTAGAAATTAAAATAACAAAGGCCGCTTGTTACAGCGGCCTTTTTAACAAACCCATCAGCTCTTTAGCCAATACGCATTAACATACCTTGAGCTTCATTTTTTTGATTGCTGTTCCCTTCGGCAACCACTTCTTCCAACAAGTCTCGCGCACCCATGCGGTCACCCATTTCCATATAAGCACGCGCCAAATCAAGGCGAGTGGCATTTTCATCTGTCGAAGCCAAGAAAGAAAACTCTCTGTCTAAATCTGCAACAACATCATCCGTCGCAACACTTACGTCAAAATCTAAATCTAGATCATCAACCAAGGCTTCTTCAGGTAGTGTTTCTTGATCGAATGCCGCTGCTGCATCACTCAAATCAAAACCTTCAACCACAGGAGCTTTAATGTCTCCTAAGTCAAAGTCGGACTTAACTTCTACTTGTGCATGATCCGCAATAGAAAAATCAACATCTAAGGCATCAAAATCACTATCAACTTTAACAATAGGCTCTTCAGAAACAACGTTAAACTCTTCTAACTCAAAACCTTCTGTTAAATTAAACTCAGGTTCGTCGTCTTGCTTCTCTTCTTTAAAACTGGCCAATGCTTGTTCAAAATCAACAGCAGGCGCGTCAACTTTTGGCTCTTCAAGCGCAGGAGCCATGTCCGTTTTATGCTCTGCCAAAAAGTCATCCAAGCTATCTAAAGATAAACCCGTATCAAATGACTTTTTAGCGACTGGCTCTTCTTCAGCAAAAGTAGCAGCATTAAAATTAAAATCCAAACCTTCATCTAAGGCTGCTGGCTCTTCGGTCTTGGTTTCTTTCTTGAAAGAAAAATCTAAGCCACTGTTATCAAAGAGTGCGTCCATTTCCGCTACTTTTTGCGTTTCAACAACCTCTTCCACTTCAAGTGGATCTGGACGAATCTCAATATCCAATGCTTTCAAGTTAGGCTGAGAAAGACTCATTTTAAAGTCATTTTCTAAGTCATCTAAACTAAACGACGCTTCAGGAGCTACTGGCTCTACGGGTTTAGGGACAACACGCTCAAACTCAAGTGACTCGCCTTTCGCTGGTGCTGGCTTAGCGGGGGCAGGCAAGGAAACCTTTAGTTTTTCAGCTTCAACAATCGCCTCAAGTTCGCCCAGCATCTCTAACTTGGCAAATTGCTCATCAAAAGCTTGCCGATCTTTCTGTTTGGCAAACACTTCCAATAATTTCAAATGCAAATCAGCACGATCAGGAGCTTGTACTAAAGCCTTCGTTAAAATACCAACTGCTTGAGGAAAACGTTCCATCTCCAAGTAAGGCTGAACTTCTTCTAAAGGATCTAACGGTTTTTTAGGCTCTACGGGAACAGGCTTAGGCTGTGCTACTTCTTGAGCCTTCGCAGGTGCCGCTACAGGTTTAGCAGGTGCTGGAGGCGCGGCAGGGCGAGTTGGTGCTTGCTTTTTTCCTTTGCTTTTCAAAAAGAAAATAATAGCAATTATGGCAATCAATAGACCGCCGCCAATTATGGGCATCATTGAGCTACCCTCTTTAACTGCTGGCTCTGCTGCTTTTGCTTCCGTACTCAAAAACGATTGTGTTGCTATTGCACAAACCATCGTTGCTAAAGCTTTTTTCTCTAAAGCTGTTTTATCGACTGTTTTGTGCTTAGCCGTATGTTGTGCAGCTAAACGACGCGCTTTTAATTGCGCTTCTAATTGGGCAAGTTTGGCATTTTGCATAGCAATTTTCTTATCATTCAATTTCAGTTGATGTTCTAAAGTCGCTAACTCTTGGGACAGCTTTTGGTTATATCCCGTTGCTTTAACTATCGTTTTAGAGGCAACAGCGACACCTGCAACTGCTGTCTTGGTCGTTTCTTTACTCACAGGTGCTTGTTTGGTGACAGTTCCCGCCGTAGCGATCTTGCCGCCTGTAGGCGCAAGCAACTTCATTTGTGCTTGTGGGGCTTTTTGTATGGCAAGCGATGCTTTTGGTGTTGACGTTGCATCAATTTGTTGACGTGCTAAAGGCTTATTGCTACTGGCTTGCGGCTGAACAACTTGCACGTCAGTTTTTGCCATTGTTTGCGTGGGAGGTGTTTGCCTGTCCATCATTGTAGGCACACGTAAAACTTCGCCATCTTTTAATAAATTAATGTTGTTCGCTATAAATGCTTGAGGATTGGCTTTATGGAGGATTTTCATCATCTTAGGCACAGAAACCGCTACGCTCGGGCGTAACCGACGGGCGACACTCCACAAGGTGTCATGTTTACGAACACGATAACTACTGTCAGTCGTATCAACGGTCATATTTTCGCTATTTATTACAGACGCAGGCAGAGCTAATACAGGGGTGACAACAGGCTCAGGACTTACAACCACAACTTGCGGCGCAGCAGGAGCTTCTTTTTTTGCCATACTCACAGGCGGGTCTAAAAAGGTGGTCACTTGTTGTAAGCGCGTATTATTAGGCCAACTCACACGAATAATAAAGTCTAGAAATGGCTCAGTCACACGCTTAGAACTGGTTATTTTGATAATTGAACGACCACCGCTGACAACTACGTCAAAACGTAATTCAGTAAGAAAATAGACACGTTCTATACCTAAGCGTTCAAAATCCTCTTGCTGAGCCAAACCGACCTTAATATCTTCTTCGGTTAAGTCACCAATATCCGTAAGCTCCACTTCAGCACTGAACGGCTCGCCCAACGCTGATTTGGTTTTGATATCACGAACGGCTAAGGCATGAGTCAACCCCGGCAATATGACGCCTAAGCTCAATAGAGCCATTGTCAGCTTACGCAGAACCATTATTTGTTTCCTTTGCTGGTTATTCTTTCAAACGTTAAAGCACAGTCGAACTTACCTGATGACGACTAATACTTATATTATTTGTTGTCTTTTTTATCACAAGATTTCTGTCACTCGCAATCATTAAAGACTTTAATTGCGAAGCCGTAGGACGTTATGACAAAAAATCATGATTTTTAGTTGTTTTCTCGCATTTAAGGCTTGCTGAATTAAAGTAAATTTTACAAATAGTCTAATCCGCATAATACAAAATGCCTAGATTGCAGCTTAATCATTTTTACTAAAGATGCAACAAGATACCGCTATTTGTGCGTGTAAATTCTTGCATCGGTTCGTGGTTAAACGATGTTACGACACCTTGACGACCAATTTACCAAACTGCGCACCCTCTGCCATTCTTACAAATGCGGCTACACCATCATCAAAAGCAAACACACTATCAACGACAGGAATAATGTGATGCTGCTCGACAAAATCAACCATCTGTTGAAACTGTTCATCACTACCCATTGTTGAGCCAAAAATAGAAATCTGCTTCCAAAACACTTTTTGTGGAATCAAACCATTTATTGCACCTTGTCCACCGCCGTAAAAAGCAATTCGACCACCCAATGCTAAAACATCAATCAGCGCGGCAAAGCCATTACCACAGGCACTATCAATCACCACATCCACTTCGCCGTAAGTTTTGACAAAGTTTTTATGCCAGTTTTCTTCGGTGTATAACACCCCAGCTTTTGCACCCATCTGTACTGCGTAGGCAATTTTCTCTTCACTACTGGACGAGACATACACTTCAGCACCTGCGGCAATGGCAAATTGCATGGCGAATAAGGCTACGCCGCCACCAATGCCACTAATCAACACTTTTTCGCCCGCTTGCAGTTGTGCGCGACCAAACAAGGCACGATAAGCAGTTAGTCCTGCTAATGGTAATGCCGCCGCTTGTTCTATGCTTAAATGTGTTGGCGCGAGACGTAAACGGTCTGCATTGACGGTGAGATATTCGGCTAGTGTGCCATCTTTAGGTAAACCTAAAATATGATATTGTTTACTTTGATGACGTTGGTTATCACCCCATTGATTACTCGGATTAATAATTACCGTTTTGCCTAGCCACTCACTTGCAACACCTTCCCCTAAGCTTTCAACCATGCCTACACCATCTGAACCTAAAATGGTCGGATATTTAATGCCACCATATTGACCTTGGTTAATCCATACATCACGGTGATTGAGCGCAGCGGCTAACATTTTAATACGTACTTCGCCAGCATTAGCGACAGGTTGAGGATAATCAGTGTTTAAAATCACACCTTGTTCTTTACTGGTCAGGACGAGGGCTTTCATGAATAGAGGCTCTTTTCAATGATGAAGGGCATGAGAGTGGCGCGAATAGTCTTAAAAATCAATATCTCTATGCAATAAAAAAGGGCGCAATCATGCGCCCCTACGTTTGGCTTGCTATTTAAGCAGCAATCAGCAAACGCAACATACGGCGTAACGGCTCAGCCGCACCCCATAACAATTGGTCACCAATGACAAACGCCGAAATATATTCAGGCCCCATGTTTAGCTTACGTACACGACCCACACCGATATCTAACTTGCCTGTAATTGCAGCAGGTGTTAGCTCTTTAACTGAAATTTCACGCTCATTGGCAACCCATTTTACCCACGGATTACCTGATTTAATGATGCTTTCAATTTCAGCGAGTGGTAAGTCTTTTTTCAGCTTTAAGGTTAACGCTAAACTATGGCAACGCATGGCGCCAATACGCACACATAAACCATCGACAGGCACAATGGTGCTGTTGTCTAAGATTTTGTTGACTTCAGCTTGGCCTTTCCATTCCTCTTTCGATTGACCATTTTCTAACTGCTTATCAATCCAAGGAATTAAACCACCCGCCAACGGTGCGCCAAAGTATTCCGTCGGCACATCAGTACGAATACATTCAGCCACTTTACGGTCAATATCTAAAATAGCCGATGCAGGCGTTAATAATTCCGCTTCTACCGCCGAATGAACCACACCCATGCCTTTTAGCAGTTCGCGCATATGATTCGCACCACCACCCGAAGCCGCCTGATAAGTCATGGAGCTAACCCACTCCACTAAACCAGCATGGAATAATCCACCCATGCCCATCAACATAATGGAATTGGTGCAGTTACCGCCAATGTAATTTTTGATGCCATTGGCCAAACCTTTTTTGATGATATCTAAATTGACAGGGTCGAGGACAATAATAGCGTCATCTTCCATCCGCAAACTTGAAGCGGCATCAATCCAGTAACCATCCCAACCCGCAGCGCGTAATTGAGGGTAAATTTCATTGGTATAGTCGCCACCTTGACAGGTCAAAATGACATCCATACCTTTTAAAGATTCAATACTTTTTGCATCTAACAATGCAGGCGCTGCAACACCACCAAAATTTGGCGCAGTTCCACCTGTGTTACTGGTGGTAAAATAAAACGGCTCAAAATGGGCAAAGTCGTTTTCTTCGACCATTCGCTGCATCAGCACCGAACCAACCATGCCCCGCCAACCCACTAAACCTACACGCATTTTGTGTTCCTCTTTATTAAATTGCCGCGACAACGGCTTCGCCCATGGCAACCGTACCGACTTTTTGTGTACCGTCAGTCCAAATATCCACCGTACGTAAACCCTGATCCAGCACTTTGCCTACTGCCAACTCAATGGCGTTAGCCGCTGCATCTTGCTTAAAGGTATAGCGCAACATCATGGCCACGGAAAGAATCGTTGCTAACGGGTTAGCAATACCTTTACCTGCAATATCAGGCGCAGAACCATGACACGGCTCATACATGCCTTTTTTGTTTTCATCCAATGATGCCGATGGCAACATACCTATAGAACCCGTCAACATCGCGGCTTCATCAGACAGAATATCGCCAAACAAATTACCTGTGAAAATCACGTCAAACTGTTTAGGCGCACGCACTAATTGCATCGCGCAGTTATCAACATACATGTGCGACAACTGTACTTCGGGATATTCTTTGCCGACTTCGGTGGCAATTTCTTTCCACAACTCAGTGACTTCTAAAACATTCGCTTTATCTACAGACAACACTTTTTTGTTGCGTTGCATCGCCAATTGAAAAGCAACATGAGCAATACGACGAATTTCGCTTTCGCTATAAACATCGGTGTTAAAGCCCTGACGCTCACCATTTTCTAAAGTACGAATACCACGCGGCTGGCCAAAATAAATACCACCCGTCAACTCACGAACAATCAAAATATCTAAACCTGCGACAATCTCAGGCTTTAAGCTTGATGCAGAAGCCAGTTGCGGATACAAAATGGCAGGACGTAAATTCGCGAACAGTTTCAACTCGGAACGAATTTTTAACAGACCACGCTCAGGACGAATTGAACGTTCAATCGTATCCCATTTCGGGCCACCGACAGCACCGAGTAAAATCGCATCGGCTTTTCTGGCGGCTTCTAAGGTTTGGTCAGGTAATGGCACACCTGTCGCGTCAATGGCACAACCACCCAGTAATTCGTTCGACCATGTTAAGTCTAACTTGAACTGTTGGTTAACTTTTGCCAACACTTTGGTTGCTTCAGCCATAATTTCTGGGCCGATACCATCACCCGCTAAAATCACAATATGTTTGGACATGACTTTTCCTAGAGATTAACGTAAAGCTTGAAATACCCATGGACGTGCAACTTTGGCTTGCTTTTCAAAGGCATGAATAAAATCAGCATCTTGTAGGGTCAAACCAATATCATCCAAACCATTCAATAAACAGTGACGACGGAATGAATCAACACTAAAGCTAAAAGTCTCACTATTGGGACGAATCACTTGCTGCTGCTCTAAATCCACCGTCAACTGATAGCCTTCGGTTGCTTCGCACTCTTTAAACAACACATCCACTTCGTCTTCGGTCAAAATAACGGGCAACACCCCATTTTTGAAACAGTTATTAAAGAAAATATCGGCAAAACTAGAGGCAATAATGGCACGAAAGCCGTACTCATCTAAAGCCCAAGGCGCATGTTCACGGCTCGAACCGCAACCAAAATTCTGACGCGCTAACAATACTTGCGCACCTTGATAACGGGGCTTATTTAACACAAAGTCCATATTCAACGGACGTTTGCTACAATCCTGACCATTGTAGCCTTCGTCCAAATAACGCCACTCATCAAACAAATTGACACCAAAGCCAATACGTTTAATAGATTTAAGAAACTGCTTAGGAATGATTTGGTCGGTATCAACATTGGCACGATCTAAAGGAGCTGCCAAGCCAGTAACAACGGTAAATGCTTGCATCATATTACTCCTTAGTTAGAAACCACGAACATCAACAAAATGCCCTGCAATCGCAGCAGCGGCAGCCATCGCAGGGCTGACTAAGTGCGTACGACCACCATTACCTTGACGACCTTCAAAATTACGATTGGAGGTTGAAGCACAATGTTCACCCGACAATAATTTATCAGCATTCATCGCCAAACACATCGAACAGCCGGGTTCACGCCATTCAAAACCCGCATCAGTAAACAACTTGTCTAAGCCTTCTACTTCTGCTTGTTTTTTCACTAAACCCGAACCTGCAACCACCATCGCTTGTTTAATCGTACTGGCCACTTTACGACCTTTAATCACCGCCGCAGCCGCACGTAAATCTTCAATACGTGAATTGGTACACGAACCAATAAAAACACGATCAAGTTTAATATCAGTAATGGGCGTTTCAGGATTTAAGCCCATGTATTGGTAGGCACGTTCCCAAGAATTACGTTGCACCGCATCTTTCGCTGTTGCCAACGCAGGTAATTGCGCATTGACGGGCAAAACCATTTCGGGGGATGTTCCCCAAGACACTTGCGGCTCAATGACACTGCCATCCATGTCAATCACGGCATCAAATACAGCATCCGCATCTGAGGTTAATGTTTGCCAATAGGCAACAGCGGCATCCCACATCTCGGCCTTTGGCGCAAACGGCTTACCACGGAAATACTCAATGGTATTGTTATCGACTGCTACCATACCCACACGCGCACCTGCTTCGATGGCCATATTACAGACCGTCATCCGCCCTTCCATGCTCATATCACGAAACACTTGGCCACCAAACTCAATGGCGTAACCCGTGCCGCCAGCTGTGCCAATCTTGCCAATAATCGCCAATACTACATCTTTAGCAGTCACGCCGTCGCCCAATAGGCCATTGACGTTAATCAACATATTTTTGGATTTCTTTTGCACTAAACATTGAGTTGCCAAGACATGCTCAACTTCACTTGTACCAATGCCATGAGCTAAACACGCAAATGCGCCATGTGTTGCGGTATGAGAATCACCACAAACAACAGTCATTCCTGGCAAAGTCAAACCTTGCTCAGGGCCAACAACATGAACAATACCTTGTCGCTCATCAAAAATATCAAACTCAACGACACCAAATTCACGACAGTTATCATCTAAGGTTTGCACTTGAATACGTGAGGTTTCGTCGCTGATACCACTAATGCCTAAGGCACGCTCAGCTTTATCGGTCGGAACGTTATGATCGGGAGTCGCTATGTTAGCATCTAAACGCCACGGTTTACGCTGAGCCAACTTCAAACCATCAAAGGCTTGGGGGCTGGTCACTTCATGTAATAACTGACGATCAATGTAAATTAAACAAGAACCATCATCACGTTGTTTGACAAGGTGGTCATCCCACAACTTGTCATAAAGAGTCTTCGCCGTCATTATTAATCTCCTTGCCGTAGATTGGTATGCAAGCAGTTTAAAACGACACCAAAGATAAAACAATTTTATAATTTTTATCTATTAGATTACTTTTTGGAATAATTAACAGCCTTAAGTTGCTTTTAGCCATTGGAATCGAGGCGTTATCACCCCATCAAGCTCAATATTTTCTGTAAACATCGACAAAGAACGAACCCAATACGAAAAATCACCATACATCAAGCGATACACGACTAACTCTTCCTCAGTTTCACTATGCCTAGCCACCGCAATGACCTCATAGTCTTTACCCTTATAATGGCGGTAAACGCCCAACGCTAACTTTTCACTCATGAAAATAAATCCACTACACCCAAAGGTCCTGAACCATCTTTCCAATACAGTTGTCCTCCCGACTCTAGAAACTTTTCCAAAGCAGTACGGACGACCCCAAACGCTAAATTCAAACATTGAAACGAATCAACACCAGGTACTTTAACGACTTTTGGGTATAAACCATTGAGAGCAACTTCAGACTCCCATCGGTTATCCACAGGTTCAGGCAAGCCAATTTGTAGCTTTACTAAACGAAACTCGCCATTCTTCATCCGCGCCAATACTTGACGCTCACCAATGACATACTTTACGGTTGAATTTTCCACTTACCATTTCACCTTGCTAATACATTCACGATCATAATAATCACGTTCTTCATAACGAAATGCTTTAAAACGTAAACTATCTCTGAGTTTATCGCATTGTTGCTGTTGATCTGCTCTAGAAGACGATGGCACTCGTTTTGTTAGATTGGCACTTTTTGACGTTTTCGCCGCTTTCCTGACAGGTAGTTTAACAATTTTTGTTTTAATAAAATTGGCTGTCTCGGGGGGTGTTGTCACAACATCAACATGTGGCTTTAGTGACGCACTAGCTGAATCACCAAAATGCCATTGTCCATTTTCATCTTGCCAACGATATAAGTCTTTTGCATCTACAGGAAAAATAGTGCTCAATAAAAGCAATAACATACTCAAATGCTTAACATTCATCATCTTTATCTTCCTTGAAAAAACGTCTAAAATCCAAGCCATTCAAATTAATATACAAGTGTGCATTATTGCGGTATTATCATCAACATACTATTTTTACTGAATATACATTGAGGCTACTATGCTCCAGTCTTTACCCTCACCCGTAAAAGGGACGCTCAATTATATCGCTTTAGCCACCAATACTTTTGCTTTATGCACACCTGTTTTTGCATTATCTGCACTCAAACTTCTTCCCAATCAAACATGGCAAAAGGCTTGCTCCATTGGTTGCATCAAAATAGCAGAGACATGGATTGGGATAAATAGCGCATTACAACAAACAACATTAGGTACGCAGTATCATATAACTGGCGGAGAAAACCTAAAATATGATGGTTGGTATATGGTTATTTCCAATCACCAATCTTGGGCTGATATTTTAGTATTACAATCTGTTTTTAATAAGCGTATGCCGTTTTTTAAGTTTTTTTTGAAAAAAGAATTGATTTATGTCCCAGTCATTGGCCTTGTTTGGTGGGCGTTAGACTTTCCTTTTATGCGCCGTTACAGCAAAGAATTTCTCGCCAAACATCCAGAACTTAAAGGCAAAGACTTAGAAGTCACACGCAAAGCCTGTGAAAAATTCAAATATACACCTGTTTCTATTATGAATTTTTTAGAGGGAACTCGTTTTACTAATGAAAAGCACTTACAACAAAAATCGCCCTATAAACACTTACTAAAGCCCAAATCAGCAGGCATTGCTTATGCAATGAATATCATGAACGAGCATATAAACACTTTAGTCGATGTGACAATCCATTATCCTGATGGCCAAATCAGCTTTTGGGACTTCATGAGTGGTAAAGCCAAAAATATTCATGTTGATATTCGCACGACAAACATTCCTCCAGAGTTAAAGCGAGGCGATTACGAAAATGACGCTGAATTTCGAGCTAAGTTTCAAGGCTGGATTAGTGATATTTGGCAAGAGAAAGATAAACGACTAGATCGTTTCAAGTCGAACTAATATTCAAAGAAGAACTAATATTCAAAGAAGGCCGACTTGATCGGCCTTTTATTTTCAGCCATTATATAAAAATCAAAAAACCCCCATCTAATTTTTTAGATGGGGGTTTTTGTATATTAAGAGTCTGGCGATGACCTACTTTCACATGGCGAATGCCACACTATCATCGGCGCGGAGGGGTTTCACTTCTGAGTTCGGGAAGGG
>JAUSLJ010000022.1 GCA_030646715.1 Agitococcus sp.
GACGGTGCTAGCGGATGTCTGGGCGTGTCACGTCCAGGCCCTCGCCAGAGTGCCAATGACTGCGGTATAAGCGTTCGCACGTGTGGTTGGGGGAAGATGCCCCGACTACAGCGCGTAGCGTTTAGTCGCGGGAGTATTCACCGGCACCGGGTTGATTGCCGTACTGCACGTACAATATTTTCTAGAATATTTCAGGGGAAAATTGGACGTAGTTCTCAATGACCAAACTTTTAACTATGCCTAATTTTTGATTTCAAAACCGAATCGGTCCGGATGCCTTGGCGTTCGGTTTTTCTTAGGGGAATAGTTCCATATCGCCACCAATGGTATCTTGACGAAATAGATATTAAGGGTGGCGCTATACAGTTATAGAGGTTTAACTTTTAAAGGAGTAGTTCTTGAGATATGAAATTAAGCATGGATGTATCGCGTCACTTATTCGCTGTAACGGAGTAAGCTTTGTGTACCCTAGTGCGGAGTTGCCTCCCGGCAATCTGACATCCGGAGACGCTCCCTGGTTTGCGCTACCCCTTGAGGTGCGAAAGGTCATTCAAGAGCAATTTGATGCGGTTTATCGGCTACCGTATGAAGAAATTACTGCATATTTGGAAACGCTCACGCCCATCGTTCTCGATATTCCTGACGAGATATCTTAATTTTAAAACCGACTAGATTTTTCTAGCCGGTTTTTTTGTGCCGATTGGAAGTGGCAGTAGCCGAAAAAAAGCCTCAGGACGAACCTAAGGCGATGTAATCAGTTGACGGAGGGGCCTGGCAGTAGCGAGGTAGGCGTACGTTTAGTGCATTCCCAAACAAATGGCTTGTTGCACGGGAGCTAGTCCTGATTCCCGAACGGAAAACCAAGGCGAATCGGAGGGCGTGTAAAAATACCGAGGAGGTTTGCCTTCGACAAAGTCAATCTGGGTGACCGTTTTGTTTTCAAAGCAAACACCGTAGTCATTGGTGTAGCTTACGACGTCCCCGACCATGAATTTCGGGACAGCGGGTTCAGCCAGTGGCAAATCCTGTTCAGCCTCCTGTGCGTCGGAGCGTGTGCTTCGACGTGCGCGATGTTCGTTAAGTGCCCACTGTACATAGCTAGAGGGCACACCTTGCATCACCATGTCGTTGCTTTGACGGGCAATGGCAACTAAATGGCAGAGTGGTGACCCGTTAACATAACTTGGTATCGTGCACGAGATGCCTTCTGGTTCGGTAGGTTTATGTCTCATAATTTTCCTGGTAATGGGTAAAGGACACGAAGACGTCAGCGTAATTCGTGACCGGTCTTAAAAGAGGGTCTTGTTTGTATAGGTATTCAGGAATGGAGAGGGAGGCAGCCCAAAAAAACCCGGCCTTGTTGAGGCCGGGGTAAGAATAATCAAGGGGATAACTTAACAACAATATTTCTAGGTGCCTGCGCCTCGCAAATGACTTAGTTATTGCATGGCGTTGATGAGGTCCCTAACAGCAGCCACGCGAGTTTCGTCCGCCATCTCTGTGAAAGTATCTACAGTGTAGTTCTTCAGGATTGCATCAACAATCACGTAGAACTCCTCATCTATCGTTTTTTTGAAATCGGCAGGGTTGCCATACATGTGTTTAGCCTTACCCATAGACATGCGCCCCAAGAATTTTGTGGTCAGATAGAAGGGAGATTTCATTTTCATTAAGAACTCCTGAAAAGGAGTATCCGCACGAATCATGAAGCCTTCCCCTTTTGACTCCCGCAACCTGGTACGGGCCTCCCCGAATGTCATACGAGACCAACTCGGACGACGCAAACCCATTGCCAACGCGGCTTCATCGACCTGAGCTTCGGTCCACGCCACGTCAGTCGCCTGCTTGCCACGTACGCCCAACAAATGCAGTCCTTGCATACTCACGTCGTAGTCCACGATATGTGGGTCACTTGCGTGAATCACCTCAAACGTCAAGGTAACGTCGTTGCGAGAGAGGTACTTGCAAACCTGCCCCTTTAGGGAAGAACTCAGATGGTCTCGAATATACCCCACAAAGTCGCTCTCGAAACTGCCTTGGGTGTGCACCAGCAAGTCCCCTTTTTTCAAAGGGTGCGCGCTGATAATACCCAAAAAGCCATTGAGCTTTTCCGGAACAATGACCGCTGTGTCATCGGAAAGGTCTTTGCCTGCCTCGTTTTCCAGATAGTTAAATACCTTGTCGAAAGGGTGCGATACAATTTTTCCAGCAGGGTCTAGCACTATGCCCCGAGCCTTGAAGAGTAACGGTGAATCACCCCAGCTATTATTCCAGAAGGTCGCTTTCGAGTACTTGTACGTTTTGAACATTCCGGAGGCATCCCGGCTTGTAAACACGGCTTTTTTATCAGCTAACTTCTCTAACCCCTTACCCAGCGTGAACTTCTGAGAATAGGCTTCGAAGTCAAACTCGCATTTCTGGGTAACTAAGGATGCTTTGAAAGCAGCGATGCGTTCTTGAGGGTCAGTAGACTCTCGGAACACAGAGGAAACCGCATCCAAGCGCATGAGCACCAGCTCCCCCTTTTGGAAGGGGTGGCGTTCCAGTGAAAAAACATGTGCTTGTTCGCTGGTTTGCGGAATGTGTCCACGCACCAGAGTGTATTGGTTAATCCCTGCTGCAAAGCGCTCCTCGTACATGGCGTCCGTGTCCATCGGTTTCCATTTCGATATGCCATATACCGCTTCATCGAGAATGCTCGCCCCAGGGACAAACGTATGGACATTGGCATGTAAAAATACGGTCTTAGACTCGTTATCCACGACGTAATGAGGCAGATGGCGCAGGAACTCAATCAAGCAATTTCGCTCATCAGGGTCCAGCGCCAGAAACTGCATTCCTGTTTCTGCGTTAGCGTACGAGGTCCACTTTTCAATCCCGCCGTTAAGCGCGGTGTCGATAAAACGAACCAACTTTGCTTCATGGTTCCCCTTGAGAGCAATCGCCAATCCGTCGTCCACCGCATTCTTGATAAAGCGCACCAATTCTACCGATTGGGTCCCCCTATCAACCAAGTCACCCAACAATAATAGTTTTCGGCCTTGAGGATGGGGAAGCAGTCGGTCGTTCACAATTGACCATCCAGCTTTTGACAATAAAAGTTTGAGCTCATCGAACAAGCCATGCGTATCACCAATGACATCCCACAAACCGGTAGGTAGCTCTTTCCACGTGAAGTGGAGAGTGTCATCCTTTTTTAGCACAACATGGTTGAATCGAGAGGTTGACATGAATCCCTGAGGGAACGTAACCGCCGGTTTTTTACCATTTTTAGCTGCTCGTTCTATGATATGCACTGGGATTTCTGGCTCCGGAGGTTGGAACATGTTGCGAATAGTGTGCTCAGGCACGTGATATAGCCGCTCGTTAGCGCGCTTTATGCAAGTTTCAACGGACGAATCCAAGATAACGACCAAATGCGGTGCGCCTAGCTTTTCAGCAATATCAATAAAAGACTGCCGTTCTGTGTCATTAATAGTAGTCGCGTCGACCACCACTGTGCGGCCCATGCGAAGGCCTGCTTGAATTCGCAATCGAATGATGGCAAACACTTCTTCGTTAGTTTCTTCGTTGCGGCTGCGGCGTTCTTTGCCATCTACTAATATTGGCAACGCTGGGCTGATGGAGTCACGTAGTTCGTCAGCAGAAAGCCAAGTTACACGTTCTAAATGAACGCTGGTCAGTTTTAAATGTGATTTTCCGGACCCAGGTAATCCAGATAACACCACGAGGGTGCCTTCTGGAATTCGTAGTTCGGAGTTTTCGTAGATAGGCGCAATTGTCATATTTTCCTTTAGGTAGGGTACATGTCCTACTTACGTGTAGCGAATGTAATGGCCGTAGCAGCTTCAGCTGATGCATGACGGTCACAACCTAAAAGGATATCAGCAGTCCGCGCAGTGCCGTACCAATAGCTAAAAAAGAGACCTTTTTTAAAGGTCTCTTGAAGTTAAATTAAGCTAGCGTGCGCGCCTTCAGCTCCCATTGTAGCGCCTTGATTTTTCTGCTGGTAGCAATAGCGTTCGACCGTAGGTCAAGCAGTTCCTCGATAGACGCGGGGTCGTCCTTGGATTGCTGTACAAACTCAGCAAGGGTTCTTTTCTGCCCCATGGATATCTGATGGATACCGCCCGTTAATCCTTCCCGTAAGGCAAGTAATAATGGACGGGAATGGGTGACGATACAAACCCCTTTGATATGGTCTGGCAAGGTGTTGATTTCTTGTGCTAAGAAACTTCCCATTGCTTTTGCAAACCGGTCAGACAGACCTACATCGGGTTCATCAAAAAACAGCCACACCGGATGGGTTCGATTGCGTCCATTTAGCAAGCAACCTTTAATGGCCGTCAAGGAGTTCGCTCCGGTAGACATCTCGGTTTCTCGAGGGTACATGAAAGTTTGATGGGCCTCTGAGCTCACCCTCATGGACATGGAGGCAAGAAACACTTCCTGGCGGTCCCGTGCTTGTGGAGGTAGCCGTAGCTGGGCAATGAGTCGTTTAAAGAAAAAACTTTTACCAGCGACATTGTCGCCGTACACCACAGTAACTTTACTTTCGTCTGACGCTAAAAAAGGAAAGACGGGTAGGCAGTCGGGCGTCCAGTATTCTTGTTGTAAGCAGTCCGTCAGTGCGTCTTTTAAAGAAAGATACAAAGGCAGCGCCGCTTGGTTTTCTAGTTGCATAGGGTTCTCCGAAATCATTAGGGTCTGAGAGGTATAGCGACCCCGCTCGACGTGGAACCCGCATTAATCGCAAAAATGGCTTTTGCTCACATTGACGTCAACAAAAGCCATCTTTTTGGAAGCCGGACCTTCCTTTACGCTACTTCGACCTGCATCAATTCTTCCAACGACAAGTGGGACAAGTCATTACAGCCATCGTCATTTGTTTGGTCCCAGATTCCGCCTGAAACAGCGGCCAATTGTGCTTGAGCTAATTCTTTCATTTATTACTCCATTTTTATATTGACTTATTTAGCCTAGTCCAGACTCGGAAGTAGAGTTACTCCCTGACGTTACTGCAACAGCACGACTTGCTTTTGTAGTAACGTTAGTAGGTATAGCAACCACTATTTATGTCGCATTGGCCCTGCTTGTTCGCATAGAAAAGCCCGTTCGTTCTTAAAGAGCGAGCGGGCTTTGAAAATAAAAAAATGAAGCGTTAATAGTTTCGCTGATAGGCAGGAATGATTTCAACTTTACCTTGGTCAGGCATCAAACAAATGGATTGTCCTAGCTTAAAAGTAGATAAGGCATTGTCCATTCGCATAATGGGCTTGGCGCTTTCACGACAAACCGTAACCAAATGGGCTAATCGGCCCCCTGTTTCACAAATGACGGCACCCGCTTTCATGGCCTGTAATTCAAACTCGACTCCCGCGTGTGGAATCACCAAAATGCACGTGTCGTCAATAACAGGGCTGTCGTGGAAAACGACGGAACCCACCATTTGTGCACCCCGGGCCAGAACTTGTACTTCAAAATTGAGGAGTTCCTTTTGTACTTCGAACATGAGGTCTAGTACCGCGGTGTACTCGGGGCTGTCGTGCTTATACACATCGGCATCGATGGCAAAGCCGCATCCCAGCCAGACGTCCGAGTGATACGGATTGTCGTCTGTCATTTTAAAGTCGGGTGGACAAATTGGTATGTAAGCCGGCATTAAATTTCCTGAGGCAGTTTTCGACAAGGCATAACAAATAAGCGCTCGCCGAGGGACCCTAATGGTGAGATACGTTCCCACCGGATTTGTACTTTTCCAATGGTATGTTTGCCAGCCGAACTCGGTATCGCTGTCTGCAAAATCAATGATTTTCTGTTGTAGACGTATGCATTCTGCTTTGAACGTTTTTTGTCTTTTTTCTTGCAAAGCGGCTTCATTGGCGATGTCTTCAGCGATTTCTGCTTCACCTTTTTTTGGCGTATTCGATTCATAGAGCACCGCCGCTGATAATCTACCGGTAGTAGTGCCCTTGCAGTTGAAGGCTAAGGAGGGATGGGTCCACCCAAATTCTTGGGCGTTGCCATGCGTTCTTAAGTAATGCGCCACGCTCTCGTAAGCCGCTTGAGCCGTGACTGCCTCTTTTTGCATCCAAAAAGGTGTTGAGCCTTCGTTGACTTTTTCGAACAGGGCGATAACGTATTTGCCTTGAGCGTTTAAGACCAGCTTCGCTACATCTTTTTTCGGGTTGCTCGCGTAAAAAAGACCCCGTTGTGCTACTACTTCATGGGGATACACCGGCGTCCAGCATGACTTTGCGTCGACCGTTTCAAGGTCAGCACGCCAATGAGGCACCCGTCGTTCTGCCGCCTCATTAGGCCTCGTCTGGACTGGAATAAGGCTAGCATCTTCCGGGCCGAGACTATCAATAACGAGGTAGGCTTGGTACATCTGGTTGTCTATTTTCAGAAAACCGCCCATTGCATAGCATTCTTGGTATTGTTCTTGAAGAAGTTGCCGCACTTCTGCGTCGTCTTCCACCATCAAGATGGTATCTCCTTCCCCTGTCAGTTTGCATGTTCCGTCCAGGACGGAAATGGCCTGTTCATACGTCATTTCTTCTAAGGAATCCATCAATAGCTTTAATGCGCCTTTCCAGTCTGTCTCACACATGCGTTCGCGCGCACGGGAGGTGAGGGCAGGGCCTTTTAGGCAAAAAGTGGCGGTAGTTACGGTTGCTGTTGTCAAAATGCTTCTCCTAAAAAGGGTTGTCCTGTTCCGTATAGCTAGCGGATACTTTTTTGTGACGGGACACTTCGGCTGTACCTTTAAAGAGCCCTTTTGTTACGCAACCGCGCTACCTAAAGTGGGGCAGGAGTTTAGTTGCCTTTCCAGGCTCAAGCGGGAGGCGCTATACCTAGGTACTACCCTTTTAAACTAATTTTCCTTATCAAGGCATTCTAATGTTTCTTAAACACAAACGGTTTTTCGCGGTGCTCTCCCTGCTTAGCATGGTGCTGCAGCCTATGGCCGCTGCGGCACATCCGGCGCAGTACAGTTACTTTAAAATAATTCCTGGACTGGTCGTTACAGATAGCGCGGTGGCACCTCCAGACCCGGTCGCTACTGCACAGCTGAGCTTGTCCACAACGGCCTTATCGTATGGCAGCGTAAGAGTGGGAGTGTCGGCAGCACAAACCGTGGTGGTAACGAACACGGGTAGCGCAACAATGAGCGTGTCAGACATAAGAGTTGAGGATGCTACCAATTTTAATAGTAGCTCTACGTGTGGCCCGAGTTTAGCGCAGGCAGCGAGCTGTGTAATAACCGTCAGCTTTACCCCAAGCACGACGGGCCCGTTGGAGAGTCGTCTGCACTTGATGACTTCCGCCACCGGCAACTCTTCGTTCGTCTCGTTAATGGGCGATGGACTGCAAGGCCTAGCTTTGTTTTCGCTCAATAGCCTGACATTTTTGGCGCAGGACGTTTTTACCACGAGTACTGCACAGAACGTGACAGTCACCAACAACGGCACAGCACCGTTGGTTATTTCGGGGGTATCCGTCGACTTTGGCGTATCTGACTTTAATCAAAGTAATAATTGTCTTGCACCCATCGCTATCGGAATGTCGTGTGCCATTGCAGTGGCGATGACTCCGAGTGTCGCAGGTTCGCTGGCTGGCCGTGTACTTGTTGCTAATGATGGTAGCGGCGGCGCAGGCATAATTACCCTAGGGGGGACGGGGATGCCTGGCCGCTTAGCGATGCCTGCTTCCTTGGAAGTGGGCACCTCGACTATCGGTACGGCAGTGCAACAAACGCTGACTGTGAGTAACGGGGGTGCGGGTAGCTTAGCGATGACGGTGCCTAATGAAGCGGCCATCACAACCAACCCAACGGAATTTTCCTTCGTTTCCACTACGTGTACGGCGGTCGTGGCGGCAAGCAGTACTTGTGCTGTGGTGGTGCAGTTCACCCCGACGGCAACGGGTATCCGGGCAGGTGTTATCACAGTCAACGGCATCGCCGTGGTCTTGACAGGAACCGGGACACAAGGGGTTATTAGCCTAGCCCCCTCCAGTGCTGCATTAACATTCGAGGCACGTCAAGCAGGCACTACGTCTCCTGTCAAGCAATTCACGGTTCAAAACCTAGGCACTGGAAAGCTGACGTTCAATAACGTAAGCATTACCACCGGCGCCGCGAATTACTCCAGTACCACTAATTGTACTAGTCTTAATCCTGCGCAGTCCTGCACAATCTCAGTGGCTTTTTCGCCCACGACCGCGGGCCCCTTGCAAGGAGTGCTCACTTTTCAGCATGATGGCCAAGGTGCTACAACTGCCACGCTGTCAGGAACAGGCCAGGCACCGAGTGTGAGCCTTCCGTCCCCTGCGGTTACGGCAACCCAAACAAATACAAGTAGCCAGTTCACCGCTATCCTCACGAATACGGGGATAGACACCATTGCTGTTACGCCACCGTCAGCAGGGTCCGTGACAGGTGCACGATTCTCATTTATATCCACCACCTGTGGTGCGAGTTTGGCGGCGGGAGCCACGTGTAATACCTTAATGCAATTTACCCCCTCGGACACCGTAGCTCAAACAGGGACTCTAGCCATAGCAACAGGCGCGGGAGTTGTTACAGCGAACCTGAGTGCAACGGGTGTTGACGCTAGCGTGCAATTAGCCATCACGGCGAACACGTCAAACTATAGCCTAAAGACCGCGGCAGGAAATCCCACTGTTGCTAAGGACTATGTCGTCACCATCGCGCCTGGCGTGATTGTCACAGGGGCTCCCGCATTCACTACGGTAGGTATGCCGGTAGGCTCAAAGCTGACCATCATTAATAATGGTGCAATTATTGGAACGGGTGGCGAAGGTGGGTCCGTGTACACCATTGTTTATTATGTTAATCAGCTAGGGTACGGGGGTGGTAACGCTATCGAGACTACCTTAATAACCTTTATTAATAATACGGGGTATATTTTTGGAGGAGGGGGGGGTGGTGGCTCGTATAAAGGGGGCGATAGCAGTAGTGGCTTTAACGGTGGAAAAGGTGGTGGTGGCGGGGCTGGAGCAGGGGCAGGCGGATGGGGTTATTCGGGCAATGGCGTGCCCGGAACCACGGGTATCACCGGAGTAGGCGGGCTAGGCTCTGGCTCCGCGGGTAAAGGAGGGGAGTACGGTCAACCTGGTTCAGGGTCCTCGGGAGGAACGGGAGGTCCGGCAGGTAAAGCTGTTGTGCACAATTTGTCGGTGACATGGCTAGCAGGTAACACTGGCACACAAGTAAAAGGGGCACAATAGGGCATAGCCCTTGCTGTGTAAAAACTCCGCGGCTTTGTCCTAGGGCACCGCGGAATTATTAAAAATAATTTTCCGCCTTTTAGCTAGTCTCGGGGCGCGTAGAGATAGCCGCAGATGACAATGACAACTTTAATGGAGATGGAATGCTTTCATCTCACCATAGACCCCTACGACGTACATCGAATTACCCCTAACCCGGACGAAGTCTTGTCGCCATTGGCAAATACGCCGGTGCGGGCGCTGACATCGAGCGGGGTGCTAATCTGGTTAATGGATGGTTCAGTTGTGTTGGGGGATTGGTGCTCTGTACGCAAAAACTTTTTGGCTAGGCAACGTGGGACAGGTATTTGTGCGGCGGATGTCCGTGCCTGGGCAGCATTGCCTTCTCTTTGTTCATTGACGACGGGTTAGTCCTCGGCTACGGCGAGAAGGGCACCAGCACCGACGCTTCAATTGGACGATGGTCAGAGCCAATATTCGGGCCGAGGCTAAATGACATTGGCTTGGCGTTTTTGTTGGACATGATAACGTCAAGGGGAATGAGCTCGAAGGGCAACCCCTTAGCCGGCCATGTCGGCCGCATCCCCGAAATACGCGTTAAGCCACGGTAGCCTAGCATCAGGCTGGCGCTCGACCAGGGCGTGGCGTTAAAGTCGCCTAAAAGAAAGGAGGCCCCGGGGAAGCTCGCTGTTCGGTCGCCAAAATAATTGAGCTGCGCCGCATGCAGTGCGGATAGCGTGGGGGACAGGGGTGGAGAAGGGTGGATGGCCGTCACTTGAAAGGGCGCGGCCATCGGGACGGACACCACGGCAGAGATGCTAGGTGGGTCGGAGAGTGCTGTCGGTATGGCGTTGTCCGGGATGAGGGTAAGGGGATACTTGGAGAGCAAGGCAATCCCAAAGTTATCCTCACGCGCCATAATTTTCTGGTAGGGATATTGGGTTTGTTTCTGGAGAGTCCGCTCCCAGGCCAGGCTCACCTCGAGGACTACGATTACATCTGGCGCGCTGACTTCAAGCCAATGGGTAAAAGCAGCGTAGTTGGTGTTGGTGGAAAGCACGTTCACGGAGGATAGCTTAACTTTGACGCCTGCTTTTAACGGAGCGGGCGCGGCCGGGATGGCGCTGACCATTAGCACTGCACAGACAATTGCGCTCCCCAAAGACAAAAGACGCTCTTTCCTTGACCCAATTGCACTGAGTAGAAGGGAAGCGAGGAGTCCTGGCCAAACCCAGTGTGTCATGAGGTCTAATGCCCAAGGCAAGCCAATACCAAAGGGTGCCAATAGGGCGGCTACCGTGGCCATCAACGGGCACAACAGAATAAGAATACGGTAGGGTGTCACACGTGGCGCCGGATGGACCGAAAAAATGCGAGAAATAGGTAACATGGCTATAACGAAGGCAGATAATTGCACGTGGTCAGGATTGACCAGGTATCTGTGCGTATAGCAATAACGTAGGCTTACGGGGCGGTGTTGCACAGCTAAACTAAAAGGCGAGAATTCCCCTACCCCGTAGTGGCTGCTACACAGCCACCTTCACCGGATAGCCTCCGCCTTGCGTATTTACAGGGACAAAGGCTATAAGGGAACAGCCGTGAACTATGTGGAGGCGCAGGCCCTGGACACGCATCTGCCAGATAAAGGCATCGGCGCCAAGGTGCACGTCATCGAGGCGCTGCGGGTGGCCAACATGACGAAAAGGGCTAAGCCAAAGAAAGAGAACGGCAAGTGGGTGCGTAACGGTGCCGCCGCATTACTCCTCTCAAGAATGTTCCGAGTGCCACTACACTCACGCAGACAACCGGGTTACACAGGCCCTGTTCGTCTGCCAACGCGCCGGTGTCGTCGTCCTGAAACCTAAGAAGCGCATCGCGATAAGGCGAACAAGTCAACCAGGGGCGGGATACTCCGGTATGTCTGTGGAGCGGCAGGATAAGTCGAGCCCGGAGCACCTTGCTCTGGGAACACGCGCCGCGTCGAAACAGAAATATAAAGAGCGTCCCCTTCATGGGAAAATTGGATGTCCTTATCGGCTTGACTGACTACTTTTCCGACGCTAAAGACGGAGATGTGTTGGCAAGAAAAACGCCACTCCCGAGGAAGTGGCATTTGAATTTAAAGTATTTTTAGAAAACGTCAGATTAACTTGCCGTCATCATCAATTCCAAGGTTCCCTTTGGATATCCAACCACGATTAAAAGAATCAACAATAAACTCCGCAAGAGATTCTTTCGAAACTACTCCAGCGATGGAAACTGCAGTCGATTCCGAATTCGCTTCGTTTCGATACATTTTAGAGATTGCTGCTTTAATCGCGCCAAAAGGAGCCTGATTTTCTTTTTGATTGAAGCAAATTAATTTGTTTATATCCTTTGCCCGAATATATAGTTCGGTATCGCTAACTGGAAAACAGTCTCCAATTAACTCGCACATGCCACGCATGTATTCTACATTTGCACAATCGCCATTGTCCGACAGTCCCTTTGCAATGTCTATTACATCTTCAAATGTCACAGTTTCTGGCACTGCCTTTTTTAAGTCAAAACTTTGACCGTTTTCAAAAACAACGACACCTTTAGTTACTGAGACAGAACCTTCTGTTTCAGAAAGTTCTTTTAAAAACTTCATGACTGATTTCATGTATTACTCCATGTAGAGCGGCACAATCCCAAAGTGGGATTTGCGTACCCGCTTTGATTGTTGATTGAATTGCCGAGACCGGCGTTTGATAAACTACTTTTCCTTTTGAGTAGGTGTCTATCGAGTGTAGCGACAAGACCGGCTTCATAATTTTTAGGAAAGGTGCAACACCTCAGAAAAAACCTCTGATGCATAAGCAACAGAGGTATGAATTAAATAAAGTTAATTTAAAATTAAGCGGTCACCTGAGGGAAGGTTCCAGCAAGCTGTGTTGTCGAGACCTTCTTTGTAACTGGCCAACAACGCGCCAATTGTAATTCCGCGTATGTTGCCTCTGACCGTTTTGAAGGTAATCACTTCGGTCGCCAACTCCACCTCTAGTCCAAGAATAGCACGTTGAATTACGGTGCTGTCTTTTCTCAGAATAGGGGCATTAGCAGGGGCACCTGTCACATTTAGCTCTGACGCTGTTAGCAGTTCCTCCAACAATTCGGCTACTTCAGTGTTAAGCATGGACGTATCAGGGGTCTTGCTTTGATGAACCCAAATTTTCGTTCCGTCCAGGAGCATCCAGCCGTCTTCTCCGAAAGTACTAACGTGAATTAGGTCGCGAATCCTTACGGTCTGATGGGATTGAAACCCATAGGATATTAGAATGTGACTGTCGTCCAATTCAGTATCAGCTGAATCGCTAATAAACGCTCGCAATGCATCGTTGTCCTTTTTCCAAATTTTCTGATGTGCCATATCATATGACCCCGAAATGCTTACTGCAGTGAGTAACAATTTTGCCAAATGTATCCCGGAGAGAGCAGCACGTACTGGAATTGTATCTTCATCATTTTCGGTGCTGTCCTCTTCGGCTTCGTCAAACATGACCCAAGTAGAGCCCAGGGATTCTTCCCCCTTATCAAGGCCTGCCTTAGAAAACACATCCACAACGACACCTTCATCGTCATGCTTGACGGAGACTTGCAGGTTCTTGACAGCAATCATGACGGTTGTTTGTGTTCCGCCAAGAAGCGTATAGGCAGTTTCACTGTTTTGCTGCAGTCGTCCTTTAGGGTCTCCTACTTTAGGCGCAATATTTGACGTGAGGGCGTTCCAGCTGGAATATCCCCAAGTGCGTGCGATTGCTTCCTGTGCCTGACTGATTTTTAGAGTAATGCCTTGTTCTTCGAAAAATTTCTTCAAGATGAAAGCAGATTGACTAGGTGTTGGCTTAATAACGTTCATGTAAATCTCCTGTAAACGCACAAGGGCGTTTGGTTCAATGATGTCCTCGTTTCACGAGTCCCTTGTGCATACACAAAAGAAAAGTGGGTTGTCCTAATTAAAACAGTCCGATTCACCGTGCTCCGTGAGGAGCGAGGACGGCACGCTGGACGGCGTATGAGTAGTGTAGGAACGTCAAAACGGCCCTCAAGGGCCGTGGAGTAGAAAAAGAAATGGGCACCCCCGCGGTTAGTTCATGCAGGACTTCAGCGTAGCGTCGGCAAACAGCTGGGCTAAGAATAGTTGCTTATCTTCGGGCGAATGATTGCTAAATGCGATTTCGTTGCTCCATTTTGGATAGTTGCTGCAGGTCGCTGTGTCTTTTAACTTGGCATGTCTTGGCTCCCAGTAACGCTTGAACTCCGCAGGCATAAGGTCTAAGGCGGACTTTTTAACATAGCAACCAGCCTTGACACCCTGTTTAATGGTGTCATCCACCTGGGTAGCCTGTTCTTCTTTGGAACGGCCTGCGGTGGCCTGCTGTACGGCTAAAGTTAGTTCCGCAAACGTGATGCACTGAGGCGAACTTTCATTAATCTTCAGTTGATGCAAGGCTAGGCTGGGTTCAATTCGGCGAAATGTGTTTTGGGTGGCCGCACTGGTTGCCAGACCATTAAAGAGCCCCGCGCCAATTCCGGTGGTTACCGGTGTAATTTTTTTCGTTACATTCGATATGGCGGAGGTATAGGCCGCGGTTGCGTTGAACGCATTAGTCTTAGATGCCTCATCGGAGCACCCAGTAAGTGCGCCAACAAGTAAGAGCAAAAGGAGAGTAATAAATTGTGGAGTCATAAGAGGGCAGAAGAGAGAGAGGGGAATGCCTAGTGTAGCGATGCTGCTTGACGCTGTATGCCCAAGCGCTACCCTCAATACAGTCCACAAAGAAAGTCCACCGGTTGGGCTCCCATGCGGAGTTCGGTAAATCCTTTGTGTCTTTTGCTTCGACTTGCCGTTTGTCTGATTTTCATGTTCGTTAAATCACTCCTTAATATTTTAAGGTTCGATTTAAAGTGCATGTTGTTATAATCTCAGGTTTTATTTGTCGTTAACCATGTCTACTAACCGCTCATCTGAAAAAGGGGATGTCGCTATACTAAAAAGGACCACTCATTTAAAAAGGCACATCATGATTTCAGCATTTAATCTCGTCTATCTGCGTCACAGAGACCATCCAGAAATACCCGGGCAAACCGCCGAATACTTTCGTAGTCCAGAATTTTGCGAAAAAATATTGACACTTGAAAACGACCCCACCGAAAAGCTCCGTTTAACGCTAGCATTACTGACGCATGTCGCGCTGGACCCAGTCATAGGGGCAACTGTCGACAAGCATGTAAATTTGTATCCAAAGGAAGGACAAATTTGGGTTTGCTTGAACTTTAACCGGATAGTCAATTTCATAGGCTCGTTTTCAATTGAACCTGGCACTCCCGATGCGCTAGCGCTGACGGAAGCAATTGAGCAAAACTTGAAGGGTAAGCTTTTTAAGGCGGCTGTAATGCATCGTCGTATGGATAAGAAAGTGAACAAGCACTGCTGGCGTATTAGCAAATTCTGCCAAGCTGCCTACGCTAAAGCGATGGCCGAGTTGAACTTTAGACCTAGCGATAACGCTGCATGGCGGACTTCCGACAGTTATAAATTGAAATACGATATTGCGAACGTGACGGCATTAATGGAACGTGACGCCCTATCGACATCGTTGAAATCCCGTATGTTTGCACGAATCCGCGCGGTAGGTAATGCAGCATCGGACAAAGTCGTCCAAGGTGAGTACACCGATATACTTACTAGTTTTGCGTCACGCTATTTAGCGACGTAGTTTTCTGATTCACAATCCCTGATTGCTTTTGCTTCAGGGATTTTTTTGCCTGTCACAAGGACCGGGCTGTCACGCAATAAGGCAGGAGAAGCTGATGCGCAGACGGGAGCTTTTCACGAAAAAAATGCCACATAAATGTTGAGTTTATGTGGCATAAAATTAAATTAAATAAAAAGTCCTAATCGCCCGACTCCGCCAACCACGCCGCGCGAATGGCGTTGACAGCAGCAGATGTCTTGTTCACAAATTGCGCGTAAGCTTGACCGAGTTCATTCGAATAATCTTCGGGAGCGTAACGCATAGGAATAATTGTCAAATTTAAAGCGTCTAGCCCACCCAGAACCAATAAACTATTAATGGTGGGACTAACTGCACAATAAAGCGCTTCAACGGATAACTCTTGAGTCAAATATCTGTCCATATGCAGGTCTAGCTCCGCGCATGCACCCGGCGGAAGGGACTGCGCTTTGTTGGCGTAATTTTTAATGGACTCCTTAAATGTTTCTAATTGCTTGATGTGAACCCATTGCTTGTCCGTATTGCTTTCCTTGACTGAGGCCAAGTCCGCAATGGCAAGGTCAAAAGCATGACGTACGGAGGTCAGCTCGCGGTAGCGTGCATCTGCAGTTAAGCAGGCTTCAACCAAATTGGTACAGGCGTCCGCTTGCAGAACTGCCAATTGTATTGGCTTGAGCGGTCCATAAAGGTCCGTGCAAAACAGTCTGGATTCGCTGACGGACTGTGTTAGCTGTTCCCAGACCTCGACCATTTCAAAAAATATGGCTTCGCTATTGACCGTATCGAGCGTGATTAAAGGTCGTTCCGAAAGTAGCTTGCCTAGAATCGCGGACTTTTCCGTCAATAGCTGCTTAAAATTGATGGCAGTATCGTGGCTGGTATTTTCTCCCAGATGAGTGACCGCGGCATGGTGCGCAAGCTTATCAAAAAAGAACAACAGCCGGGTTCTATTGGCGGGTGTGTCCAAGATTGTGAAGCGGCCGTAATCTGCGTAGGTCGCCTCCAGCATACCGGCAAAAGGGGTCCAGTACGCATTAGCGTAGCAGGTGGACATGAACGCGCCATATACAGAGTGGTTAAGCCCTTTATGCGTAACAGAAACGGGATTAAATGAGGCTTGTTGGATAATAGGTAGCACAAAGCAACGGTCGCCTTCTGCAATTGTTTGTTGACTGGCAAAACACGAAGTATTAAAAGAGCCCATAATTTCCTTTGGTGAGTGAGTGGTCCTCCTTAGTATAGGAAATGAGGTATCCGGCCAAAAAAAACGCCCCAGGCAAAGCGCGGAACGTTTTAGAAATCAAAAAAACAATAGGGTAGGGTATGCCAGATAGTATTGCTTACATCGCGGGAGGGTGTCCTTGCTCGAATACGTCCAAAGCACCTGTATTGTCCACCGTGACACCGCAATTTCCGGATTTTCCCCTCGCCATAGATAGGAGGTGCGCTTTTAATATCAGCAAGTCTTCCGCTGTTAGCGTGGCAACCGGGTTTGCTAATGCCAAATGGATGTTGTATGAACCACCTGTACGTGGGGGCGATAGAGTTACGGTGCCTGTGATAAGGTCAATTTTACCTATACGTGTATCGGACTGAATTTTTATTTCAGAACTAGCGTTAGGTATCGGGTACACAATAAAGTCTTGTGCTTTGCGCATTCCTGAAAATTGGGCATCGAAGCAGATTGTGCCTACGCAGTTTTTCTTAAAGCCAGTAATAGCCATTTTTCACTTATCTCCGTTTTGCGTGATGCTGTGGAATGCGGCCAATCCATTGGGCACGCGCCACTTTTTGGAGCGCGCGCGTATCTTGAAGCACGGTATGACACAGGGAGGTTAATTTCATAATATTCCTTTGAATTTGAAGTTTGCTATTCGGCACGTTGAACGGGCTACTGTTCTCGTATCGACAGAGGTATTTGGGAACAAATTTTCTTTCTAACTTATTCCGCCATTTCAATTTCAGGCAAAACTTGCTCTGGTCTAAATGCGACAGCATTAATCGGATGGCACAACGCGTCGGATACACTACCTTCCCAGTGAATTCTTGGCCAGCAAATAGCTTGCCCCTTCGCGTCTTGAAAAAAAGTGCGCTCTACAACTATCCCTCGTTGTTCTTGTTCTGCCCCTCTGTTTAAGCAGTAGTGCGGGCTTCTTGCGACCAGAAGCCCGAAAGGCGCGTTGGTAAAGTCGGCAATTTTTAGGACGGACATAATGTTCTTTCTGGAACGGATTGCGAAAGGCAATTAGCCTCTCTACGTTGTCTGGTCATGAGTTAGCTTTAATCTGAGTATGTTAAGTGGCCTTCAGCTAAGTGTAGCGACCGCCAGCTGCTCAGGGGGATGTCTCCGACACAGATGTCGGAGACATCCCCTAATATACTGATTTTAAAGGCATTCTCTTAAAATAGAATAGCGACCACTTAAGGACTGGCATATATTTTAAAATAACTATTGGATTGTTTGTAAATAGCAAAAGTGTTTAAATAATTTTTTAGATATGGTATACTCTACGCTTTATTACAGCAGAGCTGCCAACGACTCCTGACAAGAGTGCTCATCGAGGAAATTAGCTAGTGGGTCCTGCGTTTATCACTTCTCTGATGTACGAACATATGTGTGATTGCCGTATGAGTCATCCAGTGCCACTGGCAGAGGCCGACTTGTGCCGGCCGTTCGTGTACCAGCGCCAATTTGGGGTCTTCTATGTTCCGGGGGGCTGCATCCAAGTGCGATGTCATTGCTCTTGGCTTGGTCGCAAGGATGTGATGACGGAATTGCCGTGGCGGAAAAATTGGGACTCGAATTTTCGGCGGAAACGGCGGACCACTGGCTAGCAATTACTGAGGGTGCAGCTTTTCGTTCTTCTGTCGGGAAGCACATTCAAATAGCTAATTTTAAGAAATTAACCATCCTGGAACGTCGTGTATTTGCAGACGCTGTTTGTGTTTTTAACTAATACGCTCTACGAGAATAGTCATGATTGCTAAAACACAAGTACGACAAACATGGCCAACGTCGAATGTACGGCATGACATTGAACCAGCGTTAGTACAAGAGCAGATTGCTAAAAAGGTAGCTATGCATGAGCAAAATCGAATTCTGTTTAAAAACCACCAACAAGACCTCGTTCTAGCGTACGAACAAGCAAAGATTGAAGGCACTGCCGCGAAGTGGGCTAAGCTGCCGGAAGGGCCCGGGTATGTTGACACCATGATTGACCATTGGATTGATGTCGAGCGCACGCGCTATGCACTGGTGCGTGTGATTGAGCTCCCTAAAAAAGGAAAACGATTTATTCTGGTGTATGGCGAAGAAATTGATTCTATGGTGACTAGCGGCACGGGTCCATTTGACAGTTTCTATTTGGCATCGGAATGGTTCTTGCATTCTGGCCGTTGAACGTGCTTGACGAGCAATATTAGCTTGGTTGGAGAATCCCTCCTATCTTATTATTCTACCCTCTACTTTTGGAATGGTTTATGAACCGACTATTGACTCTTTTGTGCATAGCCGTAACGCTGCAGGCTAACACCGCATTTGCGCAAGGCATAGCCTTTAACGTCACTTGGCGTAAGGCACCTCCTACCCGGTGGAGTGGCGCAGAACCCTTCACGGCAACGGAAGGAGAGTCCGCTTTGCTGATTAGTCAGCGTTCTCAAGGCGATAAGACTAGGTTGCGGATAGCTATCCAGGACGTGGAAATAATGCAGGTCACCACCGTGAGTGCGTCAGTGAGGCTACCCCGAAAATTCACCGTTCACACCGAGTGCGCTATCAGCGTGGGGGAGGCTTGCGCTTGGACGCGGGAGGATGGAACACCCCAGTATGTGATTGAGCGCGTCCACTAGTCCTATTGATGATGTTATGCCCGGCCTATTGAAAGAAAGCAAATGAACGCTATGCGTAAAGCCACACTCCTTGAGGTGGCCAATTGGCACCTTAGTAAAGCTAAGGAGTACCACGTCCTCGCCAAACATCAAGCATCAAGAATGGGCGACAATACTCGGGTTGCGGATGCCAAAGCCCACGCCATGGTACATGAGCAAAGTGCGCGCTATGTTTCTAGGCTAATATCCCCAGAATCCAGGGAGGCTACGAGTACCTTGTGTCATGCGTCAAGCATTCCGCAAAATAATCCGCTTACTCTTCCTCAGATTGCACATATTGCAGGGGTTTCTTCCGATAGCCAGAGAGACATGGAAGTATATTTGCGGACGGGCGTTAGCGTGACTATTTTTCGCCAAGATGACTGTGGTAGAGGCGCGATGCCGTACTGCATCTCGGTGGACAACGACCCTGCTTTTTGGATTGACTGCAAGGAAACGGCGGAAATAGCAAGGGACTATGCCATTTTACTGGGGTTGCGCGTAACCCGCGTGCAATTGTAAGAGAGCGAACCCTGTCAACTATTTAGCTACAAAGATATTAACGCAATTACCCTTAAGGACCAAAAATGAACGAAGCTGGACTCACAACTGTCGATATACCCAATATGCTTATTTCAGCGGTGCTTCTTCCTTGCGCAATGCTAATGATTTATGCGTTTTCACGCTATAGCCATAATAGGGCAGAGAAGGTTAAGATGGAGCGCAGGTCCCACCTTGAAATTTCAGCGCTAGACTACCAGCTGTTGCAAAAAGTGGCTGTATTAAGCCCCGTTGGTCGAGAACACTTGCAAGGCTGGGTAACCACCGGTCCTATCTTGCGTCGCGAGTACGACAACAAAACAAAGATACTCTACGAGGATGCTAATAAGTTTGCTCCTCTGATGGAACAAGGGTTACTTGCCGAAGTAAAGCGGGACATTACCCAAATGGCCAGCATACGAACAAAGTAATAAACAGACCCCAACGGAGTTAGTATGGACGCGAAGAAAAGGACACCAAGTCATAGCGAGATATTGTCGCGAATCGGGCTACTTGTGTTGGCAGCAAGTGCATTAGTGCTAGGTATTTCCCAAGCACAAACGGCTCTTCTTGAGATTTCAGTGCAAGACTATCGTAGCTTGCAAAAAATAGCAGTATTAAGTCTGAAGGGTCAAGAGCATTTGCGCGGATGGGTACTGGACGGGCCTATCTCGAATCAGGAGTACAACGCAAAACACAAAATACTGTCGGATGACGCTCGGCTCTTGCCTCTCAGGGAAGAAAAAGTTAGCCTATCCGAAGTAAAGCGAGAAATTGTTCAAATGTCCCACGCCACCACGAAATAGAAGGAGCTGCAGCAGATGAGACAGTCACAAAAGAAAAAAGCTACGTTGTGCAAGCAACGCTTAGTAGAAATTACATATGAGCGCGACTACCATGATGAGGCTTGGCAAACTCAGGCAGAAAGCGTGCCCACGCCTGAAAGTCATCCGGACGCATTCTATCGAAAAGTAATTGACGTAAATGAGCCTGCCCGCCGACAAAGTACAAGGCTAAAACCCCCTCAAACGCTGAGCAAAAGACAACTGGCCAAACGCTTACATCGTGTTGGGTTGGAGGGGGCGGAGCTACGGCGTATTGTTAGTGAAATCAAGAATGGTCCAGGCTTAATGTTTAGCTCAGGTCTTACGGCGATGGGTTGGCATACGTCAATATTGCGCCAGCGATATGGCCGCCGCGTAGCGAATGCCGTGCTTAAGTTCGTCCGAACACGGTTTTTAGCACTAGACGAAGGCGGGGCATTGTTTGCAAATGCATCGGTGACGAAGTGTATTTCGGACAGTTTTCATACCGTTCGAAAGGTTAATAGCGGAGGGCAGGGCTTCTCTGCCCAATTGGCGACTGATTTTGGAGGGCATACCTCATTTTTTTCGAGTCCCGACGATGGCGCGAACCAAGTAGCGTTGCTCTCTTGAACAAAAAAAATCCTTGCGAACAATGTTTGCAAGGATTTTTGAATTAATTAAGCGGTGTAATTTCCATCTTCAGTATTAAACCGTTTGAACGTGTCCGCAATGACGGTGAGGCCTAAGCGTTTTGCAACATGGAAGGGACACGTTAGCTTGAACGGCAAGTCCCGATAAATTGCATTGAGTTCCGCCATCACAACAGTGTCGTCAGGCCCTTCAATTCCGGCAATACCGTTTTCGTCCGAGGGTACGATATACAGCATACCGTCATCATCCGTGTACCAATGTCCAGAAGTTAAGTCCTGAACATATTCATTTATTTTATTATCAAATAAGCCTAAGCCCATCGTAAGTCCTTTAATGTTAATTAAGTATTTTAAAAGCCTACCCTACTGTTACCTTGTGCTGTACTGACGCGGCTTTTCTTCTCGCTATTCGTTCCCGAATTCTCGCTTTGGCTGCCAATGCTTCCTCACCAAAGGAGGGGACAGACTGGAGAAGCATATGGCGCTCGGTACGTTCGTCGGGCGTCATGAAATTGATGTCATTACCATCCAAAAACGTAGGGCACCAATCCGCTGTCCGGGCCGCTACTTTGGCAAGTATTGCGTCTAGCTGTTCATTAATTTGAGTAATCTGCGCTACTGATTTCACTGTGGTGCCTCGGATTTCTGTAAAAGGTTGCAGCGTATCGTAGTCTCTACTGGCAAGGGAGCATGTCACTCGCCTGAGAATACGGATAAGCGCCCGAATCAATTACGTGCTGCGCTGCCGTAACACGGGTAGCAAGATACGCTAACGCGTGTTTCATCGCATCGTCAAAGGATTCGGAACTGGCAAAGTAAAAGCTGTCTTGTTTAGTTCCTTCTGCGACAACGCCTCGAACAATTAGTTTGCTCATTCCGTTATGTGTCGTAGGCGGATAACACCAAGCAACTATTGCTACCTTTCCTAGGTAATGCATTGGGAGTCCATACTGGCCGTACCCTTTGCCATAGTCATCAGTGAAGCCAGCTAGCAGGAACGTGGACTTAAACCGAGTCCAGTAATCCCCTTCCGGGCTTCTGTGCGGGAAAACCTCCACCAACGCGGTGGGGATATCAACGGTTTCACCGTACTCCCTCGTAATGTAACAACGAAGGGCGGTAACGAGGGGGGTATTCCCATACGAGGCTGTTTCCCAGTTATCGAAAGAGGCCTTGAGCGGATATTTCTGCGCGGTAGCCCAATTTTTATCCCTGGCCATGACTAGCAGGCCCTCTTCAATAAGCTGGCCCAATATTGGTCCGCCTACTGCCCAATCTGTAGAGAAAAGTGGGCATTTCTGGTGCATGTCTCCAATGTAAATACGCGGTTGTAGGGTTTGGCTTACTAGACCAAGCTCTTCTTCCGAATAGTTCCCCGACGCCCGCAAATCGGCGAATTGCGTAGCCACGGTGACAATAGAAGGATTTAATCCTCTTAGTCGTGCAATAGCCCAGTTTATCTGTAGTTCCGTCAATTCAACTGTTTTTGGAAATGTAATCAAAATTTATACCTTTTTTATATCTGAGTGAATATCTGTAAGTAGGGAGTGTTACACGTTCCAGTGTCTCCATCGGGGTGGCGGCAACAAGCACAATCCCTCGATATTAAGGGTGGTGCTTGGATTGCTGGCTGCCTTGCTGATGTCTAGCTCTTCATGCTGTTGCCGAAGCCATTGCACGAGGGCGTAGCCTAATTCGGTCATCCATACGTAACCATTGCCAGATATTTTAATGAATGGGGTAGCCCTTGCTGCTGTTCTTGCGGTAAATCCGGGGAGCCCTCCTCTGCCTGTAATTTTTCCATCGGCACGAGAGGCAATTTTGTCAAACCAGCGAGACTTGCCGGAGTCCCGCTTCCCAGCCGCTTGGGCTTTTTCTTCCATTTCGAAGACACCCAAAATGAGCCAGAGTTCTCGATTGCCTATCTTTTGCCCCCAGCTTTCATTCCAGATAGCTTTCGCGTTAGGGATGAGCAACTGAGCTTCAGTAAGAGTATCGCGCCAGCATGTTTGTATTCGGTTAGCTTCTTTCGCGTGGCGCGCGGAGTCACGTATTATTTTTTCTTCGGGGGTTAATTTTGGCATGGGTCGCTCTCCTTAATGTGTTGGCCTATTTTGTATAGGCACTAAAGAGAGAGCGAGTACGCTGGAATAAAAATGCCGTGTCACCTTTTTAGGTAACACGGCAAATATTGAATAAATTTGGCGAGGGTCAACTCGCTAACACCTAACTTCGCTTATCGTCGCGGGGAGCAACCTCATTGAGGTACCATGTCTCGAACAGTTTTTGTTCCAATTCTGCCAGGTCTTCGGACTGCCATTCCTCACTGCCTATAATCAGCGTATACATGGAAGGTCCCACTACGTAAATAAAGCACATTCCATCGTATTCCATCACTTCTTGTGATGTTTGACCAGATGCATATTCTTCGCACCAGTCTGCTCCTTTTGTAACCAATGTTCCTGTCGCGCTAAACTCAGCTAAGCTCATTGCCATCATTTGTCTCCTAGTAGTTAAGTGGTGGTTCTATGGGGTATAGATAGCGATTTGAAAAATTAAAAGCATTGGCTACACAGTGTATTCGTTTTCTACTTTTTGGGCACACAATATGTTAATAAAACAGGCTGACGACAAGTCTTCCAGTATCGCATTGCTTTCCTCGTTTTTGGCTAGGGCGGATGTACCGGCAGACACTAAACAAAAAATTGAAGTTGAATTGCGCAACATGCGTTCTGGCTTAAAGGGAGAAAATGACGCGGCCTATGAGATTAATTTTTCTTTTGGAAAGTCAGAAAATTGGATGCTAATTCACGATTTAAGGGTAGAACACAAAGGACGAGTCGCACAAATTGACCATATCCTAATTAATAGACTGATGGAAGTTTACATATGTGAGAGCAAACGCTTCTGTGAAGGCATCGCTGTGAACGAACAAGGTGAATGTGCCACCTTTTTTAAAGGTCGCGCGCAGGGCATAGCCTCTCCGTTTGAACAAAATAAAAAACATGTGTTGGTGCTCGACACGATTTTTGAAAATGAGATAGTTCCCGTGCCTCGACGGTTAGGTATGAAAATAAATCCAACGCTTATCAGTCTTATTTTAGTGTCAAAAAATGCCAGAATTTCTCGACCAAAACGGGAATTTGAAGAACTCTCGCAAATCATGAAAGTGGACCAGGCCATGAGCTGGGTCGAACGAAATGCAACTAAAAGTATCTCGGTTAGCAGTCTCGTGTCAAAGCTAGTTTCTGCAAAGACGTTGGAAGACTTTGCACGAGGCCTAGCTTCCTTGCATGCACCTATTGAGGTTGACTGGCGTGCTAGGTTTGGCGTGCCTACCACCGAGATTCCGATGCTGACATCATTTAAGGTTGAATCGTCGCCAATGGCCGTTCCGGCGGCAATCATTAGCGACAACATAACGGAAGCCGAAGCGTCATCGAAATATACATGTGCAAAATGTACGGCTCCTCTCTCGTTAGCAATTGCGCGGTTTTGCTGGAAAAACAAAAGGCGGTTCAAAGGAGCAACCTACTGCATGGACTGCCAGAATACCGCAAATTAATTGGCACGGGAGGAGGGGCTCGAACCCCCAACCTTGGGTTTCGAAGACCCCTGCTCTATCCATTGAGCTACTCCCGTACATAGAACGTGGCGGGCTATACCGGGTTCGAACCGGTGACCTTCCCCTGGACAGGGGGCTGCGCTACCACTGCGCCAATAACCCGTAAAACTGGTGACTCATGAGGGACTCGAACCCTACATTTCCGGAGTGAAGTTCCAGCGTCCTAACCTCTAGACGAATGAGTCGTAATTATTCAATGCACTCGATAACGCAAGTCCACGCGCCAACGAGTCAATACAAAATCGTGGTAAACCGTACGGGGGTCGAACCCGTCTACGCAGGATGAAAGCCTGCTGACCTCAACCGGAAGTCGAACGGTTCACGGAATAAGTAAAAATGCCTATCTTGATGTGCATTTTTACTTATTGCACTTCATACTGTGCAATTTCTGCGAACAAAATAATATGGTGGTCTCCGTGTCCTGATGGACGCAGACTGAGGGAAATAACAGAGGAGGATGTAAGGGACTGTTCTGTAGATTCCACCAGTCGCCTGGTGGAGAACGCCCAGGGACCGCTTAAGAACGCTCGTCGCGTTCAGTATCACTACGCTCATCACGAACGCGTACGTCAGCACGGTCATTAATGACCAGACTGAGAACAGCGATGTGAGTAAGTACGTTCATGATAATAAGCAATCCAAAAAATTGATAAAGGATAGAAAAAGGTAAATCTAACAGTACATAGAAGCACGCCCGGGTAGCAACCTTCAGTCCGACGCCCCTGCTTCTACTAACTGTATAGACACTATACCTGCATTTTTTAGTCTTTTCAATAAATATTTTTTAAAATAGCTAAAATAAATTACTAAATCAGCCTGCGCATCCCTAAAAGGTTGTGCAGGCTGAGTAGTTTTGCACCTATTTGGCTGGGCGCCGAGTAAGGCTAGGGCCTAGGAGTGACCGTGACCGCGATGCTAATGCTAGTGCCTGGGTCGTACGGGGTGACTGTCCGAAAGGTGCGGTTATTGTATTCGTAGGTAACGAGGTAGCCTACCGTGCGGGATTCCACTATATTTGTAGTGTGGCAACGACGTACCGGCTGGTTGTACGAGGTAGTGGTATCCCTGTCCCTATTCACATTTTGGTCATTATTATCCATGCGGTCTCCCACCAACGCACCTGTTGCAGCGCCTATAGCCGCTGCCGCAATGCGACCATTTCCACCACCCACTCGGCTGCCAAGCAGTCCTCCTGCAAGCCCGCCGAGAATAGCACCGCCAACATTTCGCTCAGGCGAACGATTGACCTCTTGCTGGACGACTGGTTCATACTCTGTTTGGCAGTACTGTCGGGGTATGCTAACTTGTTCCAACTGGGGAACCACATTAAGAACGCGTGCCGATTCGTAGAATTCGGCGGTGCTGGCGAGCGCGGCAGTGGTCGTTAAGCTTAGCAAGATTAGGGAAATATAGCGGATTTTTAACATTTTATGCCTATCAAAAGAGGGAAACCTGCAAGCAGGGGTTACTGGGTGTAGCAACCTAAAAATAAGCTACAAATTAGGGACCTTGCGGTGGTGTTTGTTTAGAAACCACCCATTACTGTCAGGGCGTACGGGTGTACCAACTTTTCCAAAAATGCCAAAGTGGGGCGGGGAACGTTCCTAATTCGTCTATCGTCACACTTTCATAGATTGGCCGTGCCCCCTGTAGTTCCGGGTGTTGAGCGTAAATAAAATTGGCCAGGTCGCGGCCAAGCTCAGTCAGGTCAACGTGCCCCGAGGGTGTCAACGTAAGAAATTGCGGAATTTTTTGCACGGTACGAGCAGTAAAGCGAGGGACCGCCAATGCGGACGTTTGGTGTGCTTGCGCGGCGATGTAGTCAAACCATTTCGCTTGACAGGACCGAAGGGTTCCCGCCGCTTGCATTTTCTTGCTTGTTTCTAGCACGCCGAGCATGAGCCATAGTCCTTGCATATCGAGAGATGCACCCCATGCCTCAGCCCAAACTCGTTCTATTGGAAGAGGGCGCTCGTTGTCAGTTAGTGTTGTAGAGGTAGGCATGGTCAAGACTCCTGTTAAAGGTGGCGTTTTGACGTATAGAGAAAGCTATGAACGAGGAGGGTCACGGCCCACAATTCGTTGTGAGCAAGTGAAAAGAGGATAGCCGTAAACCTAAAAAACCCCGCACGTAGCGAGGTTCAACACGAAGAAATCGTCAGGTTTAGAAAAAGTGGCCGACTATTAGCGGGCCACCCTAACTGTGTGTCCTATCATATTAGGCACCAACTAAGTATTTCGCAGGTAAGTCCGCCAGCTGAAGGGAACAATCCAAGAAAAAGTAAGGGCTGTCTTTATATTGGACGAATCCCATCAATCGCAGTATCTCGCAACGTTTTTGTGCCGTTTGCTGCTCACTGGTTGAAGCGGACTCGAACAAGTTTGAAACTCCGACGATGGCAAAACCGATGTCAGTTTTGTGCTCTAATAGCAAATGTACGGCGGCCGGTCCCCATTCGCTAGATAGCGGTTCGTCGTCGCTGATATAAATTAAATTCAATGCGCCGGAATCAGAATGAATAGCGTCTAAAAATTCTTCTTTATAGAATGCGCTCTCATCGTCTATCATGATGTCTTGGATTTCTGCTAAATCTTGGCTGACGCTGTCCATAATGTCAAACGAGCACACCCCCTTATTTATGCCGGCAGCCAAGTTAATGAACTGATAAGAAAGCTTGCCCACTTCTACAGAGTCGCCAGGTTCATTTTGGACGGGCAACGCCATGACATTGAAATGTTCCTCGGTCACGAAATGGCTGCAGTCCGTCAACGGATAGAGATAGGTTGGGATAGTGGAATTGCGTTGTAAAAATAAGTAGTCAAAGTCAGAGAGGTTCATAAAGATAGGTCCTGGTTGTAATTAATATTTGTTAATGCTACGTGAAACAATACAGATAGTGTACATCAAGCCTAAATGTTTGACTAGCTATTTTCGAATGACCTGTTTCACTGCTATAAGAAAGGCATAAAGCAGCATGCCAAAGAGACTATGGTTGGCGGCGAGGCATCCTCGGGTGAGACAAAAAAAACGCCCAGAACCAACAGGGCTGAGCGCGTGAATTAGAGCTATTTAGGCATATTTTAAGATACTGGGAGCCCAAACACCTGTGTAATGCACATTGCGATGGTGGGCAATTTCTGTCATGCGTGTTACCAATACGTCCTCTTTGTCACCAAGAACACCCGCACACAATCGGTCGATAGCAAAAACAACCGGGTTGCCATTTGCGGGTTCGCTGGTCAGTAGGTTCCAGCCGGGTAAGCGGGAGTCCCCTATATTTTGTAAGCAATAACCCGCTTGTAGCCTTAACTCGTAGTCAGACTTTTCCTGCATTTCCCAATCGATTTCCGCTAGATGGAGATTGACAGTGCCCAAACGGCGGCTGATTTCGGGAAGAACCCCATAAATTAAGCGAGAGTTGTACACATAGGCATCCGGCGTATGCTCGGGTGTGGCTTTTTGTGCCATACGTGCCAGTTTTAGCAAGGCATGGGCAAGCCATTCATTCGTCAAGGTATAAAGTCGGGATAGCTCCGCTGTTTCCGCATCTAACCTTGCACGTGATTCGGGGCTTAACTTAATTTTAAACATAATATTCTCCTGTAGTGTATCTAAAAGGTGTAGGTACGCTAAAGTTAAATTAAAAAAAACCTCGCAAAACATCTGCGAGGTGGGTGGAATCAAAAATAGAAATTAATCATCATCAGAATCTATGCCATCCATCGGGTCCCATTGGGCGGTGACGGTGATATAAACCCCTTGCTTTTCTGCCTGGTTTTGAGATAGCGGTCGGTCATACATATTGAAACTCAAATCGGACAAGTCCCCCGAATTTCCCGTAATCAGTTCAGAAACGGTGTCGTTCAACACCTCGATATCTCCATCGATAAGCTCGCTCAAGGAAATCGAGACCACTATCTGTACATAATACGCTCCGTCATCCGTAATGCGCCGTAAGTCTTCATGGCTCAAGGAACCTGATTCATGTTCCAGTACCAAGATTGTCCCGGTCACATTGTCCTGACGTCCCGCCACCAATAGAGGGGTAGCGACCGCAGGAGGGCTTTCGTTTCCATTGGATATACGAGGTTCCTTACGACCAGTGACATTCGAGACGTCAGGCACCATGGTAAAACCCGAGTTGGGGGTCACCGCAAGAACATCTGATTCGTCCTGAGCTAGCCACTCGGGGAAGATAGGTTCAAGTATCAAACCGAGTGCTTTAAAGGCTTCCTCTCTTGTGTCATACAGCTGTTGCGCAGCGTCACCGGATGCGCGAAGTACCGACCAACCCGAACAATTTGTAGGGCTGGTGTAGACTTCTTTGTCGGCTTGACCGTGGGGTAAAAACGAGTTGAGTACCAGTTCGACAAACAAAGCGTACCGATGCGCGCGACAATAGCGGAGTACCGGCCCGTCTTCCATGTAGACTTCGAATCCCTGCAGGTCGTCTGAACTATGCTCTGTTTGGTTCGACAACGCTAAATAATCAAATACCTGATTAACATCGTCGTTGGTGCGACCGCCTTCCATATACAAAGCAACAGCGTCAGCTTCTTGACAACAAAGCCACTGTTCTTTCTGAAGCGCCAAAATTTCTGCGTCACTCGCCTGAATGAACCAGGGAATTGCATTGAAATTAGCACGGGCATGGTCATCGTCTGTCCGGACCACCGCAGGAATGCTCAACTCCACAAATTCTCCGCAAACTTCTGCCAGACAAATAGGCACGGCGCCCAATTTCTCCTGCGGCGTTGATTCGGGCGTTGTTAATTCTGCAGAAAGTACGTTCCAACTTTTGCTGCCATACATCTGTGCGACGGCTTCCAAGGCGTTGCCTAACGGAATAGTTCGCTTAATGCTAGCCAGATACGTTGCCAATATTTTGGCTTGTTGTTTAGCTTTAGTTACAGTGATTACGTGGTTCATGTTTTATCCAATCAAGTTGATTGGCCTCCTGGTGATGTCCTAGGTAAAGTACGGGTACGTGCCTTGCCGTCAAGGCCAATCAAAAGAGATTGGGAAGTTGACTGCGGGTAACACAAGTAATAACCAAATTCACAATCCGTTATTCGCGGTGCACGTTGCAGGCTCGGTCAAGCCTTAGGAAGTTCCTCTGACGTATAGGCATCGACGAAGTTTTGAAAATACTATAAATGATGTTGAAGATAGCGATAGTATCGTGATATAATTTAAACCTTCTAGGCGGTATCCTTTTTTATCCGGATTCTCGCGCATGCTGACCTATTTTAGGTCGCTATACATTACTTACTTAACCACCTCTCAGGCGAATGGACTCTTTTATTACGGACGATGGCACGGTTGCCAAGTTTATCCACGATGACGGCTCGGAAACGGCGGTCAAGATTACCAAATCGTGCAGTAACTTTAGAAATCAGGAGACTGGCTTCATTGATACCGAGTTCGTCGACCGGAACAAATACACCGTGTTTATTTCCGCCTCACTGGGCTGCTACATGGCGTGTAAGTTTTGTCATTTGACTATTAAAAACTCGATGTACCGCAAGCTGCGTAAAGAGCAGGTCGTTGCCAACGTTAAAGAGGCGCTGCTGGCCGAGTTGGCTCGCAAACCCGAGATAAAAGAACGTTACATCAAGCTCTGCTGGATGGGAATGGGTGACGCGGTCAGCCAGCCAGAAATGGTCTATGACGCGACCTTGGAGTTGATGGACTGGATTATGGCTAATCAGTATGCGAAGGGTCTAGATTGTGTAGACCTCTCTACTGTACTTCCTAAAGTGGACGATGCCTGGATAGCCTTGTTTCGTGCTCTCAATGGGGCGTTAGCAAAGTATCCGGTTAACCCCAACAGCTTTAAGATGGAACAAGCGGAAGTGTCCACACAACGCGAATACGTTGAGCGGAGCCGGTTTCGACTGTTTTATTCCGTCCACTCCGCCATTCAGCCGACCCGGGACAAAATGATACCAAACGCCATGGCGTTGATGGACGCCGTTCCGTTGCTTAAGCGCTTTCAGGAAAATGGAGGTCCGAACTTGTTGCTGCACTCGGTGTTTGTAGAACAGCTTAACGACGGTCCTGACGAAATCAATTCATTGCTGGCCATGCTGAACGAGCATTTTCCGACGAATGAACTGCGCGTTTTGCGCTATAACTTTTGCGACCGCAGTCCTTATCGGGAAATTGATTACATCGATAAAGCGGTATCGCGGATTGCCGAGGAACATGCCTATCTGAAAGTGCAGACGTCGACCGGTAAAGAAGTCGCTGCAGCGTGTGGCCAATTTCTGGTGGCGTTTCCCAAATCGATTAAGGGACTCAAAGTAAAGGTCGTGCCCGTTCCTTCAGTAGAGCATGTCCCTGTGGTGTTGGGTTAAATAAATTTTGAAGAGGGTGACTGATTTGTAAAGGTCGCCAGTTAACTATATTATCTAAATGAGGTTCTCGAAATGACAACAACGATGTGGCTGGCACTTGCTGGATTCCAAGTTATATTTTTAGCCTATGTAGGAGCTGCGTATGTGCTTGGAAAGAGACTTCGAGGAAAGAACGTCGCTAGGGTGCTGCACAATCCTCAGAGCTTCTCGCGCATCTGGCTCGATAAAAGGGACAGTGACGGTAAAATAACAATTTATGCCTTAACTAGCTCGTTTGAATGTATCCAGCTAGCCGCTGAATTTGAAGTGCAGCAAGTTTTGGTTCAGCTCAGTAACGCGGGCATTAGCGTGTTGCCTGCGTAATTGCCAAGGCTACCTGCTATGCCCTTTACCCACCGAGAGCTCTGTGACCTTGCAGTTCTTTGGCTAAAACGACCTGTGAGCAAAAAAGGGCCGGGATGCCATATTGCTTTTTCAGAGAGCAGGGGAGACTGGTATGGCGAGACTCCTGATGCAATCGGCTTTCGGGCGGGCGTTTCCAACGAAGCCTCTGTGCTCATTGAAGTCAAGACTAGTCGCAGTGACTTCTTGGCTGACCGCAAAAAGCCACATCGCAAAGTGCCTGAATCCGGCATGGGTAAGTACCGGTATTACATGGCTCCGGAAGGACTCCTTCAGGCCGCCGAATTACCTCCTCAATGGGGCCTGATTGAAGTTTCCGACAAAGGTCGTCTCAAGGTTCGTCAAGGGCATGTTCTCTTGTCTGGATATGACGTCGACAATTGGCAACAAGAACGCGCTATGGGTAAGGAATGGACATTACTGACGCGGTTGCTGAATCGAGTAGGCGACGCCGAGAAAGTGCAAAATTGGCTCAAAGAATCCCGCAACATTAACGCCCGGTTAGTGACGCGAAACGAGCGGCTAGCGCAGGAGAATGAACGCCTGTCCCGAGAGCTATTCATGGCCAGAAATTCCGAAGGCACGCAAGAGCCCGCTATCTTAGTGGCCCGCCGTAAGGAGCCAATCATCGCTCCCATGGCGGTAGCTGCCGACGCGGCGTCCTCTTTCGAGTTGTAGCAAACTGCCTGGGCATGTGGATTCAGGTAGGACTCGGTCAGCGAACCCCAAACTTTTTCATTTCCTTTTTTGATAGCTGACGCTTAGCCCGGGCGTACATGGCGATGTTGCCTGTGCGTGAGGGTCTCACTTTGGTGAATTCTTCGCCCGTCAGCACATCTCGGCAAATGCGGGGTTGTGCGTTCATACCATACTGCGGAGCAAGGACTACCGCATAGTCGACCAAGAACCAGCAACCCTTATCTTTTATTAATTTTTGTGTAGGGGAAAGCGTTTTTTCCGATTCCGCTTTTTCCACTTCACGCGCGGCAACAACCGCCTTGTAGCGTTTCATGCGAGAGACATAGACATTCCGGCAGAGTAGCCCCGTCAGCGGGTGAACATACAAGCCCAAGGGAGACACTGGCGCACGGTAGGGGGAATGTTCAAGCACGTTACCTTCGTGCATGAACAATCCTCTAGTCGTCACGCGCCAATCTAATAAATTAAACGCGGCAGCGTTAGCTTGTTTTCTGCTATCAAAAATGGCACAGATTTCGCTATAGACCGTATTCCACGACCGGCCGACTTGCATTTCAATAAAACGGCTGAGTGGGGTGGTGTGGAGGCTGGATTCTTTCATGGCTCTACCCCATCCTGAAACATAACCCCGACGCATACCCATGCGAGGTGCCAGGTCCTCACTGTCCTGCGGGGTTCGTCCTGGCTTAACGATAAGGCGTCTACCGCGTCGGTAACGCTCTCCAACTACTTTGTTCATATCAGCACGCATCACAACTCCTAAAGTGGGTCCTAAAGGTATAGGCACGCAGAGATGGTCAGCAAAAGGCTAAAAGGCCGTTGTATACAATTGATAACCTTGTTGTTTGAGGTATTTCGTTGTTATTAGGGTTCGGGCATGTACTATTTTTTGAATGTATTATTTTGTTTAGCCGCACTTTTGCTTACTATTTTGTTGATGGCGCCCCCCAACGTTGCATCTCTGCGCCGCCAAGCCTTGCGTGACCTTATTAAGAGTCCGCAGATGGTGACTAAAATTTGGCGAGAAGGCCCAGATGGAGAAGGGAGAACCTCTATCTTTGCCATGAGAAAAGATGGCGTTTGCCTCCAGTTGGCAACCCATCCAGAAGTGCCCACCGTGAGCATGAAACTGGAAAAGGCCGGCTTTGTGATACAACCCGCGTAAGCGAAGGGATACATTATTTTGTAGGCCTAGTCGTGTATGTCACCAGACTGCATGGTGAAAAAGGAGCATGCATAAGGAGCTTCGCCCCGCGGGATAACGTACGCTATGTTGTACAACTGTTCCATAGATTGCCCAAAATGAGATACGTTGCACCGCTGGAACGCGGTTCTTGGTGCGTAATCCTTCGTTCGGCACTTTTTGCGCCTGAGCGCTGATGCATTGCTACTATTTAGCAATAATTTAGCAATACAGCTTACGGCGTGCCGGCACGCTTACTTAAAATAAAATTGGTGAATGCAACCACGCTGTTCCTTCCGTGCTGTAGGGAGGGGAACGGCTATGCCGTAAGTGAAACAGTAACAATTAATTAAAAAACTGTTTTCTGATTGACTTCCGGGGGGGCGGAGATTGCATACTAAATTTTAGATTAATTCCTTTGTTGCTGTTTTTAGGGGGCGTAATTTAAGTGAGGCGGTAGTGCCTTGGGTGGCCCGCTAACGTGGACAAGCAAGAGTTAATTCTATATAGTGTATGAGTACTGGATGTTAGCAAGCTAAAATGACGCTTTAGAATAACATAAGTAGTAGCCTAAAATGAGAGAGGCCGACACGTGGCGAACAAGAAAGACCAGTCAATTTGGCCAGCATTGGTCTATATTTCTTTTCTCCTATTTCTACTTGCTACGCTACTCCCTATAAGAGGAGGTATCGTCATGATTGGCGTATTGGCTTACCTTGGCTATGTTGTGTTGCGGGCCGTAACTAAGTCTTCTGATACCAAAATGACGCTCAAATTACCTCCTCCTAGAAAAAAGGCATCTCCGTTGAATAGCGCTCCCGCAACTTTGGTTCCTTCTGTGCTTTCTGAGACCACGCGCGCGCAACTGGCTGCCGTGGCAAGCAGCACAAAGCGAAAACCGGACGCAACACCTCCTGTTAGCGTCTCGATTGCGGAGCTTGCGAAGTTAAGCGGCGTCAGCATGCCTCAGGCGCAGCCCATAGCGCGAGAACACGATGCCTTTCTCTATCAGGTGCCTTCGCTACCGTCCGATGTCGTTACATTTAGCCTGCCCGCCGCTCCTCCGGAGCCAATAATCGTGGCGCGGTGGATTCCAAGGGGCGAGACCGTGACAGTGCATGGCATCCACATTTCAGGCGGCTTGCTGTATGTGGGGACGCATCTTAAATCGGCATGTGGAGGCATTGAGCCCAGTTTAATCGATACGCGGAAAAACGTAGGGGCCGTTGGGGACTATACAAAAAAAATGACGGATTATTGGCCTAGCTACTCTACGCTGTTGCCAGAAGCACGTCGCGCCTATCTAACCTGGTTAGCGGAGGGCCGAACCGCGCCGACGGTCGACATTGGCTTTGTGTTCTTGTTCTTTTACGGGCTGGAGCGGCGCGTGTTGGTCACCGACCCTTCAGACGTTCCCGACCTTTCGGAGATAGGCGCGATTTTTACAGAGCTTTCCCGCCTTTTAGCGTTGTACAGCGCGCAGTCCCCGTCTTTTTCGGCGTATGGCAGCGGTCTGCAGGCGCTCCTCGCAAATCGGCTTCACCCCCATAATTTATGTCAGCAGCTGCTACCTGAATTACCTTCGTCGTACGACTTGCCGCTCTATCTAGCGGTGGCATTAGGCCAAACGGTAGTAGCGAAGGAGCCGGTGCCTGCCCCCCTTGCGTTAGCGTGGGCACTCCGGGCTCCGCTTGTCATCCGCCGCATTCCGGTAAGTCGTTGTCCGGTTGAATTTGAAGTTTTGTTTTTGGCAAACTACGTACGAAATTACGGGAGTGGCCTGCGTATTTCTGTTCCTAAGTCAAAAGCGAAATTAACCTACCGGCCCGCGTCTGGCGGGTTTATTGGCGTTCCCCCCCAAAGTAATTTGGGGGACCTTCCTGACGTTTCCCAATTGCTGGAGCACGTCGCCCAACTTCAGGCCATTGTTGACGAATGCGCAACCGTGTTGGAACCGTACAGCCGGTACTTGGGCAGAAATCCGGGGAAAAGGGCGACATTACGTGCGTTACTGAGCTTACCTGTTAGTCTATGGCCCAGTTCCTTCGCTGCGCAATGGGCCGAGTTACGCTCACGAGTGGGGACAGGCATGCTGTTGACCCCCGTCCACACAATTACACTGCCCTTTAATGACACAGGTGATTTAAGTAAAGACCAGTCACGCGACTTGGCACGAGCGCTGTTAACCCTGCATCTTGGCATGGAGCCGAACGTATTGGGGGGGGAAAAGCTTCCCAAGCCGGAAGAAAATATTGTGTTGTTTTACGTCGACGATGATAAGGAGCAAGACGATACGTCAGCGGGTTTCCATGCGGCCTCGGTAACGGTAGAGCTGGCATGTCTAGTCGCGCATTCCAATAAAGTATTTTCGGCGCGAGAATTACAGTTCCTCACGAGTCAAATTGACTCCTGGGCACATTTAACAGTGACCCATAGGCAGCGTCTTAAAGCACGCGCGCGATTGCTGACAGTCAATGCTGTGCCATTGGCAAGCATGAAGAAAAAGGTGGAACCGCTAAGCGCCGAGAGCAGGGAGGCCATCGCCGGTTTTGTGGCCCTAATGGTGCAGACCGAGGGCCAAGTGTCAAAAGAAGAAATCAAGTGCTTGGAGGACGTTTATCGCGTCCTCAACGTCGAACAGTCAAAGGTGTACAGCGCTGTCCATGCTGCGGCAACACAAGGCCCGGCACGTGCGCCTTCGACACGAAAAAAAGGGACGCTGTCGGTGCCGTCCCTTTCCGATAAGAAGGAACTGTCTTCCGGTAGCTTTACGTTAGATACGAACAAGATTGCTGAGTTACAACAAGACAGTGAATCAGTCGCCAAATTATTGGGAACTATCTTTAACGAAGAGCCCGCTGCAACACCGGTCCCGTTCGCAACGATGACCAGCACTGCGACGGAGGAGATACTTCTGGCGGGTCTCGATATCGCGCATAGTACTTTTGCACGTACGTTGATGACTAAAGGTATCTGGTCCAGAGGCGCCGCACTTTTCGTCGCTACGGGCTTAGGCCTCATGCTCGATGGTGCCTTAGAAAAACTTAATGAAGCTGCATTAGACGAATACGACGAGCCGTTCACTGAAGGTGACGACCCGATTGAAGTAAATCCTTTTATGATTGAAAAATTGTTGCCATGACTAACCCTACTATACGTCCTAAAGACCGCGATGCGGTCATCCAGTCACTTCGTGCCGGTGTTGTGCCGCGCGCAGGCCAACACCTCATTCAGGTAGGTCGTAAGCATGAAGTGGAGACCATGGTCGCCGACATGGACCGTATCGCCGATGGTGGGTCTTCAATTCGCTTTGTCATCGGTGAATATGGCGCGGGTAAAACCTTCTTTCTCAACTTGATTCGTGCCGTAGCCATGGAAAAGAAACTGGTGACGGCCAATGCAGACCTAAATCCCGACCGCCGCTTACATGCCACCGGTGGCCAAGCCCGCTCCCTGTACGCGGAGCTCATGCGCAACTTGTCGACGCGCACTAAAACAGACGGTGGCGCCATGGCCGGAATTGTTGAGCGCTTTATTGGTACCGCCAAAGCCGAAGCGGAAGCCAGTGGCAAGACAGCCGAAGCGGTGATTCGCGAAAAATTGGCGCAACTAACGGAGATGGTCAATGGCTTTGATTTTGCCGATGTGATTGCCGCCTATTGCAGAGGATTTGAGGAGGGCAACGAGACGCTGAAATCGGATGCCATTCGTTGGTTGCGGGGCGAGTTTGTGACCAAGACAGACGCTCGGTTGGCATTAGGTGTGCGCACGATTGTCGATGACGCCTCCTTTTACGACCAGTTGAAATTGTTTGCCCGTTTTGTCTGCTTGGCGGGATACTCTGGTTTTTTGGTCTGCCTCGATGAACTGGTCAATTTGTACAAGTTATCCAATACCCAGGCGCGCAATGCCAATTACGAGCAGATTTTACGTATCCTCAATGATTCGCTGCAAGGCACTGCCGTCGGACTGGGGTTCATCTTAGGCGGCACGCCGGAGTTCCTGATGGACACCCGTCGAGGGCTCTACAGCTATCCCGCGCTACAGAGCCGGTTGGCAGAGAATACCTTTGCCAAGGCCGGGCTGGTGGATTACAGCGGGCCAGTGGTGCGCTTGTCAAGCCTCGCCCCTGAAGACTTTTATGTGCTCTTGCAAAAGCTACGCGATGTGTACGCCTATGGCAAACCCGAAAACTTTTTATTGCCAGACAGTGCCATTGAACCCTTCATGCAGCATTGTTCTCGCAAGGTAGGAGACAGCTATTTCCGTACCCCGAGAACCACCATCACTGCGTTTATCAACTTGTTGGCTGTGCTGGAACAAAATCCGGGAGCACAGTGGCAAACCCTGCTCGATGCGGTGCAACTGACAGCAGACACAGGAGGGTCCTCGGACCAGACGGTAGAGCCGGGCATGGACGACGAACTCGCGTCGTTTAAGTTGTAAGCAATGGCTGCGCCGGCCTCTTCTTCGTTTGATTTGCTCGACGAACGTATCCAACGCTGGATATGGGCGGAGGGCTGGACCTCGATGCGGGACGCGCAAGAGCGCGCGGTGCCCGCCATCATTACTGCCGACCATGACGTTATCATCGCCGCGGCAACGGCGGCAGGTAAGACAGAAGCGGCGTTCCTTCCTATCTTGACGCACATGCTTCGCACGCCCGAGGACATGGGCTTGACCGTGTACATCAGTCCCCTCAAGGCATTGATAAATGACCAATTCGGACGGCTGGAACGCTTGTGTGGCTCCCTTGATATTCCCGTGTGGCCCTGGCATGGGGACATCGGGGCCTCGGTCAAGACGCGGTTTTTTAAAAAACCCGCGGGAATTTTGCTCATTACGCCCGAATCGCTAGAAGCGATATTATGTAATCGGGGGTTTGCGGTGCCCACTTTGTTTGCGCAGCTACGCTACCTGGTGGTCGATGAGTTGCACGCCTTTATCGGTTCTGAGCGAGGCAAGCAGCTGCAATCTTTAATGCACCGCATCGATACCGCAATCGAACGAAAGGCACCACGGATAGGGCTGTCGGCCACGTTAGGCGATATGCGGATGGCGGCGGACTTCTTACGACCGGGTGCGGGCGCGGCGGTGCAGGTGATTGAGTCCGCCTCCGGCGGTAGTGAACTCAAGGTGGTCATCAAAGGCTTTCTCGAAATGCCTCCTGTCCAAGGAGAAACGGAAGAGCCGGTGTCCACGGCAGAAAAGACGGTGGCGGCACATCTGTTTGCCACGTTGCTGGGGTCAAATAATCTGGTCTTTCCCAATAGCCGCGCGAAAGTGGAAAAGTTCACTCATCACTTGCGCAAAATGTGCGAGCAAGCCCAGATACCAAATGAGTTCTGGCCGCACCATGGCAGCTTGTCACGGGATATCCGCGAAGAGACCGAAGCAGCCTTAAAAAATAAGGAAAGAAATACGACCGCCATCTGCACGAGCACCTTAGAGCTGGGCATCGACATCGGGCCGGTCAAGAGCATTGCACAAATTGGCACCCCGCCCTCCGTGGCCAGCTTGCGCCAGCGTTTAGGCCGTTCGGGCAGGCGGGAAGGGGAACCGGCCATTTTGCGGGGGTACGCCATCGAAGCGGAGCTGGGCACGCAGACTGATTTGTCCCAGGAGCTGCGGGAGGGCCTATTTGAGCTTATTGCTATGGTCAGCTTGTTGCTAGAGGGCTGGTTTGAACCACCAAAAGCAGACGGACTACATTTGTCTACCTTTGTGCAGCAACTCCTGTCACTAATTGCACAACGAGGGGGCATCACTGCGGGAACCGCGTTTCAGCAGCTATGTACCACCGGTCCTTTCTGCTCTTTAACAAAAGCGGATTATCTTGACTTATTGCGCGCGCTTGGCGCGCAAGAACTGATACAGCAAGACAGCTCGGGGCTGTTACTACACGGTGCCAAAGGCGAACCGATTGTCAATCACTACAGTTTCTATGCTGCTTTTTCAGCCGAAGAAGAATTTAGAGTGGTGGCAGGCTCACAGACGTTAGGGTCATTGCCGTTATCTAGCGCCGTGAGTGTAGGGGACTTCATCTTGTTTGCAGCGCGTACCTGGCAAATTGAAGAAATCGACGAAAAGGCGAAAACTATTTTTGTCAAAAAACATCGCTCGGGAAAGGTGCCGGCGTTTAGCAGTGGTGGTGGGCTAGTGCATGACAAGGTGCGCCAGCGTATGCGGCAATGGTATGAAGGGACCGAGGTTCCGCGGTATCTTGACCCGATGGCCGTGCGACTGTTCGAGGAGGGGCGTAAAGCCTACGCGCGCAATGCGTTAGACCGCCAGTTATTGCTTAACAATGGGTCGACGGCAACGCTCCTGACATGGCAGGGCGACCGTGTCAATGCAGCGCTTGTGGCCATGCTAAAGACAAAAGGCATTTCTGCTGTTGCCAATGATATGATAATTGAAATTAGTGCCAGTGCGGGAGAAGACAGACAAGTCCAACGATGCTTGCTGGAACTGGCACAGTCCCCTGTTATTGCGCCAGAATTGTTATTGGCGGAATCGTTTAATTTGCAACAAGAGAAATGGGATTGGGCGTTGCCCGAAAGCTTGCTTAAGAAATCGTTTGCCAGTTTGCGACTCGCTATTGCTGAGGCACATCAATGGCTAGTGACTAACGCGGAGGCCTTTGCCACGTAGCCTGCTGCAGCATTCCGCCAAGCCGTTAAACTGGGGAATGCCGCAGTACCCCGGACATAGCGTCATGCGCAGTTCCTGGCGTTGGTGGGTAGTACGAGGGCCTGTGCCTGGATGACGACAGTCCGTGGTTATACCGCGGTTGGTTTGTGACTGATTCCCTTTATTTTTTCTGTTTCGCCCTCCTTTATCTAGTATATTTTGCTATCTTAATATATACTGATAGAATTATTCGGCGTGGGTGGAGAATTGCGCACGTAAGCTCCAATGGACCGGTACTCGATATTGTTGCTCTCATTTTCAACTGAAAGGGTAGCGCGAGGGTGCGAGCGGTTTACTCACAGTTTGTCCAAGACCCTATTTAGGATACCCATGATGCCTTCTCTTCTTGCCGCTGAACAAGAGCCCTTAAATCAAGTGATTTCTCGGCTATCCACTCAACTCTCTGTGCTACTGGAGCGAGTGCAGCCCGAGTCGGCGCTGCGCAAAGAGTCCATTGGCGTGCTATCTATCGCGGTGTCCGTACTACCCCAGTTAAGCAAGCTTATGGATACTAGCATGGCAGTCGCGTCGGGCAGGGTGCCTTGTGTATATCTCTGCGCTCCCTCCTTAACGGCGGGATGGAGCACGGTGTTGGCGTTGGTGGCGCAGGGGTTGCCGCGTCGAACGCTAGCAGGCCCCACTTCGAGAGGCTATAACGAAGGGGTGGCGTGGGCAGTCGCACGTATTGAGCAGACCTGCCCGGCACTTGGTGAGGACACGGGGATTGAGCCGCTGACCTGTCTTATCGCGCGCGTAGCGGCGCAGCTCCAATTTTTGCTTGACCAGGTGCCGACCCCTCCCGACGATTGGCCCGGTGGCGCTGTTTTTATGTATGCTCGGTTTTCAATTCAAGGCCTTGCCCGCAATATGGCGGAGGCATTATACAACGTGTTTGGACTGGTGGAACCGGTGACCAATCCGGGATATTTGCCTCCTTTGCAATGGCGCGCGCTGCTGGAAGAGCTGCGGCAGCCCGAGGGAGCGCCGCTCGACAAGGAACAGGCAGAACTACACTACCACTATCGCGAAGGAGTTCGCTGGACCTGCGCAAAATACCGCGATACCTTTCGCAACTTGAGCGAACCCGCGCGCTACCCCCTACGTGCGTTAGGTAATTAGTGGCTTGGGAGGCTAAAACACGTCCGTATACAACTTAGCCTCTCTCTTAACCTGCTGACTGCCTGTACTTTGTGGCGACGCAGACAACTTTGACTGAAATAACGTATGAGCCACGCGACCAAGTACACCTTTTGCAGTCTCGCCATGGTAGTTTTCAGCGTAACTGCGTGTGCTACGGGCGCGAAAAAAGAAGACCTCGCCTTAAGTAATGACAAAGTGCCCTATGCCGAGGTTGGTCGCCCTTCTGAATTGGACACCAAAATAGTGGGCGCGGTCACCTCTCCCTTAAGTGACTTTAACTTACTCCGCACCGATATTCCCCTTGTTTTACAAAATGCGCAGAAGGCACCTTATCTGCGGCCTGCTGACACGTCCTGTGACGCGATAGCGACGGAAGTGCGCCTGCTCGATTCTGCCATTGGCCCCGACCTGGATGCCCTTGCGATGGGCGGCACGCCAAGCTGGCTCGACAAAGGGTCGGTCGAATTAGGCAATGCCGCCGTCGGCGCGTTGCAACGTACCGTCGATGGTGCCATTCCTTTTCGCAGTTGGATTCGAAAATTATCAGGGGCAGAGAAGCATTCGCGAGCCGTCACGACGGCACTTGCTGCCGGGGTAGTCAGGCGGGCGTATCTTAAAGGCATAGGTCAGTCCAATGACTGCCATGCACCTGCCGCTCCTCGCTAAGTATCCCCGTACCCCACAAAAAAAGGCCCTCCATAAGGAGGGCTAGAATCAAAAAATGTTGCCAACTTCAGGGGGTGGCAGTAGGGCTAACCGCGGCAACGACTAATCTTTCCGCGTCAAAGTGATTTAAATAGCACCACGAACTACTAGCGAGCAGGTGCGCCCCTCCCGTTGTGCCACATCGAGGGTTATGCTTGTTCAGCAGGGATGCAAACTTGAGTCCATATCGCTGTTCGGTTGCTACAGGCTGACCCGGGCCCGTAGGAGCTTCCACGAATATCCTAAACTCGCCACGACTGTCGATAGACAAGGGCTGCTCTAGTGCCACCCCGTGTTCAGCTGCCAGTGCCAGCAATGCCTGACCTATCGCCACACCCCGTTGGTGGCCTCGTTCCACAGGGCTTAATGCTTGGTTCACTTGCACGGCAGTTAATTGCGCAATCGCGTGTAAAAAGGGAGTTGTCATGTGGGGCATATCCTAAAAAATGTAACCAAAATAATATAACAGTGACCTTACCCTAATGTATAGCAAAGGGGTTCAATTACGGGATGTCCGCGCGCTGAACGACTTTAAGTATTTCCAATACGAATACCTCGTAAATATAGGGGAGCAGCCATGCACTATACCTAGTTAGGCACCATATGGTCACTTCAATAGGACAACGATGAATATTACTTTCAAAATAAACAGGGCAGGCCGGTTGGTCTACTATCGAGGAAAAGAAGCACAAAATGCCATGTGGGAAGAGCTCATTGTTCCCGCGGGTCCAAGCAGGGCGGCTATGCTGGCTACGCTGGACCCCGTGTTGCTTCGGGCGACACGATTGTTGTTTGGAGACGGGTTCCGTCCGGCCAACTATAATGAGGTGTGGGACAAGAAAGCAGTCGTGCGACAGGTCATGAAGGATAGCCCGGCATCCTTAATCCCTTTGTACGCGTTTGTCAGGGAGCACTTGCTCTCCGAACTACCGTTACATTCCGTAGTGCAGCGATTTAAGCAGATGTTACAAAGAGAAGGTGTTCAGGACTTTAAACGGTCCCCTCATGGAGGGTGCTATTTAGGGCTGGACTCGAAGGGGCGTTGTCGAAAAGACAATGATGGCAATCGCTTTTGGTCGTCATATACCTACTTTGACCATGACGCCTTATCAGAAGCAGGATGGCGTTATCTACTGCGACTGTCTCCTTCGACCTTACGTGAGATGTCCCGATTTATTTGGCAATGGACAGATAGTTTTTTGGAGGTGGTGAACCTTCTGGGAAAAAACAAGTTTCCCGCGATAAGCCCCCTGGAAATGCTGGAGCTGCGTACCTCCCATCGCCACTGTGTTAACGAGACATCCCGGCAGTACTTTGCGCAGGCCATGGCGGAGCGCTTTCGGCGGGAAAATGACCCCGTCACCAGTGTTGAACTTGACATGATACGTGACTGGTTTTACGAGGAGAAGCGGGAAATCACTTCGGGTACCAAATGGGAGACATTGGTGGAGCGGGCCTTTACCTGCGCGGGGAAAAAAGTGGAACTCAAGAAGCAAGAAATGCTTGGATTCCAATGGACACCTCCTCTCCTACCTTTTGTGGCCGACGATGGCATGATGGTCCTTCCGTTTGGAACGGGCACAGAACTGCTTGCCGAAGGTCAAGAAATGGGTAATTGTCTGTGCGAAAACTCGAGTTACGCCAAACGTGCGGTGCAGGGCTTAAGCCAGGTGTTTTCTGTTCGGGGAACGCATGGAAGGGCCTCTGTGGAGTTCGTTAAAAATACGCCGGCAGATACCTGGAGAATGGCCCAACTGGAAGGCATGAGCGGTGCGGCGGTAACGCATCCAGTCATCCTTAGCATCGTTGAAAAGTTAGAGCATTCGTTGAGAGGAACCCCATAATGGGAACACGTGCGAGCATAGGATTTAGGCATAAAAATATAGATTGGCTCATGTACCATCATATGGATGGAGGCCCCCGCTGGCTGGGTAACAGTGTCATGCGGTTTTGCAGAGAACAGAGCATGGATGCCATGCGCACGCGCGTGGACCAGTTCGTTCGTATTGGCGATACACCCCCGGAGATTACCGATACACATCTGGAGGAAATCGCACAAGTGCGAAGCTGGTCGGCAGAACACTTGGCTTCGGCACGGCAGGCGCTACAAAAGGACCAACTTGATTGGGACAAAATGTTGGAGGATGTGGGAGAGCTAGAAGACTTTATGGCGGGATTCAATTATTGGCCTGATGCGTTCGAGTTCATTTTAGATGCCAGTTGCGAATGGGCCTATATCATTAATTTGGATACAGAAAAGCTGGAAATGTACACGCACCATTATTCGGCGCCTGGACATGAATCGACGAGCTACCCCAAACGCAAACCCGTGGGGAGATATAGTGGGTTACAAGTAGTTGACGAAGGCGAAAGTCCTAGTCGCGGGGCCACCTTATTAAGTGAAATTCCCTTGCAAGACTTAAAAGACCTACCGATGTATGCATTAATAAGCTACGCTGACCGGATTCACCGCCAGCACTAAGCTATATTGATTGTCGACGCCACCCTCATCGGTGGCGTTTTTTTTATGTGGAGGGGAAGGGGCGCTACTGGCCAAGACGAGTAGCAAACAAGGCTGCGCAGCGCGCGGTGTCGACCAGGCTGTATCCGCCTTCAAGCGTTGCAATAACCGGAGCGCCCAATTGTGATATTTCCTCCGCTAACCAGAAGTAGTGCGCATCCGTTATGCCAAGCGTACCCAGCGGGTCCGCCACGTGGGCGTCAAAGCCGGCGGACACCAATACAAGGTCAGGACAAAATGCGCGCACATCCTGTAGTAAGCGCTCCCATGCCTGCTGGAATTGTTGAGCGTTGTTGCATCGCCTACGCGCGATATGCGGAGGAACCGGAAACCCCCGCTGCAAAAAGTCGCCGGGATATCCCGGTTGGTAGGTCTCGGCGAAAAAAACACGCGGCTCTGCAATAAACGAGAGCGCGGTGCCATTGCCGGAATGGGTGTCGAAATCGAGGATAGCCACGGCTTTAAACCCTTGGGCCAACGCATGGTGCGCCCCTATAGCGACCTGATTGGTGAAACAAAACCCGCCGCCCGCAGAAGCCACGGCATGGTGCCCGGCGTAGCCGATACAAAAGGCATGTCGCGTAGCCCCTGCCTGGACATCCTCGACAGCTTGGCATACCGCCCCGGCCGAGAGCACGGTTGTACGCCACGTATGCCGGTTAAGGATGGTTTCTGCATTCAACGCCAGTAGCTGCCCGTCCGCAAGTTCACGGGTGTTGGCCAACTGTTTCAAATAGGGAAGGGTGTGATTGCGCAAAAGTTCCTCGACGGTGGCCACTCGGGCCAGTCGGGTAGGCAGTGCTTTGTTGCGGGTCATCACGCTGTCGATATAGCCCAATCGATGGCGATGCATCGCAACATGGTTGGCGGCCAGGTCGTGTCGAAAAATGTCAGGGTGGCGGTATAGAGTGACTGGCATGGTTGGTATAGGGCCTTCTTTTATTGGCGCGCAATAACGGTGCCGACAATGCAAAGAAAAAACGGACCCTTAACTGAATAGGGTCCGTTGATGAATTAAGTGGCGCTTACTTCCATGACTTGTCTACGGCAATACGAGCGGCCGGAGCGTTAATTCCTACTTGTTCCACCAACTGCTGGTGGTGCTCTTTCGCGAGTGCTACGGCACGGTTAATGTAGGCGCGAACGTCCAAGGAACTGTCGTCACAGTCGATGACGGCGTCCATGTCGTCGTGCACGTCGTAGTTCCTGCTCATCATGCCTAGTCCGTCTTTCATATAGCTAGTGCGCACGACGATGGCAAGCTTGGCGTCGCGAATCTCTGGCCGAATCATGGTAATGTAGAACTGGCTGATAACATGGTTGAACTCCACGCTTACGTAGGGCATTCGGAGGCTTTCCAGCTGCGAGTCTTGGTTCGCGGATATTAAATTGCTCATCGGCCCTTTGTGACCAAAGGCTTTTTCTAAGTAATCTGCTAATACTTGGGCATCCTTTGCGGTGAGGCAGTTTTTTGCTTGGTTCAGTAAAGTTTTAACTAACATAAGTAGGTTCCTAAATGAAGGGTGAAACAGGGCGGCCCTTGGCGCAGGCGTTATATCGGGGGTCTAGCAGGTATAGAGACTAGCGTTCTGGGTGGCTGAAGGGGCACGCCATCACTTCTTAACAGGTATGAATGACGGACGGTCCCAGTCCAAAATAATCGAGCAATAAGGCTGTCATGTGGCGAGGACCCTCACAACGATATTGCGGAAAAAGAGGTGCCAGTTTTTTCAGGAGCGTTGCATGCACCGTGCCGCAGAGTTTTTGGAGAAGCCAGCCGCGGTGTGCCGCTTCTACAAGGGCAGCACGGGAGACGACCGCGTACACCGCGCGTCCGACGGCACCCTGAGATTCCACCACAACGACTATCTTGCCCGTCACCGTATGGTAGGCCGTGGCTTTTCCGGACAGGCCTCCGCCAGACTCCCAGTTAAATGCAAGGATGGCGCTTCCTTCGAATTGAAGATTATCTGCGGGTGACGCTGTGATTTTCAGCTGTGTCGGTTTCATGTGACTCTCTTGGGTAGTTAAACGTAAGGGAAGCTGGCCCGCTACCATGCTATGGGGCTATTTCGCTGGTCTGGTGGTCGGGGAATATTTGGCGGTATATCCGCTCAAAAAACCAAAGTTCTACGGTATCTCACAGCGGGGTAGCGTTATCGGGGCCGCCATGATTCTAAATTTTTTTAGGAAAGAGGACATAGCTTCAGATATAGGTACATCTGCAAGAGCTAAAATCAGAGGAATAAAGGCTAAAGTAATTCCCGGGACGAACAGCAGAAGTACGGACGCATTGTCACGAGGCTATGCATTAAAAAAAGGTCGGCAGCAGAGAAGCTGTCGACCTTGAATAAAGGGTAATAGGGTGTCAGGGATGACACGAAGGTTCCTCACATAGGTGCTACATTGCTGTCAGAATAGGTCCGTCTGAACTGCTTGCGTAGCTATCGTCGTATGCAGTTCCTGGCGCACCCACATCCAAGCCTGGCCTAATAGATTGAGCCCTTGCCACTGTGCTGGATTCAGCGCGCGCGGGTCTGTTTCTTTAAGTCCAATTCCCCATATCTTATCCCAGGGACTCGCTTCGACTAATAACCGAGTTCCCGTAGCTAGTAACGCTTGTGCTATTGCAGGATGTGTACGCGCTTTTTCCAGCAAACCCCTTTGCACCAGATTAAGGCGAACCGCTGCCCATTTTTCATCGTCATAGGGTTGGACCATGCGACCGAGAGCTTTCACTTTTGCGGGGTCGGATTCTTTCAGAATCTTGGCCATGACCACTTCGTCACCAAACGTCATTGCCTTGCAGTACATCATGAATTGTTCGCCATTCGCGAAGGGCAATCCGTACATGCGAAATCCGGTTGCGTGCCAATTGGAGTAAAACTCCGAGCGGCCATAGAACAGGACAAGTTCATTCGTTGTTTTCATTAATTAATTCCTGAGAAGCGGGCAATAGTGCCTTAATCCGTAGATAATCGAGTTCCTGGCGATGGTGCGCCGTTATTGCTACCCAACCAGAAAATACGCCAGCGGCGCGTGTTTCATGCGGGAGTCTGCGTTCCTCCGTAGGACTCCCCTTAGCAAGCTCTAGGTGAAATCGTATCTTCGCTTCCATTGCGGCAGTAATGTCTTGGTACGAAAATGTTTTGAGGCTGTCCGCTACGCCGGTTGTGTCCGCTTCAATCGCTTCCTGTAAGTTGAAGGGGGAGACGGTGCTGAATATATAGCCGATTGCCGCTACCACCCCTATGATACCTACCCACGCTATTAGTATCTGTGGCGTCATTCTTGTCCCCTTGTTAGCCTAAAATGCGCAACTGCGCTAAGAGTATGTCAATCTCGTCAAGTGCCGAAAGTAATTGCACTTTAGTCGCGGCATCTATATGACAATTCCACGTGTAATCGTCCGCCTTTAGCTTAAGAATTTCTACTTTTGCCAAAGTCAATTCGACCAGTTCTTTTATGCGTGCTGTCGTCATTTTAGTCCTTGGTTGATTCTTGAATAGCCACCTCTGTCTGTTGTATTTCTTGCTCTGCGCGCTGCCGGGCTGTTTTGCGGCGAGCCTTAATTCCAGGATTAGGTTGTCCTGAAAACTTAGCGTACTTTGTAGCGCAGCAACCAACTTTGCAATTGTAGTTATCTCTGCGCGATAAGCCGTAGGGGTTCATTTACACTGTCCTCTCTTTGTTAATAGGTTCGTTCAAATTCGTGTGTTGAGTGATGGTCTACTGCATGCCAATGTCGGCAAGCCTTGCAGGTAACGAACGCCATATCTGTGCTGGTGTTGCCATTTGTTTCTGCATTACATGCCACATAGCTGTAGCCTTCGGTGTCGCTTTCGTTGGCTTCTTTTTCGATGACTTCAAGATGGCATAGTCGGGTCATGGCGTTCCTCGTGATAGATGAATGTGTTAAGTTACTTAACCTTTGTTCGAGCGATAGTCGGCAATAACCGCGCCCTGTGCATCGAAGTACCGGGTTTCCCAAGTGGGATGGCAGTTATGTTTATGCTTGCCAAGTTTCATCTGATTGGCAAACACGACGTCAAGGTTGGCGGAACTGTTCATGCCACGAATAGTGCCAATATCGCCGTTCACTTCGATGAGCATGCCAATCCGCGCGAACGTGATGTTGCGCTGGCGGGCCATATCGTGAATGAATTGGTCTGCTTTCGTTCGTTTATTGTCCATGCCTATTCCTTTTGAGTTCATGTCGATATTGGTGTCGTTCCTCCCTCGTATAGCAAACGCGACACGGGCTAAAGCGCATGTCATCCTCGTGCCTATACGTAGCATGATGTCGAACACATCTAGTGACCTACCTCTCCCTTGCCACGATTTTGCTGGTCCCCCCTTTTTGAAAGTTTTCATGAATTGGCCTCTTCTTGCGTTACAAAACACCTTTTCTATTCAGGGGAGGGCGCAGAGAAAAGAATATTGGTATCTCGTCTTATTCTCTATGGTGGGCCAGTTCGCGTTAGAACTACTCGCGTACGCCTCTGGAATGTCCGTTATGCTCGCGGTCAGCCGGCTTTTTTACCTCGTTATGCTCGTCCCCGGGTGGACGGCGGCAATTCGACGGATGCATGATATCGGCTGGTCAGGCTGGTGGCTGTTCGTCGCGTGGCTTGCCGAGGCGGCATGTCTTGGCATGGGCATATTCTGTCTTGCCGGGTGGCGTAGCCCAATGGCAGGGCTAGTCTGGCTGTTGGGGATGTTTGTGCTTGGCATCGTCGTCATCGTGTTTCTGTGTCAAGACAGCCAGCCCGGTGACAATAAATACGGGCCTAATCCAAAACGCAGATAAGTTAGCCCCCGCCCGAGCCCTTCCCGCTCTTCCTGCCCTTTCGCGGATATCCCGTAGGCAAGGGCAGTACTTTTTTGGTGTCCTCCACCCGACTACCACGCTTTGTTACAGGCGGGTACCTGTGTGCCTATACGGATTAGGACCTTTCAAGGAGTACTACATGGATACTGCAACATACCGCCAGGAGCGTAATCGCTTGACGGCAAGCATTAAAAAGACAGTGAAGCCTTTTCTGTGGAAATCGGGCTTCCGAACCCGGGATGCTAAAGGGCAAGGAAACGGTAACCTGTTCATCTGGGTGCCTAAGAACAAGGCCGACAAGCCTACCGGTCAACAATTTTCATTGCGCCAGGGCTTTGTCTGCGTTGCCTTTGAGGGATTTACCTCAGAGGGAGTTATCACCGATGGATTTGCAGGAGGGCTGAGCACGCTGAATTACGAATGTATGCCCATCGAGGACTTGTTCCGACTGCATGCGTGGGTAGTGCGCAAATTTGTGAAGCCCATCACGTTGGTTCCAATTCGGCGCTAATCCCCTGTAACACCCATCACAAAACAGAAGGAAAAGACACAATGAAGGAAGTCAATATTCTGACAAGGAAAGACGGTTCTCAGGTGAAGATTGTTGCTGCACTATTCACCGGGCGCGGCTTGGCGCTATCGATTGGAAACGATGTTTTCCATCGAAAAGACGTTAATTGCCAATGGCGACTGTGCGGTGATAGACCTACGCATGTCGTCCCTTGGTCTGTGGATGGCTACATTAAGCATGGTAGACCTGAAATGTTTAGAGTTGCCTCGCACGGTGAGATACTTAAAACAAACAGTGTTCTCATGAGCCGCGTTCGCATGGAAGCAAATCCGAGTTAAGTGTAGAACAGTCGGTAGAACCGGTTTGACGACCTGATTTGCCGCTTCAATTAAGGATGTGAAATGGATATTCGGTTTTTTAACATTAAGTGGGATACTGACGGTGAAACTGTTGAGTTACCCCAGGAAGTAACCGTTACCGTTGAAGAGGATGTCGATATCCCGCTTTCAGGCGCTGACATATTGTCGGATAAGTACGAATTTTGTGTGATTTCGTTTAGTTTTGAGACTTTGCGGAACCCTCACTTTCTTTAACATCGGAAAAGTGCATTTGTCACGTTGATGTCACTTAAGCATCAGCCAGTACATTTGCTCCTCACGTCATAATTCTAATGAGCCTCCCTCCCGAGGCTCATTTTTCTTTAGCAGTTTTTGCGCAAGGAGGGGTTTGCCTATACGTGACAGGACCATAAAATCACAAGGCATACAATGAATCAAACCACAAAAATCGCCTCTCCCCAACTCGACTTGTTTTCTACAGTGTTGCATGCCTACTCTGCGAAGACATCAGGGATATTGGATAACCGCGCGCTGTACGAAAATGTCGCTGTAGTGCAAGGAATGAGTGACGAAGAACTCAACGGTAAAGTACCTATCGGTGCGGCCGGCGCGTTACACAACCCGTTCTCCCGTAAAGTGCGCTGGCATCAGCAAACCCTGAAGGCTTCCGGTATCCTGGAACGTATTGAAGGGGAGCAGGGCGTATGGGGGCTGACCAAACGGGCCTCAAAGGACTTAAATCAAATCACCGGTAAGGTCTCGGTGGTCGGGTTTTCAACTGAACTCGGTATTGCTATTTTAGGGTGTTGCGAAACCGTGTTTTCCAGTATTGACGCGCCTATCACGCTCGTTATTACATCACCGCCCTATCCGTTAGCAGTGCCACGGCAATACGGTAATGTGACTGAAAAAGAGTGGGTCGATTGGATATGCAAAACCCTCGAGCCTGTTGCCAAAAATCTGGTGCCCGGGGGTAGCATTTGTCTGAATGTCAGTAATGACATTTTCATCACAAAAAGTCCTGCCCGCTCTCTGTACCGCGAACGGCTGGTATTGGCGCTGCATGACCGATTGGGCTTATGGAAAATGGACGAACTTATCTGGGAGAACAAATCAAAACCACCGGGTCCGATTCAATACGCGAGTATTGAGCGAACGCAATTAAACGTGGTGTACGAGCCGATTTACTGGTTCACGAATAATCCCCATTTGGTCAAGTCAGACAACCGCCGGGTGCTGCAAGCGCATACCGAACGGCATTTGAAGTTAATCCAGCAGGGCGGTGAGCAACGGGAAGGCTCGTTTTCGGACGGGGCTTACTCGGTGTCGCATGGCAGTTACAGTAATCCAACAGCAGGTAAAATTCCGCGTAATATTTTGTCGTTTGGCCACCGTTGTCCAGCGCAAGACGCCTATAAGAAAGCGGCACGTGCTATGGGCTTACCGGCACATGGTGCACCGATGCCAATGAAACTGGCGTCGTTCTTGATTGAATTTTTGTCGCAACCAGGAGACTTAGTGGTAGACCCTTTTGCCGGGTCGTTTACGACTGCCGATGCTGCCGAACGACTAGGCCGTCGCTGGCTCGCTACGGAGTGTATGGTCGAGTACGTTATGGGGGCTTCTTCCCGCTTTGCGTCTGCAGAGGGGTTTAACAACCGGCTTGCGGCTTAATTAGTTTCTCTTTTTGTTTGTTTTGTTCGATTATTCTTCGATGCCTTTTGAGTTAATCACTCAAGAGGCATTTCTTTATTATGCTGTTCCAGCGGTTCGTGAATTAACAAAAGCGCCCTTCAATGAAGAGCGCTTTTCTAGGTGATGTTCTCCTACTTGTCGTCCGAAGCAAACTACGCCAACTTAACCCCACCCATCAACTGAAACTCTGAAGTAGAGTGGAACGGCTGCGCCAGCAAACTCACAAAGGACGGGTCACTAACAGAGCTCACAACCGCATTCAAGGCCAAGCCACTCATCGTCCCTTGATTTCCATAATACCAAGCTGCATCACCACCAATGGCTTGCGACTCACTCGATGCCACGTAGTCGTCCACCATGGACTGCGCCAACGCCCACGAGGTTATCGCCGGATTAGCCACCTGTGCACTGTCAAACGCCCCTGCAAATTGATTAAAGTCAAAGCTCTCCACCGCATGCGCAAAGTTACTGCCGGCGGTACCGGCGTCAAACGGGGACGAGGCAGAGGCTATCAGCTGCAAAGTGACATGGGCATCGGTACTGGTGCCGCCATTCGCGTCGTACCAATCTTTCAAGCGGATACTTCGGCTCGCTCCCGCCCCTTCATGCACAATCAAGTCATTGGTCTCGCGTGTCAGGCTGATATCTGCGTACTGCAGGCCCCCACCTAAGGACAGCACGGCACTCCTACCTGCATTGCCATGCCCCAGTCCGTTCACCGCGTCATTCCCGTCGCCCTTGTTTATCGCCAACACAGCACCCGTTCCGGTCACGTTAAACGTATCGTTATCAAGCCCCCCGACAAACAGGCTGTTTCCCCCATAAAAGGCATCACTGCCGGCACCGCCGTAAAGCAGACTCGGACTCACTCCCGCCGTCAGCGTATCATTGCCCGCGCCACCGGACAGCACATTCGCGAAGTCACTGTAAGCGGTCATGACGTCGTTGCCGGTTGTGCCCGGGTTATACAGACCGCGCGCGGTCAAGTCCGCAGAGGTCCAGACCGTGCCGTCGGCAAACTGCACCTGCTCGATTTGGTTGGCGTTGCTTGTATGAGTGGTGTACCAATTGGCGATTTCTATCGAGTCCGCCCCATTGCACACCAGAAAAAGGCTATTACCGGACCGGTTCACCGTCACACTCGCTGGCGTAATGCCCACGCCAAAGCGCAAGACGTCAAGCTGTGGCCCGCTACCCGTCAGGTCAACCTCCTGCAGCAAGTCATGGCCATCCCCCAGATTAAAATGATAGGTATCCGCCCAGGCGGTGCCCCGCAGTAAATCATTGCCTGTGCCCCCGGTGTAGTCGTTACCCAGGCCGGTCGTATCGCCCGCGCGACCGGCATCATCACTGCCCTGCACGCCACCTAGCGTATCGTTACCGGTGCCCCCGTCAAGGATATCGGCACCCGTTCCCCCATCAAGCAGGTCACTGCCGTCCCCGCCAATCAGCATATCGTTGCCACCCTGCCCATACAAGAAGTCATTACCGTTACCGCCGTTGAGCACACCCGCCATGGAATCGCCATAAATAATATCGTCGCCATCCCCGCCGTAAATCGTATCGATGCCGCCTTCGCCGTACAGGATATCGTTACCCGCGCCGCCATAAATGGTGTCGTTACCGGCACCGGCATGAATCACGTTCGGGAAGTCGCCAAAGGCGGAGAGCGTATCCGCGTTCACCGTCCCGGTACTGGTCAGCCCTTGCACGGTCAGGTCCGCTGCCTGCCAGGTAACACCGTTGGCAAACTGCACTTGTTCAATTTGTCTGGCAGTGCTGCCCGGGCTGGTGTACCAGTTGGCCACTTCCACCGAATCCACTCCATTGACCAGAAAGAACAGGCTGGTGCCGTTGCGCACGACCGTGGTGGTGGCCGGGTCAATCCCGGCGCCAAAACGCAGCACGTCCGTTGCAGGCCCAGATGCCGTCGTGCCGTCGAACTCCTGTATCAGGTCATGGCCATCACCGAGGTTAAAGGTGTAGCTGTCCGACCAGACCGTACCGCGCAGTAAATCATTGCCGGTACCGCCCCGATAACTGTTGCCTACCCCGATATTGTTGCCGGTGGCATAGCCGGCATCAGGACTATTGGGCGAGCCACCCAGAATGTCGTTGCCTGCCCCGCCGTCGTAGAGGTCGGCACCGGTGCCACCGTCCAGCAGGTCACTGCCGTCGCCGCCATTTAAGGTGTCGTTGCCGGTACCGCCGTAGAGGTTGTCGTTACCGGCAGCGCCGTTGAGTGTATTCGGATAGTTGTTAAGGGCCGTGAGTGTGTCGTTATTGTCGGTACCATTCATCGTAACGAAATCGCTGGAAGGGTCCGCTCCCAGTTTAGTTCTGCCGGCAGCAAACTCTTGCGCCACTTCAGCGAAAGACCATTGATAGGACCCCGTAAAGAGCGTCACATTTTGTGCACTCCAGCCGGCAATAACCGTGGTCTCCCCCGTGCTCGACGTTAAGCATAACTGGTCGGCATTGAGTAGCCGGATGCCTAGCGTCTGGCCTTGCGTGTAATATGCCGACAAGTCAACGATGCCCCCTTGCGCGTCTTCATGGAGGACATGGCTGCCGGTGCCGGCGCTCAGATGATAGGTGTCGACACCACCTCCTCCCCACAGCTGGTCATTGACGCCGGAAGAGTAGTAGATGTCGTCACCTAACCCACCATCTAAGGTGTTGGTGCCGCCTTCACCATAGAGCGTGTCATTTCCAGTTTCGCCCTTCAGGGTGTCATTACCACTTCCTCCATGAAGCTGGTCATCGCCATTGCCTCCCCATAGCTGGTCGGCGCCATCTCCGCCTGCCAGTGTGTCGTTACCTTCGCTACCAGCGAGTAAATCATCGCCGGTGTTGCCGGTGAGCGTGTCGTTGAGCCCCGAACCGTAGACCGACGTGCCTAATGAACTTTGCACGTTATAG
>JAUSLJ010000024.1 GCA_030646715.1 Agitococcus sp.
CGCACGCACAGCACTTGAAGAAGTTCTTCTGGCAAAAGATTTTTTGGTCGGGAGCCTACGCCGCGTTCAATGTGGGGGCGGCGGACCTTGCTACTGTTATTCGTTACATCCAAGAGCAAGAGTCGCCCGCCTTACCCGCTACTGGAAAGTAGGGGTATGCGGCGGGCATTTAAATCAAGGGCTAACTATGGACACCTTGCATTTCCAGGCTTTTGGAGCGAATGACTCGATGCTGTAGTTAGCTCGCTACTGACAGTTATCCCCACTTATTCACCGCAAAGTTCCTTTTGGTCTTTGCGGTTTTTTTACTTCTTCCTGGCCAAGGGGGAGAACCGTACAGTTTTTTAAAGACGGCGATTTAAACATAGCTAAGGCTTTTTCAGAAACAATCAGAGTGCCATCCGAGTTTATTTGGACATCCGGCGAGGCTACTGTAGTTGCAGGTAATAATTGCCAGAAAGTAGATTTCAACAATAGCAGGGGTGCTTCCGAGGCAACCACTACGTGAGCGCACTCAAATGTCACGCCCGTTAATTGTGCCTGTTCTAGCCGGGTTTTTAGCTGCGTTGTCACCAAGAAGTAGGGCCGGATGGCGATTAGCTCATCGTAGGCACTTGCATAAACAATGAACCGCGTTGGAAGTGGCACGAAAGGGGTTTCGCGCAATGGGCGCACTACTTCGCCGGAGGCTTCAGGGAGCATTGTAAAATAAGGGGTATCAAGCATGTGGTAAGCGCCAAAGCAAGGTAATGGCCTGTGTAGCACTGCTGTTTATAAGCGCGGAGAACGGTTCGGGTCGAAGCGTCGCTATACAAAAGATATCCCAAGTGAGACGCACTATGGCAGAGCATGTTAGTTCAGAGCAGGACCATAGAGGAGAGGGAAATTGATAGGGCCGTTACGCGAAAGCATTGCTTTTTTATTTTAAGTTAAAGAGGGAAGAGTCTATGACAACAACACTAAGACCCAGTGCGGTCGATATCACCGCGGCGTATGAAGCTATTGTGTATTCGGCAATCGCCATATTTAACCAGGACGGTTACGTCCAGCCGCAAATGTTTGTGTTCACTTTAGCGGATGCAGCGGAGGGGGACTTTGCCAATGTTGGGGCGGTGGAATCAGGTATAGTTCTACGGTTATATGAAGGAAATGCAGGCAAAAATTCAATGCAGGCTATGCTCACTCGAATTTTTGCGCAGGCTAATAAACCGACGCTCATTGTTACGGTCAGTGAAGCGTGGAAAACTGTCTTAGCAATTCCAGAGGAGACACAAGTGACGAACGCGCCCGCAGGCCGCTCTGAAATCATTTGTGTTTCAGTTCACAGTTTGTTGGGCACCCAGCTAGGGGAGTGTCCCGTGTTTGACACGCCTGTGCGTCGATGTGAATATCGTCCTTTGGTGTTTCAACGAGTAGAAGGACGAATGACCATGGCATCACTCAGGGACGATGATTCTCCCGAACAGAGACATTGATAACTTACGCCACACATGAAATTTTTGTGCGTGTTTATTTTAATGAGCCTTCCTTTAGGGGAGGCTCTTTTCTTTGGTAAGGCTGTCAGGTTAAAAAAAAACGTCCTCAGAGAGAACGTTTTTTAATTAAGAAGATAGCGCAATTTCAAGGGGAAGAACAGCAAGCGCCCCATGTAAATTGGCAATAAAGTCCTGGGTATACAGTTCGGGAGAGCGCGCAGCATATTCTAGATGCCGCTCAATGGCTAGATGCCAGACGGGTTCTAGTTCACGCGTGTAGGCCGTCATCACGTCGGCAGAACGCGCCACTAATTTTGTAAGTTCGTAATCGGCACAAGTGACAATATCAAATATCGTCCATTGGTCTTCTGCTATAGCAAGACCCGCTTCTTCCATCATTTCTCTGCTTGCCGCACAATAAACCGACTCGTCATTGTCAATTTTCCCGCCCGGAAACGTAATGCGATTTAACAGGTATGAAGGTCCTTTCAATTTGGTCAGTCCGACTGCAAACCCCGTGACCGGGTCTATCACTATCATTAATACATATCGAACAAAGTCCGGGGATTTTTCTTGAATTGCTGTCAAAGTGGCCTCCTGATTAAAATTAGTATAGGCACGTGGACGACACCAACCTTAGTCACCCTGTTAATTAAAAATTTACGACAAAAAGTCCATGGTGGTAAGATATTCGCGACACATGAGGACGTTCCAGCCTAGCCGCGCAAAAAAACGCGACAAAATGCCATTCAAATAAACACGACATCCGCCGACGCGTTGATTCTTTACGCAGAGTTTACACCGGCGGAAATCAGAATGGTGCAGCGACGCGGCGAGCTGAAACGTATTGCAACGGGGGTTTTCACAAGCCTCACTGAAGAATTCTGGCCTCCCCTCATCGCGCGCGAACGTATGCGGATACTCGCGGCGCTGTACCCCCATGCAATTATTGGTCCGCGAGTGCCTTTATCCAGCCGCGCTGAAAGACCCCGTCGCTTCAGGGCGGGGATGTAAAGCGCAAGTCTTGCCTTTATAAAATACCGCAGTTATACTGATTAAATACCACTGGCTTTTAAACCAGTGGTATTATTTTGTATTCTTACCTTAACCGGAGGGTTCCCGTGTCAGATGGTGCCGTCCCCGTCAAGCCTAAAAGGCTCAGTCCTAAAGAACGCTCAGCTGCTAAAGCGGCCGCCGGGTTGACCACGCGGGTGCTCCGGTTACGCTTAAAAGACAAACACGCCAAGTTCCTGCGCGCGATGGCCTGTGAAGTGAACTTCGTCTGGAACTACGTCAACGACTTAAGCTACAAAGTGCTGCAGCGCGAGCACCGCTTCATGAGCGCTTACGACCTCAACGCTTACACCACAGGCGCCACGAAGGCAGGGCTTTCCCTCCATTCGCAGACCGTC
>JAUSLJ010000008.1 GCA_030646715.1 Agitococcus sp.
GCAAAATGCGTATGTGGAACGCTACAATCGGACTGTTCGCTATGACTGGCTTAATCAATATTTGTTTAGCAGTATTGCCGAAGTTCAGGAACATGCGACAGAATGGCTATGGTTTTACAACCATGAACGACCGAACAAAGCAAATGGTGGGATACCACCAAAGCAAAAGCTAGCTTTAATAGCCTAACCTCTACTTTTAACTTCGGTTAAAAAAGGGAGGATTACCGAGCGACTTTTGGCAAAGTGCCTGACGTGCGCGGGATTGACGATGGAGACAAGGCAACCTGCACGATGTAGTGCGATGGCCGTATTCTCATGGTAAACGCCTGTGGCTTCCATGACGATATGCGTTTGTCCGTTTTCGCTTTGCTGTCTTTTGAGCCAGTCAAGCAGCTCAGCCGTTCCTTTGCTGGAATTGGCAACGCGCTTATTTTTCTTTTTGCCGTCAATGCCTTGATAAAGCAAACAGCAATCTAATGAGGCTTTAGACACATCGAGACCGAGATAAAACATGATGAATTCTCCCGAGACTGAGCTACATATGCCTTTCACACCGTCTAGTCTTGTACATACAGCGTCATTGCGCTTGGCTACCGTTCAGGGTTGGAATGGCATGTAAGGACAGAGAGGGGATTTAATCTACGCCACAAGGTCAGAGCCTTAAGCCCGTGTTCAAATTATCGACTCTCTGCTAGTAATGATAGCTAAGCACTACTTCAGATAAGATACAAGCCCGTGTGGAACACGGGAATGGGCAGAAGAACCACTCAAGCCTTTGCTTTACACAGATTTATCCCGCAATCCTTGCGGGCTACGTCACTCGTGTGCAAATGTCGGATGGATAGATAACGGAAGCCCATCAATAACTCATCCCCAACGTCAAATGAGCCGCCCTACGTTGTTTATCCCCTTGCGCTAAGGTCAAGTAAAATGGCCCTAAACGCGTATCGGCGGCTAACACCGCACCAATACTATAAGCAGGATTATCAAACAACGCCGATGACCAACTGTTTTTAGCCGACACTGCGCCCGCCTCCGCCAAAAAACCCAAATAAACACCGCCACCCAACGCAGGAGGCATTTCTTTAATTTGTTTGTAAGCCAATAAACGACTCAAAAAGAAGGTATTACCCGACAACTCCGAACGTCGATACGCCGACAAATTCATTGCGCCACCGAGTTGAAATTCTTCTGTATAGGGCAATGTGGTTCCTAAAGCACTGCCGCCTCGCCCTGTGGCAAAAAAGGTATAGCGATCCCATGTAAATGCCCGCCGCCACTCGAGCATCAAGCGTTGATAGTCTTTGTCACTGCCCATACTTTTTTCGGCAGAAAAATACGCTAAACGTGCCCAATTACCTTTTTTAGGAAAACGGGGATTATCCAATTGGTCAAAAATGGCTTTTACGCCATAGCCAATTTCTTCATAACTCTCACCGACAATCGGATTAACCGTTTGTAACGATGACCGCCACTTGACCTGTTGGTCGGAAACCGAGAATCGTACTTCGCCCCATTTGCCTAATACAGAACCAATATCCACACCGCCACCGACATGACGGACACGATTTTCACCAATCGTTTCATGGCTAGAAACAATATCTCGCGGCTCATCACGCAAAGACAACCAAGGAGCTAAAAAGAATTCACCATTTAATACAGTGGGTTGATAAAGCTCGGTATAAAACGAACGGGTTTCGCCAATTTCTGCTTGGCTTTGCCACTCTGCCCCTAAACTATTCAGCCAACTACGACGTAAGCCTGCGACTAAGCCAAACGAGGAGTTATTAGCAAAATCGGTATTTAATTTAAGACCGACACGAGCAAAATCACGACCATCTTTTTCGACAGGAATAATGCGTAATGTTGCACCGTCAATGGTCGGCACTAATTGATAGGCAATCCGAATAAAATCGCCACGGGAATAAATGCCATCCATACTGTGATGCAAAGCGGCTTGGTTTAAAGGTTCACCTTTATGCACTTCCAATAATGATTTTAAAACACTTTTACTGACCCAACGTGTTGGCGTGATTTCTACTTTGGCAATCGCTTGATTTTGCGGTTTACGCGCGGCGATACTTTCTTGCCACACCCGATAATCTTGTTCAGACAAAGCATAACGGCTTAACGACGGCAACTTAGCACGCGCTGCTTTTTCACCCGCCGCAATTAATTGGGCTGATTGATTAAAATCCGTTGACGTTAATTTGCCCATATCAGGTTTAATTAACACATCTTTTGCCGTTAACGTGGCAATTTGTGCCTGCATATCGCGCTGAACAGCAATGTTAATGGTTTGCTCACTGACGGCAAATAATGACTCTAGTTTTTGACGATTAGCATTCGGCGACGACACATCAACGGCAATCACGGCATCGCCACATAACTGACGACCAACATCAACACCCATATTTTTGACAATGCCGCCATCAACGACCAGCGAGTTTTCATAAGGCACAGGCGGGAAAACGCCCGACACACTCATACTGGCACGCATCACTAAGGGTAAATCGCCGTGATCCATAATCACCGTTTTACCATTTTCTAAATCCGCACCAATCGCGCGATAAGGCAAAGGCAATTGGTCAAACTTTTCGACACTCATGCCGCCCGTCAACTCACGAAAAAACTGGGTAATGTAATGCACCCCGACCAAATTACGTGGAGCAACAGGCCAATAATCACGCAGCGTTAAGGTAAAATCGAAATAATCTTGCCAATCATCGCGTTTTCGGAAATAAGGCACGTCTTTACGTTTTGGTTTATCGCCAAAAACATAATCCCAATCTGCCGCTAACACCCGTTTTTCCATCTCCGCAGGGGGCATTCCTGTGGCTGCTGCTCCACCAACAATCGCGCCCATGCTCGTGCCCACGACACAATCGACAGGAATACGTGCTTCCTCCAATACTTTTAACACGCCAATATGCGCAATACCACGCGCGCCGCCACCTGATAAAACAAGCGCAATTTTCGGACGTTCTACGGCTTGAGCAATGCTTGATGTGGCTAATAAAGACAGGAGAATAGCTTTGGAGATTTTTTTCATAGGATGTTGAGTCTATTTTTCCGAAGGGATTAATCCGTTAATTTACAGGGGATTGCTTAGCTTACTTCGCGTTATACATCGGACTCGAACGGCGCAATCACAAACCACTGCCCCGCACTTTGCACGGCGTAAAATAGCTTTCCGTCTATTTCTTGAACTGTCGCCCATTCTACTAACTGATAAAAGACATTACGATGAATCAGCGCATCTAAGCGGTCACGGACATGAATATAAGGACGCGGCTCACCATCGGGCGCGTCGTAATTGACCCATAACGGATGTTCAGCATCCAAGACAATGACATCCTCAGTCAATGTGGTAAAGCGTAAAAACTCCACGCCTTCATCCAACACTTTCGTCACTAAGGTGGCAATAAACGGAGCATCATCGACGACAATCCGTACTTTTTCGACAGGGGTAATTAAATAAAAACAATCATCATCATCGTGGCGAAGAATAGAACTAAACAGCTTCACTAAGGCTGGACGACCAATCGGTGTACCCATATACAACCATTGGCCATTAGCCTTAATTTGCATATTAATATCACCGCAAAATTCAGGATTCCATTTATGCACAGGTGGCAAACCTTTAGGCGTATTGCCATGTTCATCTTTTAATAAACGCGCAATGGCCATGGGATCGGCTTTTATTTGTGAATATTGAGTCATATTGAATATTTCCTATTTTTTGTCTAACAAAATATCGTATAAAAAGTTGGTCTTTGGATAGTGTGCTTTTATACTACGCGCCGTTCCATTTATATATGAAAGTGTAACCGAAGACAAAAAAGGCACAGATTGTTTGGTTGACGCGCAACAAGCGCATAACAGCCAATCAATTCAGGGTCTTGCTTCCGTTATACTATGTGGAAAACCCCAGCTATTTATTGCGAGGAGACTATCGTGGAAAGAGAAGCAATGGAATTTGATGTCGTCATCGTTGGCGGCGGCCCTGCTGGTTTATCAGCAGCCATTCGTTTACGTCAATTAAGTATAGAATCAGGCCATGAGATTTCCGTGTGTCTCGTCGAAAAAGGTTCTGAATTTGGCGCACATATTTTATCAGGTGCGGTATTTGAACCACGCGCACTCAACGAGCTTTTCCCTAATTGGAAAGAAGAAGGCGCGCCACTCCATACCCCCGTCACTAAAGACGAAATTCATTTACTGTTTAGCGAAACTCGCAGCAGATTAATGCCTGATTGGGCTGTGCCTAAAGCCATGCACAATGAAGGCAACTACGTTATTAGCTTGGGAAACCTTGTCCGTTGGTTAGCCGAAAAAGCCGAAGCCCTTGAAGTGAACTTATTCCCAGGTTTTGCCGCTTCGGAAATTTTGTATCACGAAGATGGCAGTGTCAAAGGTATTGCCACTGGTGATATGGGCATTGGTAAAAATGGCGAGAAAAAACATTCATTTACCGCAGGTTATGAATTACACGCCAAATACACTTTATTTGCCGAAGGTTGCCGTGGCCATTTAGGCAAGCAGTTAATTAGCAAGTTTGATTTAGACAAAGACTGCGACCCACAACATTACGGTATCGGCATTAAAGAACTGTGGGAAATTGACCCAGCCAAACACAAACCTGGTTTAGTAGTACACGGTTCAGGCTGGCCATTAAGTGAGTCTGGCAGCGCAGGTGGTTGGTTCTTATATCACTCTGAAAACAACCAAGTGACACTGGGCTTAATTACTGACCTTGCTTACAGCAACCCTTATTTGTCACCATTTGATGAAATGCAGCGTTGGAAACATCACCCAGTCATTAAACAATACTTAGAAGGCGCAAAGCGTGTGTCTTATGGCGCGCGTGCGATTATTAAAGGTGGTTTAAACTCTCTGCCTAAACTTACCTTTAATGGTGGTTGTTTAATTGGTGATGATGCAGGCTTTTTAAACTTTGCCAAAATCAAAGGCTCTCATACTGCTATGAAGTCGGGTATGTTGTGTGCCGAAGCGGTATTTGAAAGCTTAAAAGCTGGCAGCGAAGGTCGTGATGAAGTCGTTGCGTACACCGAGAAATTTAACAACTCTTGGTTACACGAAGAATTACACCGCTACCGTAACTTTGGCCCTGCTATGCACCGCATGGGCTTCTTAATGGGTGCGGCGTTTAACTTTATCGACCAAAACATTATGCCGAATGGTTTCCCTATTACTATTCACGACAACAAACCTGATTATGACTGCTTAGACCGTAAAGACTTAGCACGTAAATTAGAATATCCAAAACCTGATGGCAAAATCAGTTTTGATAAATTGTCGTCGGTGTTTATTTCGGGTACTAACCACGAAGAAGATCAACCGATTCATTTACAACTGAAAGACCCTAGCATTCCAATGAGCAAAAACTTGCCATTGTATGACGAACCAGCGCGTTTGTACTGCCCTGCGGGCGTGTATGAAGTGGTGACTTTAGCGGGTGAGCAACGCTTGCAGATTAACGCGCAAAACTGCGTTCATTGCAAAACTTGTGATATTAAAGACCCTTCGCAAAACATCAACTGGGTAACTCCAGAAGGCGGCGGCGGCCCTACATATCCTAATATGTAAGCTTTCGCTGAAATGTTAGAAAAATGAAGGTCGCTTTTGCGGCCTTTATTTTTATACGGATACCAACCAAAATACCATTATAAAACTTCGCTTAGAATGACTATGCTGAACACTATAGACAACAAAAAAAGCCCGCAACCATTACGATTGGGGGCTTTTCTGACCGTCCTATAAGATAATAGGACGAAATTTGGTGCGCCAGGAGGGACTCGAACCCGCACCCTTTCGGACTGGAACCTAAATCCAGCGCGTCTACCAATTTCGCCACTGGCGCGTGGGGCGTGAATTATATATAAAATAAATAAAGAGCGAAAGCCCAAAAGGGATAAATTATCGGGCAATCAGGCGTAAATTAATCCATATTTGTTATCGTGTATTCAAACATCACTCCCCTTATCAGGCAAATATTACTTGACTGATAAGACGGCATCTACATTAGAGTGCAATATAATGATATTTACCTAGAAAAACCTATGCCACAATGCTTGAGCTATTACTGAGGTGGGGTTAGCCACATACTTGATCTTTTACAACCATGATCGGCATCATCAAGCATTAGGGTATCAAACACTGACCACGTCTATAAAACAGGCTTAGGGAGTTATGCTAAAATAGCGGATCATTTTAGTGATAAACCTAAGTCCTAAGTTGAAGAAATGGTGCAGCGACAATTCGCTGTAGTAAAGAAATACCATCTGAAATAATCTAATTAATTGCCTGGAATAACCATGATTGGCCGTCTGCACGGAACTGTTGTTGAAAAATCCGCCCCACAAATCATTATTGATATCCATGGCGTGGGCTATGAAGTAGAAACACCACTACCGACCTTTTGCCAAATAACCTTAGGGGAAGTGACAACCCTGTGGATTCATCAAGTCATCCGTGAAGATGCTAATCTTCTTTATGGCTTTACCGACCGCGAAGAACGCGCCCTATTTCGTTTGTTTCTGAAAGTCAGTGGTGTAGGGCCTAAATTGGCATTGAGTTTGTTATCAGGCATGGAGCCAAATGCTTTTTTACGTTGTATTGAACGGGATGATGTCGTAACGCTGACTAAAATTCCAGGTGTCGGCAAAAAAACAGCAGAACGCTTAATTATTGAACTACGCGACCGCATTAAAGAGCTAATGCCCAGTAGCGCCACCGCCACCGAACGACTCAGTCTGACCACGCAACTATCCCCCGTTGCCGAAGCGGAACAAGCGTTAATGGCTTTAGGGTATAAACCACTCGAAGCGCAAAAAGCTGTCGCTTTAGTTAAAAATCAGCATGAAGACACAGCAAACTTAATACGTGCCGCACTCAAGTCAATGGTAAAGTAGCTCGTAAATACGGGCGAAATATTTTCGCCCCTTCAAACTCCAAACTCATTAAATAATTTGATACGCCGATATTACTATGCCCCACGAACGCATGATTACCTCACACGCCACACGCCAAGAAGAAGTTGTTGACCGTGCCATTCGCCCTACCAGTTTGGATGATTATATTGGCCAGCCGAAAGTGCGCGAACAAATGGAAATTTTTATTCATGCCGCCAAAACACGCGGCGAAGCTCTCGACCACACCCTTATTTTCGGCCCTCCAGGTTTAGGTAAAACAACATTAGCCAATATTATTGCCCGTGAAATGGGTTGTGAAATCAAATCGACTAGCGGCCCAGTATTAGAAAAAGCAGGCGATTTGGCCGCCTTATTAACGAACCTTGATGAAGGTGATGTTTTATTTATTGATGAAATTCATCGACTTTCACCCGTGATTGAAGAAATTCTTTACCCTGCAATGGAAGATTATCAATTAGATATCGTCATTGGCGAAGGGCCTGGTGCGCGCTCTATTAAATTAGACTTACCTCCTTTTACTTTAGTGGCCGCCACCACCCGCGCAGGCTTATTAACCTCCCCGTTACGCGACCGTTTTGGTATTGTCCAACGTTTAGAGTTTTATAATGTTGCTGATTTAGGGACGATTGTGAATCGTTCGGCAAGGCTACTTAATGTGCCAATGGATGATGAAGGCGCAATGGAAATTGCTCGTCGCTCACGCGGCACTCCGCGAATTGCCAACCGTTTATTACGTCGCGTCCGTGATTATGCCGAAGTGAAAGGCACTGGCCATGTCAGCAATGACATTGCCATAGCTGCGTTAAATATGCTTGATGTTGACACCCACGGCTTTGATGGTTTAGACCGCCGCTATTTATTAGCCTTGATGGAAAAGTTTAATGGTGGCCCCGCAGGTGTTGAAGCCCTCGCCGCAGCCATTGCCGAAGACTCAGGCACATTAGAAGATGTTGTCGAGCCATATTTAATCCAACAAGACATGGTGATGAGAACCGCGCGAGGACGAGTTGCTACGCCACAAGCCTATTTACGTTTTGGCTTAACCATGCCTGAATCACTCAAAACTCAACTTAACTTGTAAGCCAACCTGTCAGAGACTGCGCTTATGTATCCCATTTTTACACTCCCCATACGCATTTATATCGAAGATACGGATGCGGCAGGTATCGTTTATTATGTAAATTATTTAAAATTCATGGAACGCGCGCGCACCGAATATTTACGTGATATTGGTTTTGGTCACTATTTATTAACAGAAGATTACCTTTTTGTCGTACGAAAAGTGGATATTCGTTATAAACAACCCGCTAGAATGGACGACTTATTAAAGGTGAGTGCGCAAATTATCAAAGTCGGTAAAGCCTCATTACAGTTCAAACAAACACTTGAGCGTAATGATGAAATTTTATGTGAAGCCACCGTTGATATTGCCTGTGTCGAGAAAATACACCTAAAACCTTGCGCCCTACCCACCCGTTTAACTGACTTAATTAGCGTAACCTTATGAACGAATCGTTATCCATTTTAGGCTTGATTACTCATGCCAGTATTCCCGTGAAACTGGTGATATTTGCCCTAATCAGTTCATCTGTTTATTCATGGACGTTGATTGTGAAATATCGTTCGGTTCATCGTCATGCTGACCGCGCGTTAAAAAACTTTGAAGAACAGTTTTGGTCAGGAGCAGACTTAGGTTTGCTGTATCAACAAAGCCAACAAAATACTGATCGACAAGGCGCAGAAGCCCTTTTTCATAATGGCTTTAAAGAATTTATGCGTTTACGGCAGAAGGGCTTAAATGCTGAATCAGTCATGCAAGGTGTCACTCGCTCCATGCGCATCACTCTTGTTCAAGAGCAAACGCGTTTAGAAGGAAAGCTCCCTGCGCTGGCCAGTATTGCTTCCACTGCACCCTATGTCGGTTTATTTGGTACTGTTTGGGGCATCATGACTTCGTTTATTGGTTTAGCAAAAGTTCAACACGCTACGCTTGCAACGGTCGCACCAGGTATTGCCGAAGCCTTGATTGCCACTGCCATTGGTTTATTTGCCGCTATTCCTGCAGTCTTGGCGTATAACCATTTTATGGCCAATAGCGATACATTGAATAATCGTTACACTATGTTTGCTGATGAACTCAGCGGCATTCTTCACCGTGAAAGTCATAGCTAATGGAAACCAGCCCTTTTGAGCGCAAACGTCGCCACTTATTAGCAGAAATGAACGTTGTACCTTACATTGATGTAATGTTGGTACTGCTCGTTATTTTTATGGTTACTGCACCGATGCTGACACAAGGCATTAAAGTCGAGCTGCCCGAGATTTCAACTGACTCCATTAATGTCGATAGTGCTGAGCCGATGATTGTCAGTATTAAACGCAACGGTGACTATTGGTTAAAACAAGGTGATAAACCTGACAAACAAATGAAACTAGCCGACTTAACCCAAACCTTACAAGCGGTGCAGCAAACTCAACCTAAAATGCAAGTGTTGCTTAATGGTGATAAAAATGTGCCTTATGGTGACGTGGTGAAACTGATGGCGGCGTTACAACAAGCAAATGTGTTACGTGTTGGCTTATTAACCGAAACCCCCTCTACACCTCATGAATAATTTATGAGCAATCTATGAATAGCCTTTAGTATTCCATGACCAGTAAACCTGCGTGGCTTCATTATCTAAAAAAACCTTTTGTGCTGTCGATGACCATGCACATAGGCATACTATTGCTATTGGTTATTTTTTCTCAACATTTTGTGCCTGAGTTGCCGCCCGTACCTGACACTTTAGAAGCGGCTTTAGTATCACGATCATCCGTCAACAAACTATCGAATAGCGCAAGTGCAACTACGCCACCAACTTCATCTGTGCCAACACCAAAGCCATTGCCATCTGTTGAAGAAAAGCCGATTACAACTCCTGCACCCAAAAAAGAAATAAAAGAAGATAAACCAATAAAAAACAAAGCATTGGAAGAGAAACCTAAAGTAGAACCTATTAAAAAACAAGAAGAAGTAAAAGCCCAAAAACCCAAAGAGTTAAAGCAAGAAACGCCCGTAAAAATCAAAGAAACCATTAAAAAGGTCGAACCACCTAAAAAGACTGAGCAACATAATAAAAAAGAAGAAAGCAAAGCCGAAAAAACACCGCCTAAAAAAGAGAAGGACACTCCCACTACGCCCACAAAATCTGAGCTCGAAAAAAAATCCGCCTTAATCAAAGCCGAAAAAGAAGCCAAGATTAAAGCAGAAAAAATTGCCAAAGCTAAGGCAGAAAAAGAGACCAAAGAGAAAGCCGATAAACTGGCACAAGTCAAAGCTGAGAAAGATAAAGAAGCGGCTGATAAACTTGAAAATGAAACACAAGCTAAGAAAGAGCTAAAAGACAAAGCTGAAAAGGACGCTAAAGCTAAAGCGGACAAACTAGCAAAAGAAAAGGCCGAAAAAGAAGCCAAGGATAAAGCAGAAAAACTAGCACAAGCGAAGTCGGAGAAAGAAGCAAAAGACAAAGCTGATAAAGATGCTAAAGAGAAAGCCGCTAAATTAGCTGAAGCTAAAGCCAAAATCGCCAGCTTAAACAAAAATGCGCTTGATAACGAAATGGCTGCACTGAAAAATGCGGAGAAAAAAGAAGCACAAGCGAAACTACTCAAAGCGGCTCAAGCCACCAGCCACAATGAAGAAGATCGTTTGTTGGCAGAACAACAACTCGCCGATAAAAAAGCGGCGGAGAAATTAGCCGCAGAAAACAGTAACAAAGAACTCGCCAATTTGATTGATAAATACACCCGTCAAATTCAAAAATCCATCAAGCAACAATGGAATAAACCGCCGAATACCGAAAAACTATCGGCAACCGTCAGCATTATCGTTTTCCCTGATGGTGAGGTGCGTAATATATATGTAATGAAATCAAGTGGTAATGACGCTTTTGATGCCAGTATTAAAGCAGCTATTAATAAAGCCAGTCCACTGCCCGTTCCTAAGGACAATCCTGCCCTTAACGAGAAATTTCGCAGTTTAAAATTTAATTTTGGTAGCGAGGACTAAATGATGTTGCAGTTACTGAAACACCTTATGGCATGGTCAATGCTCATCACGGCTAGTTTAAGTCACGCCGAACTGACCATTGATATTCTCAAAGCCAATAACAACGCCATGCCGATTGCTGTTGTCCCCTTTGGTAGTGACACAGCCACTGAACCACTAAATCGTATTATTAGCGATGACTTAGCGCGCAGTGGTTTATTTAAACCTGCGCAAAGCATCCCCGAACAGCCCACTAACAGTGCCGAAGTGGTATTTAAAGTCTGGCAAGGTTTAGGCTTAGATTATGTCGTCGTTGGTAAAGTCACACCCGATGCCAATAATATGCTCACCATTCAATATGAACTGGTTAGTAGTAGCCAACAAAAACGAGTTTTAGGCGAAAGCATGACCATCCCGCCGACACGTTGGCGTGAAGCAGCGCACTTTATCAGTGATCGTATTTTTAAACACATTACCGGTATGGATGGTGCTTTTAGCAGTCGCGTCGCATATGTTCTGCAATACAAGCGTGATGGCGTTAATCGTTATCGTTTAGAAATTGCCGATGCCGATGGTCGTCAACCTAACTCCGTACTGGATAGCTCAGAACCGATTCTTTCGCCTAGTTGGTCGCCTGATGGCCAAAAAATAGCCTATGTTTCCTTTGAAAGTGGTAAACCAGCCATTTATATTCAAACTTTAAGTAATCAACAACGTCAGCTGATTGCCAGCTTTAAAGGCTTAAATGGTGCGCCCGCATGGTCTCCTGATGGCCAAAAACTAGCCTTAACCTTGTCTCAAGACGGTAATCCTGAAATCTATGTATTAGAATTAGCTAACAAAAAACTGACACGGCTTACTAATCATTACGCCATTGATACCGAAGCACGTTGGTTTCCTGATGGCCGTGCGTTACTCTTTACCTCAGATCGTGGTGGTAGCCCACAAATTTACCGTTTGGATATCGAGAGCTTGGAAGTTAAACGTTTAACCTTTGATGGTTCATTTAATGGTCGCGGTAGTATTAGCCCTGATGGTCGTTACTTAGCGATGGTACATCGTCGTAGTGGCCAAAACTTCCAAATAGCCATTCAAGATATGCAAACAGGTGGTTTGAGTACCCTTACCGATACTCCACTAGATGAATCCCCCAGTTTTGCCCCAAATAGCCAAATGTTGGTTTACGCCACTCGTCAAGGCAAACAAGGAGTGTTAGGCATTATGTCATTAGATGGACGCTTTAAATTACAACTGCCAGCCAGCGATGGCCAAGTCCGCGAACCCGCTTGGTCGCCTTAATCGTTATTAATCTTTATTCATGAGGAATATCAACATGTCTCACAAAAATCTTGCAATTGCGTTATCTCTTGCTGTTGTCCTAAGTGCAACAGGCTGTGCCTCTTTAAAAGGCAAAAAGCCTGTTGTTGAAGACACTGCTACAACACAAACCACCCCTGCCGACACCACTACCGCCACTGACGCTAACAGTGCCGAAACCAGTGGACTTAATGGCAAAGGCGGCGTTAATGCCTCTGGTTTAGGAGACAACGGTGCAAATGGCCAAAATGGCGCGAACGCCAGTATTGCTAATGGCAAAAATGGTCAAAACGGCAGTGCCAATGGTGAAGTTACTATGGCCGATTTATTGACCGTTCGTTTAGTCCATTTTGATTATGATAGTTCAGACTTAAGTAATGCTGATTATCAAACCTTACAAGCACATGCTCAATACTTGAGCCAAAATCCAACAGCAAAAGTATTATTGGCAGGCCATGCCGACGAACGCGGCACGCGTGAATACAATATGGCTTTAGGTGAGCGCCGTGCTAATGCCGTACAAGCCTATTTGAATAGCAATGGCGCAAAATCCAGTCAATTAGACAGCGTCAGCTATGGCAAAGAAAAGCCATTAAATGACGGTAATGATGAAGCAGCATGGGCAGAAAATCGTCGTGTAGAAATAGTTTACAAAGCAGTTGGCCCTAAATAAAACAAGTCGTTAGCCGTTAGACTTGTGCTAAACAGTGAGATAAAACCCCGACATTGGGGTTTTACTCTATCTTTAATAGCGCTGCCACACTCGGTCGAATAAGAAAATTTAGTAGGCCATCATAAAATGTTCCCGCTTGTGTTGTTTTTATCTATATCACTTATAAGCATCTCTGTTTTAATATTCACATCTCGAACGTTGGTTATTAGGTGATTACATGAAAGTCTGTGGTGTTGAGTTACAAGGCAACGAAGCCATTATTTGCATTTTGTCTTTGTCAGACAGTTTATTTGAAGTATCCCCCTGCCGAGTACAACGACTGGTAGTCGCAGACTCTTATGACAGCGCACAAATGAAAGCGTTCCAGTTTTCTTTTGTCAAATTAATGCAAGACTATAACGTTGACCGCGTGATTATTCGCCAACGTGAAATGCGTGGTAAATTTGCGGGTGGTGCGGTAGGGTTTAAATTAGAAGCGGCGCTGCAATTATCACCAGACTTAAACCTCCGATTGATGTCAGCAAGCCAAAGTAAAGAAAGCTTAAAAGCACATCCATTGCATATTCCGTTTAAAGAAACCGAACTCAAGCAATTTCAAGAGCCAGCGTTTATCACTGCTTTTGCTTATTTGAATAATCCATATTAATCAAATCCCCTCTAACTCCCCTTTGCTAAAGGGGAGAACTTTATTGACGGGAAAGCCTCCCTTTGTAAAGGGAGGTTTGGAGGGATTACTTACCCGCAAACACTCCCGCCCGTTTATCAAACCACGGCACGGACTTTTCTAACTGCCCTGCCAAACTAAACAATGTCGCATCTTCACCAAAACGAGCCGTAAACATCATGCCCACAGGCAAATTATCTTTTGTCCAATGCAAAGGCAAAGAAACCGAAGGATTACCTGTAATATTCATTACTGGCGTTGACACCACCCAGTTAAAACTCTGCGCCGCCAAATGAGACAAAATGGGTAAAAAATGCACTAAAGGGCCCAGTGGCAAACGTTTAGCAATCGGTGATAACAGTTTTTCGATTCCTTTCAAATGAAACTCGCCAAATGGCACAGGCGGCGCGGCCAACGTAGGCGTTAGAAAGACATCATATTGCTGCATCCATTGCTCAAAAATCCGAGTTTGCGCATACAACAGACGATTCGCACGATCTAAATCACCCGCAGTAAATGACTGTCCAAGTCGCGCTAGAGACCATGTTTCAGTTTCAAAATCATCCAACTTCATGCGACGGCCTAAAATACGCTCAGACTCAAACACTTCACCCGCCGTTGCCGCCGCTATGCGCAATAAATAACCTTCTGCCAATTTCGTTTTATCTAAAGGCGGGGTTGCTTCAACCACGTCATGACCTAAGTTGCGTAATAACGCCACTGTTGCTTGTAATCCTTGTAGGCATTCGCTATCTATTGTGCCATCGCGTAATAACGGCTCAGCGGTATAGGCAATTTTCATTTTTTTAGGCGTTCTATCAACTGCCGATAAAAATGTGCCTTTCATGGCAGGTTCATCATACAAACAACCGACATCACGACCATGTGTGGCATCCAGCATTGCCGCACTATCGCGCACAGAACGGGAAATCACCCCTTCTTGTACCTGTCCAAACCACGGTTCAGTCACCGCTGGGCCATGCGGATTACGGCCACGTGTTGCTTTAAAACCCACTAAACCACAACAAGAGGCAGGAATACGTAACGAACCGCCACCGTCCCCGCCCGAAGCCATAGGAACAATACCTGCCGCCACTGCCGCTGCTGAACCACCACTAGAACCGCCAGATGTCCGTTGTAAGTTCCACGGATTACGGGTAATGCCGTGTAAGACAGGTTCAGTCACACCCATTAAACCAAATTCAGGAGTATTGGTTTTACCAAAAATCACTACGCCGCTAGCTTTGTAGCGTTTTATCATTTCACTATCAAAATCTGGAACATAGTTTTTAAAGGCATGGCTGCCACTGGTCAGCGGCACACCTGCATAAGCGGCTAATAAATCTTTGATGAGAAAAGGGACGCCCGCAAATGTACCCTGCGGTAAGCCTTTTTTAATGCTGTCGTAGGCCAAGTCATCCATATTATAAATAATGGCGTTAATTTTGTTATTTACCGCATTACGACGATTAATCGCTTCAATTAACAACTGCTCAGGACTTACCTCGCCTGTTTTGACTAAAGCGGCCAAACCTAAAGCATCAAAATTATCGTACTCTTTAAAACCATTCATCGTAATTCTCGTTGTCTGTTTTGATTATTTTTACTGTTGTAATGCAAAAATATGCTGTGTGCTAGAGGGTTACAAGAGTTTTTTCATCGGATGAGCTAGACAATGCCTTGCAACAGATGCAGCCATCCAACGAATCCTTTATCATTCGTTTTTTTAGGGCTTACGCTGTTATCGCTTATTTGTTCACATTTCAGCCGCTTTTGGCGGCCTCGTGTTCACAAACCGCGCTAATCGCGGTGCGATGCGTAAGCCCTGTTTTTAGAATTTGAGCCTTTTGGAGCGCGTTATGTTAAGCACCCTCACCGCCCTATCCCCTATTGATGGCCGTTATGCCAGCAAAGCCGATAGTCTTCGCCCATGGTTTAGTGAGTTTGGCCTCATTCGCGCCCGTGTTATTGTTGAAGTCCGCTGGTTACAACAACTTAGCCAGAATTCAAACATTCATGAAGTTCCTGAGTTTTCTGCCGCAGCCAATGTTTTTTTAAATCAGTTGGTTGATAATTTTTCTGAAAGCGATGCCGAGTGGATTAAACATAAAGAACGCACCACCAATCACGATGTCAAAGCCGTTGAATACTTTTTAAAAGATAAAGTTTCAGCCATTCCTGAACTACAAGCAGTTAACGAATTTATTCATTTTGCCTGTACCTCCGAAGACATTAACAACCTAAGCCACGGTTTAATGTTAAAAGCAGGCCGTGACATTGCTTTAACCCAAATGAACGCGGTGTATCAGGCTATTCGCCAATTGGCGCATAGCTTTGCTGATATGCCGATGTTGTCGCGTACTCATGGTCAAACGGCATCGCCCACCACGCTGGGTAAAGAAATGGCCAATGTCGCTTATCGTTTAGGTCGCCAACTTAAACAAATCGAGAGTGTCGAAATTCTTGGAAAAATCAATGGTGCAGTCGGAAATTACAATGCCCATTATTCGGCTTACCCTGATTTAGATTGGCAAACTCTCGCTCAACAATTTGTTGAAGGTTTAGGTCTTCAGTTTAATCCTTACACGACACAAATCGAACCACACGATTATATTGCTGAATTATTTGACGGCATTAAACGCTTTAACACGATTTTGATTGATTTTAACCGTGACGTTTGGGGTTATATCTCGCTTGGCTATTTCAAACAACGATTAAAAGATGGCGAAGTCGGCTCATCGACCATGCCGCATAAAGTTAACCCGATTGACTTTGAAAACTCTGAAGGCAATTTAGGTTTAGCCAACGCTATTTTGGCGCATTTGGGCGAAAAACTACCGATTTCCCGTTGGCAGCGTGACTTAACCGACTCCACCGTATTGCGTAATTTAGGTGTTGGTTTGGCACACAGCATGATTGCGTATGAGTCTGCTCTTAAAGGCATTGGTAAGTTAGAGGTGAATCCTGCGCGTGTTGCAGGTGATTTAGATAGCGCATGGGAAGTGTTAGCCGAACCGATTCAAACAGTGATGCGTCGTTACGGTATTTCTGAACCGTATGAAAAGTTAAAAGCATTTACCCGTGGCAAAGTCATCACCGCCACCGATATTCAAGCCTTTATTGACACGGAAGCTTTAGCAACTTTACCCGATTCAGCAAAAGCAGAATTACGGGCATTAACCCCAGCCAATTATATTGGTAATGCCATTGCTCAAGCGAAAGCGGTTTAAAACCAGTCAACGCCCAAAAAAAAACGCCGCTTAAAAGCGGCGTTTTTTTATTACTTAATATCAACAGATATTAGTAATTTAGGTCTTGGTCATCACCTTGGTCATCATACGGATAACCACCACCCATCGTGCCACTAGTCATTGGACCGATTGGTGTTGTAGGCACACCCACTGGACGAGGATTACGTGAAGGTACGACCGTAGATATAGCGTGTTTGTAAACCATTTGACTGACGGTGTTTTTCAACAAAACAACATATTGGTCAAACGATTCAATTTGACCTTGTAATTTAATTCCGTTCACCAAGAAAATAGAAACTGGGATACGCTCTTTACGTAAAGCATTCAAAAACGGGTCTTGTAAGGTTTGCCCTTTAGACATGATGGTGTACTCCACTGCCAAATTAGCAGATTAAAATAAAATTCAGTGCAATAAAAAAACGGTAATGCAAAAAACTTAGCCATTACCAGTGCTTAATTTGCGACTTATTGCAAAATTATTCAAGTGATTCTGTAGGACAATCCAAACATCTTCTGTGTACACTTGGTTAACATCCTCATTTAAGCTCCTCAACCACGTATGTTGACGCTTTGCTAACTGCCGAGTGGCGACAATTCCTCGATAACGCATCTCTTTTGCATCATACACGCCATCCAAATATTCCCACACTTGGCGATAACCAACAGAGCGAATGGCAGGTAATTCTAAATGTAAATCTCCTCGCGATTTTAAAGCACGCACTTCATCGACAAAACCATTTGCCAACATCAAATCAAAACGTTTTTCAATACGTTCATGTAAAACACCGCGATCTTTCGGTAATAACGCAATTTCTAATAAACGATAAGGCAAGGTTTGAATTTCTTGGGCTTGATGTAATACCGACAAAGGTGTTCCTGTCAGATAATACACTTCTAATGCCCGTTGTAATCGTTGCGAGTCGTTGGGAGTTAATCGAGCGGCGGTCACAGGATCAATAGTAGCCAGTTTTTGATGAATATAAGGCCAACCATACGTTTGCGCCTCTAACAAAATTTCTGCACGAACCACATCATTGGCTTCAGGTAAATTAGCAAGACCTTCTTTTAATACTTTAAAATACAACATCGTACCGCCAACTAATAAAGGAATACGCCCTCTACTAGTAATTTCAGCCATTTCTTTAAGAGCATCAACACGGAAGTCTGCTGCTGAATAAGGTTGTGCGGGATCACGAATATCAATTAAACGGTGTGGCGCTAAGGCTAATTCGGCCGCACTTGGTTTAGCCGTGCCAATATCAAGGCCACGATAAACCATACTAGAGTCCACTGAAATTATATCAATCGGATACTCTTGCGCTAAACGAATCGCAACATCGGTTTTACCACTTGCCGTTGGCCCCATCAAAAAAATAGCAGGCGGCAAAGTCGCCAAAGAATGACTCATACACTTTGATTACATTTAAAATAAGTCAGTTATTTTAAGTCAGACCGACACTTAACCCAAGTGTTCTATTTCTAATAATGCATTTTTACGTTAATCTACTTTCCAATTAAATTGATTACTTTTCAGCAAAGACTTTATGTTATTTATCAGACTTTCCTCCTATTTGCTGATTTTACAGATTGCCGTATTGCCTAACACCTATTAGAGTAAGTCATACTCTATACAACAACATTAACAACATAAAATATGTAGGGAATTTTTTCAATGGCCAATTTGCGTACTACTTATCGACTGACTATTTTGTCGATGGCACTTCTGAGTGCTGCCTGCTCACCCAACCGTTTAGTGGGCAATCAAGTTAATCATTACTCGGTAGAAAACGTCTTACCTGTGGTCATGAAAACAGACGACATTCCGATGGTCTGCCATGCTAACGAAACCAATACACCGTTATTAATGTCATTCAGCCAGTTTGGTGTGGATGTCAATATGCTATTAGCTTTTGGTTATTCGGGCGCGTCGGCTTGTACTGCCATGGAAGCCCATGAAAAAGAGCTATGGTCCATGCAAGCCGAAAAACAAGGCTTGATTTATATGGCACAAGATGCCCGTATTGCTCAACAATTACTAAACCGCGATACAGGTAAACGGCAAGTACGTGCCTATCAATATGCAGCCGAATATTTCAAGCTCAATCATCGTTATGATATTGGCGAAGGTACTTGCCCAAAGCTGAAAGATGACAATGAACAACTGTTGCTGTTAGTCGCAGCAACCTCTGCCTTACAAGCCCTAAAAAATGATATTTCATCAGGTCGATTAATCAATTTTGATATGGCTTTACCAGCCAAAGTTGGTCGAGCAATGAGCTGCCTCGACAATGAAAAATGGTGGGGAGAACCAAAAGCCATTCAAGCTGGTTTAAAAGTTATTCTACCTAAAAACGCTAACGAAGAAGCCGAAGGTTGGCAAACGCTGCAAGAGTCCACAGATATTGGTTTGCAAACTGGTGTGCGTTTAAGCCATGCCACTTATGCCAGCGTTGCTAATATGAAAGGCCAAGAAGACCACTTACGTGATGCCTTAAAACGCTTTGAGTCAATTCCTGTAGCGACATTAAATAAACAGTACGCTTTGCTCAACGAAATGGCTGCTTTGCAAGTTCGCCACATCGCCAATCTTTACTGGATGAAATACGAAGGCCATCGCGCGCCAACCGAGAACTTTAGTAAGTTTTGGGACGAACAAGAAAAGCCTTCACAAGCGGTAAATGACATTCTTGATGGGTTGTAAAGTAATGAAGGACAAAAGCTCAAAGCCGATCTTTTGTTCTACTTTATTAAACACCACTATAAAAACAAAGAGACCACCTCAATGAATTGTTCGCGCTTTCTTTTTCGTCTCACGGTATTGTCCTTGGCTGTGTTGACAACTGCGTGCTCTCCCAATCGGATGATTGGCAATCATGTACGTAGCTACACGATAGAACACGCCTTACCCGTTATTCTTAAATCCAATGATGTTCCTGTCATTTGCCATGCTAACGAAGGTATGGGGCCACTGGTGATGTCCTTCACCCAATTTGGCGTAGAAACAGACATGATGTTAGCATTTGGTTTGGCTGGTGCATCAATTTGCACCGAAAACAGTGCTATTGAAAAAGAACTATGGTCTGCTTTGGCAGAGAGACAAGGTTGGACTAATGTCGCGCAAGATGCACGTCTTGCTCAACAACTTTTAAACCGTGATGCAGGCATTCGCCAAGTTCGAGCTTATCAGCACACCATTGATTACTTCAATAAACAATACAATTATGATTTTGGTGAAGGTAAGTGCCCAAAAATCAAGTTGGAAGTTGAGGAACTACTCCTGTTGGTCGGAGCAACATCTGCACTCCAAGCATTACAAAATGATGTCTCATCAGGGCGTTTAATCAATGTCGATATGAGTATTCCACCTAAAATCGTTCATGCGATGGCCTGTTTAGATAATACTAAATGGTGGGGCTTTCCTAAATCTGTGCAAGCTGCATTAAAAGTCGTGCTTCCAGAATCACCTGAAGCCGAAGCACAAGGCTGGAAAGACTTACAAACAGCTACCGAAACGGGCGAAAAAGCGGGAATGCGTTTAAGTCATGCCACTTATGCGGTTGTGGCTAGTATCAAGGGTCGTGATGACCAACTACGCGATGCTTTAAAACGTTTTGAATCGGTACCTAAAGAAAAAATTAATCCTGATTATTTACTACTTGACGAACTAGCAGAGATTGTCATTCGACACTTTGCTGATCGGTATTGGATGCGTTCTGTGGGACATCGTGCGCCGACCGAAAACTTTAGTAAGTTTTGGGATGAGAAAGAACAACCGTCGGCAGAACTTAATGGTATGTTGGATAATATGTAAAAATCCCTCCAAACCTCTCTTTGCAAAGGGAGGCTTCAAATAAATATCCTTTCCCTGTGCCAAAGGGAAGCTAGAGGGTATTAGATTTTCCCTTCGACTCCGCTCAGGGAACACTGAGTTAGCTGAGCGGAGTTGAATCCTATTTTTTTTACCTTCCCCGCCAAAACAATTTATCCAATTCTGCAACACTAAACTGCCGCCATGTTGGGCGACCATGATTACATTGGCTACTAAATTCTGTCGCTTCCATATCTCTCAATAAGGCATTCATTTCTGGCAAAGATAACGCACGATTCGCTCGAACTGCGCCATGACAAGCCATGCTGGAAAACAACTCATTAATCGCTTCTTCTACCCGATGGGACTGACCATGCGTTCTAAAGTCCGCTAAAATATCGCGAATTAATCCAGAAAAATCTGCTTTATGCAGCAATGCTGGTATGGCACGCACGACAACCGCTTCTTCGCCAATTCTATCAACATCAAAACCCAACTGCTGAAACCATGCTTGCGCTTGTTCTGATAATTCAGCTTCTGCACGGCTTACCGCAACGGTTTGCCCTATCAATAAAGGCTGAGACGCTAAACGTCCTGTTTGCCACGCGATTTTTAATCGTTCATACATTAAACGCTCATGGGCGGCGTGCATATCAACAATCACTAAACCGTGTTCATTTTGCGCCAAGACATAAATGCCATGTAATTGTGCCAACGCATAACCCAATGGCGGCATAAGATTAGCGGTGGGCAACGTATTATTGGGTTGAATAATAGCGTCTCTTAATGGTGCTAAATAATCGGCAATGCTATCTTGTGCCTGTGAAGTATTTTGCGCGCTAACACGATAACTTTGGTTATAGCCCGCCGATGGCAACACTAAATAATTTTGCTCGGTCGGTTGTATTGTTTGTGGCGATGAAGTTTGATTAACAATCGCTGGCTGCGATGTCGAGGATAATGAAGAATAATGCTCCGTTTTTAAACCAGCTAAACCCCGATGAATAGAACGCGCTAAAAATTCATGTACCCAGCGTTGCTCACGAAAACGAACTTCATGCTTGGTCGGATGCACATTTACATCCACTGACGAAGGATCTAATTGTAAAAAAAGTACGAAAGCAGGATGACGATTCGGAGCCAACACATCACGATAGGCGGTTCGAATGGCGTGACTGACGACTTTATCGCGCACTACCCGACCATTAACATAAAAATATTGCATGTCCGCTTGGCCACGCGCCATGCTTGGACTGCCCAACCAGCCAGACAATTGTAAACCCGTGACTTCAACATCAATGGGAATCGCATTTTCAATAAATGGCAGCCCACATAAGACACTCACTCGACGCAATTGCTCAAGTTCTGTTAGGGCAGGCTTAAAATGCCAACGGCGTGCACCATTGTGCTGTAGTTGTAAACCAACATGAAAATTAGCCAAACTTAGCCGTTTAATCACTTCTTCAATATGGCCAAACTCTGTCGGCGCTGACTTTAAAAACTTACGGCGCGCAGGCGTATTAAAAAAGATATCACGCACAGTCACAGTCGTGCCCCGCGCATGATTAGCAGGTGTGACTGTTGCTACCATATCTCGGCCTTCGCTTTGTACACACCAACCCAAACCTGAATCATCGGCACTGGAGGTTAAACTTAAACGGCTGACCGAGGCGATTGACGCTAAAGCTTCGCCCCGAAATCCCAAACTAGACACCGCATCTAAATCATCTAAGCCGCGAATTTTACTGGTGGCGTGACGTGCCAGTGCTAAGGGTAAATCGTCAGGATGAATGCCACTGCCATTATCACGCACCTGCAATAAACCGATACCACCCTCTTCAATGGTAATATCTATTTGTGTTGCCCCTGCATCAATGGCATTTTCCAGCAATTCTTTAATAACTGAAGCGGGACGCTCAACCACTTCTCCCGCAGCAATTTGATTGGCGAGTTGTGTTTCTAAACGATTAATACGGGCAAGATTCATCATGGTGTCGGTATTTTCAGGGTTTGGCCAAGTAAGACGTTATCATCCTTGAATTTATTGGCATCTCGAATCGCTTGTTGAGAAACGCCATAATGCACGGCTAAGTCAGACAAACTATCACCAACTTTCACTACATGAGTTCGAGTCTTCATTGATGGCTTTTCTACGTCGGATTTAGGCTTTTGGTTGTTGTTTGACTTATCTTTTGTGCTGCTATTCTTCTCATTCACTTTTTGAGGTTCGGGTGCGCTTAAACGTAAAGTTGTTCCCAACAAAGCATTATCACTAGACAAATGATTCCACTCTTTCAAATCATCCAATTTTAGACGATATTTCACCGCAATCGCAGACAAACTATCACCTTCTGTCACGATATGCTTGTTGGGTTTTTCTATAGGCTTTTTGGCTTCTTCTTTCGGCGTAACCTTTATTTTAGGTATATCAGAATCAACCGTTTTTTGGGGATTTAAAGCAGCTTTGTTGTCTTTGACTATAGGTTTAGCCGAAACCGTTTTCACTTCTGTTTTTATTGAGGGTTTGGGCACGCCTGCCATAAAATCATCTAAAGAACTGGGTAATGTTGCCGCAACAATAGGTCGTTTAGTCGTTGAAATAACAGAAGATGTATTCGTTTTCACTTCTTTGTCTTCAGCAACATGAGGTTTATCGGTGTTAGTTTTCAACTTGGGAGTCGCCGCTGCATTATCAACTAAAGGACGATTCATCAACTGGGCAGCATCTTTTTCTGCAAGCGTTTGAATAGTTGCTTCAACTTTAGGCCTGCTCGGTACATCAATCAGTTTGTCCGCCGTCATCACGACTACTTTAGGCTCAGGGATAGCAACAACCTCACGCAAGGCTCTATTTTTTTGCTTGTTTGAGCGTTGTTCTTTTCGCCAAGCAAAATAGGTTTTCTGCATCGGGTATTTTTGTAAAAACGACTTAACGCCCGTCAAAACGGACTGTGCGATTTTTTGTTGCTCATCGGGGTTCGTTAACTTAGCTTCTTCATGGGGATTAGAAATAAAACCTGTTTCGACCAAGACCGAAATCATACCGGGCTCTTTTAACACCGCAAAACCTGCTTGCTCGACGCGTTTACTATGTAAATGACCAATCTCGTCCAATTCACTCAAAATCAGATTGCCCATATGTAAACTTTGGGTCATCGAACCTTCCACCACCATATCGGCAAGAATATTCGTTAGCTGGCTATCGCGGCCTGTCGCTTGGTTATCGACCCCACCAATTAAGTCAGATTTATTTTCTTTTTCTGCTAAGGCTTGGGCAAAACGAGAGGTTGCCGAGGTTGCCCCTTTTCGGGACAAGGCAAATACAGACGCTCCTTTAGCCAAGGGTGATAATGCCGCATCTGCATGAATACTAATAAAAATATCCGCTTTATAGCGATTACGCGCGATTTTTCGACGCTCTAATAAAGGAATAAAATAATCATCATCACGAATTAAATAAGCTTTAAAACCTTCCGTTTTCCGCAGAGCAGACACAAGCTTTTTAGCAATAGCCAGTGTCACATGCTTTTCATAATGGCCACTAGCTCCAATCGCTCCAGAGTCTTCACCGCCATGCCCCGCATCAACGGCCACAATAACGGAGCGACCATTATTCGCTTCATCAACAGGCTCTTCTTCAACAACGGGTGCTGAAGGCATCATTGTGACTTTATCAAATAGATCAATGACTAAACGGGGCTTATACTTATCATTGGCAGGCAACAAAAACACATGAGGACGAACTTCATCGACTAAATTAATAATGAGCCGCTGTTTATTAGCTTCTGGTTGAAATTGAAGACTTTGTAATAAACCAATACGCTCGGGTAGGCTTGGTGTAGATACCGCAATATCGGTATTATCTAATTCAATAATTAATTGTTTATTACTGACAAACAATTGCCGAAAACTGACTACTTCGGATAAATCCAAAACAATTCGCGTATTATCTGGCGCACGCCATGAACGCACCGCGGTAACGGTAGCAGCGAAGGATTCTATACTTAACAATATGCATAAACTTGCTAATGTAAGCCGTTGAAATTTCATGAAGATAACTGTTGCAAAGCGTCATAACCTTTAGCGGTAAACGCAGTAAATTGAAGTGCTCGGCCTTCACCCAACACACTAATGTCTAAAGTTAAATCAGGCTCGGGCAAAACTGGCTCACCACGACTTGGCCATTCAACCAGAACCAAACTTTTGTCATGAAAATAATCACGGATACCCAACAACTCTAACTCTTCAGGGTCTTGCAAACGATATAAGTCAAAATGATAGACGACGCTATGAGCAAACTCATAAGGCTCAACTAAAGTATAAGTCGGGCTTTTGACATTACCGATATGACCAAGTCCACGCAAAAAACCGCGCGTAAACGTTGTTTTGCCTGCACCTAAATCGCCTGTTAAATACAGCACTGAACCTTGTTTTAAAACCTTTGCCAATTGCGTGCCGCACTCAAGCATCGCCAGCTCATCGGCCGCAGTGGTTTGCCAGTTTTTTTTCATGATGGATAAGTGCCTTAATTTCAAGACAAATGAGTTTATATGATTTGTGTATTGTAGTGCTTGTAAGCTGATGGACAATAGAGAATTTTTGCTTAAACTTACTGCAAATTCTATCGACACTTTATCGTCATTAAACGACAAACTGAAAAGAAAGCAAAAAAACAACCGTACAGTGCTTTATAAATTTCAGCCAACAAAAAAGCCCTGACTCCATAAGAATCAAGGCTTTATTGACTGTTCTAAGATGAATCTAGAACAAGAATTGGTGCCTGAGGCCGGAATCGAACCGGCACGGCAGTCACCCGCCGAGGGATTTTAAGTCCCTTGTGTCTACCTATTCCACCACTCAGGCATGAGTGTCATTAGCAGACTCTAATAATACCACAGTATTACTGGAGGCTGAGGCCGGAATCGAACCGGCGTAGGCGGAGTTGCAGTCCGCAGCATAACCATTTTGCTACCCAGCCTTTCACTAGCCATCCGCTAAGGCCGCAAATGTTATATAGATAAGAAAAGCCCGTCAATATTTTTTTTATATTTCAAAATCAATTGCATAGTATTTGTGCTTTTTTCGCTATTACTAGCAAATTTTGGCATATTTTTAGCAATTCATTGGGCTTTCAAGGTGATAAAATAACACAACTATAATGCAAAACGTAAACTTCACCTTTGACTCTATTAGGAATACTTCATGTCTGCCTTAATTTTAGATGGTAAAAAACTGGCTACTTTAGTTGAAGCTGATTTAGCGGAACGTGTTGCAAAAATTAAAGAGCGCACACAACAAACGCCTATATTAGCCACTATTTTAGTGGGCGATGACCCTTCATCAGCGACTTACGTGAAAATGAAAGGCAATGCGTGTCGTCGTGTTGGCATGGATTCGATTTCAGTTACCTTGCCATCAACCACCAGCACTGAAACTTTATTAGCCGAAATAGCTGCGTTAAATACCAATGCTAATGTTCATGGCATTTTGTTACAACATCCTGTGCCTCATCAAATTGATGAGCGCGCTTGTTTTGATGCCATCAGTCTAGCCAAAGATGTAGATGGTGTAACGTGTTTAGGTTTTGGCCGTATGAGCATGGGCGAACAAGCTTATGGCTCAGCAACGCCGCAAGGCATCATGACCCTGTTAAACCACTACCAAATCCCTTTAGAAGGCAAACACGCGGTTGTCGTTGGTCGTAGTGCGATTTTGGGCAAACCAATGGCGATGATGTTATTAGCCGCTAACGCTACCGTCACTATTTGCCACTCACGCACCCAAAATTTAGCCGAATTGATTAAGCAGGCGGATATTGTTGTGGGTGCTGTGGGTAAGCCGCAATTTATTAAAAGTGAATGGATTAAAGATGGCGCGGTCGTTGTTGATGCGGGCTATCATGCGGGTGGTGTCGGCGATGTTGAATTAGCAGGCATTATTGAACGTGCTTCTGCTTATACACCAGTTCCTGGGGGTGTAGGTCCAATGACCATTGCCACGTTAATGACACAAACGGTGATGGCGGCCGAGAAATAACGACAGTTAATGTAGGGGCGATTCATGAATCGCCCTTATAACAACACCTTCAATCAGACTCATAAATCGCCCCTACAGAATCTTAACCAAACGCTGAATGTCCACATTAAAATCATCAGACGCTAAATACTGAACCATTGCAGGTGGCGAAGGCGGCTGATGTGCTTTTTGCAATGCAGGTAAGGAAATATTTTCAGCCATCGCTAAGGTTAAATTCATTGTTCGGCGTAAAAAAGAGAAGCGAAAGCCAATACTAAGCTGACCCTTTAACCAAGACCAATCATGAACTTCAGTCAATGGGAAACGTGAGGCTTTAATATCAATCGTCCCTACCCTATTACTTTGTTGATTTAAAACAATTATTTTTTCAGGGCTAAGTTGTTGAAAACTAAAAAACTGCTGACTAAAGCCATGCTCAGGCGCAGCCGCATCTAACAGGATGGTAATAGGTCGCGCACGAAATAACAGTATTTTACGTTCAAGACTTTTAAATTGTTTCTCAAGATTTTCTTGATGATTTCGTTGCGGTGCAGCATTAGCAATTTGCGCCTTAAAATCGGCCAATTGTTGTTTAGCGTTTTGTTGTTTATTTAAAGCGTGTAAAGCATTCTGTTTGAGAGCAGCTTTTATTGAATGATGTGGCCGCCACCAGAGTTGTAAATATCGGGCTAAAGGATACATTTTTACACCTAATGCCAAATTAATAACATCATCTTCGTTTAATGTACTTTCGTCTTTTTTAAGTGTATTTTTAATTTTTTCGGCATTCGTCAGGATGTTTTCTGCACCCACTTCACGCAAAAAAATACTTAATTTATTTTGTGGTGCATACAGTAAATGCAGGCTTTTTTTGCTGCGCGTCATGGCAACATATAATAAACGGCGTTCTTCTTCAAGATTATCATTATTGATGGAAGGCAGTTGCTCGTCAGCACAACAAGGCACAAAAACAACGGGCCACTCTAAGCCTTTAGAACGATGAATCGACATAATTTGCAAACGTGGCACTTTATTATCCGTTGCCGCATCTTCTAAATGTAAACGGCGCAAATGCTCTAAGAACTGTAAAGCATCCCCTTTTTTTTGCGCATAATTAACTAAAGCACGGACATTATTACAACGCTCTTCGCCTAACTCGGGAATGCCTGCAGAACTTTTTAAGGCTTCTAAATACTCTAAGTCACCGATTAACCACGTTAAGGTATCCGCAATCGGCTGCTCTAAACGTTGCTGTAATCGACGTAAGGTCTGTGCCAGTTTTTGTAGGCGTTTTTGCGAATTGTCATTAGCGGCGTTGAGTTGCGAATCTTCCAACAAGCCGACTAAAGAACATTGTTGCGCTTGACCACGATGAATTAACTGCCCTATCCATTCATTTGTTAAATAACGATTTGGCTGACGAATAATCTCGGCAAAACGACGCACATATTGCTCGCTTAATTCGCCTTTACCACCTTGCGCCATATAGTCGCGTTCTTGGCGCGCGAAACTTAAATAGGTAAACAATACTTTAACTTCGGGGCGCTCATAAAAGCGCTGGCTACCCACAACTTGATAAGGCAAACCATCCTGAATCAAGCGCGCTTCAATAATTGGGGTTTGTGAATAAGAGCGCACCAAAACCACTACATCTTTGGGTGTCATACCATTGGCTAATAAGCTTTGATATTCTTTCACTACATAACCCGCAATCACGCCATCATGATCTAAGCCTTTGAGCACAACTTGGCCACCAAACCCTTTTTGTGCGACTAAATCTTTGGCATGACGCAGCTTATTACGAGCAATGACCTGACTGGCTAAAAAAGTCGCTTCGCCATAACAGCGAAAATTATCGGAAATGACAAACTCGGTGGCGCTATAACGCTTTTTGAAATCCAAAATAAAGCGGACATCGGCACCGCGCCATTCATAAATACATTGGTCATCATCGCCGATAGCCATGTAATTACGATGATCTTCGGTAAGAATATCGGCAATTTGCGCTTGGACTTTGTTAACGTCTTGGAACTCGTCGATCAACAAATAATCAAAAGTGCTTTTGGCCCAACTTCTAATATCTTCAAAACGAACTAAGGCTTCCCAACCCAGCAATAATTGGTCATCAAAAGTTAGCCAGTTATTTTGTTGACGGAGCTTCTCATAAATTTGGTAGGCATGAAGATAATGTTTATTACTATGTTCTGCTTGGGATACATCACGCAGCGCATCTAAGGGTAAACGGGCACTGGCGACATCGGCATATCGCAAATTACCTTTGCACACCGAAACAAAAGTTTGTAGATCTTCTTGGTTAACATCCAGTGCAGCAAAGTTTTTACCATGACGGCGACTCATTTCTACTAGTGCGCGCATCGCCAACATACTGCCGCGATGTTCAATTTGACTCTCGTCGAATGTAGGCCAATGACCATAACTAATGGCTTTTTGCACAATTTTGCGGCCTAAAGCATTAAAAGTCTGGCATTGCACGCCAGTCACATCAAGACCTTCAATTTTACGGCGAATATCGGCAACGGTTTCACGGCTAAACGAACAGACTAAAATTCTTTCGGGACGAATATTATTTTCATGTACTAGATGTTGTACGCGATGAGCCATCGTCGTCGATTTTCCCGCACCTGCCACAGCATAAACAATCGCTGCGCCTTGATGATGATGGACGATGTTCATTTGCTCATCAGTTAACTTCACCCGTCTTTCCTTCTCAAGCCCATTAAAGCGCGCATGATACCTTATTTAATCAAGCTATATCTTTGGCTGTTGCAGGGATGCGGTGGCACAGTTGTTTGAGGCATGGATGAAGTCGGGATTTCAAGCAGCATGGCTACTTGCCGACTGAACGCCTGAGCCATGCAGGGCGAAGGCGGGATGCCGTTAGGCAACGAGTTCTGTGCCACAAATGGTTTTGCTTACTTTTGTCGTAACAAAAGTGAGGCCTGCGGCAGGCAAAGGCAAAACAAACTGCAACACATGATTAAATAGCATGATTAATGAGTTTTTCTTTGCTTTGATGAGGATGAGTTATTACAATCGCACCCTACTTCAAACGAAAGAACTAAAGCGCGTGTCTCCAGATTGCCCTATTCTTTTTTGTGATGAACATTTGCTGATTGTTGGCAAACCGACTGGGTTATTAACTGTTCCTGGTAAAGGTGCCGATAAACAAGATTCGCTTCTCACTCGCCTACAAGCCATTTATTCCGATGCGCGTATTATTCATCGTTTAGACCAAGATACTTCAGGTTTACTAGTCTTTGCTCGCAGCTTGGCCGTGCAACAACATCTGAATAAACAATTTGCCGACCGTTTGGTCACTAAACATTATATTGCTTTAGCGTATGGCCATTTTGCCGAAACTCGCGGTGAAATCGACGTACCCTTACGTTATGACCCTGAGCATCCCCCTTTACATATTGTTGATTATGAGCACGGCCAACAAGCGTTAACACGCTGGCAAGTATTGGCGCGGCAAGCAAAATCAACGCGGGTATTATTAATGCCTGTGACAGGACGTTCGCACCAATTACGTGTGCATTTACAAACACTTGGCCATCCTATCTTAGGTGATACTTTATATGCACCTCAAGAAGCCATCGCGCTAAGTAGCCGTTTGTGTTTACACGCAGAGATGCTGGAATTTATCCACCCTATTAGCTTAGAGACGGTTCGTTTTACGTGGCCATCCCCTTTTTAACATTTTAGAATTTACGCAGTTATTTCGATAAAATGCGTCACTTCTGACTAACAGACAAAGAAAAGAGTTGTTATGAGTATGTCTAGCCCTGCCATTGGTCAACGTTGGTTATCAGATGCGGAAACAGAATTAGGTTTAGGGATGGTGGTTGAGGTGAATCCTCGTACCATTACCATTCTTTTTCCTAAGAGTGAAGAAACTCGTGTCTATGCCAAACAAAATGCGCCGTTATCGCGGATTCGTTTTAATATTGGCGATACCATCAAAGATACTGATAACAAGGAATGGTTAGTCACTGCGGTACTCGAACGTCAATTTGTCTTGCGTTATGAAGTGCAAGATGAGCACGGCCATGCCACATCGTTTGCCGAAACCAAACTGTCACCCGAAATTCAACTCGCTAAACCCTGTGACCGTTTATTAGCTTGTCAGCTTGATAACAATGAATGGTACGAATTACGGGTCACTGCGTTAAGAGCACGTGAACAATTAGCACAAAGTAAAGTTGTCGGTTTAGTTGGCCCGCGTGTGGGTTTAATTCCTCATCAGTTTTATATTGCTCACGAAGTCGGTCAACGGATGGCACCACGCGTGTTACTCGCCGACGAAGTTGGTTTGGGCAAAACCATCGAAGCGGGTTTGATTATTCATCAACAATTACTGACAGGCCGCGCTCAACGTATTTTGGTGTTAGTACCCGATAGCTTGCAGTATCAATGGTTGGTGGAAATGCGTCGTCGTTTCAACATCAATTTTGCATTATTTGATTTAACCCGCACCGCTGCTATTCGTGAAAATGACGAAGATATTAATCCGTTTTTGACCGAACAATGTGTTCTAGCAAGTATTGATTTATTAATTGACCATCCAACACTGATGGCTTCGGCATTAGAAGCAAAATGGGATTTATTGGTCGTTGATGAAGCGCATCATTTAGTCTGGGATGAAGAAAAACCGAGTGAAGCCTATCAATTGGTGGCACAACTTTCGGCACAAACTGCAGGCGTATTATTACTGACTGCAACCCCTGAACAATTAGGTGTCGCCAGCCATTTTGCCCGCTTGAAGTTATTAGACCCACGTCGCTTTAGCAGCTTAGATGCCTTTTTGGATGAAGAAGAAAGCTACTTACCGATTGCCAGTGCCGCACGTCAATTAGTCCGTGGCAAATTAAAAGACGAAACCCGCGCTACTTTACAAGCTTATCTCGGCGATGATTTTGACTTTTCCACACCAGCAGGCCGTGAAAAAGCGGTTTCTGCACTGTTAGATCGTCATGGAACAGGCCGTGTATTGTTCCGTAATACTCGTGAAGCAATTAAAGGCTTTCCTGAGCGTGAATGCCTGCCTGTACCATTAACGCCACCTGCGGATTGGCCAATGACAGGTGCTGTGCGTAATCAATTATGGCCAGAAATTCAATCTGAAGATGATGAGTGGTTAGCAACTGATCCACGTGTGCCGTGGTTAATTCAATTTTTAAAGAAGTTGAAACAGCAAAAAGTATTATTAATCTGCCGTACCGCTCCCGTGGCGATGGCCTTGGAATTACGTTTACGGTTAAACGAAGGTATTCGTACTGCGCTATTCCACGAAGAAATGACTTTATTGGAACGTGACCGCGCCGCCGCTTATTTTGCCGAACCCGATTATGGCGCACAAATTTTATTGTGTTCAGAAATTGGCTCTGAAGGTCGTAACTTCCAATTTGCCCATCATTTAGTGATTTTTGATTTACCAGCCAATCCTGATGTTTTAGAACAACGTATTGGCCGTTTAGACCGTATTGGCCAAACCGAAACCATCAAAGTACACGTACCTTATATGATTGGAACCGCGCAAGAGCGTTTATTCCAATGGCATCATGACGGTCTCAATGCCATTGCTCATATTTCACCGACGGCACAAACGGTGCATCAATATCATCAACAAAGTCTCAAAGAATGCTTGCAGTCTGCCGACAATGAAGAACTTTTTTCTGCCTTACTGAACGAAGCGCAACAAGATCGCACCAACTTAGAAGCTGAATTGCAACAAGGCCGTGATTATTTACTTGAGCTTAACTCCTGCCGCATGGAGCAAGCGATTGAATTAATTACTGCCGTTGCCGACCAAGATGATGATTTAGTGTTAGGCGACTTTATGGAGCGAGCATGGGGCGCATTTGGCTTAGAACACGAAGAAGAAGGTGACGGTACGCATATTCTACGTGCAGGCGAGCACATGGCTGTGGATGCTTTCCCCCATCTTGATTCCGATGGCATGACCGTTTGTTTTGACCGCAACCAAGCCTTAAGTCGTGAAGATATTCAGTTTATCACTTGGGAACATCCGATGGCGCAAGGCACGATGGAGTTAATGACTCGCCAAGCGTTTGGTAACTCTAACCTTGCCTTAATTCGTAACAAAGGCATTAAAGCGGGAACATTATTAGTTGAGGCATGGTTTAGAGTCGAATTGATTGCACCTAAACACTTAAACTTAATGGCTAATTTGCCTAATTTGACCATTCGCGTGTTATTAGATGGTGAAGGTCGTGATTTGAGCGCACGCGTTGGCCATGATGTATTAAATCGTCAAATTGTGCCCTTAGAAAAAATGATGGCACGGCAAGTAGTAAAAATGCAAACTGAGATTATTTCCAGTTTGTATAAACAAGCCGAACAAGTAGCTAAAGCAGGGATTCCTGATTTACAAGCACAGGCGCAAGCTCGTTATAGCGAAAAGCTGGCTACCGAGATTCAGCGTCTAAAAGCCTTGCAATTAGTGAATCCAAGCATTCGTGATGATGAAATTGCCGCTCTCGAAGAACAATTGACACAAGGCGTAGATTATCTCCAGCACGTGCATATTGTCAGCGATGCGTTGAGGATTATTGTTGCGGGTTAAAATCCCTCCAAACCTCCCTTTACAAAGGGAGGCTTAAATAGCAAAGCGTAGCCCGTATGGAATACGGGGGAATTTATGCTAAAACAAAGGCTTACATAGTGACATCTGCCATTTCCCGTGACGAATTTTAGTCCTCCCCTTTGGCAAAGGGGAGTTAGAGGGGATTTCTATTGCTATTAATAATACTGCCATCAATATTAATGAGTGTCTTTATTAGTTAACCCTCTTCGCCCAAACCCGCTAAAAAATAGCGTTTTTAGCCAATAGTCTCATCAGTACAATAGCTTACAATACTCATTAGGACTTAAGCGGTTATCGCGGGGCGATGCCTAAGTCCAGCTCACCTACTCGCGTTATTTGGGATTTCTTGCCATGCCCGTCAATCCATTGTTGTCTAAAACTTTCAAAATGTTACCTAAACCTGCTCGCCGTGTGCTGAACAATGCCAATGACCGCGTTTTTCGCGCTCGTCATTTAGTATTAGCAGGACAAACCCCCTTTGAAGTCTTACACGATAATGGCCTCGTCAAACTTCGCCATTATTTGCCGTTAACTGACGACAGTATTATGGTTGATGGCATTGCCATGCCCGTTAATCAAACTAAGCATCGTGTGCCGTTAGTAATTGTGCCGCCACTCGCCGTCAATATGCTGATTTATGACCTATTTCCTGAACGCAGTCTCGTTAAATATTTTTTAGCGCGTGGTTACGATGTCTATTTAATCGACTGGGGTCAGCCAAACCGCAATCATACACATTACAACCTTCATACCTATGTTGCCGAATTTATGCCTGACTTTTTGACAAAAGTCCGTGAGCATAGCGGTCAAAAAGAATTATCGCTGCATGGTTGGAGCATGGGTGGCATCTTCACCCTGAGCTATACCGCTTTGACGCATGACCCTGATATTCGCAACTTGATTATTATTGGTACACCCATTAACAGCCATGCTTCGGGTGGCATAGGTAAAATTTATCAATTTATTGAGCGTCGTGCAGAATGGGTGCGTAAAAACACGGGTTTCCGTATTCATAACATCAATCCACAATGGCTACATACACCGGGCTGGATGAATGTCTTGAGTTTTAAAATGCTCAGTCCTGTCGGTAGTTTTATGGGCTATTGGGAATTAATTATTAAACTCGCTGACCGTGAGTTTGTCATCAACCATGCCACTACTGCCGCGTTTTTGGATAGCATGGTTGCCTATCCTGGTGGGATTGTCCAAGATATGATGGTACGAATTTGGATTGATAACGAGCTGGCCAAAGGCTACATGAAACTCAGCGAAGAAGAAGTTCGTTTGTCCGATATTCATAGTTCCGTGTTTGCCTGTGCAGGTAAAAGCGACAATATGGTGACACAAGCGGCGGTAGAAACGCTAATGGATCACGTCAGTTCTACGGACAAAGAGTTTGCCGTTGTTGCGGGTGGCCACATGGGTATTTTATCAGGCAGTAAAGCACCCAACGATGTGTGGAAAAAAGTAGCAGATTGGTTGGATACGCGTTCTGCGTAATTTTTAGAGCGTTAAATTGTAGGGGCGATTCATGAATCGCCCCTACATTTTTTTACGACACACCTGAAACACCCACAATCCAAAAAATAGAAATATTCTTCTACATTCCTTTTTTGTCACCATCCGTTACACGATGTAATAAACCAAAAACAACACCCAAGACAATACCTGTCAATAAACCTATTAAATGGGCGGTATTGGCCATTTTCCCCAAGACATTATCCAAAATACCACTATAGCCAACGACTAACCAACCGACCATAAACATGACAATGGCAGGATTAATACGAAATCCCACGCGCGGATTCACTAAAGGATAAAGCCATATATAACCCAACAAGCCATAAACAACACCTGAAAGCCCGCCAAAACCTGCGCCAAAACTCATATATTGAGCAAAATTACTCAGTAAAGCCGTCGCTAAAAACACACCTAATAATTGCATTTTTGATTGCGTGCGCTCAATCAAACCGCCTAAATCCCACCACCAAATCAAATTGAAGATAATGTGTAACGCACCAAAATGTAAAAATACGGGGGTTAATAACCGCCAATATTCATGCGTATTTTTAAGGTCGTTGATATATTGGGGGTAGCTTAAGGCATCAAAAACGGGCTGCCCTGCTGCTTCTAAAGCGATATAAGCGACAATGCAAATGACGCTTATTAATAAGGTAAATACGCCCGAACGTGCCCATAAATTGTGCAGAATATCGTTGATGCTGGTGTCGTTGGGATTAGCCGTTGCTTTGACGAACTGACCCGTTTGCCATGATGCTTGCCAATAACGGGCATCATTAGGATTATGCAAAAAACCATCTAACTCATGATTTGCCCGTTCGGTATCATCGGCACTCTTTAACATAATGGCAAAACGGTCAGGCTCAACTTCAATATGATTGGCAATGCCTAAGGAACGTAAATAATCGCTCAAGGCCAAAGCAATACGTTGCTCTTTAAAAGCCGTTAATTCAATCATGGCAGACTCAAGGGTAAATCAGGATTGGTGTTATTTAAAATACGATGCCGCTCTGATTTCGAAAGTTTAGCAAGGCGTTTACAGGTGTTATAAAACGTCGGTAAATCATCGTTGTGCGCTTTTAAGATGACATTTAATGCAGGCATCAGCTCATTATAAACAGAAACACTGTTTAATTTAGCATTACTTAATTCCGCAAACCATGCGTCATAGGCTTTATAGCCTTGCCATTGCTCGTCTTTAAGTTGTTGATAACTTTGATTTAACGCGAGAAACAAGGATTTTTTCTGTGCTCGCTTGTCACTTTCTGCCATCTTGGAACGATAAACTTGATGTAATTGTTGACGGTAGTCTAAGACCAATTGTGCGAATTGCTGTTGGCGTTTTTTACGCGTCACAATTTGTTGAAAACCATCTGCACGACCCACTAAATAACGACGCAAGCCTTCTTCAGCGACGACATCAGCAAAACTTTCATTAAAAACAGCATCACCTTTAGCATAAACCACTTGATGGGCTAACTCGTGGAATAACAATTCGGCCAATTCGTTTTCTGATTTATTGATAAAACTACTGAGCACTGAATCTCTAAACCAGCCAAGTGTTGAATAAGCAGTCACTCGGCTTAAATAGGTGTCCAATCCTTCTTGTTTTAATTGTTGTTCAAAAGACTCAGCCAATGTTTGCTCAAAAAAGCCACGATAGCCAAGACAACCAACACCCCAATAACACCATGTTTTAGTCACTAACGATAATTCAGGTGTTGCCGCCACCGACCACATGGCATAAGGCCGATGAATATCAACATAGGTGTCATATTGGCCTTTAGTAGGAAGCCCTAAACTCGCGGCAAAAAGACGAATATTTTGAATAGTTTGCAATTGGTTAAGCAATTTAGGCGATGTTTGTGGATTGGCCATGACTTTAGGAATGGCTTGACGCTGGCTGATAATTTGCCATTGGCCTTTAATCGAATGTCCATAATAGTGCAAAGACTGACAGCCCGACAACCAAAAAAGGACACTACCACTAAGGCATTTTTGCCACCGCGTCATAAAGACTACCTATAATTCAATTTGTACACATGATAACGCGCTTCTAGTTAGAATCCTAAAAAAGAAAAAGCCGTCGAATGACGGCAAGAAATCCCCTCTGACTCCCCTTTGATAAAAGGGAGAACTTCCGTGTTTTGGCAAATTTTAAGAGTAAGCCTCCCTTTGCAAAGGTTTGGATTGATTCTTAAAACTTATAAGCCAACTGTAGCCATGTCTTGTTCAAGTCACTTTTTAGCGCAGCGGTTGGTGCAGCACTGTCACCACTGTATTGAGCCGCTTTTACTAATAACGCTAAGTTTTTATTGATGTTTTTTGCCACTGAAACGTCAATCTCTGTGCCAAACTTTGTGCCATCGGCTTCAGCTTTAAATTGATGCGCGGCCACCACAAAATTCATGCCCCAATATTTCGCCAACAACTTAATATTAGTGTCTTCTAAACCTTTGGCAGGGGTCGCCAAAAAGCGATCCGCCCAACCATTAAAGGCATGTAAAGTTGCTAAAGGTGTTTTGAAACCTGCTTCAAGTACTTCTTGTTGCACTTTAATTGTGACTGGACCAATCATATAACCTAGCTGAATATCGTGATAATCAGCATCTGGTACTTTGGCTGTTGTGCCATCGGCATAAGAAGATTGTTGTGCAAACGATAACTCATACAAAAAGTCTTTGACCGAACCATCGACTTTTACACCCATATCTTGGAATGAATCGGTAGTCGTGGCACCCGCAATCGCCGTGCCATCATATTCAATACCATAGTAAAAAGCACTGGCATTCACCCCAAAGTCACCCGAAACTTTACTGTAACGCACGTTAAGCAAAGGCGCAGAAACAGGAATAATTCTACCTACAATGTTATTGATTTTATTGACATAAGCTAAAGAAAAAGTCGTACTTGGCACTAAGACTTTATTGCTATAACTGATTGCATCAAAAGTCTGGTCATTTTGTCTCCAACCGACATCACCAATAAAACGAGCATTGTCATAAACAATTTTTTGACGACCCACTTTTGCACCATAGGCTTCAATAAATGCTTGATTGACTTGGGTTAACGCTGGGTCAGCAATGGCTGCGTATTTCGTTTTACCTGAAATGGTATTGTTATAACGCTCTTCACCAAAATTAGTGATATCTTCAAATTGTAAAAAAGCCGTAAAGCCTTGATAGTCTGCTGTTTTATAACTTAATACCGTGCGAATGGTTTCGGCATGGGCATCATTGGCTGCTGCATCATCGCTAACACGTTCGCTGCGTAAACGCACATCAACGGTCGCTTTGCCGCTATTAATAGCGGTGATGAGTTCTTGAGCATCAGCAAAAGCTAATGTTGGGCAAAAAGTAGCAACACCAATCGAGAGAGCAAGTAACTTTTTCATAATAATGCACCTTTGGTAAAATTTAGGCAAAAGTCTTCCTAAAGGGCTGTTATAAGCAAACAGCCTCTAGTGGATATTCAGTTGAGGATTGAGGTTAAAGCACCATCATCATGCCGCAGGGCGTAGATGTTTACGGTATAAGAACTCTAAGACCACGGAGCGATATTGGTGATAACGAGGATCATTCGCCAGTTGAATTCGGTCGCGTGGCTTTTCCAATTCAACATTGAGAATTTCGCCAATCGTTGCCGATGGCCCATTGGTCATCATGACAATGCGATCAGAAAGCAAGACGGCTTCGTCAACATCATGCGTTACCATAACGACCGTTGATTTAGTCGCGGCAACAATCTTCAGCAATTCATCTTGTAAATGAGCACGCGTTAACGCATCTAAAGCGCCAAACGGTTCGTCTAACAACAACACTTGCGGCTGCATCGCTAAGGCTCTGGCGATACCTACCCGTTGTTTCATACCACCTGAAATTTCTTTGGGATGCTTATGGGTAGCATGGGTCAAGCCGACTAATTTCAAAGCGGCGTGCGTACGCTCTTCTAACTGGGCTTTTTTCTCATCGGCACCAAAAACACGTTCAACGGCAAGATGCACATTTTCAAAGCAGGTTAACCACGGTAACAACGAGTGATTTTGAAAAACCACGCCCCGATCAGGGCCTGGCCCCGCAATTTCGCGGCCATTACAAATTAAGAAGCCGTCACTGGGTAAGGTTAAACCTGCGATTAAGTTTAACAATGTCGATTTGCCACAGCCTGAGTGACCAATTAAAGAGACAAACTCGCCCTCTTCAATGCCTAAGTTAATTTCACGTAAGGCTTCAAATACCCCATTTTTAGTCGGGAAACGCATAGAGACGTTTTCGATACTGATATACTTATTCATCATGCACCTCGATTGTTCAGCCCTCACCCCAGCCCTCTCCCTCAGGGAGAGGGAGCAAGGCCTTAGTCCTCTCTCCCCGAGGGAGAGAGTTAGAGAGGGTTAAAAGATTTTAACCTTCGTAAGAGAAACGATTGGCCAGCTTAATTAGGATTTGTTCCAGTAATAACCCGACAATCCCGACAACAAAGATAGCTATGATGATGTGTTCAACATTCAAGTTATTCCACTCATCCCATACCCAAAACCCTATACCAACACCACCTGTCAACATTTCTGCGGCAACAATCACCAACCAAGCGACACCAATCGATAAACGAATACCTGTTAATAGATAGGGCAAGCTAGAAGGGAATAGAATTTTAGTAAACACTTTCCATTCCGAGAGTCGTAACACCCGCGCCACATTTAAGTAATCTTGTGGCACTTGCGACACGCCTGCCGAGGTATTGAGAATAATCGGCCAAATACTGGAGATAAAAATCACCCAAATCGACGCAGGTTCAGCCGCTTGAAATACTAACAAGCCAATCGGCAACCATGCCAAAGGTGAAACTGGGCGCAGCAAAGAGATGATCGGAGCGAACATATCACCAATAAATTTCACTCTCCCCAAGATAAAGCCTAAAGGAATCCCGACTAAAGCCGCCAAACCAAAACCTAACCCGACACGGCCTAATGATTGAAGAATATTCCAACCAATGCCTTGGTCATTTGGGCCATTGTTATAAAAGGGGTCAGAAAATAACGCTACTGCCGAATGCCATGTAGAAACAGGGCCTGGTAACTCTGTTCTGAAATGGCTTAATACCGCCCATGCAAAAACAAATAACATTAGACCTAAGAGCGGTGGAAACGCCCAGCGAACAACGGCAGCTGGTTTAATCATCATCGCTGGCATTTTAAATTTCACCGTATCAATCTTTTTCGGGGTGGACTCTGTGAGTGTGGTAGTGCTCATGTCACGCTCCTACAGTTAGGCTTTAATGGCAAAGCTAGCGGCATAAGCCTTAGGATTAGAACCATCCCAGACTTTGCCATCAATTAATTTGCTGCTGCGCATTGGGCTGCTTGGAATCGGCACATTGAGTTGTGTGGCCGCCTCTTTGTACAAATCAATTTGGTTAATGGATTTAGCAACCGCCAAATAATCTACTTCTTTCTTCAATAAACCCCAACGCTTATGTTGCGTTAAGAACCACATACCATCGGACAAGTACGGGAACGATACTTCACCGTTGCGATAGAATTGCATTGGATGGGCATCTTTCCATTTTTTGCCAATACCGTTGTCGTAGTTGCCCAAGAAACGTTGTTCAATGACTTGTTCGGGCGCATTGACGTAAGATTTGTCGGAGATCAATTTTGCCACTGACGATCTGTTTTTAACGTCGTCAATGTAACGACTGGCTTCTAACACCGCCATAATCAAGGCGCGAGCGGTATTAGGATATTGGGTGATAAAAGCTTTAGTACAGCCCAAGACTTTTTCAGGATGATTCGCCCAAATATCTTGTGTAGTTGTTGCTGTAAAACCAATGCCATCACTGATAGCACGCGCACCCCAAGGCTCACCAACACAGTAGCCATCCATATTACCGACACGCATATTGGCAACCATTTGTGGTGGCGGTACAACAATGGTTTTAACATCATTCATCGGGTCAATGCCATACGCAGCTAACCAGTAGTACAACCACATGGCGTGTGTACCTGTGGGGAAAGTTTGTGCAAAGGTATATTCACGTTTGTTGGAGTCAATCATACGTTTCAGTGACTTACCGTCGGTAACACCTTGTTCTTTCAGTTGATTCGACAAGGTAATCGCTTGGCCATTTTGATTGAGTGTCATCAACACGGCCATGTCTTTAGCAGGACCGCCAATGCCAAGTTGCACGCCATAAATCAGGCCATATAACACATGAGCCGCATCTAACTCGCCATTATTTAACTTGTCTCGGACACCCGCCCATGACGCTTCTTTACTGGGTGTAATTTTAATGCCGTATTTTTTATCGAAGCCCAAAACCGAGGCAACCACAATAGGCGCACAATCCGTTAATGGAATAAATCCGATTTTGACTTCAGTTTTTTCAGGCTTATCGCTGCCCGCGGCCCATGCACTCGTAGATAAACCCATCATTCCGCCTCCAATTAAGCCAGCACCTGCAGCAACCGCTGATTGTTTTAAAAAATCTCGGCGGCTATGACCTTCCTGTGGTGCAGCGTCTGTAGTATTCGTTGTCGTTACGATTAAATCGCTTTCTGGTAAATTCAGCATAATGCACCTCATTTATGTAGGAAAAATCGGGTCTGCGCGCAACTTCATCTGTTACGTCACAACGCCAATGGATCAAAGCTAAAACCAAATCAACATTGACCTGATTACGCTTAAACCCAAAAAACAAGCAAAAAAAAGGCGTCCTTCAGCAAAAATGCTTCTGGACGCCAGTGTCCCAACCAAGTTGTTTACACGATCACTAAACCAAGACTGGACTTAGATATCAGACCAAAGTGTTTAGCATTAAAAAGCAACAGCCAACATTGGCCGAGAGTTTTGCTTTCTTGATTACTACATAGCAATCACTGTGCCAACATCAAAAACCACAAAAAAACTATTTCCATCCCAAAAAAGTGCGTGTTTTGCACCAAAATCGGGAATGGTGCACACCATTAGAGGCATGAACAACAAAACCCAGCCAAATTATGCATCCAAAATGACGCACTAACTTGGCGCATCTGCATGATCTAAGAGCATACTCATTTTGCTCAGAGAATTGATTGTTTATAAAGACCAACTGTTAGACACTTAAGGTTTAGCGGTTCTTTTTAGATTCTGACGAGATCAATACTATTATGCTTACTAACCCTACACTTTCTGGCGCAGAAGAACTGGTGATGAATGCTGTGCTGTGGCTAAAGCTGGGTGTTGAAGTAACAGGTGCAGCTGTCATTGGTTTTGGTCTATTAGCGGTATTTACATCTTGGTTACGAAGCTATCGAGCCGATAAAGAAGATTTATTTGAGGAGGCTAGACTCAGTTTTGCACGTTATCTTGCTTTAGCGCTTGAATTACAGTTAGGTGCAGACATTCTGTCCACTGCTGTTGCTCCGAGTTGGGATCAGATTGGTAAACTCGCGGCCATTGCCGTTATACGTACTGCACTCAATTACTTCTTGCGCCAAGAGTTACATGGTGAAGCATCACATGTTCGTAAAAAATCATCAACTAATGATTAAATATATGCTTTACTCGCTATTCCAATGAATAATGACTGTGTTGCAATGATGATTGTTCACTATTTTAATTACCACCCGCTCTATTCGTAATTGTAGTGAATACTCCCCATCAAAATGCGTCCAGTGTGGGGGCATCTTATGATTACACCTAGTTGACGACTAAATGGACATCAACAAGATGCAAATTTACGATTACGCCAGTAACTCATTCATTGATAACAACTTTTGTGCAACATCAATAATGCGAATATTTCTGTCCATCGCAATTTTACGCATCGCATGATAAGCCTCTGACTCACTCATGCTGCGTAATTGCATCAATAATCCTTTGGCGCGTTCAACCACTTTACGCTCATTTAAACGCGATTCTGCTTGACGAATTTGTTGCATTAAGGACTGATCCATTTCAAAACGAGCCTGTGCGATCTCTAAAACTGCGCCTAAACGGTGCTTATCAATGTCTTCAACGACATAAGCCGATACACCTGCCTTAATTGCCGCCTTAATTGCCGATGGTTGCGTATCTTCGCTGACCATTACAATTGGTCGTGGTGCATCTTGCGTGACAACACAGATTTGCTCTAAAACATCACGACTCGGTGACTCGGTATCAATGATGACAACGTCAGCACGCAATTCAGCGACTTTTTTGGGAATCATGAGTGCGGAAGAAACTTCTTCAACGATTTCACAGCCCGCTTGTATTAATGCTGCACGTAAACGACCCACTTGCTTGTTGGTATCGTTCACTAATAGGACTCTTAGCATCGCCCAGCTCTCCTCAGTAATGAAAGCCTATAAGCAAACATCGTGCCAGAAACCAAGAAACGTCAAACTAACAGAACCCCCCATTTAAGAGTACAAGTGTTTACTGTTTTTACAGGCTTTGCTAGGATATTAGGCAAACAAGAACGATTCATTGCGCTCTACTGTGCGTGCTGAAAGTGCAAGCTCATTGCTCTTAGAGCAAATCATAAAAATAACAAACACAATAAATCATGTGAGAATGCGCGATGCAAACCGCAAGCCATTGTATTCCTTTAGGTCATATTCAAACTTATTTTGACCTGCGTAAAAGCATCATTATGCAAATAGATTGGCTAGAAAAACGTAGCCAAATTAAATTTCATAATCCCCATGAATTATTAGAAGTCATTATTGGCATCAATCCTGATGAGTTTTATCAAAAAGCGGCTATCGACTTTCGCGACACAAGCACACCTTGTTTTATTAGCATTGAACAGTGTTTATCGTTAATCGAGCAAGCTATTACCGCATTAGAAATGCCCTATTTAGGATTGGCGATGGGTAGTTTAATGACCATTTCTCATCATGGCATGGCAGGTGTAGCCGCAGTAACACAACCCAATTTAGGCCTTTGTTTAGAGACAATTTCACGCTTTTGTAGTGAGTTGTTCCCTCCTTTAGAAATGCGATCACGGGTAGAAAACAACGAAGGTCTATTTGTTATTAGTGAAAATATGAGCTTAGCACCCTATAGCCATTTTTTTTATGAGCTGAATATGGTCAGTTTTTATAATATTTTTGTGCATTTGGTGGGTGGTGAACATGAGCTAAAAAGTGCTGATTTTAGTTATCCCGAACCGCCATGGGGAAATATTTATCGGCGTTACTTTCGTTGCCCTGTCCGCTTTAATCAGCCCGAAACCTGTTTGCGTGGCGATGCGTCCTTAGTTTCCTACGAATTGCCTTTAGCAAATCGTTTGATGGCTATGGCGGCCGAAAAAACCTTGTTCGAAAATATTCCTACTCGTGCTATTCGTTTATTACCGTTGCGCTTACGACGTTTATTATTACGGTACTACGGTGCTTTCCCCTCCTTAGAAGATGCAGCAACTGACTTGGGCATGAGTGGCCGAACTTTACGACGTAAATTGGCCGAAGATGGCACAACCTATCAACAAGAACTTGATCAAGTGCGCGAAAAACTGGCGAAAGAATACTTTTATCGAGGAGGTGAATCCATTACTGAACTTTCACTGATGTTAGGCTTTGCGGATTCATCGGCTTTTGCCAAAGCGTTTCGACGTTGGACGGGTTTATCGCCCACCGAATACCTAGAAAGACCCCACGATTGACATTAACTCGCCTTTTCTCCCGATAAACGGCCATATTTAACCGATGATTGTCCATTGTTGTCCTGCTCAAACCTTTGACTTTCCGTAAATTAGCCCTCGTCTAAACAACTTCATGTTTAGCATCTAATAATACACACGGTCAGTGATGAGGAGAGAGTTATGAGTACATCCGCTTTACGGAAGAACCTATGGGTCATTTGTGCAGGTTTATCATTACCATTAGCGACATGGGCAGCCCCGTTATTAGCCCCCGCTGATGATTCTTTTTATACGCCGCCCGCAGTCAGTACGGGCAATCACGGTGATTTAATTTGGTATCGCCCTACCACCATTAACTTAGGTGGCGGTGTACCGCCCGTACAAGCATGGAATGTGATGTACCGATCCACGGACTCGCTTGGTGCAAGTAATTTTGTGACAGGCACAATCGTTGTACCTACTGGCGGCACTACCGCTCGCTCTGTCATTGCCTATGCCGTTGGTACGCATGGTTTGGCACAAAGCTGTTCACCTTCTAAACAATTGGCGGCTGGCACAGATTATGAAGCCGCCAATATTGCCGCCGCAGTTAAAGCAGGTTATGCCGTATTAATCAGTGATTATGCGGGCTATACCACTGGCGGCACGCCAACTTATATGAGCGGAAAGTCTCAAGGTAATGCCTTATTAGATTTGGTTATCGCCGCCACACAAATACCTAATGTTGGAATTAGTAGCAGCAGTAAAGTGGGCATTTGGGGCTATTCTCAAGGTGGTCAAACAGCTACTTGGGCAGGTGAGCAAAAAGCCAGCTATGCCCCAAACATTAATTTAGTGGGTGTTGCCGCAGGGGGCGTACCTGCTGACTTAATGAAAACAGCTTTTTACTTAGATGGCAGTGCTGGATCATCATTTTTATTAGGCGCAGTCGTTGGTTTAGCGACGCAATATCCTACTCAAATTCCTTTAGCGGACTTAACAAATGCTAATGGTAAGACGGCTATTAACCGCGCAAAATCAGAATGTGTCTTCGAAAGTTTATTTGACTTTATGAATCACAAGGTATCGGAATACACCGTTAATAATCAAACCTTGACACAATTAACGGCCATTCCTTCAATCAAACAAACCATTACTGCTCAAAGTGTCGGTAACACAAAAATACCTGTGCCTTTATATCAATATCATGGTGTAGCTGATGAGTTTATTCCTTTAGATCAAAGCCTTGCCTTAAAGAAAGCTTATTGTAGCAAGTTTGGTAATGTGACGTTTGATGCTTATCCTAGCGAACACATTGTCACGCAATTCCAAGCTGCACCCAGTGTTTTAAACTGGTTAACGGATCGTTTTGCTGGAAAAAGCACACTCGGCACTTGTCTTACTTTAGCGAAAACACCCGTCGCCAGTGCAAACCCTGCGGGCGGAAACTTTGTGGTATCGCTCAAGAATTGGCCACTATCCGGCACTATCAATCTTAAAACTTTAGCGCAATCCGTGTCATTGCCTGCTGGCTCTACTTTGACTGCCGATACTGACATTACGGCTAAGACTTTAAAGGGAACATTGTCCGTCCCCGCCCTAACCACAACTTTAAAAATTGCTGGTTTACCTGCGGATGTAAAATTAGAAGTCACGCCCGCGGCTCAGACCACAGGCACAGCAAGCTTAGATAACGCGGGTATTTTGCACGTCCACGGTCAATCACCTGTCAACATTCGTATTGTCTCGGCGGGCGTATCGGTGTTACAGATTCCTTTTGGCTGTAAAACTTCACAACCCGTCATTTTAAATGTTGATTTTGATGGCCCTATTTCATCATTAGGTAACGGAAATTTCACCTTCACAGGGACAACAACCTTCCCTCCAATGACTGGTTGTGGTGTCTTTAATAGCCTGTTTACCAGCTTGATGTCTGGACCTGGTCAAACCTACAGCTTCAATGTTAAACCACCAGCTCCTGTAAAGTGGTAAGTTAAACTCAGTGGGTTCTATTGGCTGAAATTTGGCGAATAGAACCTGCTAATTATTAAATTTGAGATTGTTTGCATATCCCATTCATCCTGAGCCTGTTGAAGGATGGTTCGAGCCCCGCAGGAAATCCCCTTGGGGGACAGGCTCACCATAAACAGTGACGCTTTGGCTGAAGGGTTTAAAATAGGTAATGTCGGTGATGATGTATAAAAACAAAATAATAGCCTTGCTATCAATTACTGCCATCATGTTCATCAGTGTATGGATTTATAGTGTGGTGACGAAGAATGACCTAGCAGCACCCGTCACACTTCAACATACAGCCGTTAAAGACGTGGCAGTTATCTCAAACAACACCCTATTAAATGCGAGGCCTGTTGTACAAGTGAGCCAACAACCTACTTATATTACAGAAATAGAATGGCAGGTACTGCAACAGATTGCACAACAAAAATCACCCACTGAAGAAGCTTTAGTTCATTTAGTCAATAACTTACGTTTTGTTAAACAAGTGGAGTTATGGCATAGCTTAGTAAAAACCAATCCTGAAGCACAGGCATTAGCTGAATTACTGCTTACGGACATTCCAACGCGTGTACAACAACAAGACCTTGACCAACAACAAGCGCAACAGTTACAGCAGGAATTAATTAGTATTTTGACTGTTGATGCCAATGCCAGACATCAACGTATAACAACAGAAGCTAAACGTATTGGTGTAACGATTGAAATAGAGTCACATTGATTTGCTGAGAGGTTATTTCCCTTTTGGATGTCCCGCGTCTTCTATCGCATCTTTAACTTGAGGCGGCATATAGTTTTCGTCATGTTTAGCTAAAATTTCTTCGGCTTCCACACGACCATTGACAAACTCACCATTGGCGACAATACCCGTTCCTTCTTTAAACAAATCAGGCAAGATTCCTGTGTAGCTAACAGGCACTTGTTTTTTTAAATCGCTAATCATAAAGGTGACGGCTAAAGATTTAGGATCGCGTTGCACTGTCCCCTGCACCACTAAACCACCCGCTTGAATACGCTGGCCTGACGGTGCTTCACCATTCGCCAATTGGCTGGGCGTGTAAAATAAATTGATATTTTGACGCATGGCATACGTTGCTAAACCGACCGCTATGCCAATCCCTAGCACCAATGCTCCAATCAATATTAACTTTCGTTGACGCTTAGGATTCATCTTCATTTCTCTTGATTTTGCTCAGAATTGATACTTTGTGCTTCACGTTTCATTTGTTGCTGATAATCTTGCAAAAACTGTCGCCGTTGTTGACGTGCTTGCCACAACAAAGCGGCAATAACGACAAAGGTGAGGCCGTAACTCGACCAAACATAAATACCATGTTTGCCCATCGCTAAAAAATCAGCCCAAGAATCAAAGGCCATTTTTACTCTCCATGCCGCTTGCTTGTGTATGTACTAATTCACGTACCCATTGTGTCCGACGTTCACGCTGTAAAATAATCGTCCGTGTTTTTAGCACGGTTAATAACGCAAACAAGGTATAAAATCCTAAAATCATCAATACTAAGGGCAGCCACATTTCGGCAGGCATTTTTGGTTTAGCGGTCATGGTGAAAGTTGCACCTTGATGCAGCGTATTCCACCAAACGACCGAATATTTAATAATGGGTAAATTAACCACGCCAACAATCGCTAAAATAGCAGCAGCTTTTGCGCCTGTGGCACTACTTTCATAAGCGTTATACAGGGCAATCACACCAATATATAAAAACAACAAAATCAACATCGAGGTTAAACGCGCATCCCAAACCCAATACGTTCCCCACGTCGGTTTGCCCCATACGCCGCCCGTCACTAAGGCTAAAAAGCAAAACCACGCACCTAAAGGCGCAATGGCACGAGCTACCATTTCAGCCGTTTTTACTTTCCACACCAAACTAATGACCGCACAGACCGCCAGCGCAAAATAACCACTCAGCGCAATACTTGCGGCAGGCACATGGACAAAAATAATGCGATAGCTATTACCTTGTAGATAATCCATGGGGGCGAACGCTAATCCCCAGACTGTACCCACACTAATCAATAGCCCAGCAATGACACTTAACCACGGGATGAATGCCCCACTAATGGTATAAAAATACTTTGGGCTGACGGTTTGTAAAAAAAGCTGCCACCATTTATTGAGAAAGGACAAAACTCAACCTCCCACTGCTAAACGTAAAGCCGCTGCCACCGCTAAGGGTGTCAGGGTTAATGCTAAAACTAAAAAAGCCGCTAATAAGGCCAAATAGCCCTCAATCGGCAGACCATTAATTGATGCTTGTACGGCTGCCGTGGCAAAAATTAGTACTGGAATATGTAAAGGCAAAGTCAATAACGGAATCAGCACCCCACCACGACGTAATGACACGGTTAAAGCCGCGCCAATAGCACTGACTAAACTCAGTGTCGGCGTGCCTAATAGTAATGTCAGCATTAAAGGCCATATAGAAGATTCAGGTAAATGCAACAACAGTGCAGCAATAGGACTTAATGCTGTTAAACACGCGCCAGTTTGTAGCCAATGAGCAAACACTTTCGCCAAAACCACCAACGGTAATGGTGCAGGCGACACTAATAATTGTTCTAAACTGCCATCGTCATAGTCTTGGCGAAATAAACTATCCATTGACAACAATACCGCCAATAACGCCGCAATCCACACAACACCACCTGCCATTGCTGCTAATTTGGCAGGGGTTGAGCTTATGGCTAAAGGAAATAAAGTGATAACCATAACAAAAAAACTGAGTGGATTCAGCCAATCCCCACCCTGTCGCGTCACCAGTTTCAGATCACGCTGTACCACTGCTTTAATTGAGTACCACATATCAATACGCCTTTGGACGATAGTGCGCCAAATCTAAGCGTCGTAAGGGAAAGTCGGCACTAAACACATGATGCGTGGTTAATAAAATCATGCCACCTTGTTGGGCGTGGTCAGTTAACCATCCTTCTAAAGCCAACACACCCGCATGGTCGATTGCGGTAAATGGCTCGTCTAATACCCATAATGGCGATTGCTCCAGAAACAAACGCGCTAAAGCGACACGGCGTTTTTGGCCAGCCGATAAACTGGCAACAGGCACATCTTCATAACCCGACAATCCGACCTTTGATAAAGCTAACTCAATCACACTTAATGGATGGGATTGGGCGCGTAACTGCGCTAAAAACTGTAGATTTTCCACAGGCGTTAACAAGGCTTTTAGTCCTAAGAGATGACCAATAAAACTGACATTTTTTTTGAATGGTAACGGATTGTCGTCGATGGAAACATCACTCCACGAAATACAGCCTTCTTCTAAGGGAGCTAAGCCCATCAAACCATTTAATAAGGTCGTTTTGCCTGTACCGTTTGCGCCAACAACTTGAACAATTTCACCTGCTTGCAGTGAAAAAGATAAGTTAGCAAAGAGCACACGGTCATCACGAACAGCAGATAAGTTTGAGACTGCGAGCAACACGCTCTCCAATCAAAATAAAATGACGATAAATTATAACGTATTTAGATAAAGAAAAACGAAAGCTACAACAAACGCGCCCATAACCGCGCCCCTTGTTCTTTCAGACGCGTTGAAATTGAACGTTTACGCCATGTTTTTAAGGTGATTAGCTCTGACGATTTTAAATCTCTCTCAAACAAAGCCTGCATTTCTGCACCAAAATTTTGTCCCAAAATAACGGCGTTAATTTCCTGATTATTCAAAAAGCTGCGCCAATCCAAATTGGTAGAACCGATGGTTGACCAGACACCATCAATCATCGCTGTTTTAGCATGCAGGAAGGCATTTTTTCGTTCATAAATTTTAATATGCGCTGTTAACAACTCATCATAAAAAGAACGTGAAGCATAATACACTAATTGGGAGTCGGACTTATCGGGCAACAACAGACGTACGTCGACGCCACGTTGAGAGGCTGCTTTAAGTGCCGCCAATAACTGTGCGTCGGGAACAAAATAAGCATTCGTTATACAAACTTGTGTTTCGGCACTATTAATTGCCGACATTAAAGTGACATACATTTGGCTATAAGCTTCGTCGGGAGAACTTCCTATCGCCCGCACAACTTCTGTCCCTTGACTCGCGAGTTGCGGATAATAGTTTTTATCGGCTAAGGCATTACCTTTTTGTGTCAACCACGTTGCTATGAATAACTTCTGAAAGTCGGCAACGACAGGCCCTTCCATGCGTAAATGGGTATCGCGCCAAGGCAACTTATTATTATTTGCGGCTTTAAATCGACCAAAGGTGCTACTGGAATAAACACTACTAATATTAATGCCACCGACAAAAGCAATTTTGCCATCAACAATCAACAACTTACGATGGTCGCGCAAATTGACATCCCAACCTTTACGCGCCAACAATGGATTAATCGGGTTAAACTCTAAAACATTGACACCACTCGCTATAAGCGGCTGAAAAAACTCTTTCGGGGTATTCAGTGCGCCAACACTATCGTAAATAAAATTAACTTGTACGCCACCGCGTTGCTTACGAACTAATAAATCGACAAAACGATGACCAATTTCATCATTATCAATGATATAGGTTTCAATATTAATGTTGTTTTTAGCATTTTCTATCGCGGCAAACATGGCTTTATAGGTAGCATCACCATCAACAAGTAAAGTAACTTTATTTCCAATCACTAAAGGACTGCCGACAATTTCTGCCTCTAAGGCTAAATGCTTGTCGAAAATATTGGTGTCATCGCTATTTTTTTTCAGTTTACTGAGAATGGTTTTACTTTGTTGGGTCGTTAATATGCCATTTGCACCTTCCAACAGAATGGGGTGCTTTGGCTTCATTTTCATATCAGGTGAGATGATGGGCAGTGAGCCACACCCGACGAGCATTATCAACAAGCAGGCAGTCAGCAGTTGTTGTAAGTAGAATAATATTTTTGTTGTTATGTTCATGTCATTAGCACACCTTGCACCATAAACGGGAAAGTACACCGCTAAAGACGAATTAAATCCCTCCAAACCTCCCTTTACAAAGGGAGACTTAACACTAAAATTCTCCCCTTTCTTAAAGGGGAGCTAGAGGGGATTTTGCTTTTAATTCAATCTAAAGAAATATTCACGGTAATATCGTAACTCAGTAATCGAATCCCGAATGTCGTTTAACGCCTGATGAGAGCTTTCTTTCGATAAGCCCGCCATAATTTCTGGCCGCCAGCGACGTGCCAACTCTTTAACGGTGCTGACATCTAAATTACGATAATGAAAAAACTCTTCTAATTTAGGCATGGTGCGATACAAAAAACGACGGTCTTGGCAAATGGAATTACCACACATCGGCGATTTTTTGGCATCAACAAAACGACTTAAAAACTCAATGGTTTTGGCTTCCGCTTCCGCTTCATCAATGGTACTGCGGCGAACACGTTCAACCAAACCCGACTTACCGTGTTGGCGAGTATTCCATTCATCCATGCCGTTTAAGATAATGTCTTTTTGATGAATGGCCATCACAGGGCCTTCAGCCAAAATATTCAAATTGGCATCGGTAACAATAGTGGCTATTTCAATGATACGATCGGTGTCGGTATTTAACCCCGTCATTTCCAAATCAATCCAAATTAAGTTACTCTCTTTATTAATCGCCATTGTGACTTTCCCAGTATCGTTATTGAATTTTGCAAATATAGCATAGTCGCCCCCAACTTACGCACCACACCTTAATTTGAGTCTGTATGAGTAAACGCCACCTGAGCCAGCAACAAACGAATCGAATTAATCAACAACATACGCAACGAGTGCAACGCGTTCGCAAAGACAAAGACATTGACACTAATAACTTAAGCGCACCACAAAAAGGCTTAATCATTGCCCATTATGGTAGCCAACTTGAGGTCAAAAGCATTGAAGGTGAAAATGAGGGCGAAATTTGGCGTTGCCATTTACGCAGTAATTTAGAAGCCTTAGTGACGGGAGATGAAGTGATGTGGCAAGCCGACAATACCAATAAAATTGGTGTTGTCACCGCATTAATGCCGCGATTGTCTTTATTAACTCGACCCGATGCTTATCATAAAGTCAAACCTGTTGCCGCCAATATCTCGCTGATTTTAATTGTCATTGCTTCGCTGCCTACCCCGTCAGAAGGCTTAATTGACCGCTATTTAGTTGCTTGTGAAACGGTAGGCATTCCTGCGTTGTTAATTTTGAATAAATCCGACTTATTAGACGATAGTAATCGTGAGCCCTTACGGAAAATGTTGGCGGAATATGCGGCGCTCGGATATGACCATTTAGAACTCAGTTGTTTTGGCGATTTAACGGAATTATCTGCCCGTATTGCCGATAAAACCGTAGTATTTGTTGGCCAATCTGGTGTCGGTAAAAGCTCTTTAGTCAATGTCTTGCTACCGCAAGCGATGCAACGAGTGAATATTATTTCGGACAACTCCCAACTCGGCCAACATACCACCACCACTACTCGCTTATTTCCCTTAACCAATGGCGGTGCGTTAATTGACTCACCCGGTATTCGTGAGTTTGGCGTTTGGCATTTAAATGAGCAACAAATTCAAGATGGCTTTATTGAGTTACGCAATTTGTATGGAAATTGTCGCTTTAGAAACTGCCAACATATCAGTGAGCCTGACTGTGCCTTAAAACTAGCAGCAGAAAAAGGTGAAATTTTGCCACGACGCTTAGAAAGTCTGCATCGTTTGTTGAGTGAAAGTAAAAGTCTCTAGAGAGTCTGCGCCCTGCGCGTTATACTCGCCGCGATTTCTTAGGTTGGCAGAGTTATGGAACGTTTTTTTGAATTTATAACACATCACTACATTTTAGTGAGTGCTTTTTTGGGTTTGTTAATTGCCTATGTGCTGGTAGAAATGCAGCGTGGCGGCCGTAGTGTCAGTCCACAAACGCTGACTTCCATGGTAAATAAGCAAAAAGCCCTTGTTATTGACCTGCGTGACCCCAATGAATTTAAGCAAGGACATATTACAGGTAGCCGTAATATCCCCTACGCTCGCTTAACGGAAAAGCTGCAAGAACTTCCTAAAGATTGTCCGATTATTTTAGTCTGTCAATTAGGACAAGTGGCTGGTACTGCTGCTCGTCAATTAAAGTCTCAAGGCATTCTCGATGTGGCGAAGCTCGAAGGTGGTCTTTCTAACTGGAAAAGCCAATCTTTACCCTTAGTGAAAAAATAAGCAGGAACTTATCATGGCGAAAGTTGTTATTTATACAACCTCCATCTGTCCTTATTGTGTGCGTGCCAAAATGTTGTTTCAGCGCAAAGGCGTGAGCTATGAAGAAATAGATGTCAGCCGTGATAACGACCTACGCTTAAAGTTAATGCAACAAACTAAACAGCGCACCGTACCGCAAATTTTTATTAATGAGCAACACATTGGTGGCTGTGACGATTTATACGCGTTAGATCGGCAAGGCGCGTTAGACCCATTACTTGCCAATTAAAATTTTACACCCATAACATACACCCATAACAAAGGAAAAAACCCATGAGCGAAAATGAAAACCAAGGCGGACAGTTTGGCCTAGAGCGTTTATTTGTTAAAGATTTATCATTTGAAGTGCCTAATTCAAAAGTTTTTTTGGGTGAATGGAAACCTGAAATGAATGTGCAATTAAACACCGAAACTCAGCGTTTAGATGACACTCATTTTGAAGTTACAGTGACAGTAACCGTCACAGCAACTAACGCAGGTAGCACAGCGTTTGTCGCCGAAGTTAAACAAGCGGGTATTTTCTTAATAGAAGGTATTCCTGAAGCACAATTGGCGCAATTGGTTGGTGCATATTGCCCAAGTATTTTGTTCCCTTATGTTCGTGAAGCTGTTTCTGATGTTGTGACTCGCGGTAGCTTCCCTCAGTTATTGTTAGCACCTGTGAATTTTGATGCGTTGTTTGCCCAAGCGCAACAACAACGTCAGCAAGAACAACAGCCAGCTACTTTGCAGTAAGTTGAACTACATTCGCTCCTACGCTGATGCTAGGAGCGAATTTTTAATCTATGCATTTAGCATAGGCCAATAGCTCTTTTAAGTTTTCTCTTTTCACCTCATCAAATGGTTTGCTGTATGCGGCGAGCATACCTTCCTCTTCTGCCGTTTTTTTCTTACTACTCATGATTTTCCATTTCAACAATGTCATTAACACTTTATTTTTGAAATCCAGTTTCGAGTAGTCAAACCCGCCACGAAAATAAAAAAAGCGAATATCCGCCTGTTGTTCCTGACTAAAGTTTTTATTCAAAACCTCTGTAAATACTGCGGGTGAGAACGGCGAAGCACCGACAGCAAAGACAATAACTTTTTTATTTTTCAAACGGATTAACTGACTTTTTATGACATCAATGCCATTAATGCCAACAGCGTGCAAGCTACCTCCGAAAATAATCGTGTCGTAATCTATGAGACTCTTCCCTTTCAGTTCAGAAATAGCAAACAAATCAGCGTTTAGGTCTTGCGCTATCCATTGGGCATATTTTTGCGTAAATCCCGAAATAGACTTGTAGATAACGATACTTTTCATGTGCAGGCTCCCTGTCAATAACAAGATGGGCGATTATGAGTCAACAAATCCTAATTGCCGCCACGCTTCATATACGCTTACCGCGACCGTATTCGATAAATTTAAACTACGGCCAGCTTTCATCGGTAATGTCACAAATTGAGCATTCGTCAGTGCAAGCTCTGCTCTAATATCTTCGGTTAAGCCTTTGGTTTCACAACCAAACAATAAAATATCATTCACTTGATAACGCACATCAAATGCGCTGTTTGAGGCTTTCGAGCTAAATGCCCAAATCTGATTGGGCTTAATAAATGCAAGACAATCCGCCCAAGATTCATGTACATGAACACGCGCCCACTCGTGATAATCCAAGCCTGCTCGTCTTAATTTACTGTCTTCCAACTCAAAAGCCAGTGGTTTAATCAAATGCAAAATTGCGCCCGTATTCGCCGCTAAACGAATAATATTTCCTGTATTACCTGCAATTTCAGGTCTAAACAACACGACATGAAGCATAAAAAAATAATCTCAAAAATAATTTTCAACATTGTGTCAACTTTTTTGCCTGCTCAGCGTTTTATACACTAAGACGAACAAATACCTCGTCCCACTTAACTTACCCATGGGGAATATCATGACTAGACATTACACACTCATCGCTGCGGCTATTTTAACCTTAGTTACTGGCAATGTATCGGCTCGTGAAGGTGGTGCAGGTCAACACGGAATGAGAATGGCTGACCATCCAAAACACCAACGCCAAAATTTCAGCGAAAAAAGTACTCGCACACTAGCAAACGGCAAAACTGTTAGCCGAGAAACCGTCCAAACCGTCAATGACACAGGTTTTACCCGCAAAACCACATTGACAACACCCGAAGGTAAAACAGGTAGCCGCGAAGTCGTTGGTGTGATTGATAAAGAAGCAGGCACGATGACCAAAACCATCACCGCCACTAAACCGAATGGCGAGACCAGCCAACATAGCATCACACATAAATTACAAAAAGGGCAGCCAAGCCCCACCACACCTGAATAACTGGTTTTAGACATTGTGCTTGCCGAAGTGGGTGTCATTGAGTATGGTCAGGCCGTCGATTCTTTGGCGGCCAGTCCTATGATGCCACGTCCAACACCACTAACTATCGACCAATGGCTTAAAGACATTGGTCGTCGAGCACTCATGATGGCTGAATTTGCGGTGCATGACCGTGATATCAGCCAAGATCTCGTGCAAGATAGTTTATTGGCGTTTATTAGTCGTTATGCCGACAAGCCTGCTGAACAATGGACACCGTTATTTTATACCATTTTGCGTAGTCAAATTATGGACTGGAAACGGCGGCAAGCACGGCGCAGTAAATGGCTGACGTGGTTTAGCAGCCATAACCGTGATGATGGCGATGACGAAGATGAACACCCTATTAATGCCATTTCCACGCCAACGGACGAAAACCCCGCGACATTACTCGCCAATGCTGATGACATGGTGATTATTCAACGTATTTTGTCACGCTTGCCTGAACGACAACAACAGGCTTTTTTACTCCGTGCATGGGAAGGTTTAGACATTAGCAGCACGGCAAGCATTATGGACTGTGGTGAAAGTAGCGTAAAAACGCATTATTCGCGGGCATTGCTGGCTTTGCGACAGGGCTTAAATGAAGCTAATCAGCACCTAGTGGAGCACACGAAATGAAGCAAACGCATATCGAATCCGCAGCCGACACCGAGCTCGTGCATCATGTTTGTCATCGTTTGGAAAAGCATAGCCACCTACCTACTGCCTTTGACAGCACATTAGAACAACTCGCAGAACACGCACGTTTGGGCCGACAATCACGTTTGCAACATGCAGCACGCACCAAAAAATGGGTTTTTCTTGGAGGTAGTTTAGCTGTTGCGGCCAGTGTTGCGTTAGTCACGCTGTTACCGTTGAAGACACAGTTTGCCTCTGAGCCCTCCCTCGCCACTGCTCCCATTACAGAACTCGGGCAAGCAACAGCAATGTCTAGTGTTGACCCTCAGTTTTTACAGGATATGGAAATGCTCATGGTGTTAGCCGAGGAATCACAATGAAACTCTTAATCAGTACATACACTAAATTTTCACCGTTCGTGGGGAGCCTGTCGAACCACCCTTCGACAAGCTCAGGGCGAACGGTAAGTACAAACAAAATTTCATTTATGTACTTATACGTATTACTCATATTGGGATTTAGTCGTGTGAGTTTTGCGGCAGAAGCCCTAGAGCCTGATTTTTTAGACTACCTTGTCGAGTACTCTGACCATCAAACCTTATTTGATGCCGCTGATTATGCCTTTATCACCCCCAACTCGAACATTCATTCAAAACCTTTTCAGACGGATGAAGAAAAATCATCCCAACAGCTTGCTCGCCCCATTATCAAGGAGCAAAAACCATGAAACTACGATATTTACTGCTTAGCTTGTTACTGAGCAGCCCTATGAGTTGGGCAGAAGGAATTACTTGGCAGCAACTGCCGCCCGAAAGTCAAGCAACACTCAGCAAGTACAATGATCGCTGGCAAAATCTCCCCCCCGCCAAACAAGAAGCGATGGCTGAACGCGCGCGCGCATGGGAACGAATGCCGAGCGAACAACGCGCTGAAGCATTACAACGCTTTCAAGACTGGCAAGCACTTCCGCCAGAACAACGAAAGCTATTACAAGAGCGTTACCAACAATTTAAAAAATTGCCACCTGAAGAGCAGGAAACGATAAAACGCAAATGGCAATGGTTTAAGTCTTTAGCACCTGAACAACGAAAAGCGTTGCGCGAACGTTGGCAAACCTTGTCGCCAAGTGAAAAAGAATCGTTAAAAGAGCGTTTACATAACGCTCACCCTGAAGAAAGAAGGCAATTACGGCGTGAATTTCTACAACAAAGACCCTTGAGACGTAGAGACTAAAGATGATTTTACACAGCATACGCATCATTTTTTTAGGCACGATTGCGTTTAATGTCTGCGCCGCCGAGTTTGAAGGGGGCATGGATATTCATAGCAAATTAAGCCAACAACGCTATACCGCGAACGAAACATTGACCGTTGCTCGATTGGCTTTACAGCCTTGGCTAAGTTATGGTGATTGGTTTATGTATGGTGAACTGCCCTTTGAAGGCCGTAAAAGTACTCAGACCAACACACAAACTGTGTTTGCTAGAACTGCTTCAGGACGCATTATTCGCCGTATTAGTCCACAAAATATCACCACCACAACCAGTCAACAAACAGATGGTATTGCCGATGCCAGTATCGGTTTGAGCTATACACTACCGACAACCAGCGAGAATTGGCTACATTCAACCCATTTGGAATATAAATTTGATAATGGAGACAGTAAAACGGGACTCGGTAGTGGCACACAAGATACCAGTGTTTCGTTATTGAGTCGCTATACGGTGGGGGTCATTTCATTGAAGGGTGAAATTGGCTATACCACCGTTGCTGCCCCGACCAACATTAGCAGCAATAACGTGACTTATGGCTCTGTGGGTTCAACATGGCAAATCAACAAGGTGTTAAATACCTCGCTGAATTACAGCAATCAAAGCGAACCTTATAGCCAAGCACCAGACCAAGGTTTTGTCCAGTTGAGTGTGAGTTGGAAAGTACAAAAACTCATGACTTTAACCCTAACTTATGGTGACTATTTGACCGACAGCATATCTTTACCTAAAGATGAGCTCAGTGTGGCGGCAAAGTTTTTACTTTAGCGCAATAACACGTAGAATTGACTCATAATCCACACAATAACAATTCGAGTAAAGTTATGAGTCTCAAAAATCGTCCTTACGACATCGTCCTTATTGGAGCTACAGGCTTTACAGGCCAATTAACTGCTGATTATTTACTCAAACAACACCCGCCGATTAAATTGGCATTAGCGGGACGTAATCCTGAAAAGTTATCACAAATTCGTGAGTTATTATTGGCCGATAACCCCACCGCGCCTACTCCAGATATTATTATTGCTGACAGCCATGACATGGTGAGTTTGCGAAAATTATGCGCCCAAACAAAAGTCGTCATTAGCACTGTTGGCCCTTATGCTCTGCATGGTGAAGATTTAGTCGCTGCCTGTATCACGCAAAAATGCGACTATGTTGACTTAACAGGTGAGCCACAATTTGTCAGCGATATGCAGCGTAAATACGGTGCAGATGCGACTAAACAAGGGGTGAAAATTGTTAACTGTTGCGGTTTTGACAGTATTCCCCATGATTTAGGCGTATTTTTTACCCTAGAAGCATTAAGTAAAAAACTGGGTGCTGAGGTTTTACAACAATCAGCCGTTTCTGTAGAAGGCTTTGTTCGTGGTCATGGTGATATTTCAGGTGGCACATGGAACTCCGCCATTAATGCTATGCCCAATTGGCAAGACTTTATCCGTGAACGTCGTCAGCAATATAAACATACGGCAGCAGATGGCCGTGATATTCGCTTAGTTGAAAAACCGACTTTACGTAAATTAAAAGATGGCTGGGCAGCACCATTACCGACCATTGATCCTGAAATTGTCGTGCAAAGTGCCAAGCGTTATCGTCATTATGGGCAATCCTTTCGTTATGCTCATTTTGTTGTCGTACCACAATTGCACCGTTTAGCGATGACAGGCGCGGCAGTGGCAGGAATTTTTGTTGTTGCACAATTTGCTAAGGGGCGTACTTGGTTAGGCAAACAACGGCCATCAGGTGCGGGCCCTGCGCCCGAAGAGCGTGCACGCCATTGGTTTAACGTTGAGTTTGTTGCTGAGGTTAAAACGCCAACTCAAGAAACGGTCAAATTAAGTACTTTAGTTAGCGGTGGCGATCCAGGTTATGACGAAACAGCAAAAATGTTGGCGGAAAGTGCCTTGTGTTTGCTGCAAGATAAAGTTGACTTACCAACAAACTTTGGCGTAGTGACACCTGCGGAAGCGATGGGTAGTCATTTGGTTAAACGTTTACAGGCGGCGGGAATAGCTTTTGAGGTAAAATGATTTCACCTCCCTCACCCCAGCCCTTTCCCTCGGGGAGAGGGCGTAATATGTCCTCTCTCCCTGAGGGAGAGAATTAGAGTAAGGGTTCTACTCTTTGACAGGGTACTTGCCCAATTTACGCTGCAAAGTTCGACGGTGCATTTTTAATGCTCGCGCCGTTGCCGACACATTGCCCTCATGTTCTTGCAATACTCGTTGAATATGTTCCCACTCCAATCTATCGACCGATAACGGCTGGTCATTAACCGCTAAATCCGCATCTCCTTCAATACGAGCAAAGGCCGCAACAATTTCATCGGCATTGGCTGGTTTAGCTAAATAATGTGTTGCACCTAATTTTATGGCTTCCACAGCAGTAGCAATACTGGCATATCCTGTTAATACCACCATCCGTGTTTCTGCATCTAATTGATGTAAATGCTTCACCAATTCTAAACCCGAAGCACCCTGCATTTTCAAATCAATAATAGCGTACTCAGGGGCTTGTTCATTAGCCAGAATAATCGCTTGTTCTACGCTTTCCGCCGTCATTACTTCGTAACTGCGTCGCTGCATGGCACGTGCTAAAACACGCCTAAACGTGGGATCATCATCCACGATCAATAATAGTGGTAAGTTTTCAGCCGTCATTTTCAACCTTTAATCCGTTGCTGAACTGTGAATAGGCAAGATGACACGAGCTATCACACCACCACCTTCACGCGGCAAAAAAACGACATCGCCACCTAAACGCTCTAATGTCGCATTGGCTAAAAACAAACCAATCCCCATACCTTGTTCGCCTTTAGTGGAGATAAACTCGCTGCCTTTCATGGTTAATATTTCTTGCGGAAAACCTAATCCTTTATCACAGATATCTATAATAACTTTTTGATTTGTATGACTTAACTTAAGCTCGACGTGTTCTGATGAGGCATCAGCAGCATTATTTAATAGGTTGAGGATAGCTTGCTCTAAAGTCGCATCACAGGCAACTAGCGGTGACGAATGGTGAATAATATTCGGGACATTCACCACTACCATTGGCCGTAATAATTGGAATTTCTCTAGGACATTCTTTACCAATTGCACAGCAGAAATTAAACTAAAGGGCTGCGTTTTAGCTAATTCCACTTTTTGTAACATACCGCCTAAAATCTGTTTGCATTGACCTACTTGCTGGCGTAATAACGCAAAATCTTCCTGAATTTCAGTTGAGCTAGTAACGGCCAATTGATCTTCTAATTCAGCAGCTAAAACAGCAATAGTGGACAAAGGCGTACCTAACTCATGCGCCGTCCCTGCCGCTAAAGTCCCTAAAGCCAATATTTGTTCTTGCCGTAACTGACTTTCGCGCGTGCGTGCTAACTGAAAATCAAACTCTCTAATTTTGCTGGATAAATAGCTAATAAACCCTGCCATAAGACTGGCACTCAGCACAAAGTTAATCCACATACCAAAGATATGCAGTGAGACTATTTGCTCTAAAACGACGGGCGCAGGTGGTAACGGGATGTTATCGGTCATTAAATTTGCGTAAAGAAAAATAGTTAAAACCACCAAACTGACGGTATAACCAATGGGTAAAATCGCTGACGCGATCGCTAAGGGCAGTAAAAATAACGAGACAAAAGGATTAAACGCGCCGCCTGAAAAGTAGAGTAATACCGCCAAAGCCATAACATCAATCGTCAGTTGCGCGGCTAAAAACTGATCGCTCACTACCCTGCCGTGTTGCGCTTGCTGTAAACGTCGCCCTGTATAAAGATTCACTGTCGCTAACATGGCAATGGTGCTTAATATGGGCAGTAAAGGTAAAGGCATGGCTAAGCCAAAATGAACAATGGCAACGGCAACGATTTGACCAAAAACAGCTAAACAACGTAACCAAAAAATGGTTTGTAAACTGGTGGTCGTTGAGTTGATAAGAGTCGCTGACATAAGCACAAGCTACGTTTGTTAAATCGGCATTACCGTAACACGAACGGTTAAATCGTGTTTGCCACCGCCTAGAATCACCCCTCGCAACGGTGAAACATCGCTAAAATCACGCCCCCAAGAAACGGTGATATGTTCAATGCTGGGAATAACATTATTTGTTGGATCAAAATCCACCCACCCGACAGTGGGACAATACGCCGAAATCCACGCATGAGAAGCATCGGCACCAATTAAGCGGGCTTGACCTTCAGGCGGATTCGTTAATAAATAACCACTGACATAACGTGCGGGTAAACCTAATGACCTTAAACAAGCGAGCATCAAATGGGCAAAATCTTGACAGACACCCCGCTTTTTTTCTAACACCTCTAATAAAGGCGTGCCGATATGTGTTGCTTCGGGGTCAAAGCTAAATTCCTTAAAAATTTTATTCATTAAGGCATTAATGGCCAGCAATAAAGGTCGGCCACTGGGAAAGCAGTCTTGCGCATAATCCGAGAAATGATGTTTTAAATGAATAAAAGGCGATTCAAAACGAAAAGGCAGTGCTTCTAAAAGCTCATTCGGAAGGGTGATATGACCACGATACAAGCAGTCCTGCACCACTTTTTCCCATGCAGGTGAAGACTCAAATTTAGTATCAACATCACGCTTTTGGACTTCCACTTCCATCTCTGCCACCACTGACAAGATTCGGTGCGGTTGGTTAAACTCTAAACGGGTACACGGATTGCCAAAACTATCTTGAACACTCATGCTGTAGCTGGGCTCAGGCTTAATACTTAGCTTTTTTTTGAAACAGATTTGATAAGGCATCTCACGCGGTTGCAGGTGTAATAACTGTTGTGACAGCGTGACTGAACCCGCATAACGATAATGTGTTTCATGCGTGATACGATAACGGGCAGACATTTTCATTATGAAGACACCGTTGGCTGGCTAACCGTATCAATATGAGCGAAATAGCGCAGACTTAAATGATCGGATAATCCGCGCCCTGTCGAAGCAATATCATGTAACAACCGAGCAATCATCGTTAACGCCCGCGATAAACGCAAAGGATAGTGCAATTCGCTTTCTAAAACATCAAAACTCAAGGATTGCAAACGCTCACTATAAACCTGTAGGCCATAATCATCATCGTGGTCTAGTTTTTTTAAGGTTTGTAGCAAGCTATCTAATTGAAACTGTAGGGAGTGAGGATTACTCGGGTCGAGTAAAATCAAATCCAGCACAGGCAATAATTGGGCACTCGACAAATAACGGCTTCTATAGGTAATGGTGCTATCGGCTAATTCCAATAACCACTCTAAACCTGTCTGTTCAATGGCAGCAGGTTTCTCTAATAGCTGGGCAATCATATCGGCTAAAAATTGCAAGCGTTCTAAGCGTCGCCCCATCATCAAAAAACGCCAACTGTTATCTTGGGTCATATCATCCATCGCAAAACCTGCCAACGAGGATAACGACATTAATAAACGCTCAACAAATGATAATGCTTCACCTAATTCTAAATTGTCTGCTTTTAACGCATCGGCTTCTTGCTGTAACGCCACAATGGTTATCCAGTTTTCATGTGATAAACGCCCACGCACTTGCGATGCTGACCATACTAAACTACGTAAATTGGAAACCAGACTACTACTCCAGCCACTATCACAAATACCCGAAAGTATCTGTTCGGCCACTTCGTCTTTTGGTGGATATAAGCCTAGAAATTTACAATTATCTAAGGCAATTTCTAGCCCTAAATCGGTGTCGCCCGCCAACTCAATATGACGCAATAACGCCGAACGTAATAAACGCGCGTTATTATCACAACGCTCCGAATATCGTCCCAACCAAAACATATTTTCTGCGACTCGTGACGGCAAATAAGGGTCTTGACGTAATAAATCACGGACACCAATAGTACGGGTATCAGGCTTTTCCGTTCGTGAAGAGCTTCGGCTAAAACAAACCCATGTATCTTTACTCAGTCCACCACGTTGCATAGAGACAACATCGTCTAAACTGCCACCCGCCACTCGCGTTAAACCACCCGCCATCACCTCGTAACTGCCGTCTCCATTAGCGACCGCGTAAACACGCATTCCTGTTGCTTGTGGCAGAAATTGCTGTAACTTTTTATTCCACACAGGCGATTGCGATAAGGTGATGCGTGCTTGAGCAACATAGGTATAAGGCCGCCGTTGTAAGCGTAAACGCATCGCGTCTAATTGTTCGGGGTCGAGGTTTTTACAAAATACAGGTTCAAAACGCTGACTAGGGAATGTTGGCTTGACGACAAAATTTGCCAAATTAGCTAAGGTCTTGTCAAAAATGGCGGCTTCGCCACACCACCATGTCGCAATTGACGGCAGCTTTAATTCTTCGCCGCGTAAATGCCGACAAATTTTGGGTAAAAAACCAATTAATGCCGATGACTCCATCACTCCCGAACCTAAAGCATTGGCGACTAAGACATTGCCTGAACGTACGGCATCTAATAAACCTGCCACACCTAGAGCGGAGTCACTACGCAATTCTAGCGGGTCACAATAATCATCATCCAAACGCCGTAAAATTGCATGAACACGCTTTAAGCCATTTAGGGTTTTTAAATAGACAATAGAATCTCTGACCGTTAAATCATAGCCTTCAACCAATGGCACACCCAAATGACGCGCTAGATAAACGTGCTCAAAATAGGTTTCGTTAAAACGTCCCGAAGTTAACAAAACGATTAACGGTGGCTCGCCGCTGGCAGGCGCTAAACGTGCCAGTGTTTGCCGTAAAATTAAAAAATAATCATTGAGTGATTGGACTTTGAGCTGTCGATATAACTCAGGAAAAGCACGGGCAATAATTTGTCGGTTTTCTAAGGCATAACCTGCACCTGAAGGTGTTTGGGTGCGATCGGCCATAATCCACCAACGGCCATCTGCGGCACGCGCCACATCGGCAGCGTAAACGTGCAAATAGGTATTGCGTGGCGGTTTAATGCCCATACAGGGACGTAAAAAATTAGGATGCCCGTAGATTAATTCGGCAGGAATTAAACCTTGTTGAATCAGCGTTTGTTTACCATAAACATCGGCCAACATACTATTTAATAAGCTCGCACGTTGAGCGATGCCATCGGCTAACACTTGCCAATCTTCCGCAGGCACTAAATTAGGTAGAGGCCCTAAACGCCACGGTCTATTGCTACCATTAGGATCGGCATAAACATTGTAGGTCACGCCATTTTCATGGATTTGCTGAGCAACGCTGTCGGCACGTTGCTGCATTTGCTCCGCCGTCATTCCTGCCAATGTTTCGGCAAAATGTTGCCAATGGGGATGAATAGCACCATCCGCCGCAAAAATTTCGTTATAGCGGCTAGGATCAACAGTATAGGAATCAAGCAGCTTAGACATGAGTTCTTTACGTTTTTCTGAATGAAAAAAATCCCTAAAGCTATTACAGCTGTAGGGAATAAGCGTGATCAGCTAAGTTGTGCGGCAACACGATGAGCCGCACTAAAAATCACTTGCGGCGCAAGTCTAACATGAAAGGATGGTCGGTGTTATGCACCAATGATTTGACTTTAACGTGTTTAGGCGTATGTCCCATACGGAAAAAGCGCGCTAAACGACGACTTTCAGCTTCATAAGAGTTTACTGGAAAGGTGTCGAAACTCCGTCCGCCCGCATGAACCACATGATATTGACAGCCACCCAAAGACTTATTCATCCACGTATCAACTATGTCGAAGGTCAATGGTGAATGAATACCGATGGTCGGATGCAAACAGGACGGCGGTTGCCATGCCCGATAACGCACACCTGCGACAAATTCACCTATCTTACCCGTGGGTCGTAACGGAATCGGCTCACCATTACAGGTTAAGGTATAACGATCAGGTGGTAAACCTGTGACTCGCACTTCAACACGCTCGACGGAAGAGTCCACAAAACGCACGGTACCACCGCCACCGTTTTCTTCACCCATGACATGCCAAGGCTCTAGGGCATGACGAACTTCTAGCTCAATGCCTTTGACGGCATAATCACCATATTTCGGGAAACGGAATTCAAAATGGGCATTAAACCAGTCGGCTTGCAGCGGATATCCTGCTTGCTGTAACTCGCTAATGACATCATTAAAGTCTTCTTTGACAAAATAAGGCAACATAAAGCGGTCGTGTAACTCCGTACCCCAACGCGTCAAATGCTCAGGTTTATATGGTTCTTTCCAAAAACGAGCAATCAATGCGCGAATCAAAAGTTGTTGCGATAAACTCATTTGTGCATGCGGTGGCATTTCAAATGCGCGCAATTCTAGTAAACCTAAACGCCCTGTACTGCTATCAGGCGAATATAATTTATCAATACAAAACTCTGAGCGATGAGTATTACCCGTGACATCGGTTAACAGATGACGCAACAAACGGTCAACTAACCACGGGGGGCAGGTTTTGCCTTCGGCAGGAAATTGTTGAAAGGCGATTTCTAATTCATACAAAGAGTCATTACGCGCCTCATCAATTCTGGGTGCTTGTGAAGTCGGGCCAATAAATAAACCCGAAAACAAGTACGACAACGACGGATGATTATGCCAATAACTAACCAAACTGCGTAATAAGTCGGGACGACGTAAAAATGGCGAATCATTAACGTTCGCGCCACCCATGACAAAGTGATTACCGCCACCCGTGCCAATATGACGACCATCGGCCATGAACTTTTCGCTGGTCAAACGGCACAGATGCGCGGCATCGTACAAGTGGGTCGTACGGTCAACTAAATCATCCCACGAGTTTGAAGGATGAATATTAACTTCAATGACACCCGGATCAGGAGTCACACGGAAATGCGTTAATCGTGGATCCGAAGGTGGTTCATAACCTTCTAACACCACAGGCATTTGTAGCGCGTTTGCGGTTTCTTCAATCACCGACACCAACTCTAAATAATGCTCTAACTCTGCTAAAGGCGGCATAAAGAGATAGAGTCTGCCATCTCGTGCTTCTGCCGATAAAGCGGTGCGCGTTAAATCAATCGCTGACTCTTTCGTTTTTGGCTGTTGATGTACTAAGGCTATTTTATCGCCTTGAAATTGCTGACGAATCGCCGTGTGACTAGCCAATGCAGGAAAGTCGGCACTAGGGTCAGGCGGATTAATGTACGGATAATCTTCTTTTTTCGCCCACGGTTGCGAATCCAAAGGCAAACGATAACCCATCGCGGAGTCACCCGGAATTAAAAAGCAATGTTCGGAGCGTAAAAACCATGAACCTGTTTGCCAGCAGTTATTTTTGACATGACGGGCAATCGGTAACACATGGCCAACGATATGATCTAAGCCTTGACTAAAGATCTTCATCAAGCGCGCACGTTCTAGCTCATCACTCAAACGAGGGTCAAACGGATCGACGTTTTCGGGTAATTTACGCTCGCGCCACATATAGTAAAACAAGTCTTCAAAGGCAGGAAAAATAAACGATTCATCCAAACCTAAACGGCTGGCAACCCCGTGTAAAAACTCGGCAGCTACGGCAGCATCAGCACCATATTGTTTGCTTTCGTCAGCATAGAGGCTAGGGTCAGTCCAAATCGGCTCGCCATCTTTACGCCAAAAACAATTGAGTGACCAACGTGGTAATTGTTCACCCGGATACCATTTGCCTTGACCAAAATGACTCAGGCCACAAGGCGCGTATTTGTCACGCATCTTGTTGAATAGTTCGATAGCACGAATGCGTTTGGTTGGCCCGAGTGCTTCGGTATTCCATTCTGCGCCATCAGGATCATCGACCGCGACAAAGGTCGGCTCACCGCCCATGGTTAAGCGTACATCTAAGGCTTTTAAGTCCGCATCGACCCAATGGCCGAGTGCTTGAATTGCGCTCCATTGTTCAGGCGTATAGGGTTTAGTCACGCGTGGCGCTTCCCAAATCCGCTCCACACTCATGAAGTGTTCGAATTCACACTCACATTCATCCAAAACACCTGTAATCGGCGCGGCAGATGACGGCTCAGGACTACACGCCAAGGGTAAATGCCCTTCTCCCGCTAATAAACCCGAGGTAGGATCTAATCCAACCCAGCCCGCACCCGGTAAATAAACTTCGCACCATGCGTGTAAATCGGTAAAGTCAACATCAGTACCTGTAGGGCCATCCAGTGCTTTGACATCCGCTGTTAATTGAATGAGATATCCTGAAACAAAACGGGCGGCTAAACCCAAATGGCGGAATAACTGTACTAACAGCCAAGCCGAATCACGGCACGAGCCAGATAGTTTATCTAAGGTTTCTTCAGGTGTTTGCACCCCTGCTTCCATACGAATCGTATAACTAATGTCTTTACATAAACGTGAATTCAGTGCCACCAAAAAATCAATGGTTCGTATCGACTCTAACGAAACATTTTTTAGGTAATGCTCGATGTGTGGAGTCATTGGTAATTTAACGAGATACGGGGCTAATTCTTGATCTAAGCTGCCATCATATTTAAAGGGGAATTTTTCGGCGTACGGCTCTAAAAAGAAATCAAACGGATTGATGACCGACATTTCGGCAACCAAATCGACTTCCACTTTAAACTCACGGGTCTTTTCAGGAAAAACCAAACGCGCTAAATAATTCGCCTGTGGGTCTTGTTGCCAATTGATAAAATGTTGAACGGGTAAAATTTTTAGCGAATACGATAAAATGCGCGTGCGGCAATGAGGCGCAGGACGTAAACGAATCGTTTGTGGCCCTAAATTAATCGGGCGATCATAACGATAGTGAGTCACATGATGAAGCGCAACATGAATAGACACGGGTTATCTCCCTAGAAAAATATGCTCTGCACCATCACACTACCGTACGCACCAATTTGGCACACACTTTCTGAGTGATGATGATTGGAATTATTGCCAATAATCGGCGGGTGGTGAGGGCAATTGTCCCAGCACCTGTTTTAAACCTTCTGACCATTGAGTACGAATCATCTGAAAATACGGATCATCGTCATATAAGCGGCGGCCTTTGGGTAATTTAAACGAGCCATTGATATACACCATTAAATCTAACGGAGTGCCGACCGATAAATTACTGCGTATCGTCGAATCAAAAGAAATCAACGCACAACGTAAGGCTTTGTCGATGGAGGTAAAATAATTTAACGCCCGATCTAAAATCGGTTTACCGTATTTACTTTCACCGATTTGAAAATACGGTGTGTCTTGAGTGGCGGCAATAAAATTGCCTTGTGGGTAAATATTAAACAGCTTTGGTTCTTCACCCAAAATTTGCCCACCCAATAACAACGAGCACGAAAAATCCATACCTTGTTCTTTGTAGTTTTGCAGGACTTCACGTAGCGTTTCACCGACCAAAGTTGCCGCTTCATACATGGTTTTTACAGTATGGATATTGAATTCTTCTTCGGCTTGAATACGCTCTCGCAACAAGGTAATCACCGATTGTGAGGTCGCTAAATTACCCGAGCTTTGCAAAACGATCACGCGCTCCCCTTCAATGCCAAATAAATGTAACTTTCTAAAGACAGCAATATGATCTAAACCCGCATTGGTGCGTGAATCACTCACAAACATCAAACCTTCTTCTAAACGCATCGCCACACAATAAGTCATTTTTTCATCTCATTAAGCGGCAAAAACATCAGCCAAACTATGGGTTAAACGTTGCAGGGTCATTTGTACATCTTGCATATTCATCATCGCACCGTCATCCACCGATAACTGACAGACTTGAACAAGCTCAGTGCTATGCTGCATCGTTTGTTGCCACGAATTTTTATCCAAGTCACTAATATGCTGAAGTAGTATTGCTGCCCATTGCGCAATATCAGTATTTAGCGGAGTAATGGCATCGGGAGTTGCTAATTTACGAAAAGCATTATCCAACGCTTCAACCGATTGGCCGATGCTAATAAAACGCTGCGCTTCTGCATCAGAATTGTCAGTTATTAGCATTTGTACTGCTTGCAAAGACTGCTTTAGCCACTCATAAGAAGCCAAGTGTTCAGCATAAGTACCCACTTGCGTGACACGTTCTTGCCACTCCAACCAAAGGCTATTTATTGCCACCCACAACTCAGCAGAGATACGGCCACGCGTTGCTTGGGCATCGGCGCGAGTTGCTTCTAAACAAGCCGTTAAACTCGTTGGATTATTAGCGGTAATAAAAAATTCGGCTAATGCTTCACTGCTTAAAGTGGCATACTGTTGATAAAAATTCTGCCATGTTCCTGTAATGCTCAAGGGAATACCTAAACCCTCCAAGGTGGAGTCTTTAATACTGGTCAACAACAAGTCAACTAGCTCTTGGCTACGACTAAAATAACGCCCTAACCAATACAAATCAGCAGCCGTAGAAAGTAGCAACATAATATTTTATATCCCCTATCATTAAACTTATCTCAATCTCAACCAACCATCACTCTGCTAATACCCATGTATCTTTTGTACCGCCTCCCTGCGAAGAATTGACCACCAAAGATCCTGCTTTTAAAGCAACACGCGTTAGGCCACCCGGTACTAAACGCACAGTTTTACCTGACAAAACAAAAGGTCTTAAATCAATATGACGCGGTGCAATACCAGCCGCGACAAAAGTTGGACAGGTAGATAATGCCAATGTTGGTTGAGCAATATACGCTTCAGGGGTTTGGGTTATTTTTGCGCGAAAATCTTCAATTTCGGCTTTGGTGGCCGCAGGGCCAATCAACATACCGTACCCCCCCGAACCTTGAGCTTCTTTCACTACTAAATCAGGTAAGTTGGCTAATACGTGACTTAAATCGGCGGCTTTTCGGCATTGCCATGTCGGTACATTTTCTAAAATTGGCTCTTCACTGAGATAAAAACGAATCATATCGGGAACAAAAGGATAGACCGACTTGTCATCCGCTACGCCTGTACCGACCGCATTGGCTAAAATGACGTTACCCGCCCGATAAGCCGACATTAATCCTGGCACACCCAACATCGAACGTGGATCAAAGGCTAATGGGTCAATAAAGGCATCATCTAAACGGCGATAAATGACATCCACACGTTGTAGTCCGATGGTGGTTTTCATATAAACCACTTCGTTTTTGACCACTAAGTCGCTGCCACTGACTAAATTGACACCCATTGATCGCGCCAAAAACGCATGTTCAAAAAATGCGCTGTTAAATCGACCTGGCGTTAAAATGGCGATATTAGGGGCATTGGTCGCCGCAGAAGCTTCGAGCAACGTCGATTTTAAAAAATCAGGATATTGATGAATCGGCAGCACTTTATTTTGCGTCATTAACTCTGGAAACAAACGCTCAGTCATTTTACGATTTTCGAGCATATACGACACACCCGACGGCGTACGCAAATTATCCTCTAAAACATAATAAGTACCGTTGCTATGGCGAACCAAATCAATACCCGCAATATGCGCGTAAATATGATTCGGCAAAGTTAGACCTTGCATCGCCGCTTGATAATGTTCGTTAGTTAGAATTTGTTCAGCAGGAATAATGCCCGCTTTAATAATATGTTGTTCATGGTAAATATCATGCAAAAAGGCATTGAGCGCGAGTACACGTTGTTCGCAGCCCTTCGCCATCACTTGCCATTCGTGTGCAGGAATAATGCGTGGAATAATATCAAAGGGAATTAAACGCTCAGTACCTGCGTTATCACCATAAACGGTAAAAGTTATGCCTTGTTGTCTAAAAATTGCATCGGCCTTGTGCCGACTGTTTAAAATAGATTCTAAAGGCGTTTGTTCCAACCATGAGGCGACAGATTGATAATGTGCGCGATTATCATCGGCACAGACCATTTCATCATAATGGCTAGGATTGGGGGAATATCCATGTGTGCTGTCAGCAGATATTGCGAGATTACGGCAAGCCATTGTTTTGCTCCCTATATTGGAGATAAGTATGAGCAAGCAAATGCAAGATACTTGCCAACTTTTCCAATGATTTTTCAGCTTTTGCTGCGCCAAAATGACGCACATTTATAGAAGACTAACATGGAGTTATGACATTTCTAGGAGAAGTGACAAAAGAAAAGCAGTTAATAGACAACACACACACAAAATAAATCCCCCTCTTTAGTAAAGAGGGGTTTGGGGAGATTTTTAAACTTATTTAGGCACAGCCAAATTACTACGCAATGCTAATTCGTCTTGAGGTGTAGGCTGGGGGCGAGTATTTTTATCGTAAGTACGTTCGGCTAAAGGTTTGCAAAACTCTTCAGCCAAGTAGGCAAAACGTGTCTGAAACGCGGCCAATGTCCATTGACCAAAAATCGTATGACCGCCTTCATAAGCTTGTTGCTGATATTCCTCGCGGGTGGTGACATAACCCATATAATCATTGCAATAGGTGCAAATTAACACCCGTTTTATGCCTCGCGGCTTTAAAGCTTCGGCAACCGTTTGCACAACACGCTGCCCCGCCACAGTCGTAAATTCACCTGCACAACAAACAATGGCTAACTGTCCGATAATAATAATCTGTAGAGGTAAAACCGTAGGCACTAGCGCACTTTGATTAATAGCTCCTATGGCCGCTTGGCGTTTGAGTTCGCCAACAAGGGGATCGGCAAAAGCAGGAATCATCAATTTGTCGATGGCTTGGCCTAAAATACGTTTCGTACCATCCTCTAATAAAATATCTTTCGCGCCTTGTGCAGCATATAGGCGACGATAATAATCTTGTTCCGCCGTTGAGTATTTATGCAGATTTTTTAGCCGAAACTTTTTAACCCCTTGCGCTATTTTTCTTGCCGCCATCGCTAATGCTGAGGGCATACCCGGCCCATCTATGGGTGTGCCTGCAAAAAAAGCCACGCCGTGACATGGCTCACTGGTAAAAGCTTCATCATCACCATTCGCAAACTGAGGATTCGCTTTTTGGTGACTAAAATCGACATAGTTTAAAATACTATCAATACGGCCTGATAGTTTTTCTTCGGCAGCCTGTTGCACAATAGCCATCGCTTGCTCGGCCTGAAACTGGCCATTACGTTGCGCATAAACATACTCGGCTGCGCCTTTAATATTACGCCGACGAGTACTATCTCCAGCCCCATGATAATGTGGTGAAACATCCCCAGCCGTCGCCTGAGCAAAAATGGCCACAGGTTCATTCACTCCTGTTTTTGCCAATTCTTTTTCGATAGCTAAGGAAGCGTATCCTTTATTATCACCTGAGTATTTTTCTTGCGTATTACCAATACAGGTCGCATGAACACCAAAGAATGATAATAACGATTGCAACTCATCATCACGGTAAAAGCTCAGTATTGGCATAGTGCGATCCAATGCCAAATGAGCATTATTTTTATCTTGCGGCACCACGTCAGGATTCTGATTATAGGCGTGTAACGAACGATTCCAAGCGACAGGCACATCATTGGCAAAGCGACCACTCGCCAACTTTAATTCAGTAGGAGCAGCACTTTGCTGCGCGGCTAAAATGGCTTCGACACTGGCATTGACGATTTGCTGAAGATTATCACTAACAAAACCTGGCGTAACGACATTATAAAGCGCATCATGCGAGCAGCCACCAGGCCCTGAATGGGTGTGCGTACAGGTCAAGACTAAAGATGACTCATCAAAACTCTGTCCTAAACGCTGAGTCAATATTTCAACCACGGCGGAGCGCATGGCATAGGTAATATATCCGAGGTCTAAACAACAAAAAATCAGTGCATGGTCTTGTGAGTCTTGGAGATAAAAAGCCCGTGCATACAGCGGTGTATCGTGTCCTCTAGCGCGGTTATGCCACATACCATAACCCATCATCGCGTAGCCTTGCGCCTTGACGAGAATTTCCTGTTTACTCCAACCCGCTATATACATGAGCTACCTCTTTAAAAATGAGAATACTTGCTATCAATCCCTTGTAAACTCCCATTTACCTTTAACGAGATGAAAGCTCTACTTTGTTTAAGCCGTCATTTGCAAAGGGAAACTTGGGGGATTTAACTTTGAATAATTATTGTTTTTTTAGTGTGTCATATTTATGTTGGCTGTCAATGAGTTCATTAAACCAATAAAAGACGTACTATTTCCTCTACATTAGTTTGAAAGTTCGACAACTGTAATCATTACTGACCTGCTATACTCGAAAACAGCGTTAAATCCTTTTCTCTGCCATTCGTCATTTGGAGCTTATCATCATGCCACAACCTACCTATCATATCGTTGTTTTTGGCGCGACCAGTTTTGTGGGTCAAATTCTTAGCCGCTATTTATTGCAACGGCACGGTGTTGGCGGTCAAGTTAACTGGGCATTGGCAGGAAGGTCACGAAGCAAACTACAACAATTGCAAGCGGAGCTTGGCCACGGTGCCGATAAAATCCCACTCATTATTGCCGATGCTGACGACGAAAACGCGCTGCGGGCGATGTGTGCCAGCACCAATGTTATTGTTTCTACCGTTGGCCCTTATGCGCTTTATGGTTCACCTTTAGTCAAAGTCTGCGCTGAACTCGGCACCGATTATTGCGACCTAACAGGTGAAGTGCAGTGGATTAGCCGCATGATTACCGAGCATGAAGCCACCGCCCAAAAAAGTGGCGCGCGTATTGTTCATTGCTGTGGCTTTGACTCTGTTCCTTCAGAGTTGGGTGTGCATTTTCTGCAACAACGCGCCCAAGAACAGTTTGGTCAGCCATGTTCCAGTGTCAAATTACGGGTTAAATCCATGCGTGGCGCAGCTTCTGGCGGTACTGTGGCCAGCATCCTTAATGTCGTACAAGAAAGTATTCATGACCCTGCGGTTCGTAAACTAATGTCAAACCCTTTTGCCATTTGTCCGACGGGTAGTGGCGTACGTCAACCCAATGTCATCTTTGCCGAATTTGATGAAGATGCCCGTAGTTGGGTTGCGCCATTTGTTATGTCAGGCATTAATACGCGTGTGGTGCATCGCTCCAATGCTTTGGCTAACCATGCTTATGGTGCAGATTTTTGTTATGACGAAGCCGTCATGACGGGAACTGGGCTTAAAGGGCGTTTAACCGCCGCCGCAATAGCCACAGGTTTAGGTGGATTTTTAGCTGCCGCTGCATTGCCACCGACCAAATATTTACTCGAACGTTTTGTTGTACCTAAACCGGGTGAAGGCCCAAGCCCTAAAGCGCAAGAACAAGGCAATTACGACTTCCGTTTTTACGGCAAAACAGCAATGGGGCAAACTATCACGGTGAAAGTAACAGGTGATCGTGATCCAGGTTATGGCTCAACGGCAAAAATTCTTGGCGAAGCGGCATTTTGTTTGGCCATGGAAACACCCAAAACAACTGTTAAAGGTGGATTTTGGACGCCTGCCACTATTTTTGGTGAGCGTTTAACGACGCGATTACAAAAGCATGCTGGGCTAACATTTGAGGTTATTGGGGGTTAATAACCCAAACCGCAAAAACAACAACGCCCCAATCAAGGGGCGTTGTTTACGCAGCTAAATCTGTATCAGATTAGAAGCGTGTTTCCATACCAAAACCGAGGTACATTGTATCTACATCTTTGAAGCCAGTTGCTGTGCTTGGCTCATCTTTACGACTTACTAAGTTCATGTAAGCTTTTGTACTTTGTGTAAGGTTGTAATCAATACCAAGACCAATCAAAGTCGTGTCAACTTCAAAACCAGTACCTGCATCAAAGTTATTCATCCCCACTTCGCCACGGAAAGTTAATTTATCCATGTCGTAAGATGCACTTACAACTACTGCTTGCTCATCCAATTTAGTACCAACTGGTGCAGTTGTCATTTCTGATTGTTGGAACATAGCAGATAAAGTTAACTCATTCATTTTGTAACGAGCATTCAAACGCATTGCATCACGATCTTGAGATGCAGGGCCGATAAACGTCGTCACTTGAGATGGAAGAGAAGTTGTGATTTCTTTGTCCATTGCAAAAGACAAATACAAGCTATCATCTTCATAGCTGAATGCTGCAGATATACCATCAGCAATGTGATCTTCGTTTACATTGGCTGCTTTTTCACCAGGCTGTAATGTAATGTTTGCACCGAATACATCTAAAAACTTAGGAGATACATAGTTGATAGAGTTTTTGAGACGTGTTTGACCTGTTACAAATGAGCTCATATCTAAACGAGTAGAATCATTAAAAACGTCAACAGAGTCTTCAGCATTTTTCAAAGGGGAATCAATATAGCCTAGACGTACTGTACCCCATTGGTAATGCTTTAAGCCAATATAACGCTCACGGGCATCTAAGTCTTTACCGCCAGCCATATCGCCTTGAACTTCCCATTCTGCTTTGTAAACAGCGGTTAATTCGTCAGTCAATTTCTCGTTACCCTTAATACCAACACGGGAAGCATTGCTGTTTAGTTCCCATACTTTGCCGTCAACACCAGCAACATTGGTATCCATGTCCATGTAATCAACAGACAAATTCAAACGACCATAAACAGTTGGAGCAGCTTGTGCAGCCAATGGCAGAACAAATGCAACACCCACAGCCAAAGCTAATAAATTACGTTTCATTCTTGCTATCCCCTTTCGGATTTTAGGTATAAACCATATTGATTGAGCTTTTAATAAAGCACGCTTTTTTTAGGCGTTTATCGCAATCAATACAGCACTTGACACAATTTGTAACACTTCAAACACTTTGTCAACACATTTTGCAAAACTCTTTTGCCCTTTTTTCTTGCAATTTTTAGATTACCAAGAGCTTTGTGCCATTATTTAGTGCAATTACACTAAATAATTGCCCTCTTGTAACAAATTATTCATAGTCTCGTCAAGCAACCCCGAAGCTACTAAACGATAAAAAGGGCAAAAGCTCACCTTCGGCAATTATTTGGCCTTTTTCAATGATGGCCAAACCATCAGCCCATACTGCCGACGATAAAACACCACTGCTTTGATTAACGTGACGAGTCATCGTTAAACCATTTTCAGTAGCTTCTAAACGCACTCGCAGATACTCACGACGATTTTGTGCTTTCTTAATTGAAAAACTTGATTTGACAGGAATGGCATGAGGTAACAGCTTGTGTCGTTGCCCCTGATAATTGATTAAAAACTGGCGCGCCAAAACTAAAAAAGTTACCCATACCGATTGGGGATTGCCTGGCAAGCCAATGAATGGCACATCACCCACACGACCAAAAGCCAAGGGTTTACCCGGTTTAATGGCGATTTTCCACAGGTCTATTTCACCACATTGCTGTATTGCGGCTTTGACATGGTCTTCTTCACCAACCGACACACCACCCGTAGAAATAATGACATCTGCACTTTCTGAAGCTTTTTTAAACGCCGCTAAAGTGGCAGGTAAATTATCGGCAATGACGCCGCCATCAATGGCGATAAAACCCATAGATATCAATAGGGAGTGTATAAGACTGCGATTACTATTATAAATTTGACCAATGGTTAAGGGCTTTCCTGCTTCAACTAATTCATCACCCGTACTAAAAAAAGCCACTTTTAAAGGTCGATAAACGTGTACTGTCGGCTTGCCAATCGTAGCTAACAAGCCGATGGCAGCGGCGTTAAGTCGTTCACCTTGTTGCAAAATACGTTGTCCACAAACAATATCTTGCCCTTGTGGGCGAATATTTTCTTGTTCTGTGACCGTATCAAGTATCTTCACTCGACCATCATCAAGTAACTGACAATCTTCTTGCATAACTACCGCGTTTGCACCTTCAGGAATAACTGCCCCTGTAAAAATACGCGCTATTGTCCCCTGCACTAAGTGAACAGGCTGAGAACCTGCTGCTATACGTTGGCTGACACTAAAAGGCATATCACCCAGTAAATCGGCGGTATTTACCGCATAACCATCCATCGCGGAATTGGCTTGCGGCGGCACATCTATCGCTGAGAATACGTCTTCGGCTAATACTCGCCCCAACGCGGCAATTAAAGAAACTTCCTCAATGATGGGTAGTTTTTTTCGTCCTGCTTGCTGCAAGATGTCAATGGCGGTATCTACAGGCATTAAGCCGTATGTAGGGCATTCGCTCATTACTCGCGACTCTCGCACATAGCCGATTTTTTGAGATTAGGGACAAAATTACAGGGGCGATGTTGATTATCAAGTTGCTGCGATAAAATATTGATCCATGCTGTTTTACAGGCATTGGTTGAACCCGGCACACAGAAAACGACCGTATTATTGGCAAACCCTGCTAAGGCACGTGACTGCAAAGTGCTCGTGCCTATTTCAGCAACTGAAAACTGACGGAATAACTCTCCAAAACCATCCACTTCTTTATCAAATAACACACTCACGGCTTCAGGCGTGCTATCTCGGCCAGAAAAGCCAGTACCGCCCGTAATAATAACGGCTTGGACGTTAGCACTCGCAATCCATGTCGAGACGACAGCACGTATTTGATAAATATCATCTTTCACAATTTTGCGTTCAGCAAGTACATGACCTGCACCTGTGAGGGCATCAATTAAATACTGACCTGAAGTATCGGTGTCGATAGAACGAGTATCGGAAACCGTCAAAATAGCAATCTCTAAAGCAATAAAGGGTTTTTCGAGTTTGGAATGAGACATTGTTAACCTGCAATAAAAAATATTAGATATACGGTAGGGGCGATCCATGAATCGCCCTTACTTACATCACTACTACCCACCCGTCATATTCATAAATCGAACAATCTGTGGCGTTTCATCTAAATCAAAATAATGACGCTCAGGCTTTAAAGGTAAAGCGTTAATAATCGTTTCAATTAACGGCTGGTCGTTATCGGTATGTGCACGTATGGGCGCTCTTAAATCAGCAGAATGTTCATTGCCTAAACACAATAATAACCGCCCTTCTACTGTGACTCGAACCCGATTACAACTACCACAAAAATTATGGCTATGGGGAGAAATAAAACCAATGCGACTTTGGCTATCCGTCATACGGTAATAACGTGCTGGCCCACCTGTATTATCGGTAGCAGGGAGCAACGCATACTCTTGTGCTATCCGTTGGCGTATTTCTTCATTGCTGATATAGGTATCAATGCGTTGATGTTCGCTGATGTTACCGAGTGGCATTTCTTCAATAAAAGCCAAGTCTAGTTGCTGCTGACGAGCAAAGTTCACCAGCGTTAAAATCTCATCATCATTGCGGTGGCGCATAATGACGCTATTTAATTTAATCCGTTGAAATCCTGCTTGCTGTGCAGCAGTAATACCCGCTAAGACATCGGACAAATGACCTGTACGGGTAATTTCATGGAAACGTGTGGCGTTTAGACTATCTAAGCTAATGTTGATGCGGTCTAGTCCTGCATCTTTTAACGGTTGAGCCAAAGTTTTTAAACGAGAGCCATTGGTTGTCATCGTTAATTCTTGTAGACCATTTAAAGCTGCTAACTTTTCGACTAACCACAGAATATTTTGGCGAATCAACGGTTCGCCGCCCGTTAAACGAATTTTTTTAACGCCTAGCTCAACCAAAACTCGCCCAACACGATAGATTTCTTCGAGGCTTAATATTTGCTGACGCGGTAAAAACGTCATGTCTTCACTCATGCAGTAGACACAACGAAAATCGCAACGGTCAGTGACGGACAACCGTACATAGGTAATTTCACGGTCAAAGCCGTCAATCAGGCGTGCGGTCATATAAGCTGTTCCTTAAAACCATTCCCTGTGACTGGGATATAGTTTGGATCATAACAGGATTAACCTTTACGGCGTGTTATCCAGAATAAGTGTCTAAACTACTCCTTTATAGCTAGAGTTTTGCACTTAAACATTGACTCTTTAGACGAATAATGCGGGCATTTGTTTCACTAAATCTTTAGGATTTACGCGATGCGTAATCCTGAGCTTTTGCTTTTTGCCACAAATATTCTAACTCACCCAAATTACTGTCTGCAAAAGTCTTATTTTGCTCGATTAAACTATCCTCAATAAAACCAAAACGGCGCGCAAACTTCACATTGGCTTCTTTTAATGCCTGCTCAGTATCAAAGTTGAGATGACGAGCGAGGTTGACGACACAAAACAATAAATCACCTAACTCTTCTTTGACAGTTTCTGGGGTATTGGTCAACGCATGGTCAATCTCATCTAACTCTTCGCGTAATTTGAGTATCACTGCTCGCGGGTCATGCCAATCAAAACCGACTTTGGAGGCTTGTTTCTGTAGCTTTTCGGCGCGTGTCAAGGCTGGTAAACCGCTTGGCACAGCATCTAACAAATATCGTCTTTTCGGCTTATCCCCTTGCTCTTGCGCTTTAATAGCCGTCCATTGTTGGCTCACTTCTTCAGGTGTTAAAGCGGATTGCTGATTAAAAACATGGGGATGACGACGTACCATTTTACTGCTAATGGCATTTACGACATCGGCAAACTGAAAAAGTCCTGCTTCTTTAGCAATTTGTGCTTGAAAAACCACTTGTAGCAATAAATCACCTAACTCATCACAGACATGAGAAAAGTTTTTTTCGGCAATCGCTTCCGCCACTTCATGTGCTTCTTCAATAGCGTAAGGCGCAAGGGTTTCAAAAGTCTGTGCTTTATCCCAATTACAACCGTTTTCGCTGCGTAATGTGGACATGATGGCGAGTAAGTCATCTAGGCTGTAGGTAGACAAAAGTAAAAGCTCCAAAAAACATGAGGGCGGTTAATTAACCGCCCTGCAATTGCTTTAATGAAAATAAATTAGATAGGTTTTGAACCATAACTACTGACGGGCTTTTTCGGCGGGTCAGAACTTTCATCCGCGGGAATTTGTCGAATTTTTCCGCCAGAAGCTAAAAAGCGCTCCATTTCTTCTTCCAACTGCCGACGCGCCGCTTCTTTACTCGAAACAGTTAAGGTTTCGGCATCCGCAAGGTCTATCTCTTTCGCTTTGCCCGCAGGTGTAGCAGGCTCACCATCACTGTCGATTTCTACAGGGATATCATCGTCAGTATCTGGCTCATCTACGGGGTCAGCGGTTTCGTCAATTTCTTCATCATAATCGGGGTGCGACATAACAACCTCTAATTTAAAGGATTATTTAATAGGTGACATTCTTACTCTTTTTGCCTTGAATTTCTAGCCTTGAGAAAACTCATTTATCGTGTTATTAGCGCAGTTTATCCAACAACTACTATCTTTAGTTTTGCGCCAACAACGGTAAATCCCCTTCCAAACCCATCGCCTGTTTTTCAAAAAAGTTTTTCAACCACGAGTGACTGTTAACGAAGCCTACACCTTCATTTCGCAACATAATTAATGACGGTTGTTTGGCGGCATATAAGCGTTCTAAGCCTGTCATGCTGTGCATCATTAAAGCGTTATGGTGACGACGACGTAAACTGTATTTCTGCAAGATATGACGATGACTAATCGGCAACCCACGCTCACGACCTAGACTGATTTCTTCGGCTAACACAGCGGCATCTAAAAAGCCTAAATTGACACCTTGCCCCGCTAAAGGATGAATCGTATGGGCAGCATCACCAATCAATGCCAAGCCATCTAAAATATATCGCTCTGCATGACGAGCAATTAAGGGAAAAGCATGACGCTGATCACACCAAAGTACATCACCTAATTCATAGCCAAAAGCACGCGCTAAAGCCTGTTTAAAGTCTGGCTCGGAGAGTGCTAATAAGGCTTGAGCATGTTCGTTTGTGATTGACCAAACGATGGAACAATGGTCAGGCTTAGACAACGGCAAAAACGCCAAAGGGCCTGTTTTTAGAAATACTTGGCGCGCACACGCTTCATGCGGTTTTTCTGTTTGCACCGTACAAACAATGGCTTGTTGTTGATAATCCCACGTATCCATCGCAATAGCTGTCAGTTTACGGACAGAAGACATTGCTCCATCTGCACCAACAACTAAAGGCGTGTTGATAATTTTGCCACTCGCCAAGGTCACTCGCCAATGGTTTGGATACCGCTCTAAACCTGTAAGCTGTTCAGGTGCAAGAAATTTAACATTCTCTGCTTGTGTGGCGACCGTAGTTAATGCCCATTGCAACACGCGATTTTCGACTAAACAACCTAAATGACTTGCTGCAATATCTTCGGCACTAAACTGCAATTCAGCGCGCCCTTCTTCTTCACGCACTTGCATCGTGGTAAAGGGGCTAGATCGATGTTGAGTGACTAGTTCCCACGCCCCGACTTGTGTCAGCATGTTTTGACTAGCGCGTGTTAATGCGGACACTCTGGGTTCATAAGGCGCATCGACTTCGGGCAAAGTGACAACCGCGGGGTCAATTAAGATAATCTTTAATGGCAAATGTTTCAGTGCAGCCGCTAATAAGCTGCCCACCATGCCAGCACCAACAATAACAATATCTGCGCTTAAATCTGCGGTAAAAGATGCGTTCATAAACTATGGTTTAACCTCGCATCAATTGTTCAATGTCAATGACATGCTTAGGCGCGGCATCAGTCATCACTTCATGGCCTGTTTTGGTCACTAACACATCATCTTCAATACGCACACCAATTCCACGCCATTTAGCAGCCACTTTTTCACAATCAGGCGAAATATACAAACCAGGCTCAACCGTCAGTACCATTCCCACTTCTAACTGTCGCCATTCATCAGCCACTTTGTAATCACCCACATCGTGAACATCCATGCCTAACCAATGACCCGTACGGTGCATATAAAACTCACGATACATACCCTGTTCAATATTGTCTGCCAATGAACCTTGTAGCAGCCCTAAATCAAGCAAACCTTGCGTTAACACTTCGACGGCGGCAGTATGTGGCTTATCCCAATGATTATCAGGATGCACTGCGTCTATTGCCGCTAATTGAGCATTTAACACCACTTCATAAATCGCCTTTTGCTCGGCAGAAAAACGACCATTGACAGGAAAAGTACGGGTGATATCCGCAGCATAGTGGTCTAACTCAGCTCCCGCGTCGATTAACACTAAGTCGCCATTTTGCATCTGCCGACGATTATCGACATAATGCAAAATACAGGCGTTAGCACCTGAGCCAACAATCGTATTGTAGGCAGGCGCGACACAACCATTACGCATAAACTCATGAATAATTTCGGCTTCTAATTCATACTCATACAAACCGTGTTTGGCTTTTTGCATGGCACGAATATGGGCATGGGCACTAATCGTCCCCGCTTTTCGCATGATGTTGAGTTCATCGGCACTTTTGTACAAACGAAGCTCATGCAACAAATGATTCAACATAACAAATTCAGCTGGCGCTTTGGCACCTTGCCGTGTTTTCGCCCGTAAGCTATTGACCCAATTCATCACCCGCGCATCAAATTCAGGCTGTGCGCCTAAATTGACATATAAACGCTTTTTGCCTTCCATCAAAACAGGAATAATTTCGTCTAATTTACTTATGGGATAGGAGTCGTCTGCGCCAAATAACTCTATCGCCCCTTCAACACCTGCGCGATAGCCATCCCAAATTTCCCGTTCACGATCTTTTTCTCGGCAAAATAAAATAAATTCGCCTTGAGGACGATTGGGAATGATACAAATCACCGCTTCAGGTTCAGCAAAACCCGACAAATAATAAAAATCACTGTCTTGACGATAACGATAGTCAGCATCACGATTTCTGATGTACTGCAAGGCTGCGGGGACAATAGCGATGGAGTCTGAACCCATCCATTGCATTAACGCCATACGTCGTTGAGCAAATTGTTGTTTTGGCAGGAGTGATTGCATAATCATTACTCAGTCATAACTTAATGTAATTGTTCGTGTTGTGGTCGATGCTCTTCCGTTGGCGACATTTCCTCAAATAAATGAATCACTGCCAAGCGGACAAACTCGAACAACTCAACATAGGCACGTTCGTCTTCTTCGCTAGCATCATCCATTTCACCGCCGACATTGGCGATGTTGACAAGGTCACGTAAAGTTTCTTGGATGTCGCCTTCTTGCAAGCGTTTATCATCACCCCGCACGGCCAAACCGAAGGTTGCTAACACCCCTTGACACCAATCTGCTAACGCTAACACACGTTCAGGTAAATTTTCGTCATCCGAAGGCAATAAAGGGGTAAAAATAAGTTCAGAAGCCCCTAAAGCGTCTAGCGTTGCCAGTTGCATCTGCCATAAACTAGCGATGAGGGCATCATCAAACGCTTGATTAGTCTCAGTATGAGCTTCCAAGACTTTAATGAGCTGCTGTCGATTCAGGCGCACACCACCTGCCAACAAACCTGTGACCAAACCATGCATTTCGCTGGCAGAACAGTTCAGTTGCAAATCTTGTAACAATTGTTTTAGCTCAGAATGGCTAGGAACAGTGGCAATGGGGTGCATAATAAAAAATCTCTGATTGACCTAGGTTGATAATAAAATCTATATTAGCCGCCAAATTCCTGTAGCGCGACCAAAAAAATCATGGAACAAGAAATCCGAACCTTAAATGCGCGTATTGATAGCCTTATTCATAAGGCACAAGCACTCAGTACCGAAAACCACAACCTCAAAAATTCTGGCAGTGAGGCTTCAAGCCTTCGCGCCAAAATTGAGACATTAACCGCCGAAAATAATGCTCTACGTGCCAAAGAAACTGCTCTTTTGGCCGAGCGCGACGATTTGTCACGTAAGAATGACCTTGCTCGTGCCCGTGTTGAAGCTATTATTCTACGCTTAAAAGCGTTAGAGACACCTGAATCCTAAGAGAAAAATCATGTCTGTAGAAACCATAGCGGTTGAATTAGTCATTTTTGAGAAAAGCTATCGTATTCACGCGCCTGCTAACGAACAAGAAACCCTAAAACAAGCAGCGCGTTATTTAGATGGCCAAATGAAAGAAATTCGTCACGCCAGTAAAACGATGGAAAGTGAACGTGTTGCTGTGATGGCAGCGTTAAACATCTGTCATGAACTGTTCCAAAAAAATCAACTTGCTGAAGAAAACAAACGCCAAGTTGAAGACAGTAAAAAAATCGGCCAAGCCTTGCAAATTTTAACCAGTAAAATTGATAAAGCCTTAGCTAATTAAAATTGCGTTTGGGGGATTGCATCTTACTCTTGGTGCGATATACTGAAGATATCTCTAGGATGTTCGCCAATCTATCGCGTCCCCTGAGCCGATAATTTTTCTTTAGGAAATAATGTTGTGTGGTAGTGTGCAGGTCTGCCTAGTCGAAAGACTTTGTACAGAAAGCCTTATACTACATACTTATTTCCACCTTGAACCTCTGGGTTCAAGGGTCTAGATGGATAGCGGCATTCTGGAGTATCTTCACCCTTCTTCCCTTCTGTTTTTTAATGTTAATCAATCAGAATACTTCGCCAAAAACACTGCGTAAAACCTTACGCCAAGTCCGTCGTTCACTCAGTACTTACCAACAGCAACTAGCCGCCAAACGCCTTGTCTATCGACTCGCCAAAACAACTGCCTTTAAAAATGCTAAAAAAATCGGCTTATATCAAGCCAGTGATGGTGAAATCAATCCTAAATATTTATTAAAACTGGCTCATGCACAGGGTAAATCCTGTTATTTACCTGTATTGCGCCGATTTCCAAAATTTGAACTGGGTTTTATTAAAGTATCACCTTCTAGTCGATTACATCGACATCGCTTTGGCATGAAAGAGCCAAAATATGGTCGAAAACTGTTTATTTATCAGCTTGATATGGTATGTATGCCTTTGGTGGGTTTTGATAGTCAATGTCATCGTTTAGGCATGGGCGGTGGTTTTTATGATCGCAGTTTAGCTCGCCACAAAAACCCCAAATTGATAAAGTTAGGACTAGCACACGATTGCCAACAAGTAGATGTTTTAGTCAATCAGCATTGGGATGTGTCTTTAGATGGCGTAATAACGCCAACTCATTATTGGCAAGCACCATAAATACTAACTAGCGTAAGCTGATAATTGACCATGCATGGTGTTCAGCATATAGACGCAATTTGTCGTCTGGGTCAACCGCTATAGGTTTATCGACCGTTTTTAGCAACGGCAAATCATTATGTGAATCCGAATAAAAAGTTGTTTCACTAAAACTCATGTTTTGCTGTGCTAACCAAGCGCGAAAACGAGTAATTTTTCCTTCTTGATAACACGGCACACCGAGCACTTTACCCGTATAACGCCCCGCGACCAACTCAGGCTCAGTCGCTAATAACTCAGGAATAGCAAAGGCTTTGGCGATGGGCTCAGTAATAAAACGGTTAGTGGCGGTAATAATTAATAGACGATCACCCGCTTGATGATGTTGGGCAATTAATGCTTTTGCTTTTGGCAACATAATAGGTTTAATGATTTCATTCATAAACTCATGATGCAATGTCTGTAGGGTTTGAAGGTCGTGTTGTGCGAGAAAACTAAAGACAAATTCACTATAAGCAATAATATCTAAGGAACCTGCACAATAATCGGCATAAAACTGATCATTTGTTGTTTGATACCATTGTTTATCAACCACACCACGAGCCACTAAAAACTCACCCCATGCGTGGTCTGAATCACCTGCAATTAAGGTATTATCTAAATCAAAAATTGCTAATTTCATCTTGTTAAATATCTCTAAAACTCATTCGTGAATATATACCGACGCATAAAGAGGCGTAAGAGTAAATAACTCGGCTAAATCGCTATTACGCATCCGAATACAACCATGTGAGGCTGGAATCCCCATCGGCTCGCTATCAGGCGTGCCATGAATATAAATATACCGGCGCATAGTGTCGCAGTTGCCGCCACGATTTTTTCCTACTTCACAGCCTGACAGCCATAATATCCGCGTTAATATCCAATCGCGATTGGGACTTTGCTCTGCTAATTCTGCGGAATAGATTTCACCTGTTGGCCTACGCGCTTTAAAAACGGTATTAATCGGTAAATTTGCACCAATTTTAGCGCGAACAATATGGTGACCTCTAGGTGTTTGCTCACTACCCTGCTGCTCACCAACCCCTTTTTTAGCCGATGAAATGGAATATTGACGTATTACTCGCTCATTAAACTTTAATGTTAATTGTTGCAAAGCAATATTGATAATAATTTGCATTACGAGTCTGCTTGATTAGCCACATGTTTTCGATAGTGCTCAATAATAATATGAGCTGCTTCATCGACACTATCGACTAAGGTAATTAATTTTAAATCTAGGTGATTAATACAGCCATTGGCCAAGACTACTTCTTCCATCCACGTCAATAAACCCTGCCAATAAGATTTACCAATTAACACCACAGGAAAAGGTTCACTTTTTTCTGTTTGAATGAGGGTTACTGCTTCAAACATTTCGTCTAAAGTGCCAAAACCACCCGGGAAAATAGCAAAGGCAATTGCATGTTTAAAAAACATAAATTTACGGACAAAAAAATAACGAAAACTCAAGTTAATATCTTGATATTTATTCGGTTTTTGTTCGTGAGGCAGGGTAATATTTAAACCAATAGACAAGCTACCATTTTGAAAAGCTCCTTTATTTGCCGCTTCCATGATACCTGGCCCACCGCCAGTAATGACCGATAATCCAGCTTGTGACAATAATCGGCCTAGCGTTTCTGCTTGCGCATAATAAGGACTGGTTTCAAGTAATCTGGCACTACCAAAAATATTAACCGCATGTTGGATTTTAACTAAGTGCTCAATACCATCGACAATTTCTGATTGAATTCTTAACACGCGCCATGCTTCTGGCATCTTTTTATCAAACATACAAAAACTTCCCAATAACTAACAAAACAGTACTTATTTATATCTGATTAATTTAATTTAAGCTAATTTATGATTAATAATCATTAAAAAAGCCCCATTGCAAAACAATGAGGCTTTTAAGTACTTTAACTAAGGTTTAGTTAAACGGGTGTCTTAATACTATCGTTTCGTCACGGTCTGGCCCTGTGGAAATAATATCGACTGGGCAACCCACCACTTCTTCAATACGTTTGATATAAGCACGGGCGTTAGCAGGTAAATCTTCTAGACGTTTAATACCAACTGTTGAACCTTCCCAGCCAGGCATATCTTCGTAAATCGGCTCAACATGGGCAAAAGATTCTGCGTCGTTGCTTAAACATTCAATGCTATTTGGCTTGAGCGATTTATAAGCAACACATAACTTAATCGTTTCTACGCCATCTAAAACATCTAGTTTGGTTAAACACAATCCCGAAATGGAGTTCAATTCAACCGCACGACGCAAGACCACTGCATCAAACCAACCACAACGACGCTGACGGCCTGTAGTCGCGCCAAATTCATGACCATTAACACCTAAGTGTTTGCCAATCGGGTCGCCTTCGTCTTTTGCGGCGTTATAAACCAATTCTGTTGGGAACGGGCCACCGCCAACACGTGTGGTGTATGCTTTGGTAATCCCTAAAACATAATCTAAGTATAAAGGACCAAAACCTGAACCTGTACTAGTACCACCTGCGGTTGTATTCGAGGACGTTACAAAAGGATACGTGCCGTGATCAATATCCAACAACGAACCTTGCGCGCCTTCAAACATCAAATCCTTACCTTCGCGGCGTAATTGATGAAGAATAGAAGAAACATCTGCGACGAGGTCTTTAATCTGCTCGCCCCACGCTAACGCGCTGTCTAGCGTTTGTTGATAATCAACAGGCGCAACTTTGTAATAATGCTCTAATTGGAAATTGTGGTATTCCATGACTGCTTTTAATTTTTCAGCAAAACCGACACCACGAATTAAATCACCAACTCGCAAACCACGACGGGCGACTTTATCTTCATAAGCAGGGCCAATACCACGGCCAGTTGTACCAATGGCTTCTTTACCTTCTTTACCACGCGCTAATTCCCGCGCTTGGTCTAAGGCACAGTGATAAGGCAAAATCAAAGGACAGTTAGGCGAAATGCGTAAACGCTCGCGCACGGGTACGCCTTTGGCAGTCAAAGTAGCGATTTCTTTCAACAGAGCATCGGGGGCTAATACCACACCATTGCCAATCAAACACATGACGCCTTCACGTAAAATGCCTGAGGGAATGAGATGTAATATCGTTTTTTCGCCTGCAACCACTAAAGTATGGCCTGCATTGTGACCACCTTGATAACGAACGACAGCCGCAGCATTATCGGTGAGTAAATCCACGATTTTGCCCTTGCCTTCATCACCCCATTGTGTACCTAATACGACGACATTCTTACCCATTGCATGTAACCCTATAAACGAAATCGGTTAACCCGATAATAAGAAATCCTAGACCAGACCTATCGCTGCGATATGATCCCACTTAAATCTATGCTAACTGCCAACCTTGTTGACCTAATACTAATTGCTGCTGACAACCAAAATCTGCCATCGTACTGGCATCACCTGCCAAACCTTGAATGACTGTCCGTCCTTCGGCGCGTAATTGAGCAACGACTTGTGACAATGCTGTATCAGAATCAGCTGGCGCGAAAATTTTGCTATTGCTTGCTTGATGCTGAAAAAAAACCAACAGTGATTTTAAATCCGCACTAAACCCTGTTGCGGGACGCGCACGGCCGAAGGCTTCGCCAATATGATCATATCGTCCACCTTTAGCGAGTTCGCTGGCGGAGTTTGGCGTGTAGGCGGCAAACACTAAACCTGTATGATAGTGATAGCCACGTAGCTCACTTAAATCTACCGATACGCTGACCTGCGGATGAGAAGTGTGTAAAGCTTGCGCGACTTGCTTTAAATCATTTAATGCTGTCTGCACCGAAGATGGCGCATCATTCAATAAAGTCTCAGCTTGCGCCAAAACGCTCATTTGGCCTGACAATTGCCCCAAGGCGGCAAACCAGTCGGAGTGTGGCAATTCGGGTAATAAATTATTGAGTTCTGGAATACTTTTGCGCTGATAAATATCAAATAATTGCGCTTCTAGTTCTGCGGATAAATTTGCTGCTTTTGCCAACTCACGGAACACAGTGACATGGCCTAAATCTAAGTGCACATTGCTTGCGCCCGCTTCCGACAGTGTCGTTAACATTAAACGAATGACTTCGATGTCGGCAGCAACTCCTTGATAACCATAAATTTCTGCACCAATTTGTATTGGAGTGCGGCCAGTGCTTAAACCTTGAGGCAAGGTATTTAACACCGTGCCGCTATAGCAATAACGGGCAGTATGTTCACGAGGGAGACAATGGGCATCTAAGCGCGCCACCTGCGGTGTTAGATCAGCACGAACGCCCATTAAACGACCCGTTAATTGGTCGGTAATTTTGAAGGTCATCAGGTCTAAATCACGGCTAGAACCCGTCAGCAGAGATTCAATGTACTCGACTAAAGGCGTAAAAACTAATTCATAGCCCCATGCTGCAAACATATCGAGTAAGCGACGGCGTAATGCTTCTAGTCGAATGGCATCTTGTGGCAACACGTCTTGAACGCCATCAGGCAATAACCACGTTTCGGCACGCACAACCATGCTTGAATTCACCCTATATTGAACTAATTGCTTGAGTTCTAAGTAGATAGACACAAAAAAACCGAGTGAAAACTCGGCTAGTTAATTGTAGCACTATCCCTCTAAGATAACCACCAACGAATCACTGTCGGTAGCCATAAAGCGGTCAACAAACCATTTAAACTCATGCCCAGCGCAGCAAATGCACCTGCGGTCGGACTTATTTGTAAAGCGCGTGCCGTTCCTACGCCGTGCGCCGCCAGTCCTAAAGCAAATCCTTTGGCGATATCGTTACGGACAAACTTTAATAAAGGTTCAGCGGCAATCGCGCCAATTAAACCAGAAATAATCACAATCGCCGAAGCCAATGCTAAAGGCGCATGAATTTTTTCGGCAATACCTAAAGCCATCGGTGTTGTCACTGCTCGCGTGGCAAAAGCCAAAATGCTACTGGGTGATAATTGCGCCATCGACGCAAGGGCTAAAGCAACACCTGCGCCCAATAAAGAACCCACTATCAAAGTAATGGATAATGGAATTGCTGCCGTTTTCATTCGTGGTAAGGATTGATACAAAGGAACAGCCAAAGCAATCGTTGATGTGCCTAATAAAAAATGAATAAATGAGTTGGCTTGAAAATAGGTTTGATAATCGACTTTACCAACGACAACAACCGTAATCAAAATAATTAAAGACCATAACAATGGCGGCATTAATATCGGCTCACCTAAACGTCGATGTAACCAAAATCCTGCTTGATAAGCTACCAGCGTTAAGGTCATCCACAATACAGGTGAGTGCATTAATTTATCCATGACTACCACCCTTTTCGCTGTAACATTTTATCGAGTAGCCACGCACATAACACCAAGGGGATTAAGGTGGAAATCACCATCACCGCAATAATCTGTAAGCCTTCTTGCTTAAGCAATGGCCACAAGGTGACAACGCCGACCGACACAGGTAAAAAATAGAGTGCCAAATGCTGCAATAGTTTTGAGGAAAAAAAAGCCAAACTCTCGGGTACACGGCCATGAATCAGTAAAAACACAAACAACAACACCATGCCCATGATGTTACCTGACAACGGCAAATGTAATAACTGCACGCTCAACTCGCCTGCCAGCTGAAAGACTAATAAGATAAAAATGGCTTGCATGGTTAAAATTCTTCATGATGGGTTTACTGTATCGTGCGCGATTCTTCTGCCGTTAAATTACTACAGCAAGCCAAAAAACGTTTGCAGGCAATAAATTTCAGACATAAAAAAACCCATAAAAATCATGGGTTTTTTTATTTAATTGGCGGAGAGAGAGGGATTCGAACCCTCGATAGGCTCACACCTACGCCTGATTTCGAGTCAGGTACATTCAACCACTCTGCCACCTCTCCGTGAGGCCGCGAAATATAGCGATTTCGCGTTAGAAACTCAAGCTAAATTTATAATGGAACGGCTGTATCTACCGTATCCGCCGCTTTATCAATAGCAACATCAGCACTTTCTAGAGACGCATCTACTTTGTTACCCGCTACAGGCACAATAGAAACAACCGCACCAACAACACTAGCTGTAGCGCCGACGATACGCATAGGCGTAGTCACCACTTTAGTCAAAAAACAACCACTCAAGCTCATGGTTAAAGCCACAGCAATCGCCACTTTCAATACATTGTTTAACATACTATTTATCCTTAAAAGGTAATACCTAAACGATGACCTACTTCTTCATAGGCCTCGACCACGTCACCCAAACCTTGACGGAAACGATCTTTATCAAGCTTTTTACGCGTGTCTTTATCCCACAAACGGCACCCGTCTGGCGAGAACTCATCACCCAAGATAATACGATTATGGAAAACACCAAACTCAAGTTTGAAGTCTACCAACAGCATATTACCCGCAGAAAACAACTCTTTAAGCACATTATTGACTTGGAAAGATAACTCTTTCATCCGTGCTAATTGATCTTCAGTAGCCCAACCAAACGACTTAACGTGCGACTCGTTAACCATTGGGTCACCTAAGGCATCATTCTTTAAGAACAATTCAAAGGTTGGAGGAGTTAGCTCTAAACCTTCTGTCACACCCAAACGACGCACCAAACTGCCCGCCGCAAAGTTACGCACGACACATTCCACAGGAATCATATCGAGTTTTTTCACGACCACTTCATTAGGATTTAATAAGCGCTCAAAATGCGTTTCGATACCTGCTTCAGCCAGTTTCTGCATGATAAAGGCATTGAATGCATTATTGACACGGCCTTTACGCGCTAATTGTTCAATTCTTTTGCCATCAAAAGCTGACGTGTCATCACGAAAGACGAGAATTAAATAATCCGCTTCATCGGTGGTATAAACCGATTTGGCCTTACCTGTGTACAACAACTCACGTTTTTCCATAGCACTTCTCAACTGGAAACAAGGTCAACTGAAAATAGGGATACACTCCCCGTCACGTTATTTTTAGCTCGGCCAATGATTTAATATACGTTCAAATGTCTGTTGACTTAGCTCTGACTCAGCCAAGGTATCATCATCTTTTTGCAAAGAAATCACATTGTCATTGCTTGTACGAATCACTTTAAGCTGATACGCCGTACTTTTACCATCTTTGTTTAAATCAACAAAATATAAGCCTAATGTCTGATTACGATCAGACACTTTAATATTGGCGGCTGATAAAGCTTTATTGAGAGTATCCCAAACTTGCAAAATATCACCGCTCATTTGCAACACAGGATGACCATTACCATCATTGACTATTTGTGGCTTCGAAGCTAACGCTGTTGGCTTCGAGTCAACCGCCAAAGATTGTCCAGCCACTACCAAAGGTTTAGGCAATGGTGCAACAAAACGTTGTTTACGACCTTTGCCTTGAACTAAAACAACTGTTTGTTCAGGTGTAGCAATTTCAGGTATCACATACAAGGGCTTAATACTACGACTATCAGCCGTTGGCACCACTAAAGGCGGTACATTTTTTGCCTGAAGATAATCTAAAGAGCGATCTGGCAATAAACTGCAAGCACCCAAAGATAGCAAAGCCAACAATACGGGAAAAATCCGCATATTATATTCCTGCCTGTTGTAGGGCGTTAATTACAGTGGTGTGGCAATTTTCCGCTAAAGGAGTCAATGGCAAACGAATTCCCGCCTCCATTCTTCCCATATGCACTAAAGCCCATTTCACAGGAATAGGGTTAGACTCAACAAATAAATCTCGATGTAACGCAGTTAATGGCTCATTTAGTTTTTTTGCCAACTCTGCATTGCCTGCTAATGCCGCTTCGCAGACTGCACTCATCGCTTTAGGGGCGACATTAGCTGTCACTGAAATATTGCCTTTTGCACCCAACAGAATTAATTCGTAAGCTGTGCCATCATCGCCCGAATAAACGGCCATTTTATCGCCAACCAAATTAATTAATTCTTGGCCACGCACTAGGTTACCCGTCGCATCTTTGATACCAACGATATTCGGAATGCCCGCTAAACGAGCAACCGTTGCATTGTGCATATCAACGCCCGTACGACCTGGTACATTATATAAAATTTGGGGGATAGCAACGGCTTCGGCGACAGCTTTGTAATGCTGATATAGGCCTTCTTGGGTCGGTTTATTATAATAAGGAGTTACCAATAAACAGGCATCTGCGCCCGCATCTTTAGCCGATTGCGTTAATTCAATGGCTTCGCGGGTTGAATTAGCGCCTGTTCCTGCAATCACAGGAATACGGCCATTAACAGTCGCTATAACGGCTTTAATGACCGCACAATGTTCATCAACCGTTAATGTCGCTGATTCGCCTGTGGTGCCGACAGCAACAATACCGTGCGTACCTTCAGCAACATGCCATTCAACCAATGACTTCAGTGCAGACCAGTCAATTTCACCATTGATGTGCATGGGGGTGACCAAAGCGACCAAACTGCCCGTAATCATGACTGTACTCTCCACTGTGCTTGAAAGCCGATAATGTTAGCGTTGACACACCGCTAAATACAAGCGATGTTGCTGCGCGACAATAAACTAACAACAAAAACACCTAAAAAGCAAAAAGCCGACTTAAAAAGTCGGCTTTAAAACTTGGAGCGGGAAACGAGACTCGAACTCGCGACCCCGACCTTGGCAAGGTCGTGCTCTACCAACTGAGCTATTCCCGCGTTTGTAGGAGGTGCATTTTAGACGTTTTTTTTAAATCGTCAAGTAGGTTTTAATCTGACTGACTTAAATCTGGCCAAGCAGCCTTTAAATATATCAACATTGACCAAATTGTCAGCACTACTGCCACATATAACAAGACATAACCCAAATAATTAAGCGTGGGATGTTGCACTAACAACACGGTAATCGCCGTCATTTGCGCGGTAGTTTTCCATTTACCAATATGAGAAACCGCGACATTGGCGCGTTTACCTAATTCTGCCATCCATTCGCGCAAAGCAGAAATAGCAATTTCACGAGAAATAATGACAATGGCAGGCATCACCATCCAAATAGTATGGTGTGATTGCACCAAAATCACTAAAGCCGCTGCGACCATTAATTTATCGGCCACTGGATCTAAGAAACGGCCAAATGCCGACGTTTGGTCAAGAATACGTGCCAAATAACCATCAAACCAATCGGTGATTGCCGCCAATAAAAAAACCATTGCGGTGAGCCAATGCTGCCACGGAAATTCTGGTAAATAGGCCAAAAACACTAAGACAGGGATTAATAAAACCCGCATCAGCGTGAGAATATTGGGGATGTTCCACAAGCGTTTGTTGGTCAAAAGCGCGACTCCAACCTCAAAATTTCAATAAATACTAATGTAAGATACCATAAATCGTCTCAGCAAGGGCTAAACCAATACTCGGCACCTCCGCCAACTCTTTAATACTTGCGGTTAATACACCTTGCAAACCACCAAAATGATTTAATAACTCTCTTCTTCGTTTGGCGCCTAAACGAGGAATTGCCTCAAGGGGCGATGTTCTACGCGCTTTATCACGCTTCGCTCGATGCTTAGTAATAGCAAAACGATGGGCTTCATCACGTATATATTGAATAACGTGCAAAGCAATAGCATCAGGTGCTAATTGCAGCGTTTCACCATTCGCAAAATGTAAAGTTTCTAAACCTGCTTTACGCCCCTCGCCTTTCGATACGCCCACCAACAATACTGAATCAATATTTAAACTGGCCAATACTCTTTTTGCTTGGGTCAACTGCCCTTTGCCACCATCAATTAACAAAATATCAGGTAGTGGACTATCGGCACTGACTTTGCTAAATCGTCGCGTTAAGGCCTGCTCCATCGCCGCGTAATCATCGCCGCCGACAATATCTTTAATTAAATAATGACGATAATCGCGCTTTTTTGCACCTTGACTATCAAAGACCACACAGGAAGCCACCGTAGCTTCCCCTTGAGTATGACTAATATCAAAACATTCTAAACGTTGAGGAGGAAACTCCAACCCTAAAACCTGTTGTAAAGCAGACAAACGTGCTGTTACTTGGATTTTATTAACCATTCGCGCTTTTAATGCCTCTACGGCATTCAATTGTGCTAACGACAACCAAGCGGCTCGATCTTCTTTTACTCGTGACTTAATCATCATTTTTTGGCCGTAGCTTTGCTGTAGTGCCTGCACCAAACACGCACTGTCATCTGCACTCAAACTAGGACTAGTAATAATTTCTTTGGGTAAGTCACGGGTTTGTTGCCAATAAAAGCTAGCTAAGAACTCACTTAAGACCTCTGACAATTCGTACTCGGCCGTTTCAGGAAAATAGCTTTTGCTACCTAAAACGCGCCCACCACGTACAAATAATACTTGCACACACAACAGCCCCGATTGCTCGGCAACTGCAAAAATATCGGCTTCACCTTGCTCACAATAAACCGATTGTTGTGCCTGTATTTGTCGCAATGCCGATAATTGGTCGCGATAAACAACCGCTGACTCAAAAGCTAATTGCGCTGAAGCTTGCTCCATTTTTTCGATTAAGTTTTGTTGCAGCTCACTATTTTTCCCCGTTAAAAAACGGACGGTACTAGCGACATCTTGGGCATAATCTTCAGGACTAATTAAACCCACACAAGGCGCACGACAGCGTTTTATTTGATATTGCAGACAGGGTCTTTCTCGATTTCTAAACGTACTGTCCTCGCACTGGCGCAATTGAAACAGCTTTTGCAACAACAACAAACAGTCATGTACTGCTTGGCTATTGGGATAAGGGCCAAATACTTTACCTTGTTGACTACCATGTTTACCACGCTGCCAACTAATACGAGGATAAGGCTTATCATCAGAGACGACAATGTAAGGGTAAGATTTATCATCTCTTAATAAAATATTATACGGAGGCTTTAGGGTTTTAATCAGGTTTTGTTCGAGCAATAACGCTTCGGTTTCAGAGGTGGTAATCGTTAATTCAATATCACAAATTTTTGCGACTAAAGCCTGAGTTTTAGGGTGAGTAATATTTTTCTGAAAATAAGAACCGACACGGTTTTTTAAGACTTTTGCTTTGCCCACATATAAAATTTCACCTTGTGCGCCCAACATACGATACACGCCCGGCAAGGTGGGTAAAGTAGCAATAATAGCTGTTAATTTTTCACTTAACATAATAGTAGCTGGCCACGAGCCATATTGAACCGTAGCTTTGGCAACAAACAAAAAAGGATTTAGTTGTTTTTATCACTTTGCACCAAACCAAAACGCAGAGCGAGATGCAATATTTTTACATCACTATCAACAGCTAATTTTTCATAAATTCTATAACGATAAGTACTAATGGTTTTTGGACTAATGAACATACTGTCGGCAATTTCTTGATTACTTTGGCAGTTAACAATCATCATCGCTACTTGCATTTCTCGCTCTGATAATAATTCGAATGGTGACTCAGTAATTTTATCTTTTTCGAGCCAATTACCCGCCAATTGTGCGGCGACATCTGCGCTCAAATAACGCTGCCCAGCGGCCACTTTACGAATCGCCAAGACCATTTCCTGCAAGCCAGTCCCCTTAGTGATATAACCTAAAGCCCCTGCTTTTAAAATACGCGAAGGAAAAGGCTCTTCTTCGCAAATCGTTACCACTAAAATAGCAACCTGAGGAAATGAATGCGCTAATTTACGCGTCGCTTCAATGCCACCAATACCCGGCATTTGTACATCCATCAAAACCACTGTCGGTTTTAATTTTCGCACCATAGCCAACGCATCTTCACCATTACAAGCTTCGCCAACAACGGTAATATCGCTAACATCAGACAGCATCCGACTCATGCCCATTCGCACCAGTTCATGGTCGTCAACCAATAGTACTTTAATCAAAGTTTATCCCCTCATCTTCTACCATAATACCTCAATCACCCTCTTAGATTTTAGCCAATGTGAATTTTTTATCGCCATGAGCCTAAATCTAACGTGAGCCAATTATGTTATCTAGATCACAATAAAATGAGCAAAAATCGCTATAACAAAGTTAATATTTGTCTTACAATCGTTATCTTGTATAAATAAAAACCAAAAAAAAAGTTATCCGATTAGTTGTAAATTTGCGTGATGAATTTAAGCCACAATCAGGATTTCAGCCATTAACAATCATTTTGTTACAAAACCTTCATTAAGATTGTCATGGACTTTGCATATTAGAAAAAATAGTCCATGCTTAGAGTAACTACTTTACTTGCCAATTGTGAGTTGGAATAACAGCCCAATCAAAAACACTGTTTATTCGGACTCAGGGAAAATGAATTCCCCACTTCTTAGTCTGCGGCTATTGCCCTGCCGCTGGCTTTTTGTTTTTAGTTGAAATGGGTCGTTATTATGAATAAACCTACTGCTTTTTTTCCGACATTACTGTTGAGCTTAGCTATTTCGTTGAGCTTTGCAGGCTTTGCCGAAGCAAAAGAGCCTAACTCTGACGCTAAACACTCCGTCTCACATAGCAGTAAAAATACTGCTAAAAAAGAAGTTACGGTGAATAAAAGCAAAAAAAAGAAAGTCGCGGCCAGCAAAAAGTCAGCAAAGAGCGAAAAAGTTGCGTTAAAAGACGCTAAAAAAGTCAAAATCAGTGCAAAAAACAAAGCCAACAAAACGGAAAAAACTGCCAAAAAAACCAGCAAAACCGAAAAAGTAGCCAAAAAGTCACTGAAAAATGGTAAAACGGTAGCGCAAAAATATACGCCTAGCACCAAAGTTGAGCGTGATGCGCAGCGTAAAGATCGTAATCGTGAAAAACTATCAAAGATTTCTCGTACAGGTAAAATCTCGCAAGCTGCTAAATATGCCGCTAAGCCTGTGATTATTGCCAGTACACCTGTTGCCGCCGTTGCTTCCATTCGTAACTCTATTCAACAATCTTCCAACACACCTTTAACTTTAAATGTTGAATCTAGAGCCGCATTAGTGATGAACGCCGTGACAGGTGAAGTGTTATACTCCAAAAATACCGAACAAGCATTACCCATCGCCTCTATTACCAAGCTCATGACGGTGATGGTAGTTTTAGATGCCGCTCAAGCTTTGGACGAGCCCATCACTATTACCGATGATGATGTTGACAGAATGCGTAATACCACCTCGCGCTTAAAAGTGGGCGCGGTATTATCGCGTGCAGAGTTAATGTTACTAGCATTAATGTCGTCAGAAAATCGTGCAGCTCATGCCCTAGCGCGAAACTATGTTGGTGGCACACCTGCGGCACTCGCGGCAATGAATCGTAAAGCTCACGCCATTGGCATGAGCAACTCACGTTTTTTTGATGGTACAGGTTTAAGCAGTGGCAATGTCGCCACTCCTAAAGACTTAGCCTTGATGGTAAAAGCATCAACAACTTACCCACTGATTCGCCGCTTCTCGACAACTTCTGAACACGCGGTTGCTATCAATAACAATGTTCAACAGTTTCGCAATACCAATTATTTGGTGAAAAGCCCCGATTGGGAAATTGGAGTCTCCAAGACTGGCTTTATAAATGAAGCGGGTAAATGTTTAGTGATGCAAGCCAAAATCAAACAAACACCTGTGGTGATCGTATTAATGGACTCGATGGGTAAATATACGCGTATTGGCGATGCACAACGGGTTAAAAAATGGTTAGAAGCGGTACCAGCCAACTAAAACCCATTTCATCTCTCGCCATTCACTTAAAAAGCCTCTACCCTAGTTAGAGGCTTTTTTTATTGAGATTAAAAATTATGTTTGAACGTTATGCACTTTCTGAGGCCACCTTAGAAAAACTAGAAACCTTTTTAGATAGTGAAGAAAATGAACACGGCCTAGACTTTTGCGGCACCCATGGTTTTTTATGTGCTATTACTGTTGGCCCAGTCGTCGAAGCCAGTGTTTGGTTAGATGCCTTGTTTGAAGGTCAAGTTTATAGTGACTTAGTGGATGATTTAATGGCATGGCAAAAAAGCATTCACGCCTTGCTCTATCATGAACGCACATTACATTTACCGTGTGATTTAGTCGTCGAAGCCGAAGAAAACTCCCTCACCGATTGGTGCGTCGGTTTTATGGAAGGCATGTTAAGCAATGAAGAAGCATGGTACGACCATGATGAAGATGCAATCATTGAACTCACCCTTCCAATGGTAACGATTAGTGGTTTAGTGGAAGACGAAGAACTCGACAAACTACGTGCCAATCGTAAACTCTTACAACAACTAGCGCGTGAAATACCTGAAGTATTAACCGAGTTATATTTGTTTTTTCATGCGCCTAATACGCCTAAACAAGATAAGTAATCTAACAGTATTACCATGACTCAATTCACACCCACATTTAAAAATGGTCAAGCTGCGTTGTTAACTGGCATACGTCATTATCATCTTTACACGGATGCAGCGACGGGTATTCCTCAACAATGGCTAAGATTTAATGAGTTGCGTCAATCATCAAATCCTACTCTGAGTGGTGTGAGTTATGGTGTCGTGTGTGGTAGCGATGCCGATGGCTTTGAATATATGTCCGCGGTAGAAACACATTCATTTGACAGTTTTAATGTGGGTGAAGGACGATTGAAACTGCTACCGCAACATTATTTAGTTCTCATACATGAAGGTAATATTTCCTCCATTAAAGAGACGTGGCAGGCCATTTGGCAGTGGTTACCGACTACTGCGTATAAGATTGCTCATAAACCTGTTTTTGAACGTTATGATGAACGATTTAATGGCAACACTGGTAATGGCTTAGTGGAGTTATGGATTCCTATTGAGCAAAATTAAGTGCAGTTGAAATATAAAAAGGCGCGTAAACTGTGCCTTTTTATTTATCTAAATCAACTAGCTATGCTGACTTTTTGGCTCTATCTTTTTGACTTTGGCGCATACGAAAGCGTGCCTTTTGTTCATCTGTTGTTTGCTCAAAGCATGCATGACAACTGACTCCTTCTTCATAATGAGGATGCGTTAAATCTCCCTCAAATAAAGGATGGCCGCAACCAAAACACATACGCGTATGACCCAAATCAACACCATGACCCACACCTACGCGCCGATCAAAAACGAAACACTCACCTTTCCATAAACTTTCTTCGGTCTGAATTTCCGCCAAATAATTCAGAATACCGCCTTTGAGATGATAAACTTCGCCAAAACCTTCTTGTAATAAATAGCTAGTAGATTTTTCGCACCGAATACCACCCGTGCAAAACATAGCGATTTTTTTGTCTTTGGCATCTTTTAAATGTTTTTCAACGTACTCAGGGAACTCACCAAAGGTTTTGGTTTGCGGATCTATCGCGCCTGCAAATGTTCCTGTTAAATATTCGTAATCATTGCGAGTATCAATAATAATCACATCAGGTTGTTGAATAAATTCATGCCACTCTTTAGGCTGCAAATAATTACCGACTTGTTCGCGCGGATCGACATGCACTCCCAAGGTCACAATTTCTTTTTTGAGTTTTATTTTCAGCCGCTTAAACGTATGCTCAGGAGCAAATGATTCTTTATACTCCATGTGGTTAAAACCCACACTTAGAAGATATTGATGCAGTATGTCAATTGCCGCGCGTGAGCCTGAGACCGTACCATTAATGCCTTCGGGAGCGACAATCAACGTCCCTAAAATACCCTGCTCTTTGCACAGAACTTTTAACTCTGCTTGCAATACCGCTGCATCAGCAACGACTTTAAATTGATATAATGCCGCAATAACGATTGCATCCATAATGTACCTTTATACCTGTCAACGATCTGTTTGCTATCACGCAAGTGATAGTTTAGCTAAAATTATTTAATGCTCAATGACCCATACGACACAATATGACCACCAATAAACCGCTGACCACACCGTGTGTAGGCTTATGTTCCACCGTCTTCGGCGACAGTGTTTGTCGCGGCTGTATGCGTTTTGTGCATGAGGTAATAGACTGGAATCGTTACAATGACGAACATAAACAACTCGTATGGCAACGATTAGATGAGCATCTGTGGGTAATTTTACCACAAATAGTAAGGATTTATGACCCCAGAAAAATTATTGCTATCGTGCAGCATCTGCATATTGCCCATGATGAACATAATATTTGGCGTTGTGTTTACGACTTAATTCGGGCGAGCGAAAAGCGTCATTTAACTTTAGATAATTGTGGTTTTAAATTAAACAATGAATGGCAATTAAAAGACATTAATGAACGTTTATATCTTTTAGCAACAGCATATTATCAAAAAGACTTTTTACGAGCAGCGGCTACAATCAATCTTAACGAAGAAAAAGATGAGAGCGGCCAGTTGCCACTCTCACTTTAATCACCACAAGTCATATTGAAGTAATTTATCAATCACTCTTAATAGTGATAAACCGCGCTGACACCCAACACCATTGGATCAACAGTCAGCGAGCCAATATCCGCAGCACCAGTACCTGTATCTAAGGTTAAATCACTTTTGATTTTGACATAACGCAAATCGGCCGCTACGCCCCACTGACTATTAGGAATACGGTATTCAAAACCAACTGTTGCCGCTAGACCGAAACTGTCTTTACCTCTGAGTTTAGCATTAGCAAGAACAATTTTTTCATCATAAACCAACGTATAGTTCAGACCTAAACCGACATAAGGCGAAAATGCCGCTTCAGGTGTAAACAAATACTTTGCAGTAAATGTTGGTGGCAAATGTTTAAAACTGGCAATCTTGGTGTTTGTTAAAGAGTCTTTAACATCATGCTTAAAAGGAATAGCTAACAACACTTCACCAACAATATTTGGTGCAAATTTGTACTCAATAGCAGGAGTAATACCCACTTCAGTACTTACTTCCGACTCAAAAGCACCGCCAGCTAAAGAACCATTATCGCCTTTTGGATTAATTTGGCTTACACCAATTTTGACTGTCCACGGTGATTCAGCCATTGCTGCCATGGGTGCAGAAACTAAAGAAGCCATTGCTAAACACAATACTAAAGAACGCATTTTCATTTCCCCTTTCATAGACTAAAAAAAATTATTTCAAAATGTTTATAGGTTTAGGTTATGCCTACAACTCAAGAATGTCCATACTTTTTATATGGCTATTCGCCTAAATAATAACCATATGGTTTATATGTCTATATTTTGTGATTGTTAAATATACGATTAATCTTATTAAAACAGTCTGGTATTTACACTTAGAGGTATTCTGCTAAAAAATTCTTGAGATAAAAAAACCGTAAGAATTTAGTCTTACGGTTTTTTAATTCTATGACGTGTTAGAAGGTGTTTACTTCCAACCAGTCACTTCAGCAATAGCCTTGCCTAATTCAGCAGGATTAGCCACTGTTTTAACACCAGCAGCTTCAAGGGCAGCAAACTTCTCTGCTGCTGTACCTTTACCACCAGAGATAATCGCGCCCGCATGACCCATACGCTTGCCCGCAGGAGCAGTTACACCAGCGATATAGGAAACAACTGGCTTGGTAACATTAGCTTTAATAAACGCCGCTGCTTCCTCTTCAGCTGATCCACCAATTTCACCGACCATAATAATGGCTTCAGTTTGTGGATCATTTTGGAATAAAGCTAAAGCATCAATAAAGGTCATACCTGGAATGGGGTCGCCACCAATACCAATACAGGTACTTTGACCAAAACCTAAATCAGTGGTTTGTTTCACTGCTTCGTAAGTCAAAGTACCAGAACGGGACACGATACCAACTTTACCCGGTAAATGGATGTGACCCGGCATAATACCGATTTTCGATTGACCTGGTGTGATGATACCTGGGCAGTTAGGGCCGATCATACGTACATCACCTTTACGGACGATGTATTCTTTGACATATAACATATCAATTGTTGGCACACCTTCGGTGATACAAACGACTAATTTAATGCCCGCATCAACCGCTTCCAGAATCGCATCTTTACAAAGAGGAGCTGGCACATAAATAACAGTCGCTTCTGCGCCTGTTTTGGCCACAGCTTCAGCAACCGTATCAAATACTGGCAAACCTAAATGGGTTGTGCCGCCTTTACCCGGTGTTACGCCACCGACCATGTTCGTACCGTAAGCAATGGCTTGTTCGGTATGCAAATTACCTTGAGAACCAGTAATACCTTGGCAGATAACTTTGGTGTTTTTATCAATTAGAACGCTCATTATCAGGCCTCCGATTACACTTGTTTAACGACTAATTCGCCAGCTTCATTTAAGGAGGTGGCTGCAATGATGTTCAAACCACTTTCACGTAGTTTCTGTGCGCCTAACTCGGCGTTGTTACCTTCTAAACGGACAACCACAGGCACTTTCACACCTACTTCTTGTACGGCTCCGATAATACCTTCAGCAATCATGTCACAACGGACGATACCACCAAAGATATTAACCAATACCGCTTTAACAGCACTGTCGGATAGAATGATTTTGAACGCTTCAGTGACACGTTCTTTCGTAGCACCGCCACCAACGTCCAAGAAGTTAGCAGGCTGGCCACCTTTGAGTTTGATGATGTCCATCGTCGCCATTGCCAAACCAGCACCGTTAACCATACAACCAATGTTACCTTCTAAAGCAACATAGTTTAGTTCCCACTCAGCAGCACGACGTTCACGATCATCTGATTGGCTTGGGTCGTCCATTGCTTTTAATTTGGGTTGACGGAAAATAGCGTTGGAATCAACGACAATTTTGGCATCTAAACAATGTAAGTTGCCTTCTTTAGTAACAACTAAAGGATTAACTTCAATCATCGCCAAGTCACACTCTTCAAACATTTTGGCCAAACCTAAATAGATTTTGACGAATTGTTTGGTTTGAGTGGCATTCAAACCTAATTTTCCTGCGACTTCACGACCTTGATACGCTTGTGCGCCAATTAACGGGTCGATGGTGACTTTGAAAATTTTCTCAGGAGTTTCGTGGGCAACTTTTTCAATTTCCACGCCGCCTTCAGTCGAGGCCATGAACACGATGCTACGACTAGCACGGTCAACAACTGCGCCTAAGTACAACTCACGGGCGATGTCAGTACAGGTTTCAACCAAAATCTTATTAACAGGTTGGCCTTTGCTGTCTGTTTGGTAAGTCACCAAACGTGTGCCTAATTGCGCTTTGGCAAATGCTTCTACTTCGTCTAAGGTTTTAACGAGTTTGACACCACCTGCTTTACCACGACCACCAGCGTGTACTTGAGCTTTAACCACCCAAACATCGCCACCAATTTGTACGGCTGCTTGACGCGCTTCTTCGGGTGTGGACGCAGCGTAGCCTTTAGAAACGGGTAAACCGTATTCGGCAAAAAGCTGTTTCCCTTGGTATTCGTGTAAATTCATTGCTTCACCTTTTTATTTAACTGTTAAGCGCGTGTTGCGCTTTGCTTAACAAACAAAAAGTGCGGGGTCACCGCACTTTCGTTGATTATTTGCGTTTGCGTTGAATGGCGTGAATTGCGCGACCATCCACCGATAACGCGGCTTCATGTACCGCTTCCGACAACGTCGGGTGAGCGAATGTCATTAACTGTAAATCTTCGACACTGGCAGCAAACTCTAGAGCAATCATACCTTGATGAACGATATCACCTGCGCCTGCACCAATCACTGACATACCTAATAAGCGATCAGTTTTGGCATCAGCCACAAATTTCACTAAGCCTTGTGGATCGTTAGCGGCTAAAGCACGACCGTTAACTGCAAACGGGAATGAACCCGTTTTTACGTCAACACCTGTAGCTTTGGCTTGCTCTTCGGTTTGGCCAACCCATGCAATTTCTGGATGGGTGTAAATCACGCCAATAATGGTGTCGTAGTTGATTTGAGCATAATGTCCCGCTATCACTTCGGCAACCATCACGCCTTCTTCCATCGCCTTATGCGCTAACATCGGGCCACGTACTAAGTCACCAATGGCATAAACACCTTCAAGATTGGTACGGCATTGGCTATCGACAACAACAAAACCACGCTCGTCCTGCTTTACGCCACTATCTTCAGCCAATAAGCCTTGAGCATAAGGACGACGACCAACAGCAACGATCAACTTGTCAAAATCAGCGGTTTTTTCGCCGTCTTTGTCTTGATAAGTCACTGTCACTACGCTATCACTGACGCTTGTTGCTGTCACTTTTGCACCTAAGCGGATATTAAGACCTTGCTTAGTCAGTATTTTTTGCGCTTCTTTGGCAATTTGCTTATCTAACATCGGCAAGAAAGCATCTAAAGCTTCTAACACTACGACTTCTGAGCCTAAACGACTCCATACTGAGCCTAACTCTAAACCGATGACACCTGCACCAATCACGCCTAAACGTGCAGGTACTTGCTTAAATTCTAACGCGCCTGTGGAATCGACAATAACATCGTCAGTTAATGGTGCAGAAGGAATGTTAATCGGTGCTGAACCTGCGGCCAAAATAATGGCTTTTGTGGCTTCAATCACTTCTGTTGCGCCATCGTGAGCAATAAATTCTACTTGCTTATTAGCCAACAACTTACCCGAACCTTGCAACCAAACAATGCCATTACCTTTTAACAGTTGCGCAACGCCGCCTGTTAATTGACCGACAACGGTTTCTTTACGTGCTTGCATTTGAGCAATATCAATCGCCACTTCACCAACACTAATACCATGAATCGCTAACCCTGCTTTAGCATCATGATAACGGTGTGACGAATCTAACAAGGCTTTAGAAGGAATACAGCCAACATTCAAACAAGTGCCACCTAAGCTGGGCTTACCGTTATGAAGGCGTTTTTCAATACAGGCAACTTTTAAACCTAATTGTGCAGCACGAATAGCTGCTTCATAACCACCAGGGCCACCGCCGATGACGACGACATCAAACTGTTGAGACATTTTTTAAAGTCCTATTTTTTGAACCCTCTCCCCAGCCCTCTCTTTGAGGGAGACGACTGCGAGGATGCAGTCGATAGAGCAACGCAGGAGCAGATGCCGAGAGTTAGAGTGAGGGTTTAACTATTACAAATCTAACAACAACAAAGCTGGATCTTCTACCAAGTCCTTAATCGTTACCAAAAAGCTTACTGCTTCTTTACCATCAATTAAACGGTGGTCATACGATAACGCTAAATACATCATTGGCAGAATCACCACCTCACCTTTAACCGCCATTGGACGGTCTTGGATTTTGTGCATACCCAAAATAGCGGTTTGTGGTGGATTTAATAACGGTGTTGATAACAACGAACCAAAAACTCCGCCATTAGAAATGGTAAATGTACCGCCCGTAATATCATCTAACGACAATTTACCTTCTTTGGCTTTTTTGCCGTATTCAAGAATATTTTTCTCAATTTCGGCTAAGTTCATACGCTCCGCATCACGGACAATCGGCACCACCAAACCACGATCGGAAGAAACTGCCACGCCAACATCATGGTAACCATGATAAACAATGTCATTGCCATCTAACGAGGCATTTACCGCAGGGAAACGTTTTAAAGCTTCAACCGCTGCTTTCACAAAGAACGACATAAAACCTAAACGTACACCATGACGTTTTTCAAAACGCTCACCGTAGGCTTTACGCATTTCCATAATCGGTTTCATGTTGACTTCGTTAAAAGTCGTCAACATCGCAGTGCCTTGTGCCGCTTGCAACAAACGCTCGGCGACTTTGGCACGTAAACGCGTCATTGGCACACGTTTTTCGATACGTTCACCCACCGCTAAACTCAAGGCAACAGGCTGAACTGCGGCGGCTGGCGCAGCAACAGGAGCTGGTGCGGATAAATGTGTTGCCACATCTTCCTTAGTAATACGACCACCACGACCTGATCCTGCAATTTGACTCGCATCTAATTGATTTTCTGCGACTGCTTTACGCACCGAAGGGGCTAAATCGGTGTTTGTCGTTGCTGCTGGTGAAGATGAAACAACTGCCGCAACAGGCGCGGCCGAAGCGGAAGCTGTGGTTGCGGTTAATGTGGCTGTACCTGTTTCAAAAATGGCCAATGTTTCTTGACTGAGAACCGTATCGCCCTCTGCTTTGATAATTTGCGACAGAAACCCATCCGCAGGAGCAACGACTTCTAAGACAACTTTATCGGTTTCAATATCGACAATCACTTCGTCGCGTGTGACTTTATCGCCCACTTTTTTATGCCATGTTGCCACCGTGCCATCGGCAACGGATTCAGGGAATAGCGGAGCTTTAATATCAATAGCCATGTTCTTTAATCCTTATTGCTGGTGAGCGGTGCTGGGTTTAACGCATCTGCTACTAATGCAGCTTGCTGTTTTGCATGAAGATAAGGCGAACCACACGCAGGGGCTGCCGATGCTGGACGACCTGTATAACGAATATCAATGCTGGATTTCCACGCCGCAGATACGCGTTGAAAACGATGCCGTGTGCTATACCAAGCACCTTGATTCATCGGTTCTTCTTGACACCAAACGGCACTGGTCGCGTTGCTGTAAGGCTTCAAAACCTCAATCAATTTGTCTTCAGGGAAGGGATATAACTGTTCAATACGCACAATTGCCACATCATGACGGCCAGACTCACGACGTTTTTCTAACAAGTCATAATAAACCTTGCCACCACAAAGAATGACGTGAGTCACTACTTCTGGTTGAATCGCATCAATTTCAGGGATAACCGTTTGAAAACCACCTGTTGTTAACTCATCCAACGTCGATGTTGCCAATTTATGACGTAACAAACTTTTGGGAGTCATGACAATTAATGGTTTGCGTAATGGACGCACGGCCTGACGACGCAACAAATGGAAAATTTGCGCGGGTGTCGTTGGCGTACAAACTTGCATATTGTGTTCAGCACATAATTGCAAGAACCGCTCTAAACGGGCTGACGAATGCTCAGGGCCTTGGCCTTCAAAACCGTGTGGTAACAACATCGTCAAGCCACAAATACGCTCCCACTTGGTTTCACCACTACAAATAAACTGGTCAATCACCACTTGCGCGCCATTGGCAAAGTCACCGAACTGCGCTTCCCAAATAATCAACGAATTAGGATAAGTCGTGGCATAACCATACTCAAACGCCAACACCGCCACTTCTGACAACAAAGAATCATAAAGGGCAAAACGGGGCTGGATGGGGCTTAACTGACGTAATGGCACATAAGTCGAGGCATCTTTTTGACTATGCAATACAGCATGACGATGGGAGAATGTTCCACGACCCACATCTTGACCTGTTAAACGCACCAAGAAATCTTCATTAAGCAGCGTGGCATAGGCCATCACTTCCGCCGCACCCCAGTTTAAATCCATGTTGCCTGACCACATTTGTACGCGGTCATCTAACACTTTTTGTACTTGCCGTTGAACGCCAAAACCTTCAGGCAATACTTGCATTTTTGCGGCTAAGGCTTGTAATTGTTCACGAGGAACACCCGTAGGCCAATCATCTTGCAATTTATGGCCTAAATACGGAGTCCAATCGACGTGTAAGGCTTTGTTGGGCTCACGCACTAAGGACTTAACCACGTGCTGACCATCTTCCAATGCTTGACGATAATCTTCAACCATCGTTTCCGCTTCACCACGAGTCAACACTTTATCAGCCACTAATTTATCGGCATACAAAGTACGTGTCGTCGGTAGCTTGGCAATCACTTGATACATTAACGGCTGCGTTGATGACGGTTCATCGGCTTCGTTATGACCGCGACGGCGATAACACATCAAATCAATCACCACATCTTTCTTAAATTCCATACGAAAATCTAAGGCCAATTGGGTGATGAATAATACTGCTTCGGGATCGTCGCCATTGACGTGAAAAATCGGGGCTTGCACCATTTTAGCAATGTCAGTGCAGTACTCGGTTGAACGGGCATCTTCACGCTTGCTGGTGGTAAAACCGACTTGATTATTGATGATGATGTGAATCGTGCCACCCGTGGTATAACCGCGAGTTTGTGACATTTGAAAAGTTTCCATCACCACGCCTTGACCTGCAAAAGCAGCATCACCATGAACAATGACAGGTAATACTTTTTTGCCGCCGACATCTTCACGACGTACTTGGCGCGCACGCACCGAACCTTCAACCACAGGCGAGACAATTTCTAAATGGGACGGATTAAACGCTAAGGCGAGATGCAGTTCACCCGTTGCCGTCATGACATTCGACGAATAACCTTGATGATATTTGACATCGCCCGAACCGTATTTATTAACGGGTTTACCTTCAAATTCATCAAACAAATCAGCAGGGTTTTTACCCATGCTGTTGACCAATAAATTTAAACGGCCACGATGCGCCATACCAATCACAATTTCTTGTGTGCCCAAGCTGCCAGCACGTTGAATAATTTCATCCACTAAAGGAATAAAACTTTCACCGCCTTCTAAACCAAAGCGTTTTGCACCAACGTATTTATTACCTAAGAATTTTTCTAAGCCTTCTGCGGCTGTGAGTCGTTCTAAAATATGTTTTTTAGTATCTGCCGAAAAGTTGGGATTACCACGAACCCCTTCTATGCGACTTTGAATCCAGCGTTTTTCGGCGGTATCAACAATGTGCATATATTCTGCACCAATGGATGCACAATAAATGGCTTCCATCGCATTGACCATTTCACCTAAAGTCGCTTCTAGCTTATTAATAGCCAAATTACCTGTTTGAAACACGGTATCAAAATCCGAACGCGATAAGCCATGAGCCGCTAACTCTAAGTCAGGCACATGCTCACGCTCCATCAATCCTAGTGGATCTAATTTTGCTTTTTGATGACCCCGATTACGATACGCCGCAATCAGTTGCAACACACCCACTTGCCGTTTTTCGTGTTCGGTACTGACGCTACTGACCGCCATCGGTTGTACACGGGTACTATTACGCGCTAACAATAAAAACTGTTCCCGCACATTTTTGTGCGGCATATCGGCTTGAGAACCATTGGTTCGCGGTAACTTCTCGAAATAATCGCGCCACTGCTCCGAAACGGACTGAGGAGCCATTAAATACTGCTCGTACAGGTCTTCTACATACGCTGCATTTTCGGCAGAAAGCTGCGAAGAGCTTATCTGCTGTTGCATTAAGCCATTTTGCATGGTGTATCTCGCTCAAAAAAACAGGTGGACTGTTTTTGCATTCCTTCATCTTACGATACGCAAACGACGGGGTAAGCCACTTGCAACCATAGTCGAACCAGATGTTTCGCGGACGACCGTTTCTTGTTGGATGTTTTTAGCTGTTTACAGACAAAAACAACCAGTAACATAGAATACCGCTTTTAGAGCCTATACAGTTGTATAGCTTTGGATATTCAGTCAGCTACCAGCACTAGCAGAGACTAAGCAAAAAATAACGGGAAATAAAGAGACAAGTGCGACAAAACTCGCTTTTCTTGACCTACCGACGTTAGTAGGATTTGGAAGGGCTTAAAACTTGAACGTATTAGAGTAAAAACTCAAAATATCAATGCCATCAAGGGTGATAACAGCGAAAGTAGTCACTGATACGACACTTAAATTGGGCGCGTTATGATAGTACGAATATCGCAGAACAGCAATAAAATGTGGCGTAGCGCATTGAAAACGCGAGCGAGAAACAGATGAAATTTTGCCTTTAGTGACCAAACACAAGGGGGTTTCTATACTATAGAATATCATTGACACTCAAAGTGCCGTAATCTTGCTAAGGAATAACCATTATGTTACCGATTCAACTAAACTCGGAATGGAGCCAATTGATGACACAATATCAAGAGGATCACCAAAACCCACGCAACCAGTTTTGCCATAGCATTGGCATTCCTTTGATTGCAGCTTCTTTGCCTATTGGTGCAACGATTGTTGGCTTACCCATCGCTGTGCCGATGTTTACGGTTGGTTGGGGCTTTCAGTTTATTGGCCATTATTTTGAAGGCAAAAAACCGTCTTTTACTGAGGATCGTCGTCAACTTGTGGTGGGTGTTTTGTGGTGGACACAAAAGATGGGATTGAAGTTGGTGAAAACCGAATAAATCGAATTGCTCGGAGCTGGTGATAATAATGAGTACTTCATGCTGAAGCGCAGTTCGCATCCATTAGTTAGAGGTTACCAGCGCACCAACTGACTCGCACTGATAATTCTATCAACAACATACGTTGATAGAATTTAGGAATCACCTATTCTCTGATAGTTCCATATAAGTTGTCGCACGCTCCCACGTTGGATCCAATTCACTTGCTTTTTTAAAGTTTAAATAAGCCTTTTTAAAATCCCCTTCTTGATATTGAATTCGCCCAAGATAGTAATAGGCATACTCGTCATTTGGGTGCGTAGTTATTCTATTGTTAACTTTTGCTCTCAGTATTTCTATTTCATTTTTAAGGTAATGCTCTTCATACTGAGTAGACAAACTGATTTGATCTAAACCCTTATCAATTTTATTAATTTCTTCCAAAGTATCAGGAATCTGCAACAAAATAGCAGACTCAAGTAATGTTGAAAGAATTATAACTATGGTTGACGCCCAGATAGCGATAGTTAATTTTTTTGACTCACAAGAAACCATAAACACACTCATTTTTTGTAAATTTTTACTAACAACTTAGTTTAGGTTGAGAACTGCAGGACACAAATAATGATATTTATATCCCGCAAAAAACTAAAAGCTCATTGCAAGTCTAAATCCAAGATCGGCACCAGTTCGGTTGGGTGCTTGTCTCAGTTGTCGAGCCAATTAGACAAAACAGCGAACGGTTGAGCGAGACATCAGCGACGCCGACTCTTCAACATTGCAGCCATCGCCGCATCCGGAGGTACGCCATCTAGACTCTTGCCATTCACCGTCAGCCCACTAATGGAAGCCATTGCCGCCGTTTGTGCCGCACTGAGTCCGACTACTCGGTGCACTAGGTCAGGCCAGTCACGGAACTGGCTATTATTTCTTTCTGCTATGATCTGCGCCGCAACTACAGCATCTACGACGCTTTGTAAATCGGCTTTCGATGCCGTGTTGATCTCAACAAGGTGCATAGAGACTTCGGCTACTGGGGTTTGAAAATCCTCGTCATCAGGAGATGTTTTTTGGTTTCTATTAACAATCTTTGCTTTATCATCAACGGAGAGAGCTGTTTGGGTGCTTTTTAGGGTGATCTCGGAGCTTGCGCTAGAGACTAGGCATTCTTTCGACTGAAAGCTAACTTTCCCTGCTGCATCAATGCATTTATAAACACCTGAATAGCTAACTAAAGGTGTAGTTGCAAGGGTTAGAGCGAATAAGACTCTGACAAGACTAGGCTGCACTTCCAAGTACTCCTGTTTTTGATTAAGTTGTTGCATACATTTGCATTTACGTACAACTCAGCATAATTTATTACAGAATTTAAGTATGCATCAAGTCCCGCAACAATATCAGGCATAGTAGTAACTTTCCAAATTGAGCTACAACCTGAGATGTCGAAAACAGAAAAAACTAGTGTTAGCGTTACTTATGACTTCATGATATTTCCTTAGTCCTTTGAAAACTACTTCATACTATTTATGGCGGCGGTAATACAAAAATTGATGCACAAATTTTTAGTAATAACGGTGCGTGGTAAGCACCCTACTTCTACTAGGAGTGCAAATAAGTCTTTACATTGTTTGAATTTTAGTTAAATCTATAAAAATTTATTAAACTTAAAGGATTATCGTTGTGCAGAATAAAGAGATAGAACATGCATTTGGTGGAGTATGGACATTAGAAAAACTTGATGCCATTTCGCAATATATGATTGGTTTTAACAAAGTTTTAAAAAATCAAAATTTCGGAAAAATATATATAGATGCATTCGCTGGAACTGGAAATTGTACGATTAAAAGTAACAACACAGAATTAACTGTTAATGGTTCAGCACATAGAGCAGTAAAATGTATTCCTCAATTCGATCATTTATACTTCATAGAAAAAAGCCTTGAAAAATCACAAACACTATCAAAAACTTTAGCTAGCACCGATAAGAGAGTGCATATTATTAATGATGACGCTAATGAAGCAGTTCTTCAATTAATTAATAATATCGAGTGGGGATATAAAAATAGAGGCTTACTTTTCCTTGATCCATTTGGGATGAATTTTGATTGGAATATTTTAAAATCTGTAGCTCAAACAAAAGCAGTTGATGTTTGGTATTTATTTCCTATATTTGGTGTAATGAGGCAATCAGCTAAAGATTTTGATCAAATAGATAATGCCAAAGCAAAATCTATAGATTATGTATTAGGTACTGTAGATTGGAGAGAAAAATTCTATACTGAAAAATCATCAATTGATATGATTGATGGTGAGGTTAATAAAAAAGAAAGACACATAAATAATGAAGGCATGATAAATTTTGTAAAAAACAGATTGGGTGAAATATTCCCCTTAGTTTTAGAGCCTGCTATATTGAAAAACAGTAAGAATGGACTTCTTTTTGCCCTATTTTTTGTATGTTCAAATACCTCAACAGCAGCTCAAGGAGCAGCGGGCAGAATAGCTACCGCTCTTATTAGTAAGTTAAATAAAGGTCAGATGGCCACCATCGAAAAAGAGATATTGAGGAAAAAATCCAACCCAAATCAACAAAATTTATTTGATTAATAGCCAAGATTTAAGGGCGATTAAATGAAAAATTAATTTGTTTAGATGGTTTTAAAACATCCTTGTCATGAATTTTCGAACTGCCTTTTTTCCTAAACTCACCTTTCGTGCCGATTACATCAACTTCTTTTGATACTGAAAGTAGCGCAACTGCCTCTTTATATATCTCTGATGTAGCTGGTGTTAAATTACATGTAGAAGCATAAAGCTCCCCTAGAGTTATGCCTTCATCATCAGCATAAATATGCCTTATTAAATCCTCACTAAGCGCAGCTATACTTTTTTCTTTTGCTCGCGCGTCAAACTCAAAACCAAAAGCTGGTTGCTGATAAGAGCCATTAACTGTCGTATCAACATATTGGTCATAACCAAGCATATCGAACATCCCTATACCTGCGCCGCCATAATGAATAAAGTCATTATGATTTTTCCAATGAACGCTTGTCATAACATCACGGGCTCGATGATGTTGAGATAAATGTAATAACCAAAAATCACCATGACCATTTTGTGTTCTAATATAAAATGGAGTGTAGTATTTTGCTTTTGTTTTTCCTACTATTTCATGATAGAGAGTACTTTGAAGTAAAAGTCGCTGTTGCCCACTTGAGCCATTTTTTAGCATTTCATGGACGACGACATCTGACAAATTAATACTTGCTAATATCTTTTTGCTCTGATCATTTTTTTCAGTAAGAAAATTAAGTAATGAGTCAACTGCAAACGTTAATATAATTTCTGAGGAAGGAAGCTCTTTTAATATTTTAGCAATTAAATCCATAGGGACTTGGTTATAGCCATACTGATCAAGAATAAAAATAGATCGGCCATTTCTAGGGCTTTTCGATATAATTTTCTTAATTATATTATCTGCTTGATTAAGAAAATTATCATTGTAAATGTGTATACTTTTATTAAGTGCGTCGCAATATCCATTATTTTTTAAGGTTTCAGTTAGAAAATTAATCGCAGCTTTATCTTTATCAACAAAGAAATAACTTACATCTAAATTCAACTTTTTCGTTCTAGAGCTATTAAGATGAAAATCAGCTTCTTTTACAGCATTTAAAAGAATTAAAGGGGAACCTGGCATAAGTTTACCATCGGGTCCATTGTAAACACCGCCACCTGCAAACGCATCAACCAAAGTAACTTTAAACTCGTCCCTATTTCTATTAGCACATAGCTTTTTAAAATACTCAGCCAAATATGCCTGTAAAACACGATGTTTTGCTAGACTATGCTGTTTTAAATCTGCAGGCCCATTCTTCCAATTGTATGCCATTACTCTTAAATTCCTTTTATTTTTTTATCCAGTTATTTGTATTTGAGCTGGCATATCATCCCAAGTTCTACCGTGTAACTCACGCCCATTAAAATGCTTGGATCGTTTAATACCATCAACCCCCCAACCACCCCACTGCTTAAAGAAAAAAGCAGATCCACTTTCTTCACATTGTTGGCGTATATTATCAACCCACTCAATTTTCATGGGCCTAGCTTTTGAGCCAGACTCACCACCTACAATTACCCAATGAATACCGTTTAAATTCAGTGGACCCACATCCTCTAATAATGGCTCAACTGATAAAAATCTAATTGCCGCATCGACTCTTTGTAAATGCTTAATTCTCGGAACTCCGTACTTTTGATCTTCTACAGAAACACCAATCCAAGCGTTACTTGGGACAGTTCGTCCAAAAAAAAATGACTCTAAGCGATCCGCTCGTTTTGTCAGAATCTGAAATGTATGTTGTTTTGCTTTTCTAATGACATCAAAAACTTGATCAATGTATGCAAAAGGAACGTCTTCATGAAATAAATCTGACATAGAGTTTACAAAATATACGGTTGCCTTTTTTCGTCGCAACGGCTCTTGTAAACGATCAGGTAATAACTTCAGCTGAAAACCATCTTCATAACATACAACACCCATAGCTTTCAAACGCGCAGCCATAACCTCAGCATAGCAATGCTTACAACCAGGCGAAACTTTGGTACATCCAATGACTGGATTCCACGTGCGTTCAGTCCATTCAATCTTGCTTGTAGTTGCCATGTTATGTCGCCAATGTCGATGTAAAACATTGATTCAATATAGCATTTTATATTTTTTTTGGCTATTAAATAATCATTAATCAACATCCAAACTTACTGTGCCATACCCAAGCAGTATCGGATTAAAACACACAAATCAATGTTCAAAGATAGTCTCAACGAACCATCCAAAATGCAGTAAAATACCTGCTCACTGCACCAAACAACGCAAGCCAAGAGCGGGTTAAATGACCGATAATTTTAGCAATTCACTGATTAATAAAGATAAAATTTTAAGCGTAGCACCCATGATGGACTGGACAGACCGCCTATGCAGAAACTTTCTCCGTCTATTTAATCCACATATGCGCCTTTATACCGAAATGGTCACCACAGGCGCATTAATCCACGGTGATACTGCCCGCTTTTTACGCTTCGAAGACTTTGAGCACCCCATTGCCTTACAACTGGGTGGCGCAAATCCACACGACTTAGCCATCTGCGCAAAACTCGCTGAAGATTATGGTTACGACGAAGTTAATTTGAATGTCGGCTGCCCTTCTGACCGCGTGCAAAAAAACAAAATCGGTGCCTGTTTAATGGCCGAGCCTGAATTGGTGGCGGACTGTATTAGCACTATGCAAGCAATCGTCAAAATCCCTGTGACCGTCAAACATCGTATCGGCATTGATAACTTAGAAAGTTACGACAACCTTTGTCATTTTGTCGATACCGTTGCGCTAACAGGTTGCACAGAATTTATTGTTCATGCGCGAATTGCCATACTGCAAGGCTTATCACCCAAAGAAAACCGCGATATTCCACCTTTACGTTATGATGATGTTTATCGTCTAAAAAAAGACTTTCCCCAATTAACGATCCACATAAATGGTGGTATAAAAACAGTGGCGGAGATTGCCGAACATTGGCAACACGTTGATGGGGTAATGTTGGGGCGCGAGGCGTATCATAATCCTTATGTCTTAGCGCAAGCGTTGAGTTTATGGGGCGAAGAAACACCTACGCCACATGAAATTTTACAAGCGTATTTGCCATTTATGGAACGCGAACTGAGTGCAGGCGTGCCATTGATGCAAATGACACGACATATTTTAGGTTTATTTCAGGGCATGACAGGTGCAAGAAAATGGCGACAACACCTCAGCACCTATGCCCACCAAAAACATCAAGGTTTGGCTTTAGTCGAAGAAGCCGCACGTTTTGTTGATGAAAATCATACTATTAGGACGACTTATGAATCAGTTACAACAACTTCAATCGTTTAGCACTATTGTTGCCGATACAGGTGACATTGCCAGTATTCAACGCTTAAAACCTGTGGATGCCACAACCAATCCCTCGTTAATATTAAAAGCTGCCAGCCAACCTGAATATCAAGAAATCATTATCAAAGGTTTAGAAGCCGCTAAAAATCAACCGACACAAGCCAGCCAATTACAAACCGCTATCGAAGCGATTAGTGTCGGTTTTGGTGTCGAAATTTTAAAAGCAATTCCAGGTTTAATATCCACTGAAGTCGATGCTCGTGCCTCTTTTGACACCCGCGCCACCATTGAGCAAGCACGACGTATTATTCAACGTTACCAAGCCGCAGGTGTGGGACGTGAACGGGTCTTAGTCAAAATTGCGAGTTCTTGGGAAGGAATTCAAGCGGCACGTTTATTAGAGCAAGAAGGTATTCATTGTAATTTAACGTTATTGTTTAATTTCGCTCAAGCCCAAGCGTGTGCCGAAGCAGGTGTCACACTCATCTCCCCGTTCGTTGGTCGGATTTTAGATTGGTATAAAAAATCTACTGGACTCGATTACACTGCCGAAACCGATCCGGGTGTTGTATCTGTCAAAAACATTTATCAGTATTACAAAGCCTGTGAATATAAAACGGTAGTCATGGCGGCGAGCTTTAGAAATACAGGTGAAATTGCGGCCTTAGCAGGTTGTGACAAACTGACGATTAGTCCTGCTCTCTTAGATAGCTTGGCAAGTAACACTGACGATTTAAAACGAGTCTTAGTGGCGGAGTCATGCTTAGCGCAACCCCGCTTAGCAGAACTCACAGAAGCCGCTTTTAGATGGCAATTAAATGAAGATGCGATGGCGACAGAAAAACTTGCCGAAGGAATTCGTGTTTTTGCTGCGGATTTAAGGACGTTAGAAGCTAGAGTTTTGGGATTATTAGGTTAAAAACAGGCTTCGACTCCGCTCAGCCAACGCAAAAATGTTCCCTGAGCGGAGTCGAAGGGAATTTAATCACGACTACAACCCCTAAATTTTATCTTCGCCGTGCGCTTGTTGTTCCATTTCTAAAGCATCAACCAAGTTTTTAAATGTCGCTTGATTTTGCTCGCTTAAACCCATTAACACCCGATGCGCTGCAATCACTTTCTCCATCATCTCATGCTCTGAAGGCTCAACTTCAGGCAGTTCATTGACACACTGCTCTTCATTTTGACAGGCCAAGATAATAAACACTTGGTCAAAACCCATACTTTCTAAAATACGGCTAATATCGGGATTGGTGGACAGAATGATAGGTTTGCGCTGATTATAGATTTGTAGAAACACGGCTGTTTTGGCAATTAAGCCTAAAGCTGTGCTGTCTATATAATCGGTTTCGGTTAAATCAATCAAAATAGAGGATAGCGAGGCATCAACAAATATTTTCTCTAAAAAATTATCCAAAGTCGCACACATGGACGCACGGATTTCGCCTGTGAACTTTAAAACATAAGTGCCATTATGCACTGCAAATAAAATATGGCCTGAAGGCATACTAAGAAGCTCGTTTAATCACTAGCAATGCAACATCATCGGGTAATTCATCATCATCCGTCAACTTTAACAAGGCAACGAGATCATCCACTGTTTGTACACGGATTGCCATAGCCTGTAACTGTTTTTCTTTCTCAGCCGCAGAACCTTTAGGCATAACCTCTAAAACACCATCCGAAGTTGCGATAAGTGTAAAGTTTTGCGCCAAATCAACGGTATGTTCGTCATGATGAACTTCTTTAAACAATCCTAACGGCAACCCGCGTCCCGCTAAAGAAAGCGTGCCGCCTTCGGTCACTAATAAAGGGGGTGGATAGTGTGCCGCAACACTGTAGGTGAGTCGATTGTTTTCTAAGTCAATTACCCCACAAAACATCGCTAAATGTTTCCCCATCTTGGTTGCAATCAGTTCTTCGTTAATAGCGGCTAAAATTTTAGAGGGTGCAACAAAGCTAACGCTGGTTTTTCGCTCATAATGTTTTTGAATACGATTAGTAATTGCCTTCAAAAACACTGTGACAAAGGCACTCGCCGCACCATGTCCTGAGACATCCGCTAAATAAAAGCCTAATTTATGATCGCCAATTTTGAAATAATCAACAAAATCACCCGACAAATATAAAGAAGGGAAAATACGATGGCTGACGACACAATTGTCTGATGCATTAAAAGGCGTTTGCGGCAATAACCGATATTGGATTCGACGCCCTGCCTCTTGATCTTCTTGTAGCGTTTCTAAACTACGCTCTAACTCGGCATTGGCCGCTTCTAACTGTTGTTGATATTCACGATTTTCACGCAGTAACCGCCCACGTTCTAAAGCCCGCTGCACAGTATGCGTCAACACTAAAACATCGCGGTTTTTGAAGAAGTGATCAACCGCACCATTTTTGAGTGCTTCTAGTACCACTTCCATTGGCACTTCGCCCGACACGGTAATAACTGGCGTTTGAGGCGACTCTTCAACTAACACTGATAATAATTTTTGCTGGCTTAATTCCAAGTCAGCAATAATAAGCTGGTGTCGATCACGCCTAAAAAGAGCCAAGCCCTCTTCAGCATTATCACAAATAGCAACCGTATGGCCGCAAGCCGATAGATTTTCAGCCAGCCAATCACGCATAACGGGATCAGAATGCACTACCAAAATATAACCGTTATCGGTATTGAGCGTCATCATGGTAGACATACTAACGATGGAGGTTAAATAAGGTAAAAAAACTCATGGCTATTAACTACGGTGCCGTAGTGGAGCTATCAGTACTGGGTTCATCGTCATCCATAAAAGTATCTTTTACTTGGCCATCATGCACTAAAAAATGACGGCGTTGTATATATACGTCGCGTAAAAGCACATATTCGTCGCCTTCTATAATTTTTTCAAGCGGAATAACATCGGCGCGTAAGTCAACTATTTCAAGCGTAAACAAACCGATGTTTGCCGCATTATCTTTGACTAAGTTGCGCGGGTTGACGAGGGAATCTAATGGTTTAGCAAGGGCATCACGGACATTACTTGAGCCCAAGAATGGTAGCATCAAATAAGCACCTGAAGGCGACCCCCATTTTCCGAAGGTTTGGCCAAAATCTTCTTCATGTTTTTCCAAGCCTATTTTTTGCGCAATATCGGCAAAACCAAGACTAGAAACAGTATTAACAACAAAACGCCCTGCATCATTTGCTGATTGAAGACCTTTGCCTTGTAAGCCATTATTGAGCGCGACTAATGGCTCTTTAAGATTGGCAAAAAAATGGGTAATACCATTATCAACCATTTGAGGTGTAATTGCCCTGTAGCCTTTGGCAACAGGCTTTAAACAACAATTATCGAGTGTTTTATTAAAAGAATAAATCTTGCGATTAAAGGATTCCCAAGGATCTTGAGGGTCGGCTGCCCAAGCAAAATGGGGTAATGTTCCGAGAATTAAAGATAACGTGGCGATTTGAGTAAAACGACGCAACATACCTTGCTCTTTATATAGCTATTGTGTTCGCCATTTTAAGCAAAATTATGATTAAAAAGAATGCCATTGTTAGACTGTTTTCATGATTTAGTCACGAAAATGCGTATTAGTGCTGACAATAATTGTAAAAGCATGACTAACCGTTTGGAAATTAGCTCTAAGCCATCCCTGAATTGACGCTAACTGCGATGAAAACAGCACAGCAATAAAAAAGAGACGCATCAAGCGTCTCTTTTTGGTCAAACATTCACGAATCTAAATACTTAGATCGCCAATACTTGGGCAAACAATGCTTTTTGCTCAGCACTTGGACGTGCCGTTTGCAAAGTCATTAATTTGGTCATATCGCCTTCGGCTTTAATTTGTCCGCTCATAAACGCTTGCATGGCCGCGCTCATGTCAAACTCTAAGAACACTTTTTTCAAAACATCTGCATTCATTGTTAATTTAGTAGAAGCAGTCGCATTCAAGCCTTTTTCTAATTTGCCACCGTTAATAGCCATTTCGACATTGCCATTTTCAGTGCCAGTAACCACCATGTTCAAAACAATACCCGCTAATGCAGGAGGTAAATTCAAATCGCCCGCAGCAGCAGTTAATTCAGCCACTTTCTCAAACCAAGCATCAGACAAAAAACTACTCATATTACACTCCGAATTTAAGGGTTTTATTTAAGCCCGCGTACCGTAACCGATTGTTTGCTCGGTTGGCAACCTTTCTCACACAGGTGTTAATAAGTTTTTTTTGTTAATTAATGCTACTAAAATACACAATAAACTGACAAGAAAGATGCAGAACTATAAAAAAAACAATAGAATGTTAATGGGTTGGGAATAATTCGTTTTTAATGCCAAGTTGTCCAAATATTTTGTCTGATGTTCGTGGCATCGCAAAAAGCAGGTTGCTAGGCATAAGATACAAATAATTCCCTTAGTAACTTTGTGGTTTAAGGAGCCTTTGTATGAGTCACAGCCACACTACTAGTAACACACCCGTGGCGTATGAAATGGGCGTAGTCCGACAATTTGCTGTCATGACGGTTGTCTGGGGTATTGTCGGTATGTCGGTGGGGGTATTTATTGCAGCCCAGCTGGTTTGGCCTTTTTTAAACTTTGATACGCCGTGGTTAACGTTTAGCCGTCTTCGTCCTTTACATACGAATGCGGTTATTTTTGCTTTCGGTGGGTGTGCTTTATTCGCCTGCTCGTACTATATTGTTCAACGAACCACTCAAACACCATTGTTCATGCCCAAACTAGCGAAGTTTACTTTTTGGGGCTGGCAATTGGTCATTTTGTTGGCAGCTATTACCTTACCAATGGGCTATACCAGTGCCAAAGAGTATGCTGAACTTGAATGGCCGATTGATATTTTAATTACCATTGTTTGGGTTTGTTATGCCATTGTGTTCTTTGGCACACTCGCTACACGTCGTTCTTCGCATATTTATGTCGCAAACTGGTTCTTTGGTGCTTTTATTATCACCATTGCTTTGTTGCACATTCTCAACAATATGGAAGTCCCCGTGAGCATGTGGAAATCATACTCCATGTACAGTGGCACCACGGATGCCATGATTCAATGGTGGTATGGCCATAACGCGGTTGGTTTCTATTTGACTGCTGCCTTTTTGGGCATGATGTACTACTTTATTCCTATTCAAGTGGGTCGCCCTGTTTACTCGTATCGCTTATCAATCGTGCACTTTTGGGCATTGATTTCGGTGTATATGTGGGCTGGTGGTCACCATTTGCACTATTCCGCCTTACCTGATTGGACTCAATCCTTAGCGATGGCGTTCTCCTTGGTTTTATTTGCACCTAGCTGGGGCGGCATGATTAACGGCATTATGACGTTATCTGGCTCTTGGGACAGATTACGTACCGATCCGATCATTCGTTTCTTAGTTGTTGCCTTGTCATTTTATGGCATGTCAACCTTTGAAGGCCCAATGATGTCGATCAAAACCGTTAACGCTTTGTCTCACAATACAGACTGGACGGTAGGTCACGTTCATTCTGGCGCGTTAGGCTGGTTAGGTATGATTACCATTGGTTCTTTATACATTCTGTTCCCTCGTTTGTGGGATCGTGAGCGTATGTACAGCATCAAACTGATTAACTTACACTTTTGGTTAGCGACAATTGGAACCGTTTTCTACATCGCTTCGTTGTGGGTTTCGGGGATTACACAAGGCTTAATGTGGCGTGCAGTGAATGACGATGGTTCATTAACATACACCTTTGTTGAAGCCGTAAAAGCAAGTCATCCCTACTGGTTTGGTCGTTTTGTCGGTGGTGCGCTCTATCTATCGGGTATGTTTGTGATGGCTTACAACGTTGCGATGACGATTGCCAACAAAAAACCTGTTGATGCAGACACTCTTAAATAACCACACCGCTCAGGAGACACGCACATGGCTATTAATAAGCATGAAATAGTCGAAAAGAATGTTGGTGTGTTAATGGTGATGATTTGTGTCGCTATTAGTTTTGCCACATTAGTTGAAATTGTACCGCTGTTTTTTCAAAAGGATTTAAACGAACCCGTACCAGGCATGAAGCCACTCACCGCTTTGCAACTCGAAGGTCGGGATATTTATATTCGTGAAGGCTGCCACGTTTGCCATACCCAAATGATTCGTCCACTACGTGCTGAAACAGAGCGTTATGGCCATTATTCGGTCGCTGGCGAATCGGTTTGGGATCACCCTTTCTTGTGGGGTTCTAAACGGACTGGCCCCGATTTAGCGCGCATTGGTGAGAAATACTCCGATGACTGGCAATATGTGCATTTGATGAATCCACGCGATGTTGTGCCTGAATCCAATATGCCTGGCTTTCCTTGGTTAGCCGAAAACAAGCTTGATGGTGAATTGACCGCTAAGAAAATGGAAATTTTCCGTAATTTTGGTGTGCCTTATACCGACGCAGACATTCAAGGTGGCGCGGCAAGTGTCAAAGGCAAAACCGAAATGGAAGCCTTAATCGCTTACTTGCAGCAACTAGGCACTGTGATGAAACAACGGAGATAGAGAAATGACTGGCATGATTCTGCTATATATTTTTGGAACGTTCTCGGCCATTTTTGCTTTTGCAGGCATTTGTTGGTGGGCTTACACACCTGCCAACAAAAAGCGTTTTGAGCAGGATGCCCAGTTGGCTTTAGATAGCGATCCTCTCTATCAAAAAAACCGTCACTTAGCGGGAGATAAATCAAAATGAGCGCGTTCTGGAGTGCTTATATCACTATCCTGTCATTGGGCTGCTTGGCATTTGTTGCAGGCGCAATGATTTTTACAACTCGCCTTGATGTCCATCGAGAAGATGATGGAACAACAGGCCATGATTATGATGGTATCCAAGAATACGACAACCCCATGCCGCGTTGGTGGGTAAAAATGTATTGGATGGGTATCGCCTTTTTCATATTTTATGTCGCAGCATATCCTGCTTTAGGTGCTTACAAAGGCTTTTTAGGCTGGACTTCCTACGGCGAACATGACAAAGACAAAGCCGAATATGATGCAAAATACGGCCCAATTTTCAAAGCTTATGCAGAAAAGCCCGTTGAAGAATTGGCTCAAGATGTAGCTGCGATGAAAATTGCGGGTCGTCTGTATGCAAATAACTGCGCGGCTTGTCATGGTGCGGATGCTCGTGGTGCTAAAGGTTTTCCGAATTTAACCGATGATGATTGGTTATACGGTGGTGAACCCGATAAGCTAATTGAAACATTAACCAATGGCCGTTTGGCTGTTGTTGGTGGTTCAAAAATGCCAGCATGGGGCGAGACATTAGGTGAGCAAGGTATCAAAGAAGTAGCTGCATACGTCTTAACCTTGTCTGATCGTAAGTTATCTGAAGCTGACAGCAAACTGGCTGAAGCAGGTCAAGCACGTTTTGTCGTTTGTGCTGCATGTCATGGCGCAGAAGGCAAAGGTAATCAAGCACTAGGCGCACCTAATTTAGCTGATACCATTTGGTTATACGGTGGCAGCAAAGCGACTATCGAAGAAACACTTCGTAAAGGTCGTAATGGTGCAATGCCTGCTTGGGGTGAAAGCCTAGGTAAAGAAAAAGTACATTTGCTTGCTGCTTATGTATGGTCGCTTTCTCACGGCAAATAATCTATCAGCAAAGTTGATGTCACGGATCAATTTTAACAGTAAACCTTATCTACAATAGACGTTATATTGTAGGTAAGGTTTTTAACCACCTCACTTTTTCCAACATTTATTTTTCATAAGGATATTCTGACGTGCTTAGGCTTTACGCAAAAAGCGCTTTTGCGTAAGTCCTAATTTTTGTGCCTGAACTACTGAGGCATAAATCCTGTTATCCCATTTATAGGTTGATGACCCGCTATGAGCCAAAAAATCCCTACGCAAGACAACTCGCCTGACCCTGTCAAAATTCACAACCCTGACCATGATGCCATTGCAAAAAAACGTAAAATTCATCCACGTTCTATTAGTGGTTTTTTCAGCAAAATGCGTCTTTCCAGCATGACTTTTGTCATACTCATCTACTCGCTGTTGCCGTGGGTGAATTGGGAAGGTCGCCAAGCGCTATTGTTTGATTTACCCCACCGCCAATTTTTTATTTTTGGTTGGACATTTGCGCCACAAGACTTTTTCTTCTTGTCTTGGCTGTTAATGATTGCCGCTTTTGGCTTATTTGTGGTGACTGTTTTTGCGGGGCGTGTTTTTTGTGGTTATGTTTGCCCACAGTCCACATGGACGAAAATTTTTATGTGGATTGAACACCTGACTGAAGGTGAACGTAACGCCCGTATCAAACTGGACAAAGCCCCCTTCTCAGGCGAAAAACTCATACGTAAAAGTGTCAAACATTTTTTATGGTTAGTCGTTGCCTTTGCGACGGGCTTTATTTTTGTTGGTTACTTCACGCCCATTCGTAGCCTTGCACCTGAGTTTTTCACAGGTACATTAGCTGGCTGGGGATACTTTTTTATTGGCTTGTTTACTGTTTTCACCTACATGAATGCAGGATGGTTACGCGAGCAAGTCTGCTTTATTATGTGTCCATATGGCCGTTTTCAAAGCGTGATGTTTGATAAAGACACATTGATTGTTTCTTATGATAGCGAACGCGGAGAGCCCCGTGGCAAACGTAAAAAAGATGTTGACCTCAAGGATGCGGGCTTAGGCTCATGTATAGATTGTCAGCTCTGTGTACAAGTTTGTCCTACAGGCATTGATATTCGTGATGGTTTACAATTTCAGTGTATTCAATGTGCGCTCTGTATTGATGCCTGTGACAGTATCATGGATCAAATGAACTATCCAAGAGGTTTGGTACGCTACACAACCGAACACATTCTGAAAGAAAAAACAGGTTATCATTGGTTGCGTCCGCGTTTAATCGGCTTTTTCTCTGTACTCATGATTATGGTCGGACTATTTGTTTACTCACTCGCCACACGCGTACCATTAGCGATTGAAGCAATTCGTGACCGCAATCAGTTGTATCGTGAAAACAGTGAGGGCTTAATCGAGAATGTTTATACGCTTAAAATCATGAACAAATCTCAGCAAGCGGCAACTTACCATCTGTCAATTGAAGGTGACGAGCATATTACTCTCGTTGATGTACCTGACTTCGCTTTAGCCGCAGGTGAGATTTCAACCTTGCCCGTCACGCTACAAGCTGATCCTGGTTATTTGAAAAAATCCAACTATGAAGTTGAATTCAAAATCAAAGCCATCAATGATGAAGAACTAGAGGCAGAAACAGAAAGTCGTTTCTTAGCCCCTGCAAGTCATTAATTTCAATCAGTTGAAAGTGGATTTAAAAATCCACCTTCAATCTAGACAAAAGGTATCCTCATGCAAGAATCCTTAAAACCCGATGCCAAACCGTGGTTTCATAATCCGTGGGTATGGTTATTAATTTTGATACCACTGACCTCTGTTTGCCTAAGTTTTACCATGCTGTGGGTTGCCGTCACCAATAAAGACCCGGAAGTCCAAGACGATTGGTACAAAGATAAAAAAGCGGTGCGTCAAGATTTTGCTCGTGACGAATATGCCAGTGCATTAAGCATTCAAGCGCAATATAGCCACACAGGAAAAGCCGTTAAATTTGTCATTAACAGCACTTACAATCTTGATAGCAATGCTTTACCTGCAACGCTGACCTTGGCTTTTTCGCACCCGACCGACTCCAAGCGTGACCTCTCGACAGTGTTGCAAAAACAAGCAGATGGTAGTTACGCCACCACACTTGACCGTGAATTAACAGGCCGTTATTACCTGACTCTCAGCAACACCGTGTGGCGTTTAAAAGATATGGTTTTTTTACCGCTCATTGAACCTATTACTATTAAGCCAGAACCGATTAAATCGTAAATGAGTACTTGTTTTCATTGTGGTGAAGCACTCCCAGCAAAATCTTTTCAATTTAAAGTGCTGGGAGAAATGCGTGAATTGTGTTGTATGGGCTGTTATGCCGTGACTGAAGCTATCGTCAATGCTGGTCTTGAACATTATTATCAAGAGCGCGATGTCATCAGTCCAACTGCACCACTGCCAGAATCATTAACCATTTTGCAAGGTTACGATCATCCCAATACCCAACTACAATTTTTGCATCGTGAACAAGACTTAGCTTGTGCCGAATTAAGTGTTGAAGGGGTGACCTGTGCCGCCTGTGCGTGGTTAATTGAACGGCGATTAGCCCAAGAACCGAGCGTCAAACAAGCGACTGTTAACCTAAGCAGCCATCGTTTACGGTTGTTATGGGATGATAACCAAGCACCGCTAAGCCAGTTATTGGCTGACTTAGAACAACTGGGCTATCGTGCGCGGCCTTTTCGTACTGACACTCACGCGCAATTACTCAAACAAGAATCACGCCAATTATTAATGCGTTTAGGGGTTGCCGCGCTTGGCTCTATGCAAGCGATGATGTACGCAGGCAGCTTATATTTTGCGACGGACATGACCGACACCTACCGTGATTTTTTTCGTTGGACTTCGTTAGTGGTCACCACACCGATCTTTTTTTACTCAGGTTATCCTTTTTATCGGTCGGCATGGTATGCCTTAAAAGCGCGTACCTTAAATATGGACAGCTCGGTATCCATTGCCCTGATTATTAGTTTTTTTGCCAGTATTTATGCCATGCTGACAGGCGCACCGCACGTCTATTTTGACTCGGTGAGTATGTTTATCTTTTTTCTGTTAGCAGGTCGTTATTTAGAAGCACAAGCCCGACAACAAGCGAGCCAAACCGCCAATGATTTAATTCCAATTATGCCGCGTTTAAGTCATCGACTTTTATCGAATGGTGACAGTGAAGAAGTGCCCGTTAGCGACCTCCACTTAGGCGAACATATTATTGTCAAAGCAGGAGAAATCATTCCTTGTGATGGTCTAGTCTTAGAAGGTCATAGCGCAGTTTCAGAAGCATTATTAACGGGTGAGCCGTTACCGATTGATAAAAATAAAGGTGATCGTGTCGTCAGTGGCAGTCAAAACCATGACAGCCCTTTAGTGATAGAAATACTAAAAACTGCTCAAAGCAGCACACTGGCCACCATCCACCAATTGATGAATCGTGCTTTAGCCGAAAAGCCATTACTCGCTGAACGCGCTGACCACATTGCTCACTGGTTTGTGCTGATTATTTTAGTATTGTCTGCCGTCGTTTATGGGGCGTGGTATGTTGTTAATCCTGAATACGCTTTATTAGCAACCATAGCAGTTTTAGTTGCCACCTGCCCTTGTGCTTTATCGTTGGCCACACCAGTTGCTTTAACGACTGCCACCAATCAACTAGCACAACAAGGCTTTTTGATTACTCGTGGTCATGTCTTAGAAACACTATCGCAAGCAAGCCATATTATTTTTGATAAAACAGGTACATTAACTGAAGGCAAATTAGAATTAGCATCTATCAAAGTTTTTGCTGAGTTGGATGAATTAGCGGTTAAAACCATAGCAACCGCCTTGGAACAATACTCTGAGCATCCTGTGGCACTGGCGTTCAAGCGACTTAAACTCGCCGATTTACCTTTAGTCAGCGAAACCACCAATCTTGTGGGTTCAGGTTTAAAAGGCGTTATTGATGGTAAATCTTATCTTATTGGCCATGATTTATTTGCCCTAGGACGAGAAGCTGTGGCTCCTGATGAAGGCTTTCTACGCATTTGGTTAAGCCTTGATCAACAACCACTCGCTAGTTTTGACTTGCGCGACAAAGTACGCCCCGATGCCGCCAGTTTAATTCAACAATTAAAAGCACAAGGTTTAACCACCGTTTTATTATCAGGCGATAGGTCGCAAGCCCCTCAATTATTAGGGCAAGCATTAGCGATTGATGATATTAAAGCTGGATTAAGCCCTACCGAAAAAGCGCAATATGTGCAGAACTTACAAGCACAAGGCGCAATTGTAGTGATGGTCGGTGACGGTATTAACGATGCGCCCGTATTGGGGCAGTCTCATTTATCGGTGGCCATGTCATCTGGCGCAGATTTAGCTCAAACTACTGCCGATGCTATTTTATTAAGCGATAAACTAGCCCCTTTAGTACGTGCAAGACAATTGGCCATTCGCACGCAAGTAATTGTCAAACAAAATCTATACTGGGCTTTTGTCTACAATTTAGCCATTTTACCGCCTGCGGCACTCGGTTATATTCCCCCTTGGGTCGCCGCAATTGGCATGTCATTAAGCTCTTTATTTGTGGTTTTGAATGCGTTAAGGCTAAAACGCACCAACTAACGAGGACATCGTCATGGATGTTGTTTATTTGCTAGTACCGTTGAGCATTCTATTTTTAATTTGTGCTATATGGGCGTTGTTATGGGCGATTCGAAGTGAACAATTCGATGATTTAGAAGGCCCTGCCAGCCGCATTATCATGGATGACCGAGAAATGAGACGCAAAAAAGATGACTGATTTTTTGATTATTGGTACTGCCCTCGCTGCGGGTTTTTTTGGCTCTCCGCATTGTTTGGGTATGTGTGGCGGTATCGTCAGTGCCTTAAGTTTTGCTTTATCCAGCCAGACACCGCAGCGCCGCTTTATGCTGCAAACGCTGTATCATCTTGGCCGTTTAATCTCGTATAGCTTTTTAGGTTTACTGGTTGGGCTATTGGGTCAAGGTTTATTAGCTCCCCTCGCAAACTCAAAATGGCCTTATATTGCCACGGCCGTAATGATGATTGCCTTTGGTTTGTATTTAACAGGCTGGTGGCGTGGACTGGATAAACTGGAAGCCTTAGGTGGCCGTTTATGGCAAAAAATGTCGCCCTTGCGTCAGCGTTTTATGCCGATTAATAGTCCACCTCGTGCCTTGATTGCAGGAATGTTATGGGGATTTTTACCCTGCGGCTTAGTTTATAGTGCCTTAGCTTTAGCCTTAACCAGTGCCAATGCAGTTACATCTAGTATGGCTATGTTAGCATTTGGTTTAGGCACTTTACCGATGATGCTGTTAGCAGGCAGTACCGCAGGGGCATTAAAACAAAAACTCCAGCAACATGGATGGCGCACCGCCAATGGTTTGTTGGTCATTGCATTTGGCGTATGGACATTATTACAAGCGATGATGCATAGCTCAGGTGGTCATCATAATCACGCATCACATCAGCATCCAATTAGTCCATCTACCACGACAACACCATCATCAAATACCGTTCCCGAACATCATCATGTTGAAGGCATGGATATGTCTAATATGCCTGCTCAGGAAATGACAACCATGCCAAAACATGAACATCATCACCCGTAATTTTGATTAGAGTCCGCGCTATGACTGCTCCTGCAAACAACGACCCCTTACATGGCTTGACCTTAGAAGCATTACTAACCCGTTTAGTGGCATTGTATGGTTGGGCAGAATTAGCCCGCTTTATTGATATTCGTTGTTTTAGCCATGACCCGAGTATTAAGTCGAGCTTGACGTTTTTACGCCGGATGCCGTGGGCAAGAAAACAAGTTGAAGATTTTTATATTGCTTATGGCCATGATGAATGGTTGAAAGACCAAGCGGATAGCAAGCTTTAAAGATTAATAACCCGTACAATATGCAGCACTTTAGAGTTTACGCTGTACAATGCGTGAGTTCTGAATGTTCGCAGCTGATTTATTTTTGGAAATTTGATGAAAATTATTGCTCGTAACTTATCCCGTGAAACAACGGAAGCGGAATTAACCGCACTTTTTGCAGAGTTTGGTTTGGTTGAATCTTGTACATTGGTCATGGATAAAGACACTGGAAAATCTAAAGGTTTTGGCTTTATTGAAATGCCTAAACATATTGAAGCCAAACTGGCGATGAAACGCTTAAATGCCAAAAAAATTGCAGGTAGCGTGATTCGGGTGAAACTGGCAGACGATGCGGCTAAAAAATAACGAATGCTGATTAAATTTTTGTTGTAGGGGCGATTCACGAATCGCCCCTACCCTTTTATTTATCGCGCAACTCACGCCGCAATATTTTACCGACAGGCGATTTCGGTAACTCATCTTTAAAGACAATGGTACGCGGTAATTTATAACCCGTTAATCCTGCTTTCAAATGAATCAGCAATGATTCTTCAGTCAGACTTGGGTCTTTTTTCACCACAAACAACTTCACCGCTTCACCTGATTTTTTGTCGGGAATACCGACAGCCGCACTTTCTAAAACGCCTAAATGCGAAGCGGCAACATCCTCAATCTCATTGGGATAGACATTAAAGCCCGACACCAAAATCATATCTTTTTTACGATCCACGATTTTAATATAACCATCAGCTTGAACCGTCGCGATATCGCCTGTTTTTAGCCAACCATCGCTAGTCACCGTATCAGCCGTAGCCTCAACTCGCTGCCAATAACCTTTCATTACTTGAGGGCCACGAGCCCATAACTCACCCGCCTCACCTAGTGCAACGTCTTGGCCATCATCGTTAACAATACGAATTTCGGTGTTGGGAGTCGGTAAGCCAATAGTACCTATTTGAATCGCTGTCGGTGGATTCATGGTAATCACAGGCGAGGACTCAGTCATACCATAGCCTTCACAAACCTTACAGCCCGTAATTATCTCCCAATCATGAGCCACTTGATGTTGCATGGCCATACCACCCGCAATGGTCATTTTTAACTTAGAAAAATTAATGGTTTTAAAGTCGGGATGATTCATTAAGGCAACAAATAAGGTATTTAAACCCATCATCGCCGTGACATCCCATTTTTTTATTTCGGCAATAAACGCGCCGACATCACGCGGATTTGTAATCAAAATGGTATGCATCCCCATAATCATGCCAATACACGACACGCCAAATGCAAAGATATGATATAGCGGCAAAGGACAAACCATCGTCTCACGCCCTGCTTCTAAGGCCGTTGATAAAAAAGCATGGGTTTGCAACATATTACTGGTGATACTACGATGAGTTAGCATCGCTCCTTTGGATACACCTGTGGTGCCACCAGTATATTGAAGAACGGCAATATCGTCAGGTTTAGGCGTGACTTCTTTGAATTTTGAAGTGTTGGCTTTCATCACTTGTGTAAATGGAATAGCCGTTGGTAAGTGATAGGATGGAACTAACTTCTTGATATATTTAACGATATTATTAACAACGACGCGTTTAGGAAACGGCAGCATATCGGCCAATTCACTAATAATGACGTAACGAATACCCGTTCTTGGTAATACTTCTTGCACCAAACTACCAAAATTCGCCAAAGTCACTAATGCTTTACAACCTGCATCTTTAAACTGATGCTCCATTTCCCGTGCTGTATATAAAGGATTAGTATTAACCACCACTAAACCCGCACGCATCGCACCAAAAACAACAATGGGATATTGCAATAAATTCGGCATTTGTACGGCAATACGGTCGCCTACTTGTAAATCGGTATTCTGCTGAATCCACGTCGCAAAGGTTGCACTATATTTATCGACTTCGGCAAATGTTAATGTTCGACCCATATTAGAAAATGCAGGTTTATTGGCATATTTGCGACAAGACTCTTTAAATAAATCTAAAATAGTGGGATAAATATTCGTATCAATTATTCGTGAAATACTTTCAGGATATTTACCTAGCCAAAAATCTTGATGATCCATAATTTACCCCTATAAATGCTAAAACTCACACCCATTTATTATTATTTGGCAACTATTCAAAGAAATGAATACATTTATCGACAATAAATGGGTAACTTAAAATTAATGATTATTGACCCAAAATCCAACGCTCAACACGATGGCGGCGTTCACTCTCTGAGCTAAGTTGTAAGGTGCAGAAATCAGCGATTGACGGCTGTAATACCACCTGACATTGCCTCAACTCATCACGTCGAAATAAATGAACACTGAGAGTATCACCTATCGCATAACTGGCCACGGTTTTTTCTAATTGTGCGCTGACTTTTAAACCATCTACCGCTATTAACACATCACCCGCCGAAACTCCCGCCGCTTGCGCTGCACTACCGCGCCAAACATTTTGCACTTGATACCCACCTTCCGCCATTTGCCCACGAATACCTAAACTGGCCATCGGCTGATTTTTGGCATTTTCATATTTAAAATTAACGCTCACTCCTTGAGCCATCAATAACTCAGCAAAAGGCAATTCTTCGGTGCTATATAAACAGTGTTGCCAAAAATCGGACAAATCATCCTGAACCAAGATTTGTACCAAATTTTGCACGGTATCGTTATCAATACCTAACCCCGTTTTGCCATAAGCTTGCCATAGTTGGCGCATTACGGTATCTAAACTAAATTGATTGTCGGTGAGTTGCCGAATTTTTAGATCAATACATAAAGCAATTAGAGAGCCTTTGACATAATAGCTAACAACACTATTAAGCGTATTTTCGTCTTGTTTATAATATTTTGTCCAAGCATCAAAACTCGAATCGGTTACCGTTTGCTGAAAACGTCCTAATGTTCGTAAATGACGAGTAATCGTTTGCGCCAATAAATCCAAATAATCTTGAGTAGAAATAACACTGGCTCTTGCTAATAATAAATCATCATAATAAGAAGTGAATCCTTCAAATACCCATAATAATTCGGTGTAATTTTCTTGATGTAAATCGGGATTAACTAAAACCTTAGGTTGAATACGTTTCACTAACCACGAATGAAAATACTCATGACTGCATAAACCTAAAAATGCTTTATATTTATCACTGAGTTTATGCTCAGGTTCACTTGTTGATGGTAAATCATCGCGCGAGCATAATAAACTGGTGGAACTACGGTGTTCTAAACCACCATAACCCGAACCTACCGCCATCACTTGAAATAAATATTGATTAAACGGTGGTGCGTCCTCCCCCCAAAAATTAATCGCAGCGGCACAAATACGGGTTAAATCGCGACTTAAACGGTTTAAATCCGCACGATGTTGACCTGTCACTACCACTCGGTGTGGTGTGTTATGCGTGATAAAAGCCACTTCGGAAAAATCACCCATTTCTACAGGATGATCTAGCAAAGTCAAATAATTAGCCGCTTGATAACGATAAACGCCCGCTTGATGACTTGGTAAAACATCTAAAGTTGTGGCAATACGCCACGATTGATGTTGCGTGGGGAGATGAATTTCTAAAGTTGATAAATTATCTTCTTGGCCTTCAACCGCCAAAAATAAACACGAGCCATTAAAATAACCATGCGTTTGGTCAAGATGTGCACCGCGTACTGATAAGTCCCAAGCATAAACTTCATAAGAAATAATGATTTCTCCTTCATAGGGAGAGACAGACCACTGATTTTTTGCTATTTTTTTGACACTTAATAACAATCCTTCTGTCGTTTTCGCGCTTACACTAATGATATGACGCGAAAAGTCACGAATCATGTAGCTCCCGAGAATCCAATTCGGCAACCACAATTTTTGTCCTGAAGGATTGGGCTGCAAAATAGCAAGTGTGACCTGAAAAAAGTGATGACTCGGATGAAGTGCTGAAACCGTATAATGACACGCTGCGCGCATAATAAATTCCATGAAATAAATTGTTAGGACTCATATTTAATGAATAATCCGCACCTCAGCCCTGAAGCGACACTGTTGTATTTACCCACGGCTGATGGCCATAAAATTCCTGTTCGTCATTGGCCTGTTTCGCAACCACGCGCCATTATTCATATTGTGCATGGCATGGCTGAGCATAGTGGGAGTTATGATGAGGTAGCGGCTTTTTTAAATCAACAGGGCTTTGCCGTTTTAGCACACGATCATCGCTGTCATGGCTTGTCCACCCCTGAAAAACAATTGGGTCATGTCAGTAAACTACAAAACTGGGCAGGCATTCTACAAGATATGCCACTGATTCATAATTGGATTAGTGCAACGTATAACAACCTGCCTGTCATTATTTTAGCGCACAGCATGGGGTCCTTTATTAGCCAATGGTTTGTGCAAAACAACCCCAATCGGATTAAAGCACTTGCCTTAAGTGGTTCTAACTTTACAGCACCGTGGTTTGCTCGTGCCTCCTCGCGGTTAGCGGCATTTGAAATGTGTCGTCAAGGAGGTAATGGTCACAGTGATCTGATTCATAGTTTAGGGTTTGGCAAGTTTAATAAAGTGTTTGCTCCCAATCGTACTGACTTTGATTGGCTGTCGCGTGATACTCACTTTGTGGATAGCTATATTGCTGACCCTTTCTGTGGTTTCCGCATGGCCAACCGTTACTGGCGCGATTTTATGGTGACCTTGGGCGAAATTTACCAACCTGCTAATATGAAAAAAATCCCTGAAGGCTTGCCGTTATATATTTTCTCTGGCTCTGAAGATCCTGTGGGTGCTATGGGCAAAGGCGTTAAAAAACTGGCGAAAATGCACGCCAAAATCAACAAAGCCAATGTCACCCTCAAAATATACCCTCAAGCGCGTCATGTTGCCTTGCACGAAACTAACGCTACCGAAGTCCGTCATGACTTAATAGCTTGGTTATTGACCATCGTTCCAGCAGTTTAAGTTTTAACACTCTAGTAACAATTAACCAAGCAGCGTAGAATCCGCGTTGCTTGGGTTATCGCGCTTACATCCTGTTTTCATTCTCAAAAACGCACGCCTTTAACCTCTGTATCGTTCTATTTGATGCCACGCATCTGAATTCCATACTACACATAATAAAAACTATCACACCAGCGCAAACGGCCACTCAACATGGTTTGTGTTGCTGTGATTGTTTTTTACTTTTGGGGTTTATCATGAACACAGCACATCATATTGTTATTGTGGGTGGCGGCGCAGGCGGTTTAGGCTTGGCAACACAGTTAGGACATAAACTTGGCAAAGCCAAAAAAGCACGTATCACTCTTGTTGATGCTCACTTGACTCACATTTGGAAACCACTCCTGCACGAAGTCGCCGCAGGTACACTCAACTCATTTGAAGATGAATTAAATTATTTTGCCCATAGCGTCAAACATCATTTTGAGTTTCAGTTAGGGCGAATGGTTGATATAAATCGCGTCGAAAAACAACTAATGCTTGCTCCACTAATTGCCGAAGATGGTAAAGAAGTCGCACCCGCCCGCAGCTTACATTACGACACTTTAGTCATTGCCATTGGTTCAACTGCCAATGATTTCGGCACTCAAGGTGCGCGAGACAATTGTATTTTCTTGGACTCTCGTCCTCAAGCTGATCGTTTTCAGCAACAATTTTTGAATATGTATTTACAGGCTCATGCCCTGCCGAGTCATATTTCACCGCCACCTGAGCTAAACGTCGCCATCATTGGTGCGGGGGCAACAGGTGTAGAATTAGCCGCAGAACTACATCACGCTTGCCACGAATTTGTACGTTACGGTTTGGATGATATTGCACCACAAAACGTCAATATCACGCTCATAGAAGCGGCGGATCGAGTACTTCCCGTTTTACCTGCAGCTACTTCCGCGGCGGCGGAAGCACAGCTGACTAAAATGGGTATTACTGTTCGCACTAAAACCAAAGTAGTTGCCATTCATGCCGATGGTATTGAGTGTGAAGGCGGTTTACGCATTCCTGCCAGTTTACGTGTTTGGTCGGCGGGTATTAAAGCACCTGACTTTTTGCAAAATATAGCGGGTTTAGAAACGAATCGTATCAATCAATTAGTGGTTAAACCCAGCTTACAAAGCACGCGAGATGATAATATTTTTGCTTTCGGTGATTGTGCTTCTTGCACCTTACCGAATATGGAACGCCCTGTACCGCCACGCGCACAGTCAGCACAACAACAAGCCAACTATTTAGTCAAAGCATTGGCGGCACATATTCAAAACAAGCCGCTGCCTATTTATAAATACAGTGATTTTGGCTCGTTGATTTCGCTCAGTGAGGGCAATAGCGTCGGTAGCTTAGTCGGCAATATTAACGTCAAAGGTCGTATTGCCCGTTTAATGTATGTCATGCTCTATCGTATGCATCAATATTCTTTACATGGATTTTTCAAGACGTTGATGCTGTGGAGTAAAGATCAATTGAGTAAATCTTCTAGCCCGACATTAAAGCTGCATTAATATCTGTCAGAAATAGTATAGATATTTTGCAGCATCGACGACTTTTTACAGCACATTTCCGACAATTACAGTATGATTGTCGGCTATTTTTACGACCGCCGTTTGGCCTATAGGTTTTATCATGCAAATTTCTACTGACAGCGTTGTTGCTCTTGCTTACACCCTCACCAACGACGAAGGTCAAGTGATTGATACGTCGGCAGGTGGCGAGCCATTAGTGTATTTACACGGCGCGCAAAATATTATTCCGGGTTTAGAAAACGCCTTAGTGGGCAAACAAGTTGGCGACAAGTTGACTGTTGATGTTGCTGCTAGCGAAGGCTACGGCGAATACGATGCCCAAATGGTACAAGTTGTACCTAAGCACATGTTTGCGGGTGTTGAAAACATTGAAGCAGGTATGCAATTTCACGCGCAAACAGATTATGGTATGCAAGTGGTCACAGTTGCTGCGGTTGAAGGCGACGAAGTCACTGTTGATGGCAACCATCCTTTAGCTGGCCAAAACTTACATTTTGATGTTGAAATCGTATCTATTCGTGCGGCTACTGCCGAAGAATTAGAACATGGTCATGTTCATGGTGCAGGTGGTCATCACCACTAATCTGAATTTATTCGGTTAGTTGTCAAAAAGCCCTGTCGAATGATGGGGCTTTTTTATTTACCCGCGACACAACAAAAAATTAAGGCCTCAAAAGAGACCTTAATTTACAGCATACATCAACCGTAAAAATTACTTACCGTGATTTTCCGCTAAGAAGAACCACGTCTGTAACACAGAATCAGGATTCAACGACACCGAATCAATGCCTTCATCCATCAACCATTTCGCGAGGTCTGGGTGGTCGCTAGGGCCTTGACCGCAGATACCGACATACTTACCTGCTTTTTTACACGCTTGAATCGCACGTGATAACAAGAACTTCACCGCAGGGTCACGCTCATCAAACAAGTGCGAAACAATGCCTGAGTCACGGTCTAATCCAAGTGTTAACTGGGTTAAATCGTTAGAGCCAATGGAAAAGCCATCAAAATGCTGTAAGAAATCTTCGGCTAACAAGGCGTTAGTCGGTAATTCACACATCATAATAACTTTTAAGCCATTCTCACCGCGACGCAAACCTTTCTCAGCCAACAACTCAATTACACGTTGCGCTTCACCTGTAGTACGGACAAACGGAATCATGATTTCAACATTGGTTAAACCCATTTCATCACGCACTTTTTTCAGCGCACGGCATTCAAGGTCAAAACAATCACGGAAGTTATCGGAGATATAACGTGAAGCACCACGGAAACCCAACATCGGATTTTCTTCGGTTGGCTCATACAACTTGCCACCAATTAAATTGGCATATTCGTTCGATTTAAAATCGGACATCCGCACAATAACGCGTTGCGGATGGAAAGCTGCTGCCAAAGTCGAAATACCTTCAACCAACTTTTCCACATAAAAATCAACGGGTGAAGCATAGCCTGCTGCACGAGTCGTTACCGCATTACGAATATCACGTGGCAAAGTATCGTAGTTCAACAAGGCTTTAGGATGCACGCCAATCATACGATTGATAATAAATTCTAAACGCGCCAAGCCAATACCTTGGTTCGGAATTTGAGAGAAGTCAAAAGCACGGTCAGGATTACCGACGTTCATCATAATTTTGAACGGTAATTTTGGCATCGAAGCAATAGAGTTCTTTTGAATTTCAAAGTCCAACATACCTTCGTAAATAAAACCTGTATCCCCTTCAGCGCACGATACGGTCACTTCCATACCGTCTTGCAATAATTCGGTGGCGTTACCACAACCAACAATCGCAGGGACACCTAATTCACGAGCGATAATCGCCGCATGACAAGTACGACCACCACGATTCGTGACAATCGCCGAGGCACGCTTCATCACGGGTTCCCAATCGGGATCGGTCATATCGGAAACTAAAACATCGCCGTCTTGCACTTTGTCCATTTCACGAATGGAATTAACCACACGCACACGACCTGCACCAATACGTTGACCAATCGAACGGCCTTCACATAAAACAACTGTGCCTTTTTGCTTGAGCAAATAACGTTCCATCGTGCCGACATTTTGGCGGCTTTTTACCGTTTCTGGACGCGCTTGCACAATGTACAACTGGCCATCATCGCCATCTTTTGCCCACTCAATATCCATCGGTGAACCATAATGTTTTTCGATGATTAATGCTTGTTCAGACAAAGACGTTATTTCGGCATCGCTAATGGAAAACTTCAAACGCTCAGGCTTATCAACATCCACAACAATGGTTGATTTACCCGTCACACCTGTTTCGCCATAAATCATTTTTTGCGCTTTGCTGCCTAAGTTACGGCGTAAAATCGCAGGACGTTTGGCTTCAAGTGTATGTTTATGCACATAAAACTCGTCAGGGTTGACTGCACCCTGCACCACCATTTCACCCAAACCATAGGAACTGGTGATAAAGACGACATCACGGAAACCAGACTCTGTATCTAAGGTAAACAATACCCCTGCCGCACCCGTTTCTGAACGCACCATGCGTTGAATGCCTGCGGACAACGCCACGCCTTTATGCTCGTAACCTTGATGAACACGGTAAGCAATGGCACGGTCATTAAATAATGACGCAAATACTTCTTTCACGGCGGTTAAAACGTTATCAACACCACGAATGTTTAAGAATGTTTCTTGTTGACCCGCAAACGAAGCATCGGGTAAATCTTCTGCCGTTGCTGAAGAACGTACCGCTACAGAAATATGGTCATTGCCATTGGCTAACTGAGCAAAATTATCACGAATCGCTTGTTCTAAAGCGGGTTGCAATGGTGTTTCGACAATCCACTCACGGATTTGCTTGCCCACTTCAGCAAGACGGACGACATCATCGACATTCAAAGTATCTAAGACATCATGAATACGTTTATTAAGGCCGCTTTGCTCTAAAAAGTCACGGTACGCTTGTGCGGTTGTGGCAAATCCACCTGGGACAGACACGCCCATACTGGATAAATTGCTAATCATTTCACCTAAAGAGGCATTTTTACCACCGACTATTTCAACATCATTTTTACCGAGTTGTTGAAACCACAGGACTAATGCTTCCAAAATAAAGCTCCCTACTACAGTATTAAAATTTACAAGCATGGATTGCACACTTGCAGGTATTATTGCCCATGCGGATGTGGCACGAGGCAGATATTCGGATTTACACTGGCCGACGTTGGCAACTACCCTCTAATATAAAGTCTCTAGTCGCTTGGCACAAACAATAAAGGCGTAAAAACATGAATCGTAGCGTATTTTTTATTTCTGATGGCACAGGTATCACTGCGGAAACATTAGGCCACAGTTTATTGGCACAATTTGGCAGCTTAAAGTTTGAACAATTCACTTTACCTTACATTGACAGCCCTGAACGCGCTCATGATGCGGTCAAAAAAATCAATGCTGTCGCCGCTGAAGACGGTGTGCAACCAATTATTATTGATACGATTGTTGATAAAACGGTGCGTAAAATTATAGCTAACGCTAATGGCTGTATGTTTGATGTTTTTGAAACCTTTGTTGGTAAATTAGAAGAAGAATTGGGCGTAAAACCCAATAATACCGTCGGTAAACATACTGTTGATACCCTCGCCTATAAAACGCGTATTGATGCCGTTCATTTTGCTCTTGATAACGACGATGGTGCGCGAACCCGTCAATACGACTCGGCGGATATTATCTTAATTGGCGTTTCACGCTCAGGTAAAACACCCACTTGTATTTATTTAGCGATGCAATTTGGGATTCGTGCGGCCAACTACCCGTTAACCGAAGATGATTTAGACGGCGAACATTTGCCTAAATCGTTAAAAGAGCATAAATCAAAACTATTTGGTTTGATGATTGATGCTGACCGTTTAATTGCCATTCGTAATGAACGTAAAGCTAATAGTCGTTATGCTAGCCCGCAACAATGCCAACAAGAAATTCGCGCCATTGAAGGTATTTACATTAAAGAAGGCGTCCCCTTTTTGAATGTCTCGGAAATGTCGGTGGAAGAAATTGCCACACGAATTATTCAAGAAACTGGTTTAAAACGACGGATTAATTAAGTGATGAAAAAAGTAGTAGCCTTAGTTTTAGTGTTGGTTGGCGGTGGTTTTTATGCCACGCCTTATATTGCTGTACATAATATGCAACAAGCGGCTCAAGCTCGTGATTCTGCGGCGTTAAATCAATATATTGATTATCCTGCCGTTAAAGAAAGCTTAAAGCTGTCGATGAATAGTGAGATGAATAAAGTCTTATTAAAAAACAAAACGGATAGTGGCATGAATGCTTTTGCAACGATGTTTGCCTCCGCTTTTGTTAATCCGATGATTGATATTATTGTTACCCCCGAAAATATGGCGATGATGTTACAAGCCAATACGCCTAAAGCCATTGATACCGATGATAAAAGTACGCCTAATCAAGCGGACAAAGCTGTAGATAATGATGTTATCAGTCATAAATCCTATCAAGACTTTAATCATTTTGTGGTGACACTTGCTAAAGCAGATCATCCTAACTCAGCATTTACTTTCACTTTTGAGCGTAATGGATTGATTAATTGGAAGTTAAAGGGGTTGGCGATTCCTTCGATGGTAAAGTGATTTTTTAGGGTGGGTAGAGGGAGAGAAGTCGCCGTTTAGCCTTTGATTAGAATCAAAGGCTTATTATGTATTTTTAATAACCTATTGATTTTTATTACTTTAGAGCTTTTATCCATCCTACACATCATCACTCGTGGGACAACATAAAAAGTCAATAAAGCCTAAGCTATAAGCCAAGTCTTGTATTTTCTCTTTATCTTGCTGCCTTACAATGAAAAAATAATCGCCTCTGACACCTAACTCCCAGTAATTAAAGCCATATTGCTTGAGTAATTTACTCATATCATCACTAAAACCTAAAATATCCGACGCATCTAAATCTTGTTCACACAAATTCAGAGGAATACCATTTCAATCATAAATTGACCGAATCCCTGAAAAAATAGAAATTTTTAAACTAATTTCTGTCTTCTTTCTTCAAACAGACACACCGCCACCGCCGCCGCCACATTCAGCGACTCCACACCTTTCGCCATTGGAATCATTACTTTTTGCCGCGCCAAGGCCATTGTGTCAGCAGACAAGCCCTGTCCTTCACTGCCGAATAACCACGCAATCGGTTGGCACAAATTCATCTCGTATAAATTACGCGCACCGTCTAAACTGGTTGCTACACTCACACCTTGATAGTCCGCTAGTAACTCGGCAATATTCACTTTCTCATAAATTGACAACAAAAAATGTGCGCCCATTGCTGCGCGTAATACCCGTGGTGACCATGCTTGCGCACAACCTTCACTCAAAAAAACCGTTTCAATACCTGCGGCGGCGGCTGTACGTAAAATAGTGCCTAAATTACCTACATCTTGAACACATTCTAATACAACACAGGATGAGGTCACTGGCTCTACCGTCATTTCCGTCGGCAGCTTGATAACTGCCAAAATCCCTGCGGGTGTATCCGTGGGACTAATATGATTAAACAAGGCATCAGGAACATATATACACGAAGTCACAGGTGCTAAAACATCTATTAACGCCGCAATCTCTGCCGATTGATAACCACGCTCACTGACACACACTAAGTCTAAAGAAACGCCGTGTGCGATGGCTGCTTGCACTAAATGCACACCATCCAATAAAGTTTTTGCTTGTTGACGACGTTCAGAGGCAGAGGTAGCCAGTAAATGTAAATCTTTAATCAGCGGATTTTGGCGCGAGCTAATGGTTTTCATGGCACTAACGATAAAAAAACAGGGGTGAATGATACGCTAAAATGACAAAAGGCAGATACCAAAGTATCTGCCTTTTGTTTTAGAAGACAGTAGCGAAAATTATTTTTTCTCTACCTCTTCTTTGATTTTTGCGGTGGAGCGTAAATAGGTCACATAGTCTTGTAACTCTTGCTGACCGCGCGAAGTGGCTAAAGAAGTCATAAACTGTTTCTTTTGCTCTGCGGTTAATGTCGATGTACCTGCGTCAATTTTGCTTAAAGCAACAACGGCATAATCTTTAGCAACGCTCGTTGCTTCTGCTGTCCATGTATTTGCTTTGGGATTTGGTAAACGAAATGCCACTTTTAACAAATCCGCTGTCGGTGCATTGGCTGTACGTGCAGTAGCAACAAAATCCAACCATTGAATTTTATGATTCGCCGCAACTTCAGTACTTGATTTACCACTATTCACTTCTTTGGTAATCGCATCGGCTTCTGCTTTTGCTAAAGCACTGGCTTTTTCTAGCTGCAACGTGGATTTAATCTCAGTTGCTACTTCTGCCAAGGGTTTGACGCGTGCAGGCTCATGTTTATTGAGATGAATCCAAACACTGTGTTTGTCATCTAATGCCAATGCGGAAGAGTTTTTACCCTCTTTCAACACGTCGTCGCTAAATGCCGCTTGCACCACTTTACGATTAGCTGCTAGACCTTCTCCCCCTTGTTTCGAAAATAAAGGCGAAGTTTGTAAAGTCATGACGTATTGTTTAGCCCCTTCTTTTAAATCGGAGGATTCATAAGCCAAGGCATCCATTTTTTCGACGGCTTCGGCATATAACTCTTCAGATTTTGCTGTACGCACTTCTGCCTCTAAAGAGGGACGCAACTCTGCCATCGTCGGCACAGGTGCTTTCTGAACTTCTATTAACTTGATGATGTGATAACCAAACTGTGTTTTCACAGGGGCAGACACTTCATTCACTTTTAAAGCGTATAACGACTTTTCAAACTCAGGAACAAACATACCTTTGCCAGCAAAGCCTAAATCACCATTATTAGTGGCCGAACCTTGGTCTTGGGAAAACTCTTTAGCGAGTGCACCAAAATCTTCACCTGCTTGAATACGCTTTTCTAAGCCTTTAATTTTGGCTAAAGCATCGGCCTCTTTCGTTTTATCATCAATATTAATCAGAATATGCGAGGCGCGACGTTGCTCATTACTTTCTAAAGCTTTAAGTTTTTCGGCATAACGTGCTTCAACATCGGCATCTGTTAGTAACACTTTATCGGTAAATAACTCCGCACCTAAGACCATATAATCAACACTGACTTTTTCTTCAGTGGTGTATTTTGCACTGTTGGCTTTGTAGTATTTATTAACTTCTTCATCTAACACTTTAACGGAGGCCAAATACGGAGCTGCATTAATCACCACCAAATGAATATCACGCTTTTGATTATCTAGAGCGGACAAGGCATCTAACTCTTTCGCTGAAACAAAAGCGGTTTGATTAATGCCAGATGCGAGTTGTGATACGGCAATCTCTTTTTTTGCTTTAGCAGGAAAATTTGCAGCATCTTCACCCATATTTCTCAGCACTTGCTGATAACGAGTTTCAGAAAAAACACCATTTTCTTGAAAAGCAGGCGTTTCTTGAATCAAACGAGAAATCGTTACATCATCTATCAAAAAACCGACTTTTTTGGCTTGTTGACTCAACAACGCTCGATCAATCAACCCTTTTAAGACTTCTTGACGCAAGATAACGAGATCTAAACGTGATGCATCTGGTTGCTCACCCATACTGGCAAGAATCCGCTGACGTTGTTGGTCAACACTACGATCAAGATCATTTTGACTAATTTCTTCATCGTTAATGGTCGCCGCAGGAGCTGCTTTGCCACCAACAAAATAAGACTCAATGCCGACAATAGCAAAGGGGATCATCAATAATCCGAGCAAGAATTTACCCAACCAACCACGCACTAAATCACGAAAGGCCTGCATGAACGTCCACCACAAACAAGATAAAAATAAAACGCGCCCAATACGGACGCGTTGAGAGCCAAAAGAGCTGCTTTAAACTTAGGCAACAGCGTCTTTTAAGCTTTTACCCGCTTTAAAGTCAGGAACTTTGCTAGCGGCAATATCAATAGCTTCACCCGTTTTTGGGTTGCGACCTTTACGAGCGGCGCGCTCTTTGACACTAAAAGTACCAAAGCCAACTAAAGCCACCGCATCACCCGCTGCTAATGACGCAGTAATGGCAGCAATTGTCGCATCTAAGGCACGGCCAGCATCGGCTTTAGTCAATTCGGCTGAGCTAGCAATAGCATCAATCAATTCGGACTTGTTCATTTCTTCCCCTTATTATTGGTCTGATTTTCAAGACGTGAGATACGCGGCATAAAAGGCTTGGCGCAACGTGTGCGATTTATAACAATCCCGCCCCGTTAGGGTCAAGTGAAACAAGGTAGATGTATTGTATTTAGTGACTAAAAGTCGTTTTTGTACTCTACCCAAGCTTTAATTTGAACGTATCAGATGAAGCGTGAGTTTAGCATGTTGATTCCTTCATGGCTCACATTCACCAACGAAAACTCTGTTTCGTGACGGTGTTATTATTGCTAGGATAGTCACAATCTTAAATGGAGGCATGGTTAATGCTTTTCGACAAAGTCCAACATTGGTTTTTACCCGCTGAACTGAAACAAAAAATAGATGAAGCCCCAAAACCCTTAGGCAGTTTGGAATATGACCGTTGGGGTTATCACAAAGAAACCGCTTACAAAGCGGCTGCCTTGACGCGCTTGCTGTACGAGAAGTACTTTCGTGTCGAAGCTTATGGTCGTGAACATATTCCCGCCCAAGGCCGTGTTTTGATAATTGCTAATCATTCGGGTCATCTGCCACTTGATGGCACACTCATTGGCTATAGTTTACTGACTAACCCCTATGCCCCACGTGTACCCCGCGCCATGATTGAACGCTTTTTTACTGGAATACCCTATATTGGTAACTGGATGAATAATCTAGGCGCAGTGACGGGTGAAGTACATAATTGCTATGACATGCTCAAACAAAATGAAGCCGTCATTGTTTTCCCCGAGGGAGTACGCGGCACAGGTAAAGGCTTTGCCAAGCGTTACCAGTTACAACGCTTTGGCAGTGGTTTTATGCAAATTGCGATAGAAACCAATACACCGATTATTCCTGTTGGGGTCGTCGGCTGCGAAGAGGCATTACCGATGTTTGGTAATGCCAAAGGTTTAGCCAAACGTTTTGGCTTGCCTTACGTGCCTATCGCCCCCCCTTTTGCTATTCCCGCCAAAGTCACGCTTACCTTTGGTGAGCCGATGTATTTTGAAGGGCCTATTCATTGTGAAGAAGATTTAGAAGCCAAAGTAAATGTAGTAAAAGCCAAAATTAGACAGCTCATACAAGAAGGCCAAGCTAAACGCAGTTAGTTTAAGGATAACAATTATGACAAAAAACCCTCATCTTCCCTGTATTTTAGTCACTGGCGCAGCTGGTGCATTGGCTCAACAAGTCGTTGCCCGCTTACAGGGGAAATTCCGCATTGTTGTTTGTGACACCCGCCGTGAAGTCAGTATGCCTGAGCATATTCCAAGCTATCATGTTGATTTTAATAAACGTCGTTTTGAAGACTTGTTCAAAGAATATAACTTCGCAGGGATTATTCATTTGGGTCGTATTGGCTCTAATGAGTTTAGCCGCGAAGGACGTTATGCCGCCAATGTTATTGGTAGCCAGCGTTTGCTGGATTTAGCGCGTAAATATCACGTTAAACAAACACTGATTCTTTCGACCTATTTTGTTTATGGCGCACATCCACTTAATCCTGCTTATTTAGCAGAAAGCTCGCCATTAAAAGCGGCGGGAATTACCATGGATTTAGTGGACTCAGTGGAGTTAGAAAACTTAGCAACGATTTACTTATGGAAATATCCTGAGCTCAACATCACCATTTTGCGGCCTTGTAACATTGTTGGCCCAGGGGTGAATAACACACTCAGTCAATCATTAATGCAAGAGCGTGTGCCTGTATTAATGGGCTTTTCGCCGATGATGCAGTTTATTCATTTAGAAGATATGGCTGATGCCATTGTTGTTGCCTTTGAACAGAACCATCCCGGCATTTATAATGTCGCACCTGATGATTGTGTGCCCTATCAAACAGCGATTGAATTATGTGGTTGTAAAAAACTATCCATTCCTTCGATTCCACCCAATATGCCAATCATATTAGGTAAATTAGCGAAAAAAGAGTTTTTCCCGCCACATTTACTCAACTACTTTAAATATGCCGCAACGATTGATGGTGGTTTATTTAGCCACACCTTCGGTTTTACGCCACGTTATGGCTTAAAAGAAATTTTTGCCCATTATCGGAACTTAAAAACCTAAGGAGCAAAAAAAGGGCGATGTCACTATCGCCCCCTACTCTCTCATTTTATGATTTCTATAAACTCAATGGCGGTTTAGCGTTTTGTTTTCTTAGCTCAGCAATTTGTTGTTGAGATTGTCGTAATTGCCAGCGTAAAGGCAAGATTTTAAAAATCACCACTGCCGCAGCCAAACCGACGACGCAGCCGAAAACAAAAGTCAGCAAAATGACTAACCCACTGTTAATGGCAGGGATTTGGAGCAACAGCAAATTCAAATGGATAGGCTGAGGATTGGTGACAACCAACCAAATACCGCAGAAGCTCACAAAAATCAGCATAATAGCCAGCAACATGCGCTTTACAAAGTTAAAGCTCATGATTAGCCTTCTTGAGCTGCTGCTTCATCGACACGGTCTTTCAATTCTTTACCAGGTTTAAAATGAGGCACATATTTTGAGCCGACTTCAACTTTTTCACCCGTTTTAGGATTACGACCTAAACGCGGAGGTCGATGATGCAAACTAAAACTGCCAAAACCACGAATTTCAACACGTTGGCCCGCCGCTAAGGCATCAACCATTTGATCTAATAACGCTTTCACTGCCAGTTCGACATCTTTTTCGGTTAATAATTGCTGTCTGGAGGCAATGCGTGTGATGAGCGCAGATTTTGTTAGTGGCATGTTACCGCTCCTAGTTTTTCTAGGCTTATGATTTAACATAAAAAAACGGGGGTAGCAAACCCCCGTTTTAATTTACATCACAAATCTGACCAATTACTTCATTTGTGCCTTAATCAAGTCACCAATGGTTTTTGGACCAGCTGCAGAAGTCGTTACTTCTGCTTGTGTGTTGCGAACAGCGGTCATTGCTTCACGCTCTTCTGCTTCATCTTTCGCTTTAATCGACAAGTTGATGACACGCGCTTTGCGGTCAACACCAATGATTTTCGCTTCGATTTCTTGACCAACTGTCAAATGCTTAGAAGCATCTTCCACACGGTCGCGAATGATTTCAGACGCTTTCAATGTTGCTTCAACGCCATCAGTCAATTCAACTGTTGCGCCTTTAGCATCAACGGCTTTAATCACACCTTTAACAATTGCACCCTTCTCGTGAGAAGAAGTGAAATCGCTGAACGGGTCTTTTTGCAGTTGTTTTACACCGAGGGAGATACGGTTGCCTTCGGCATCAACAGCAAGGATAACGGCTTCAACCAAGTCACCTTTACGGAATTTGCGGATAGCTTCTTCGCCTGCTTCATTCCAAGAAATGTCAGACAAGTGAACCAAACCGTCAATACCACCTGGTAAACCAATGAAGATACCAAAGTCAGTAATGGATTTGATGTTGCCAGAAACTTTTTGGCCTTTTTCATGGGTCTTAGCAAACTCATCCCAAGGATTAGCTTTACATTGTTTGATACCCAAGGAAATACGACGACGTTCTTCGTCGATTTCAAGAACCATGACATCCACTTCATCGCCAATTTGTACAACTTTGGATGGATGAATGTTTTTGTTGGTGTGATCCATTTCAGATACGTGCACCAAACCTTCAACGCCTTCAGCGATTTCAGCGAAACAGCCGTAGTCAGTCAGGTTAGTGACTTTAGCGCGAGTCACTGTACCTTTTGGATACTTGCTCATCAACGCCAACCATGGATCTTGACCCAATTGCTTCAAGCCCAAGGATACGCGATTACGCTCGCGGTCAAACTTGAGGACTTTAACTTCCATTTCTTGGCCAACTTCAACCACTTCGCTTGGGTGTTTAACACGCTTCCAAGCCATGTCAGTGATGTGCAACAAGCCGTCGATGCCACCGAGGTCAACGAATGCGCCGTAGTCAGTGAGGTTTTTGATAACACCTTTAACAGTTTGGCCTTCTTGCAATTGACCTAACAATACTTCACGTTCAGCAGAGGATTCAGCTTCCATAACCGCACGACGAGAAACAACAACGTTGTTACGTTTTTGGTCAAGCTTGATAACTTTGAATTCAAGCTCTTTGCCTTCCAAGTGAGTGGTATCACGGATAGGACGCGTATCAACCAACGAACCCGGTAAGAACGCACGGATTGGGCCGATATCGACGGTGAAACCGCCTTTGACTTTGCCAGAGATAAGACCACGAACGATTTCTTGATCGTTGAAAATCTTGTCCAAACGCGTCCATGTTTCAGCACGTTTTGCTTTTTCACGCGACAATACGGTTTGACCCATACCGTTATCAAACGCATCGACAACCACTTCAACAGTGTCGCCTACGTTGACTTCTAATTCGCGCATGTCATTTAAGAATTCTTCGCGAGGTACAACACCTTCAGACTTTAAGCCTGTATCAACAGTGACCCAGTCGCTGTCAATCGCTACAACTACGCCTTTAATGACTGCGCCTTGAGTAAATTGCAGTTCACTTTCTGCAAAAAGTTCGGCAAATGATTCGAACATATATTAAGAACCTATGGATGCTAACGCATCAGTGTGTTTGGCCGTACATTACCAGCTAATGACGGGCTGCTTTATTTAGACAATCGTTAATGCCTTACTGGTCGTGCATTAACGCCATCTTCCCAAATAACAAAGAAACAAATTCTGTGCTATTAAAGTCTTTCAAAATCGTATGTAGCGTTATACGCTCAAAATCTCAGCAAAACTGTGTAAGTGTTGCGTTCTTTTCGCCGCTTCCGTCACTGCTTTTAACACCGCTTCTATGCCTAATGCCGTACTGTCTAAGACAATCGCATCAGCAGCAGGTTTGAGCGGTGCAACAGCACGTTCACTATCGCGCAAATCGCGGGCGCGTATGTCGCTTAAAATGGCGGCTAAACTAGCATTAAAGCCCTTTTCAAGCAACTGTTTATAACGTCTTTCGGCGCGCGCTTCGGCACTGGCGGTAAGAAATATTTTCAGACAGGCATCGGGGAAGACAATTGTGCCCATATCTCGGCCATCTGCGACTAAACCAGGGCTTTCTCTAAAGGCATATTGACGTTGTAATAACGCGGCTCTGACCGCAGGTAAAGCAGCGACTTTTGAAGCAGCTGCGCCTATTTCTTCGGTGCGAATGCTGTGCGTCACATCTTCACCTTCTAAAATCAACATCGCTTCGCCATTATTATCTTGGAATTGTGCATCCAAATGCGCGGCTAATACTTGTAGGGCGGCTTCATTGTCGGTTTGCACGCCGTGTTGTTGCGCTGCTAAAGCCAACAGACGATATAACGCGCCTGAATCTAAAACATGAAAACCTAGTTTTAGGGCTAAACGATGGGCGATAGTGCCTTTCCCTGAACCGCTTGGTCCGTCAATGGTAATGACAGGCGGAATAATCACAGGTTTAACCATCGGTTCTAGTTCTGCACTCATGCGTGCCTCCAGCAATATTGCTTAAAAAAACTACCGTGTATTTTTTCGGTATAGACGGCGTAAGGCGCGTGCGCTTTTTATAGAATTATGGGGATAATTGCAACTCAAAGGGGTAACAAAAGATATAAATTGGTTATAAAATGGGCTTTTTGCTATTTATTCAAAAGAATAGAAGCACAAATGAAAAGGGCGAATGATTATTCGCCCTTACAACTCAATAAAGCAATATCAAACTTCCAACACTTTAATCTTCAAGCCCGCACCACGCGCCAACTCAACAAACAATGGGAAACTGGTGGCGACATTGGCACAATCTTCAATTTCAATCGTGCCATTGGCGCGTAAAGCCGCAATCGCAAACGACATAGCAATACGATGATCGCCATGACTGATAACTTTACCACCACCCAATTGGCCACCTTGAATAATCATACCGTCAGGTGTGGGTTGGGCATCAATACCCAAGGTGATTAAACCATCGGCCATCACTTGAATACGGTCAGATTCTTTGACGCGTAACTCTTCCGCGCCCGTTAATACCGTTGTGCCTTCGGCACAGGCCGCCGCAATAAACAACGATGGAAATTCATCAATCGCTAAGGGCACATCGGCTTCGTTAATTTGAATGCCTTTGAGTTTAGCACTACGAACTCGAATATCGGCGACAGGCTCGCCACCGACTTCACGCTCGTTTAAGAGTGTTAAATCGCCGCCCATTGCGCGTAGAATGTTAATGACACCAATACGTGTTGGGTTAATGCCAACGTGTTCTAAAATCACATCGGCATTGGGGGCAATACTTGCACCAACCATAAAAAACGCTGCCGAAGAAATATCCGCAGGTACGTCAATTTTAGTGGCTGTTAATTTACCGCCACCTTGGATACGAATGGTTGAGCCTTCGGTTTTCACCTCATAGCCAAAACCACGTAACATCCGCTCGCTGTGATCGCGTGTAGGTGCTGGCTCGGTAATCACCGTTTCGCCTTCTGCCCATAAACCTGCCAATAACACGCCAGACTTCACTTGCGCACTGGCGACGGGCATATCATAGCTAATGCCTTTTAGAGCTTGATTCCCTTTGATGCTAACAGGTGGCGTGCCTTTTTCACCTGTTGTTTGAATCATTGCACCCATTTGACGTAACGGTTTAGCAATACGCTCCATTGGCCGTTTGGATAACGACGCATCACCTGTCATCACAGTATCAAACTTTTGCGCTGACAAAATACCCGACAATAAACGCATCGATGTACCCGAGTTGCCGACATACAAGGCATTCGGTGGTGCTTGCAAACCATACAAACCGACACCATGAATGCGTACTTCACCGTTTTTTGGCCCTTCGATCACAACACCCATATCACGGAACGCTTGCAGCGTCGCTAAGGCATCTTCACCTTCTAAAAAGCCTGTTACTTCGGTAACACCTTCGGCTAATGAACCCAACATAATAGAACGGTGCGAAATGGATTTATCCCCCGGAACGCGTAAATTTCCTTGGAGAGTACCGCCTGCTTCAACGACAAATTGCAAATTTTTAGTGTTCATAGTCTTTTGGTATGCTGTTCCAGCTAACATGTGAGTAAAGTGATGACGTGCCACTTGGGCGCGAGTCAGTATGCCTAAAATGGCATCGCTATCGTGGGCAACAATCGCCGATTTCAAGCGTTCAACCCCTTGGCTAAAGCTATCTAAAGCCGACAAAATGCCCTGTTCATTGGCGAGAAAAATATCATGCCACATCGATGGGTCACTGCCTGCAATACGGGTAAAATCCCGAAACCCGCCTGCGGCAAACCGAAAAATATCTAAATTTTGTGATTCCCGCGCTAAAGTATCAACTAAAGAAAACGCCAATAAATGGGGTAAATGGCTCGTTTTAGCTAAAACTTCGTCGTGACGTTGTACCGTCATCGTTAGCACTTCTGCGCCTGCGGCTTGCCACATTTGTTGTATCAATAAACAGGCTTCGGCATCGGTATGAGGCAAAGGTGTGATTATTACTTTATGGCGATCAAATAAATCGACTTTTCCTGCCAAGACACCGCTTTGCTCTGAACCTGCAATCGGATGTGCAGGAATAAAACGCGCTGGCACAGCACCAAACACCGTCTCAGCAGCGGCAACGACATTACCCTTAGTGCTTCCGACATCCGTAATAATCACTGATGCTTTAAGGCTGTCTTTGATAGCAGCTAAAACGTTTTGTGTAGCACATACAGGCATGGCGAGGACAACAAGATCAGCATCTTGTACTGCTTCGGCAGCATCAGCATAACCTGCGTCAATCAAACCGATATCTAAGGCTAAACTTAATGTGCGAGGGCTACGGCTACTAGCAACAATGGTTTGTGCGAGATGATTGGCGCGTAATACCCGTGCCAAACTCGAACCGATCAGACCTAAACCAATAAAAGCGACTTTGTTAAACATTTAAGCCGCCTGTTGTTGCGTATGACCAGACAACATACTGTCGATACTTAATTGATAATCCAATTCTGGCCATTCAATGCCTGTTGCTCGACAAATAAAAACATAATGGGCAAGCTGTTTTAAACTGGCTTCTTGCAACTCTTTGTACCAAGACATAGGGGTTAAAATGATGCGGCCATCTTCTAACTCGACATGAAGATGGCGATCATCAAAATGTACAGACTTACCTTTGACTAAAGTATTCATCCCATTGCCTCTCAAATTGTGTCCGATGTACTTCTACCAAGCCCAACGCCTGCTTTAAGTCTTTTGGCTTCATATAGTTTTGGCTTACTTTCAAACTTGCCAATTCAATTTTAACAAAATCATCGCCTTTAACGACATGAACGTGCTTGGGTTCATGCTCATTAGCATAGAAGAAAAAACGAAAGCCGTCTGCTATCAACAATGTCGGCATTATGAGTCCTTTAACACCTGCTCTAACACCGCCAAAAAGCGCGCATTTTCACTGGCCAAACCAATACTGACACGCAAATACGTCGGCATACCATAGTTAGCAATGGGGCGAACAATCACGCCCTGCTGTAATAATGCTTGAAAAACAGGCAGGCACGGGCGTTTAACATCAAAAGCAATAAAATTGGCTTTCGAAGGAATAAAAGACAAACCTAATGCCGTTAAACCTTGCTCTAACTGCTTCATGCCTGTGCTGTTTAAATCACAACTTTGCGCGACAAAATCATCATCTTGCAAAGCAGCCGTTGCGGCCGCCAAAGCAAAACTATTGACGTTAAATGGCTGACGTACCCGATTGATAATATTGGTAATATCAGGATGAGCAATCGCATAGCCAACCCGCAACGAAGCCAAACCATAGGCTTTAGAAAACGTTCGACTGACTAATAAGTTAGGATATTGATTGACATAATCAAAGCCATTCATAAAGCCACTATCGGTGACAAACTCAACATAGGCTTCGTCTAAAACCACAATAACGTGCTCAGGTACTTGCGCCATAAACTGTTCAAACTCAGCACGACTAAACCATGTTCCTGTTGGATTATTGGGGTTAGCAATAAACACGACTTTGGTATTAGCGGTGATTGCTTGCGCCATCGCTTGCAAATCGTGACCATAGCTTTTGGCAGGGACTTCAATACCGACACCACCAACCGCTTGCACCGCTAAAGGATAGACAGCGAAGGCATGTTGACTATAAACAGCCGATTGACCTTCGGCGATGAACGCACGTGCAACTAACTCTAAAATATCATTAGAACCATTACCCAACGTAATGCGGTTTAAATCAAAACCAAACTTTTGCAGAATAGCGTATTTTAAATTAAAGCCATTTCCATCAGGATAACGACCAATTTGAGTTAATTCTGACTTAATGGCTTCAACCGCTAATGGCGAACAACCGAGTGGATTTTCATTACTGGCAAGTTTAACAATATCGTCTAAACCTAGCTCGCGTTTGAGCTCATCTATCGGCTTACCCGTTTGATACGGCGATAATTTTTGTACGCCATTATTGGCGAGAGAGAGAAAATCGCAGGACATTTTTATATTCCTAAATGATGTTGGGGCGAGTTTATTCGCCAACAAAAATCCTAATATCATTTGGCGGTTAAAACCGCCCCTACAATACCGCTTTTGGATATGAGCCTAAAATACGCAACTCACGGACACGCCCTTGAATTTCAGCCAGTACAGTTTTAACAGCAGGGTCTTGTTGATGGCCTTCAAAATCAATAAAAAACACGTACGACCAAATATCATTTTGTGATGGTCGAGTTTCAATACGGGTTAACGAGATATTATGACGATAAAAAGGCTCTAAGATATGATACAACGCGCCTGCTTCATTGTGAGCAGCCACAATCAATGACGTTTTATCATCACCGCTAGGTGTCACGTCTTCGGTACCAATAATTAAAAAGCGTGTCGTGTTATTGGGATTATCTTCAATATTTTCATGCAGTTTCTTTAAACCATACAACTCAGCCGCTGTTTCGCCTGCGATGGCGGCGGAATGCCACTCCCCTTTGACTAAGCGCGCGGCTTCCGCATTACTCGACACCGCAACACGCTCAACTTTAGGGAAATGCGCATCAATCCATTTACGGCATTGCGCTAACGATTGTTGATGAGAGTAAATACGCGAAATATTTTTGATTTGTGTGCCTTCTGCCACCAATAAATTTTGGTGAATACGCAACTCCACTTCCCCAATAATTTTTAACGACGAACCCATAAAACAATCGAGCGTATGGTTAACAACACCTTCAGAAGAATTTTCAACGGGGACAACGCCGTAATTAACACTTTGTGCTTCGACTTCACGAAACACTTCGTCAATAGTTGCCAACGGTTGGGTTAATGCGGCATGACCAAAATGCTTCAGTGCGGCAGCATGAGTAAAAGTGCCATTAGGCCCTAAAAAAGCGATATTTAAGGGTGACTCTAGCGCTAAACAAGCAGACATGATTTCACGAAACAAACGTGCAACCGTTTCACCTGCCAAGCCGTCATGCTGGCCATCTTTGGCCGCCTTTTGCCGTTCCATGACCATTTGCAGCACTTGTGCTTCACGTTCTGGACGATAAAAACTTTTAATGCTAGGGTCTTCAGCGCGTTTAATGAGCGCAACTTGTTTAGCGCATTCCGCTCGTTGATTGATAAGCTGTTGAATTTGCTCATCTATAGAATCTATTTGTTGGCGAATACTAGGTAATGTAGGTAAATTAGGAAGTGTCATGGCACAGTGCTTAAAAGCTAAAAAATTGGCACTATTCTACACTGTCCAATCTTGTACGTCTAAGAGGGGTTGAAGTTTAAAAAAGGTTTGGTCGTTGGTAATTTTTGGCTAATCACATTAGTGATAAGCATTTCATTCGTACTTTTACCACTTCACAAAAGGCGCACAGAAAGTACGCCTTGCAACAGCTTAACCATTACGCTTAGCAAAATCACTCATAAACGCCACTAAAGCATCGACCGCTGCTTCGGGCACCGCATTATATAAACTGGCGCGCATCCCACCAACAGAGCGATGTCCCGCCAAGTTTAGCAAGCCTTGTGCATCTGCTTCTTTAAGGAAAGTCTTTTCTAAAGCAGGATTGGCCAAAGTAAAGGGTACGTTCATCATCGAGCGATTGGCAACGGCAACAGGATTACCATAAAATTCAATGGTATCAATCGCCGAATACAACTTGGCAGCTTTACGCTTGTTTATTTCAGCCATTTTTTCCAGGCCGCCCTGTGCTTTTAACCATTGGAAGACTAAGCCCGACAAATACCATGCGTAAGTTGAAGGCGTGTTATACATCGACGCATTATCGGCATGAATTTTATAATCCAACATGGTCGGGGTGCCTTTGATGACATCACCTAATAAATCTTCACGAACAATAACGACAACCAAACCTGCTGGGCCGATATTTTTTTGCGCGCCAGCATAAATCAAACCAAATTTCGATACATCTAAAGGTTCGGCCAAAATAATGGACGAATAATCGGCGACTAAAGGCACATTGCTGTCTGGGATAAAATCAAATTGCACACCATGAATAGTTTCATTTGGCGTGTAATGTAAATAAGCTGCTTCTGCGTTAGTTTGCCAAGTATCGAAGGCAGGAACTGCGCGAAAGTGATTAGCTTCATCGCTGGCAACAACATTGACGTTGCAGAATTTCTTCGCTTCTTTGATGGCTTTGTCCGACCACATGCCTGTATTGACATAATCAGCCGTGGCTTTGCCACGCAATAGATTCATAGGAATCATTGAGAACTGTTGCGATGCGCCGCCTTGCAAAAACAATACTTTGTAATTGCTGGGAATGTTCATTAAATCACGTAAGTCTTGCTCGGCTTGTTCAGCAATCGCCACATAATCAGCACTACGGTGACTCATTTCCATCACCGATAAACCTTTACCGTGATAGTCCAACATTTCTTGTTGAGCTTGCACTAATACCGATTCAGGCAAAGCTGCTGGACCTGCACAAAAGTTATAAACACGCATCAATAACTACCTTTTCAATTAATCAATTCATTCAAGTGGACGTTTACCGCTCACCCTGAGCTTGTCGAAGGGTTTACCGTTCATGGTTCGACAAGCTCACCACAAACGGAAGTATCATACAGATTCAGCACAATTAGTAAGGGCGCAATCATGCGCCCTTCCGTTGTTACTCTTCGCTGGCGTTGGGAGTGTTTTCATCTTCCGCAGGTGCATCGTCAATGACGACTTCTGCATCTACAGGCGTTTCTGCAACTAACTCGGCTTCACCTTCGAAAACTTCTTCCTCGGGTACATCTAAACAGACAATACCGACGAGCTGTTCATCGTCACTCAGACGAATCAAGGTCACGCCTTGGCTATTACGGCCTTGAACTGACACTTCGCCAATACGCGTTCTGACTAGTGTTCCCATATCAGAAATCAATAGTAACTCGTTGGTTTTGTTCACCAGAACAGCTGAAACTAACTCACCGTTACGCTCACTGGCTTGTATCGCAATCACGCCTTGACCGCCACGTTTACGCAATGGATATTTGCTGACGGGCGTACGTTTACCATAACCATTGGCGCAAGCAGTCAGAATTTGTGACTCTTCAGCGGAAACCATAATGACTTCATCATCGCTATCTGTAGTCGTTGCGCTAACTTCTGACTCTTCTATGGTCTCTAATGCTTCAACCGCATTTTCGTCGTCTTCGCTCGCCGCCATGGCGACGATTTCTGCCGCTTCTGCTAATTCAGAGGTAGCGACCATAGACACAATCCGTGCGCCTGCTGGTAATCTCATGCCGCGAACGCCCATCGCTTGACGACTCACCACACGCACATCCGACTCACGGAAACGAATAGCTTTGCCTTCATTACTAAACAGCATAATGTCTTGGCTACCATCGGTAATAGACACGCCGATCAGGGCGTTATCACCCTCTAAGTTGATAGCGATTAAACCGTTAGCGCGTGGACGAGAAAACGCTGATAACTCGACACGTTTGACTGTACCATCTGCCGTCGCCATAAAAATAAAATGACCTTCGGCATAAGCGCGCAATGGTAAAATGGTGGTGACTTTTTCACCTTCATCTAACTGCATTAAATTGACTAAAGGCTTACCTTTAGCACCACGACCCGCTTGCGGTAAATCGTAAACTTTAATCCAGTAAACTTTACCCATTGTCGTAAAACACAATACCGTATCATGGGTGCTGGCGACTAACAGATGCTCGATATAATCTTCTTCTTTAATAGCAGTTGCCGACTTACCACGACCACCACGTTTTTGCGCACGATAATCACTTAACGGTTGCACTTTGGCGTAACCTGTATGGGAAATCGTTAAGACCACTTGTTCGTCGGGGGTTAAATCTTCACGGCTTAAATCTAAACGTGAGGCAATGATGACGGTTTTACGAACATCGCCATAGGTATCTAAAATTTGTTTGAGTTCGCCACGAATCACGTCCATCAACAATTTAGAATCAGCCAAAATCGCTAATAAGCCACTGATTTTTCCTAATAATTCTTCATATTCGGCCAGTAACTTATCTTGTTCTAAACCTGTTAAACGGTGCAGACGCAAATCTAAAATCGCTTGAGCTTGTTCTGGCGAAAGTTTGTAGCCACTTTCCAATAAACCTAAATAATCAGGTAAGTTTTCTGGCCTACAGGCGTTTTTATCGCTGGCTGTCCGTTCTAATAACGCTAAAACACCACCTTCAGACCACAACTTATCTAATAGACGTTCTTTGGCTTCTGCACCTGTGGTAGATGTTTTAATCAGTTGAATAACTTCATCAATATTAGCCAAAGCAACCGCTAAACCTTCAACAATATGACCACGTTCACGCGCTTTGCGTAGTTCAAACACTGTACGACGCGTCACCACTTCTTGACGATGACGAACAAAGGCGGCGATTAAATCACGCAGATTCATTAGCTTGGGTTGACCATCTTGCAAGGCCAACATATTGAAACTAAACGAGCTTTCTAAAGGCGTTTGTGCAAACAAATTATTAACAACGACTTCAGGAATTTCGTTACGTTTTAATTCTAAAACAATGCGCATCCCGTCTTTATCGGACTCGTCACGTAGCTCACTAATGCCTTCCAGTTTTTTATCTTTTACCAGCTCGGCAATTTTTTCGATAACCCGTGCTTTGTTTAACTGATAGGGAATTTCAGTAAAAACAATAGTATGACGACCCGTTTTATTATCGGTTTCAATATGATGTTTCGCGCGTAAATGAATACGGCCACGACCTGTTCGGTAACCTTCAACAATACCACTACGGCCATTAATGATAGCGCCTGTAGGAAAGTCAGGGCCTGTGACGTACTGCATTAAACCATCAACGGTAATGCTATTATCATCGACATACGCTAAACAGGCATTTAATACTTCGGTGAGATTATGTGGCGGAATATTCGTCGCCATACCCACCGCAATACCGCTACTGCCGTTAATAAGCAAATTAGGAATCCGAGTCGGCATCACCGCAGGAATCATTTCTGTACCGTCGTAGTTGGGCACCCAATCAACGGTTTCTTTTTCTAAATCGGCAATTAAATCATGGGCAATCCGCGTCATCCGAACTTCGGTATAACGCATCGCGGCGGGCGCGTCACCATCAACCGAACCAAAGTTACCCTGACCATCCACCAGTAAATAACGCAAGCTAAACGGCTGAGCCATCCGCACAATGGTGTCATACACCGCTGTATCACCGTGTGGGTGATATTTACCGATAACATCACCAACCACACGAGCCGACTTTTTATAGGGTTTATTCCAGTCGTTGCTTAATTCGTGCATAGCAAATAAGGAACGACGATGCACAGGCTTTAAACCGTCGCGCACATCGGGCAACGCACGCCCCACAATCACACTCATGGCATAGTCTAAATACGATTGACGCAATTCGTCTTCAATATTGACGGGGACGATTTCGGATACAAAGTCTGTCATGCGTATTCTCAAATGGGCAATAGGTTGGCAATATTTGGTTTTTTAGCTGAATATCAAGCCGCGCAATATAACATAAATCGAAGTTTTTCGCAGCTTTCTCTGGGCGATGTCATTATACTGCACCACGTATTTTTTCGCTTTGGAGTAGCCCACATGAGCCACATCCCGTTGAATGTTGACCCTGCCGAAATTGCCAAATTTGAAGCCCTTGCCGCCAAGTGGTGGGATATGGAGTCTGAGTTCAAACCTTTACATCAAATCAATCCCTTACGTTTAAATTGGATTGATGAACGTGTGAGTTTGGCGGGCAAACGGGTCTTAGATGTTGGCTGTGGTGGTGGCATTTTAAGCGAGTCAATGGCGCGTCGTGGTGCCAGCGTTTTAGGCATTGATATGGGTGCAGCACCCCTAGCCGTTGGCCGTTTACATGCCGAAAAAACAGGCGTTCAAGCACTAGAGTATCAACAAATCACCGTTGAGCAATTAGCGGCCGAACAACCGCACAGTTTTGATGTCGTTACCTGCATGGAAATGCTCGAACACGTCCCTGACCCTTCGGCTATTATTAAAGCCTGCCAACAGTTAGTAAAACCCGATGGCCATGTCTTTTTTTCGACGATTAACCGTAACCCTAAATCCTATGTCTTTGCAATTCTCGGTGCGGAGTATATTTTAAGATTATTACCCAAAGGTACTCACGACTATAATAAATTTATTCGACCTTCGGAATTAGCGGCGTGGATTCGTTCTGCTCATTTAAATCTGAAAGAAAGTACAGGCTTACATTATAATCCTGTGACTAAATATTATTGGTTAGCACCGAATGTTGATGTTAATTACATGGTTTATACGAGGGCTGAAGCGTGAGTTTATTTCCTGCAGCAGTATTATTTGATTTAGATGGCACTTTAGTCGATACCGCCCCTGATTTTGTGCGCGTGTTGAATGATTTACGACTAAAATATGACCGCCCTGCTTTAGCTTACGATGAGATTCGTGTCGCTGTTTCTGCGGGAGCTAGAGCAATGATTCAAGTGGGTTTTCCTGAATACGCTATAGACTCGCCAGAGTTTGCCGCCTTACGCCAAGAGTTTTTGGATAACTATAGCCAAGGCTTAGCGCAAGAAAGCCGTTTATTTTCAGGGATGGAAGACCTATTAACCGCTCTCGAAAGCCGCAATATTCCGTGGGGCATTGTCACCAATAAACCCCGCATTTATAGCGTGCCATTGTTAGCAGGTTTAGCATTAAATGAGCGCTGTCAGGTTTTAGTTTGTCCTGATGATGTTAGCCAAACCAAACCTCATCCTGAACCAATGTATTTAGCTTGTAATACCTTAAGTGTTTTACCTGAACACACCATTTATGTCGGTGACCATATTCGCGATATTCAAGCAGGTAATAATGCAGGCATGAAAACAATTGCTGTTGGTTTTGGTTATATCCCATCACACGAAAATATTAATGACTGGCAAGCGGATTATTGTGTTGATAATGTCGCCGAGCTTGTTCAACATTTTAGATTTTTATTATAAGTAGCCACGCAAAAGTTTCACCGTTCATGGTGATCCTGTCGAACCACCCTTCGACAAGCTCAGGGCAAACGGAATATATAAATAAACTTTTGTATAAGTACTTAAGTCTTTTATCATAAGAGAGCTATTTTATGAATACCCCCGATATTCGCGCTTATCAAGCACCTGCCGACTTATTAAACGGCAAAGTTATTTTAATTACTGGCGCTAGCGAAGGCATTGGTCGTGTCGCCGCCAAAACCTACGCTCAATATGGCGCAACGGTTATTTTGCATGGCCGAGACCTAAAAAAACTCGAAGCCGTTTATGATGAAATTGAAGCCGCTGCTTATGCTCAACCCGCCATTATTCCTCTAAACTTTAGCGTTGCCAAACCTGCCGACTTTGAACAAGTTGCCATGAGTATTGAACAAGAATTTGGCCGTTTAGATGGTATCTTACATAGTGCAGGCGTTTTAGGAGACATCACTCCTCTAGAAATGTACGATCCTGATACATGGGATGAAGTGATGAAAATTAACTTGCGTGCGCCCTACTTGCTCACGCAAAGTTTAATGCCGTTGTTGAAACAATCCGCCGATGCGTCCATCATCTTTATGGGCAGCAGCGTTGGCCGTAAAGCACGGCCTTTTTGGGGCGCGTATGCCGTTTCTAAATATGGCGTAGAAGGTCTAAGTTTATTGCTGGCCGAAGAATTGGCCAACACCTCGAATATTCGGGTTAATTGTGTCAATCCCGGTGCCACACGAACCATGATGCGTGCCAAAGCTTATCCAGCGGAAGATCCAGTCAACGTCAAGCCACCCCAAGCGTTAATGCCTTTATTTTTATTCTTGATGGGTTATGACAGTAAAGGCATGACTGGCCAATCTATTGATGCTCAGCCAAAATAAATTACTAATAAAAAAAGCCCTGCAAATTTGCAGGGCTTTCTCAACTTATAACAATAAGAAGCAAAATTCTTATTTAATCATATAGTCAACAGCAGATTTAATCTCTTCGTCAGCACAGGCAGCACAACCACCTTTTGCGGGCATGGCATTAAAACCACCAAGCGCATGGGTATATAACATTGGCTTGCCTTTGGCCTTACGAGGGGCCCAATCAGCCGTGCCATATTTAGGCGCACCCATAACTCCCGCACCATGACAACCCGCACAAACCGCCGTATAAACCTGCTCACCTGTCCGTGGTGCAGCACCAGGAGCAGGGGCACTTGCGACAGCAGGAGCTTTAACCGCACAAGGTTTACCCGTCACACAAACGCTACCAAACGCTTTAATACGTTCAATAACAACGGACTCATCTTCTTTGGCAAAGGAATTAAACGACAAACCTAAACCAACAACCGCAGCAAGCAGAGCTAATTTTTTCACAGAAAGCCTCACAAACCAAATCAACCTAAAATTAGGGCAAAAAATTCTTGGACAAGAGTATAACCGCAAACGGCGTAAGGACAAAGTACAGGACTTAGGCAAAATCACTTTCATCTCTTTTTTAAAAGCCACTGAACTACAAAATGATTAAAATACACACAAATTGTAAACATGCAGCGGCATCACCTTGTTAATTAGATAATGCTGATTGAGTCACGGATGACCGTAGAGGCAGATTCACATTATTTTTCATGACGATGCACAGGCTCAGCAGGCTCATCTTCAACCAAACGCGCAACTGTACCCTTTGGATGTTGATACCAACCGGGGTCTTGATAATTGCCCGCCGCTTGCCCTGCTCGCACTTTTAGCACGGTAAACATACCGCCCATTTCCAATGAGCCAAAAGGCCCTGTACCCGTCATCATTGGCAAGGTATTTGCGGGTAGTGGCATATTCATGTCACTCATGTCCGCCATTCCTGTTTCCCCCATGGGCATATAACCCTGAGCTACTTGTTTAATTTTAGCGGTTAAATCACGTGTATTTGCGCCGATTAGTGTAGGTACGGCATGACCCATCGCATTCATGGTGTGATGTGATTTATGACAATGAAACGCCCAATCACCCGCCGCATCCGCATGAAATTCAATTGCGCGCATTTGCCCTACTGCAACATCGGTGGTGACTTCTGGCCAACGCGCGGTTTTTGGCACCCATCCCCCATCTGTGCCTGTAACTTCAAAGGTATGGCCATGAAGATGAATGGGATGATTGGTCATGGTCAAATTGCCAACACGAATCCGTACTTTGTCGCCTAGAGCAACGACCATAGGGTCAATCGCTGGAAAAACGCGGCTATTAAATGTCCACATATTAAATTCGGTCATGGTGTTAACACGGGGTGTATAAGTACCTGGATCAATATCATAAGCGGCAATCAAAAATGCAAAATCACGATCTACGGCCATAAAACGTGGATTTTTAGGGTGAACAATAAATAAACCCATCATGCCCATCGCCATTTGTACCATTTCATCGGCATGAGGGTGATACATAAAAGTGCCAGATTTTTTTAATTCAAACTCATAAACAAAAGTTTGACCAGGTTTAATTTGTGGCTGAGTTAAGCCGCCAACACCATCCATGCCACAGGGCAATAACATGCCATGCCAATGGACAGCCGTATGCTCTGGTAATTTATTGGTAACAAAAATACGCACTTTATCGCCTTCCACTGCCTCAATCGTTGGCCCGGGAGTTTGACCGTTATAGCCCCACAAATGGCCTACCATACCCGCGGCAAATTCTCGTTCTACAGGCTCGGAAACTAAATGAAATTCTTTCCAGCCGTTTTTCATTCGCCACGGTAATGTCCAACCATTTAAGGTGACTACAGGCTGATAAGGACGGCCACTCGCGGGAAATATGGGCGTATGTGTGCGTGAGGAATCCATGACTGCGGCTTCGGGAATACTGGCCGCTTCCACTTTACTTACTAAGGCTGCCCCAAGCATCAAACTGCTATTTTGTAAAAAATGACGACGTGAAACCATGATAATGCTCTCCTTTAGGACTTACGTGGAGCGATGCATAAGTCCTGTCTAATTATTCGGGAGTTGTCGTGAGATATGACGACGTTGAGCCATTCATCGCCGCTTCTAAGGTGCTATCCGCTAACCAAAAATTGCGTTTAGCGGCAATAGCTGCTCGTTGTGCTTGCGCTTGGTCACGGGCATTTGCAATCACGTCCAATACCGACAACAACATACCGTTATAACGGAGCATTATTTCTTCAGCAATTTGCGCACGTACGGGCAATACCTGTTGTTGATAATGTCTTGATGTGTCATAAGCCAAACGATAACTGGCGTAACTGGCACGGACTTCAGCGCGCGCCCGAATCGCGGTATCGGCGGCTTGGTCTAGGCTTTGTTGATAGAGAAATTGCGCTTTTGCTTGGCGCGTACCCCCTGTAAATAACGGCACACGGACGCTTATGTCATAGCCCTTTTGCATCGCTTGACCAGTGACGCTATTACGTTGATAGCCCAAATCTAAGACATCAATAAAGCGATTTGTCCGAGTCATTCCTAAAGATTGTGCTAAGCGTTGGCTGGCTTGATTAGCGGCTAAAACATCCAGCCGTTGTTGCAGTGCTGTGCTTTCGGTGGCGTTATCGGCACGAGGGCTATCAGGCAATGACGCTAAAGTTGAAGGCAAACTATACTGACTATCTTCGCCCCATAAACCGAGCAACACCGTTAATTGCGCCTGACGCAAAATAACTTGTTGTTGAGCATTGGCTAACTCAGCTTGCGTATCAGCATACAATGCCTGTTCGCGCAATAAATCTAAACGACTGAGGTTTCCAACTTGCAGCAACCGTTCGACTACATCTCTTGCCACTTGTGCTGTTTGATTGGTCTGCTTTGCGCTTGCTTCTAATTCTTTAGCTGCAACAACCTCTATCCATGCTCGACGTGTTGCTGTTGCTAGATTGAGCATATCCGTCATCACACTGAGTCGAACGTGTTGTACATTCTGCTGTTCAAGACGACGTGCGGCTGGGCGTGTGAGCAAATTCAATAGGTCAAAAGAAATCGCTCTATCTACTGCCAAACTATCCCCTTCACGCAAATGCGCCAAGCTCAAAGTGATATCAGGTAAGCGACTAACCGCTTGTAAATCGCTGACGGCGATACCTAACTGCGCATATTTCGCCTGCAAACCCCGATTGTTTAACAAGGCAATCTGTACCGCATCATCAATCGTTAAAGGCTGGGACAATTTGGCATTAATGACTTGCCTAAGCTCTTGCCGTTCTTTATCTGATTGAAGCCAACGCGTTTCCTTACCCGCCAAACGGCTTTTTGCCATTTCAGCGACAGAGCTAAAACTGTCCTGCGCTGAGGGTGTTGCACAGCCTGCCAGCATCAATACTGACAATACACTGGCACTCAGTCGAAAGTAGCTATATCGGTTGATCATATTTATGGCTCCTTACGAATGGCCATCACCACATAATCACTACCCTGCTCTTGAACATCAAAACCTACATTATCGCCAACACGCAATCCCTGTAATACATCAGAGTTCGCAACTTTATAAGTCATAGTCATCGCTGACATATCCAGTTTTTTAATTTCACCATGTTTGATTTTTATTGTGCCGTTTTCTGGCTGAATAGCGATAATCGTGCCTTTGGCATCAGTATTATCAAGCGTCTGAGCCGTTTTAATCGGGTTAACTGGCTCTTGATTGTTGGATTTATCCGCCACGTTAAACAGTTTTTTCCATTCTTTTGGCGTTTCATTTACGGCACGAAAATCATCATAAGGATTGCTGTAGATAATAACAGGCACGGGCGCTTGCGGGTCTTTGGGGTCTGCTGTGTCACTGGCGACGCTAGCTACAACCATAATCAAACTGGTAGTCATCAATATCAAACGCGGTAAAACATTTTGAACAGAAAATGTCATTTTGACGCTCCTGATAAGTCGTCTTAAAAAACCATTGATGACTTACACTGTTATCGCTGATTAAATGCAAATGCCCCTAACCTTACTTTGCCAAAGCTACCCCGTTGGCACGCGCCATGTGTAGTTTTTTGTAGTTGTCGATTAGGCGTAGATGCCTGTCAAGCCCTTCTAGCTTCATACTCGTGGGCGTTAAACCATAAAAACGCACGCTACCATCCACTGAGCCAAGCACTGCATCCATCCGTTCGTTGCCAAACATCCGACGGAAATTGAACGCGTAATCGTCCAGCGCAAATTCGTCGTCCAGTATTACCTCTAGCACCACATTCATGCACTGATAAAACAATCTACGCTCAACGGTGTTGGTATTGTATTGCAGAAAGGTTTCTACCTGTTCTTTCGCCTGTGCAAATTGCTTTAAGGCGAGATGAATCAACAGTTTCAACTCCAAAATCGTTAACTGCCCCCAGACGGTATTGTCGTCAAATTCAATGCCAATGAGCGTAACGATGTCAGTATAATTATCTAAATCACTCTCATCTAAACGTTCTATCAGAGCCTCAAGACCCGCATCATCCAAGCGATGCAAATTCAAAATATCGGCGCGGAACAACAGGGCTTTGTTGGTGTTATCCCAAATCAAATCTTCAATGGGATAAATTTCCGAATAATTGGGCACTAGAATGCGGCAAGCGGCTGCACCTAAATGCGTATATTCAGCCATGTACACTTCTTTGCCCATGTCTTTAAGAATGCCGAAAAGTGTCGCGGCCTCCTCGGCATTGGCGTTGTCACCTTGACTAGAAAAATCCCACTCGACAAAATCAAAATTCGCTTTGGCACTAAAAAAACGCCACGACACTACACCGCTAGAGTCAATAAAGTGCTCAACAAAGTTATTTGGCTCAGTCACGGCGTTACTTTGAAAAGTCGGCTGCGGTAAATCGTTCAAACCTTCAAAACTGCGCCCTTGCAGCAACTCCGTCAGACTGCGTTCCAATGCCACCTCCAAGCTGGGATGCGCGCCGAATGAGGCAAAAACACCGCCCGTACGCGGGTTCATCAAGGTCACGCACATAACGGGAAACTTCCCCCCCATGGAGGCATCTTTGACTAAAACGGGAAAGCCCTGTTCCTCTAAGCCTTTGATACCCGCCACAATGCTGGGGTATTTCGCCAATACGGCTTCTGGTACGTCGGGTAAAGCCATCTCGCCTTCAAGAATCTCGCGCTTTACTGCCCGCTCAAAAATTTCCGACAGGCATTGCACCTGCGCTTCGACCAAGGTATTGCCCGCGCTCATGCCGTTACTTAAAAAAAGGTTTTCAATTAAATTGGAGGGAAAATAAACCACTTCGCCATCGGATTGACGGATAAAGGGCAGCGAACAAATGCCGCGTTTGACGTTACCTGAGTTAGTGTCGTACAAATGTGAGCCACGCAGTTCACCGTCTGGGTTGTAAATCTCGCGGCAGTATGGATCAAGAATTTCTTTGGGCAGTCTGTTTCTGAGGGCTGGCTTGAACCATTTTTCATCGGGATAATGGACAAATTCAGCATTGGCGATGTCTTCACCCCAAAACTGACCGTGATAGAAGAAGTTACAGTTTAAACGCTCAATAAACTCACCCAGTGCCGAAGCAAGCGCGCTTTCTTTGGTTGAGCCTTTGCCATTGGTAAAACACATCGGCGAATGAGCGTCACGGATATGTAAAGACCAAACATTTGGCACAATATTACGCCACGAGGCAATTTCAATCTTCATGCCTAATCTGGCCATAATGCCCGACATATTGGCGATGGTTTCTTCTAACGGCAGGTCTTTACCTAGAATATAGGTACTACTGTCTGAGGCAATGCTTGGCATCAACAACGCTTGTGCGTCAGCATCAATGTTTTCAACGTATTCAATGACAAATTCGGGACCTGTTTGCACCACTTTTTTGACGGTGCAACGGTCAATCGAACGCAAAATACCTTGTCGGTCTTTGTCCGAAATATCAGCAGGTAGTTCTACTTGAATTTTAAAAATTTGGTTATAACGATTTTCTGGGTCAACAATATTGTTCTGTGATAGGCGAATGTTATCGGTGGGAATATTGCGCGTTTGGCAGTACAGTTTCACAAAATAAGCTGCACATAACGCCGACGAAGCGAGAAAATAGTCGAATGGTCCTGGTGCTGAACCATCGCCTTTGTAACGGATGGGTTGATCGGCCACCACCGTAAAGTCATCAAACTTAGCTTCAAGCCGAAGGTTGTCGAGAAAATTGACTTTGATTTCCATGCTGGCACCTGACGACGGCTAGGGGTTACGCCCCAGCAAAATAAAAAGCGGAGACTACCTTAGAAGCATAAAAATGTGAATCATAATAGGGCGAGGAGCTAGTGCAATCGCACTTAAATTTTCATTATGGAGATTAGATATTTTTCATTCCACAAAATGTGTCGTATGAAAGAACACCATTAGGTAACTCTAAAAAGTAGAAACCCATCATAACCACCCTTTACGCTGTAACATTTTATCGAGTAGCCAAGCACATAACACCAAGGGGATTAAGGTGGAAATCACCATCACCGCAATAATCTGTAAGCCTTCTTGCTTGAGCAATGGCCACAAGGTGACAACACCCACTGACACAGGCAAAAAATAGAGTGCCAGATGTTGTAAAAGTTTTGAGGAAAAAAAGCCAAACTTTCAGGTACTCGGCCATGAATCAGTATCGTAGCCCGTGTGGCAACACGGGAATGGACAATTTGAGACTAACATCTTTGTTTTAGCAGGTTTTTCCAACAATCATTACGGGCTTCGCTTGCTTGCTGTGTTATGCACCCAAATACCAGCCTCACTGACAAAATAAGTATGAAACTCTTCTACTTCAATGTTATAGACATAGTCATAAAAGATATCGCTTTTTCGCCGCTCTACTAGTTCCAACATCTCTGGCAGCATTTCCATATCATAAGCAGACTTTGCTTCGCTTGGATGTAAACATTCATAAGTGTTTCCGCCTATACAGACAGGCTGACCTCTACGAAAATCATACATACCCCGAGGATCATCACTGTGGCCGTATAAAAAAACTATTTTAGAGCTATCTTCTTCATAGATCACATTTTCCCAACCTTGTTCAGATGTAATGATAGATATTTTATTGTGATATGTTTTTATTACATGGCACTCTAGCATTGCTAAGGCTTGTGCTGGTTGCCAACCTAATGCATGCACATCTTCCTCACCTTCATATACCATCGTCCAAAAAGCATGCTCTTCAGTGCAAAATAAATATCTATTTCCAGTTCCTGCACCCTCTTCGATAACATCATAACTAAAATAAGTAATCCTCTTCTTTTCCGCCGAATTAAAGGTACTTAACACCCGTTTATACTCATTAGGCGCATCAGGGTCATTTTCGGGGCGACTCAGCACCAAGTCCCCCACTTTCAACTTATCAATCGGCACTAAGCCCATATCGGTATGCACCAACGTCCCTGCCACAAAACAATCACCATCAAACTTACAATCGCGCTCAAAGCCATGCTGGGACTTACCCTCTATCACCACACGTTTCATATCAACATCCTTTTGGTTTTAATTCACCAGCTAATCCGCGTAATAATAAGGGGGAAAGTTGCCCAAACAAAAGACCACAAAACTAATTACTTAAACTTAATGCTTCAAGCCTTTGGTCTAAAGTGAGTAGAGTTAATCCATGTACTTTTGCAGTCGCCAAAATCAACGCATCGGGTAATTTGACTTTTTTGCTACGCCTCACCCTGATCGTGTATTCCTCGACATTCTGTGATAATGGCAAGCACGTCATTTGTCCAAGCATCGCCCTGATGGTATTTTCATCGGTGGCAGTAAGATTTGGATAACTCAAAAGCTCAATTCGACTAATCACACTAAACGCACAATCTCGCAACGCTAATTGCTTGGCTTGCACAATGGCGATGGCATCAGGATAACGCTGTTGTAGGCCAATTAAAAAGCAGGTATCCAGCAAATAACTACCACTCATTACGCATTGCCTGTTGTAACGCGACAGGGTCGCCCTGAATGCTAGTCACTGGCGGTAAATGATTTAATAAATCCGCTAATAACATCGGGCTTTGTTGGCTGGCTTGAGTCATCGCCTCAAAAGTGGCGGCAGGAACTAAGTAGGCGGTAGGTCGATTGTGATTAAGAATGGCAATCGCTTGGCCGTGCGCCATATCAATCACTGCACTTGGATTCTTTTTTAATTCAGTAATGCTTACCGAAAGTCTAGCCTGTAAAACATCCATAAAAAGCACCCTATTTAGGTTTTAATTATGGACATTTTAGACTTATACATCACTCACAACAAGCGACAATAGGGAAAAAATGGCTTGCCTGATTACAGTAAATCCACACCAAAACGTTTCATCACAAGCGCAAAAACCGCAAAAGTTATCATCATCGAGACCACAAACACCGCCAATGCCGACCAAAAACCTAGCTTTTCTAACAACAGCGGAAAGAAGAAAAACATCGGCAATGTAGGTATCACATACCAAAAAGTATAATAAGCATGATTGGCTATTTTACTGTTTGGTTGATTATCTAAATGTAACCATATCAGTGTTAGTACGGTCACTAACGGCAAGGAGGCCACTAATGCGCCTATTTTATCGCTACGTTTGGCCAATTCTGAAACCAGCACAATCACAGCAGCGGTCAGTAAATACTTGGTAATGATAAAGGGCATATTTTCTCCACAAGACGACAATTACACCATAAAAAAAGGCGCAACAACTGCGCCTTTCTTATCAAGAAAAAAACTATTTATTCGGCTGACGCATATAACGCAGAAACTCACTATCGCCTTTTAACACCATGATATCATTAGGCTTATTAAAGCTATGGCGATAAGCTTGCATGGAGCGATAAAAGCGATAAAACTCGGCATCTTTGCTAAACGAAGCCGCGGCAATCGCAGCAGCCGTTGCATCACCTTCACCACGTAATGTTTCTGCTTGGCGATAGGCATCAGCTAATAACACTTTCTGCTCACGATCCGCATTAGCCTTGATGGTTTCTGCCAATTCATTACCTTGTGAACGATGTTCACGCGCTTCACGCTCACGCTCGGTTCGCATCCGATTGTAAATAGATTCCGAAATAGTTTCAGGGAAATCAACTCGTTTGACGCGCACATCTACGACCTGAATACCAAACTCTTTACGAGCAATCGCGTTTGCTTCTTGTGTCAGTTGCACCATCATTTGGTCACGTTGACCTGCAACCACTTCATGAACTGTACGCTCTGACACCTTGTTTTTTAAGCTATCTTTGACTCGCGCCAATAACAAAATTTCGGCTTTGGCAGAGTCGCCGCTGGTGACGGTGAAATACTTTTTCACATCCGCCACTTTCCATAACACATAAGAATCAACAATCAAAAACTTGTTTTCTTGCGTTAAATACTCGGTACGTTCGGAGTCTGTCACTTGCGTACGGGCATCAAACTTACGAATTTCGTGCATAAATGGCAATTTGAAACCCAATCCCGGCTTGAGGTCGGCATCAATAATTTCACCAAACTGAATCAACACACCACGCTGTGTTTCACGAATGGTATATGCGGTACTGGATAAAACGGTGATAAACAATAAAGTCAGGGTAAGTGCCTGCATCATTCTTGGATTCATGATTAACGCCCCTCCCCACGCCCTTGGCGGATACTTGGTCTAGTCGTTGGTTCGGAATCGGCAGCCGAAGAAGGGACAGCGGCTGGACTTGCCGCATTCATCATTTTATCTAACGGTAAGTACAGCATATTGTTACCTGTTGGCTCAATGACCACTTTATTGGTTTTAGCTAACACCGACTCCATCGTTTCCAAATACAAACGCTGACGAATCACTTGCGGGGATTTTTTATATTCCACCACCAATTGGTCAAAACGGGCGGCATCACCTTTGGCTCTATCCACCACTTCTAATTTATAACCATTAGCTTCAGCTAATAAACGTGCGGCTTGGCCACGCGCTTCAGGGACGATACCGTTAGAATAAGTTTGTGCTTGGTTTTGTAGCCGTTCTTTGTCTTCTTTGGCGCGAATAACATCATCAAAAGAGGCTTTAACTTCTTTGGGCGGTAAGGCTTCTAAAATATTGATACCCGAAACTTGTATGCCAGTTTGATAGGTTTTCAAATACTGTTGTAACCGCGGTTGAATATCACGCGCTAAAGTCGCCCGACCTTCATTGAGAATATGGGTCATTTTTGAACCACCCACCACATGGCGCAAGGCACTTTCGGTAGCGTGTAATAAGCTGGCTTCGGGGTCATTTACTTTCAGTAAATAATTCACTGGCTCTAAAATTCGGTATTGTACCGTTAAGCTAATTTCAACTATGTTGGTATCTTCGGTAATCATGCGGGCATTAAGCGGAATTTGCTCAATACGTTGAATATTCACTTTTTTGACTTCATCCACCAACGGCATTGCCCAATGCAAACCCGCGGTTTGGGTACTATTATATTTACCAAAACGTAAAACGACGGCTTCTTCCGCTTGTTCAACCCGATAAAAACCCGCGACAATGGTTAAAGCGACGATTACGGCACCTGCAATTTTAAGTGCTGTGGTATCCGAATTGCCATTATTGCCGCCAAACCAACGCTCAAAGTTTTGGTTGATTTTTTTTAACATCTCGTCGATGTCGGGCGGCCGTTGGCCATTATTTGGCGGCGGTGGTGTATTACCTGAAGGGGGGGGTGTGTTGTTTCCACCGCCGTTATTTTGGCCATTAGTAGGCTGATTCCACGCCATAGATTTATACCTTTACCTTTTACCAGTCTATGCTATTTTTTGGTGTCAATTGCACACCCACATCTTGTGCCTGTAAATCGACACGCCGTAATACGCTTGCTAACTCATCTTCGGATAGGCGCACCGTCAAGGCGAAACCACCATCCTCTTGAATCACTTCTGCTTTCACCGCATTAAGTGCAAATAATTGGGCGCGAAGTTTGGCATATTGTGGCTGTAATTGCAGGTGATAAGTGCGAATATCACCGACTAATAACTGTGCCAATGCTGCTTTTAATTCAGCCATACCCATACCATCACGGGCAGAAAGCCATACTTCGGCGGGTACTCCTTCATCATTTAAGACGATACGTGGCTCATGGCTTTCTAAACAATCAATTTTGTTATACACCATCAATACGGGCGTTTTATTACCGATTTCCGCCAATACTTCGTTAACGGCATTAATTTGAATATCACGATCTTCACTGACGGTATCAACAACGTGCAACAATAAATCCGCCTCTAAAGTTTCTTCTAAAGTTGCTCGGAAGGCTTTGACTAGTTGATGTGGTAAATGGCGAATAAACCCAACGGTATCCGCCAACACCACTGTGCCAATGCTTTCGATGTCAACACGACGCAAGGTCGGATCAAGAGTAGCAAACAATTGGTCTGCGACATAAACATCGGATTCGGTGAGACGATTAAATAAAGTGGATTTTCCCGCGTTGGTATAACCCACTAAAGAAATTGTTGGGATAGCAGCTTTTTGCCGCGCTGCTCGACCTTGTTGACGAGTTTGACGTACTTTTTCGAGCTTTTCAGTCAACATCACCACGCGATTTTTTAATAAGCGACGATCCGTTTCAAGCTGTGTTTCACCCGGCCCACGTAAACCGATACCGCCACCTTGACGCTCTAAGTGTGTCCAACCGCGAATTAAACGTGAACTCAAATGTTTTAGTTGCGCGAGTTCAACCTGTAAATTACCTTCAAAGGTACGCGCACGTTGAGCAAAAATATCTAAAATCAAACCTGTACGATCTAAAACGCGGCACTGTAAAACAGTTTCTAAATTACGCTCTTGCGCAGGGCTAAGGGCATGATTAAACAGCACTAAATCTGCACCTGTAGCTTTGACCAACTCTGCTATTTCTTGTGCTTTGCCTGAACCCGCATACAATTTGGCATCGGGTTTTTGCCGACTACCTGTGACCACACCGAGAATTTGCGCGCCTGCGGAAGTGGCTAATAATTGAAACTCACTTAAATCTTCATCTTGCGAATATTGTCTTAATTCTAAATGCACTAGAATGGCTTTTTCACCACCTTCGTGTCGTTCAAAAAATTCCATTAAGTTGCTCTCTGGCGACGAAAAAAGATAAATCAGCAAGATAATGAATTAGCATTTAATAAAGCATAACTTGCTAATGATTAATGAGGTCGTAACAACGATATTTCAACTAATATCGTGTGATTTGAGAGAGATAAAACAAGGTGGACATTTTCTGTTTACAGTACATTCAACACGCGCAACAACTCATTATCTAAATTCATCAGTCGCTCGTCTAAATATCGTAATCGGCGACTCACTTCGCGTAATAAATTCATTTGAATCAATGCAAATTGTTGAAGATGCGCTTCATACAAGGCAAATAAAGTCTGATTATTCAACTCTAAGGCTAAACTGGGTTCTAATGCTTGTACCGACGCGCTGCGAGGATTGAGATCAATCAAGGTCATTTCACCAAAACAATCACCTCGCGCCAATTGCCGTAACTGCAAATTTTGGCCTTTAACCACCAACGCCGAACCACTTTCTAAAATAAATAACGAATCGCCTTCGTCACCTTCTTTAAAAAAATACTCACCTTCATCAATCGCCACTTCGGGGCAATGTTCTACTAAAAAAGTCAACGCCTGTTCATTCATGCCACCAAAAATCGGCATTGCTTGCAACCACGCAAGATAACGGTGATCCATGATTTTGCTCCAACCACTATTATCAAATAATAATAGCTTAGTCACAGCCAGCAATAAGTACATGATTTTTAGTATTTATAGCCTGAGGAGAACTTAACCCCTATCCCCTGCCGATTCCAATAACATGACTTTTTCACGTGCTTTATCGGCGGTTTCTTTTTTACCTTGACGGTCTGCTGCTATTGCCACCAAACGCCAAAGTGCCGCTTGTTGACTATTGTTATGGGCATAAGCGACACCTTTACGCGCCAACTGCTCGGCTTCAACCGCACGATTTTGTTGCAAGCGTACTTCTGCTAATTTTTGATAAACCGCCGCTGATTGTGGAGCTAAACGCTGAGCGCGCTCTAAACTGCTGGCGGCATCTTCGGGTCTGCCTTGCTGCAAACTATTTTGTGCGCTGGCTAAGAGATTTTGTACCGCAGGCATATCACGCCCATCTGCTAATTGGCGAATAGGTTGAGCAACCACGGGCGGCGTAGGTTTTACAGGGGTTAAAATAGGTGTTGGAATTGGTGCACTCGGCACATCGCTATTTACCGTTGGTTCAACAAATACGGGTGTCGCAGGCTTAACTACGTTAGGTGATTTTTTAGGATAAGTCGCCGTTTGACTGTTTGGCCAACTATAACTGGGTAAGTTTTGGCAACCCGACAACATTAACGTACAGGTCATGGCGACTGCTGCAATATGACGCATAATTCCATCCCTAACTAACTATCGGAATATATCTAATACTTTGTTGACCGCACCATTGACAATGGTATTAATCGGGTCATTCAGCACATCTTTTTCGGCAGCACAAGGGACTTTATCAACAGGGATACTACTGGTGAGATACGGCACATACATCGCTCCATCACAACCTTCCGCGCTTAATTGCCCTGACATTTTATCAATCCATTGCCATTGCACATTATCAGGCTGCACGGGCTCTAAAGAAGTCGGTTTTAATCGGCTCATTAAATCCACCCATATAGGCAATGCGCCTGATGCGCCCGATAAACCTGTCGCTTTATTGTCATCATTCCCTAACCAAACAACCGCCAAATAATTACCTGTATAACCTGCAAACCACGCATCACGCATATCATTGGTGGTGCCTGTTTTACCTGCCATGACTAAATCTTGCGGTAAACGTGCATACGCGGCGGCTCCTGTACCATTACGCATGGTTTGTTGCATGGCGTAGTTAATTAAATATAAAGGCGCAGGGTCATACACTTGTTTCACTTCTAAACCATAACGCGTCAGACGATTACCCTTTGAGTCCACCACTTCACGAATAGAACGCGGTGAGGTTTGAAAACCATTGGTAGCAAAAGGTTGATATAGCCGCAACACTTCCATTGGCGACATATTAATTGTCCCCAACAACAACGAAGGATAATTGGGCATATCTTGCGTGACACCTAATTTTTTGAGCGTGTCGATGACTTCTGGCACACCCACCGTCATGCCTAAACGAATCGTCGCTTGATTATAAGAATGCGCCAAGGCGTCGTACAACGGCACTAAACCATGATCTTGATGGTCGTAGTTTTCGGGTGTCCAAACATCACCACCTTGACTCGCTACTTGTACGGCACTGTCATCTATTGGCGTCAATAAACTGTATTGACCTGTCGTTAACGCCGTTAAATAAACTGCGGGCTTTAATAAAGAACCCACTTGCCGTGACGCATCTAAAGCACGATTAAAGCCCGTAAAATTACCATAACCGCCAATCACCGCTAACAATTCGCCATTTTCAGGATTCGCCACCACCACTGAACCTTGTAAATTGGCTAAACGGCTGCCGTTACGAGCTTTTAACTGAGTCACTTGATTATTGAACGATAATTGCGCCGAATTTTGCACTCTCGGGTCTAAAGTGGTAAAAATTCGCAAACCTGACGAACTCAAATCATCCTCTTTATATTCTTGTTTTAATTGCCGACGTACGACATCCAAAAAGGCAGGGTAAATACTCAATCCTGCGGTAGGTGTTTTTAGTATGCCCAATGGTTTGGCTTTCGCTTTATCAAACTGCGCTTGAGTAATATGACCATCATTCATTAAATTTGCTAAGACGACATCACGACGCGCTAAAGCACGTTCAGGATTGCGCCACGGATTATAAAACGAAGGGCCTTTGACTAAACCCACTAATAACGCCACTTGATGCAAGGATAATTCGCTAATCGGCTGACCAAAATAAAACTGCGCCGCCAAACCAAAACCGTTAATCGAACGATTACCATTTTGGCCGATATTCACTTCATTTAAGTAGGTTTCTAAAATTTCTTTCTTTTCATAATGCCATTCTAATAACAATGCCATTAACGCTTCATTGACTTTCCGTTTAATTGAACGCTCGTCTGTTAAATAGAAGTTTTTCACTAATTGTTGCGTTAACGTACTGCCACCTTGACGCAACTCGCCACTGGTCAAATTCACAAAAATCGCGCGTAACGTACCGCGAATAGAAACGCCAAAATGATGATAGAAATTCTTATCTTCGGTCGCTAATAAAGCCTGCTCTAAATATTTTGGGGCTTCTTTGAGTTGCATTAATACACGGTCTTCGTTTTGTTTGGGATAAATCCCACCTACGACTAACGGCTCTAAACGGACAATTCCTTTATTATTTTGTTGGGTACTGGCTAAGTCGGTTAAGACGTTACCTTGAAATTGCAGTTTTAAAACTTGAGATTTTTCGGTGTCATCACTAAAAACAAAACCACGGGTGTAAATATATAATTCATTATTTTTTTCGCTATAGACACCGGGGCTGTCGTAACTGCTTTGTGCACGATAATGTAATAATTTTAATTCAGCGAGTACGTCAGATTTACTAACGGCTGCGCCTGTATAAAGTTCTAAAGGTCTGCTATACACTTTCGCGGGAATCGCCCAGCGTTTGCCTTCAAATTTTTCGCGCACTGTGCCATCGAGTGATAAGGCATAAATACCTAAACCGACGGCAAACAACAGGCCGAGCATCATCAATAAAACAATAATGGTGAGAATAAAACCTTGAGCGGGCTTTTGAGGAGGATTGACGCGCATCATAACTTGTTACAAGTTAGAAAAGTTGCGCCATTGTAACGCGTGATAACGGTGAGTGCGATGTTCTTTTGTGAAGTTCGCGTGAAGGCTGGGCGAAGTATTGGCTGTTTTCATCATCTCGCCAATTTCTTAATTCCCACAAACATTGATAAGAAATATTTACCCCCTCGTATTATCATACCAACTACCAATTTTTATTGCCGTTGAACACTCCGCCACAGGAATGGATATGCCCACCGCCTCACCACAACACCCGCTCATTCAATTATTTCAATTTTTAACCGCCTTTGCCGCCAGTCATCAGCCACTTCCTCGTCAACTCAATCAACAACCCTTAGCTGACTCCGCACGTTTTTGGGATGAATTGCCGCAAAGCAATGATTATGTGCAAATCACAAATCACCCCGAAGATGAGCGCGAATGGTTGTTGCAAGTCTCGTTACCGCCACAACATCCCTGCCCTCAGCCACCTTCTATTATTGAAGATTGGTTAGCGAAAGCTTGGCAAGATTGGCGTACCGTTGAAGTCAGCTATCATCAACAAAAAAACCATAAGCCTTTTTTAGCCAAAACCGAAATCGAACAATTTAGTGATAACGAACAGCGTGTGACGGCATGGCAAACATGGTTATTAGCGCGTGAGCAATGGTGTGAAGTACAACAGCGTTACCAAGCCATTCGTGATTTATTCGCCAAACTACAAATGATTTACACCGAACTACAAAAACAAAGTGGCGACCTTGAATTAGTCTTAGCTTGCGCCATGTTGCAAAAAGAACCGACTTACCAACATCCTTTATTAATCAAACCCGTACAACTGCATTTTGATGGTCTGAAAAATCGTTTTACTCTGGAAGATAGTGAACGTAATACTGAACTCTATTTACCGTTACTGACAGAAATCACTGAAAACGCCAATTTAATTAGCCAGACATGGCAAACCCAAATCGAAAGCCTGCATCCTTTAGACGAAGCGGCGCGTGTCCATACTCAAGCGATGCAAGATTGGTTAAGCAATCAACCCGATTGTGCCGACGTAAAAATTGATTATCGGCCTGTGTTGTTTATTCGTTCGCGCGGCGGCTGGACGGCACAAGTTGCCACAGACATCGTTAAACAATTAGAAAACCGTCATTTAGGCGATATCCCCTTATATTTACGACGCTTAGCAGGAATCAGCGCGGAACAAACACAGCAAAATCAGGCGACCGCGTATACTTCGCCCGAAAATATTTTATTTGCCCTACCCGCCAATCCTGAACAATATCAATTAGCGCAACAGCTAGAAACGCACGATATAGTTTTGGTGCAAGGGCCACCCGGAACAGGAAAAACACATACTATCGCCAATCTGATTGGTCATTTATTAGCACAAAAGAAACGTATTTTAATTACCAGTCACAGCTCCAAAGCCCTACGCGTATTGCGTGAAAAAGTGCCTGAAAACATTCGTAGTTTGTGTGTTAGCGTCTTGGATGATGATAAAAAAAGCAAATTAGAGTTAGGCGAAGCGGTTGCCGCACTCAGTCAAAAAATGGCGCAAGGCGGACAACTGCAAATAGCGGCTAATCAATTACAACAGCAACGCGCACAACTGCTCAGCGCACAAAAGCAGCAATTACATGGCCAACAACTGTGTTTACGCTGTGAATACGAGCCAATTATTATCGGTGGCGCAGAAACTCCGCCTAGCGAGGCGGCAAGAATCGTCAGTGATGGTGTCGGTAAACACGATTGGCTACCCCCGTTATTAGAGCAAGAGCGCGGTAAACTTTGCCCATTATCGCCGACCGAATTACAATGGTTATATGCCAGCCAAGCGTTGATTCCTTTCGCTGCCGAACAAGAATTAGCCGCAGGGTTGCCTGCACTCAACGACTTGCCCTCGCCCGATGACTGGCAACAGACCATCACCTCCTTACAACAGCATCAACAAGCGGCGAATAGTCGTCAACATTGGTTATGGCCACGCTTAGAAACGGTACATATTAGTCGCTTATCTGATTCATTAACGACGCTGGAAAACTTATCGCTAGAGCTAAAAAACCTACGTCAGCAAGGATTATGGTTAGACCATCTTGTTGAAGCAGGTTTAGACAGTCCACTGAGCCATGAAGCATGGCTCGACTTTTTCAAACTCATCGAACAAAGCCATCAACAAACGCAACAAGCACAAAGTCTGCTATTAGAATACGCGCCTAGCCTCAGCCCTGAATTGTGCGCGAATGCTGAAACCTTAACGACACTCAACGAAATTCACACCTATTTAAGTGCGGGTGGAAGTTTTAGTTGGTGGAAAATGTTGGTCAATCCTGCATGGAAAACCATTCTTCAAGCCGCACGTTGTAACGATGCCAACGTCAACCAACAAGTGCATATTGAAGCCTTGATTGCTTATGTCAGCCACCAACAAAGCCAACAACGGTTAATCCGCCGTTGGCAACGACAAATTTTGGTTATCAACGGTGCAGAGTTAAATCCTCAACAACCGAGCAAATCGGCGATAGACTGGTTACCGCATTTGCAGCAAGCGTTTTTATGGGGACAACAACGTTGGCAATTATTTGTTAGCCAACATATTCAGCCTTTGGGGTTGACGCTGACACAACTAGAACTACACATCACTCCCGATTTACACGCGCAAACGCCACGTTTAACGCGCACACAACAACTGATTCAGCAAGAGCTAATTCCCGAATGGCAAGCGCATTTAGCGCGTCATAGTGCCGAACAAGTCGCCACCACCATTCATCACAGTCAACAAAAACTACAACCATTTTTGCCACATCGACCCAGTACCAGCGTGATTCACACACTGTTACAGGCATTACAACAACAAAACATCACCGCTTATCGTGAGGCGTATCAACAGCTACAATCCTTGCTGAGTTTAAGTAAAGACTATCAACAACGGCTTAACTTGCTAAATAAGCTACATCAAGGCGCACAACAATGGGCGCAAGCCTTACGTTTACGGCAACCGCCCCACCATACGCCACTTTCAACCGATAAAGACATCACGCTGGCATGGCAATGGCGGCAACTACACGACGAATTACACTATCGTCAACAGCTCGATCTAGACCGTATCAGCCGTCAACTACAACAAACAACCGATGACTTGCAGCGTGTCACTGCCGAATTGATTAGCCAACAAACATGGGCGCATCAAGTGGTGGCGGCTGAACCGTATCGTCAACATTTAATTGGCTGGCAACAAACACAAACAAAAATTGGCAAAGGCACAGGCAAACAAGCGCAACGCTTTCGGCAACTGGCACAACAGCAACTGAAACAAGCACAATATGCCGTGCCTGTGTGGATTATGCCCTTAGCGGAAGTATTTAGAAGTTTTCAGGTGGATAGCCAATTTGATGTGGTGATTGTTGATGAAGCCAGTCAAGTTGATATCAGCGGCCTACTCGCCACTTATTTAGGCAAAAAAGTGGTGATTGTCGGCGATGATGAACAAGTCAGCCCCGATGCCGTGGGTACAGATTCAGGCATTGCCCAACGTCTACAACAACAGTATTTACAAGATATTCCTAACGCGCATTTATACGACGGTCAAACCTCGCTTTATGATTTAAGCAAACAAGTCGCCAAAGGCCAATTATGTTTATTAGAACATTTTCGTTGTGTACCTGCGATTATTGGTTTTAGTAATCAACTCAGTTATCAAGGCCGTATTAAAGCCTTGCGTGAACCTGCTTCTAGTCAATTACAGGCTCATGTGGTGCCTTATCGCGTACAAGGTGAACGCATTGGTAAAGCAAAAATCAATCATGGCGAAGCAAATGCGATTGTTAAATTGATTCAAGCGATGTGTAATCACCCTGCTTATATCGGCAAAACCTTGGGTGTCATTTCGTTATTAGGCAATGAACAAGCGACACTCATTGAACTACAACTACGCGCCGTATTACCGATGTCGGTGATTGAAGAACGTCGTTTATTGTGTGGCAATTCGGCACAGTTTCAAGGTGATGAACGCGATGTCATTTTGCTGTCGATGGTTGATAGCAACGAAGGTGATGGTGTCATGCGTTTACAGGGCGATGGCGCACGCGATATGTACAAAAAACGCTACAACGTCGCCGTCAGTCGTGCCCGTGACCAGTTATGGATAGTGCATTCAGTCAATTATCAAACCGACTTAAAACCCTCCGATTTACGCCGCCAATTATTAGAATATGCCCACGAGCAAGCCAACGCGCACAGCAACACCGAAACGCAACAAACAGAATCGGTCTTTGAAGAATTAGTGCTGAAACAATTATTGGCGCACGGATATCAAGTGCAAACGCAATATCCCGTTGGTTATTACCGTATTGATTTAGTGGTGATGGGTGAAAATAGCCGTTTAGCGGTCGAGTGTGATGGCGACAAATATCACAGTGGCAGCGAAAAAATTGCTGAAGACCTCGCCCGACAAGCCATATTAGAACGTTTAGGCTGGCAATTTTATCGGATTCGCGGCAGTGTCTTTTTTAGAGAGCCTGAACAGGCATTAGCAGGTTTATGGCAACGCTTGGCCGATTTAGGCATTCAACCCAAAACGATTGAAAGCTCAGAAACTCCGAGCAATGAAATGCTACATCTTGAAATTATTTGCTTAGCCGAACAAATGGAAACTGTTATTGAGCCTGAAACTGTAGTTGAAGAAATCGCTTCAACACCAGCAATTGAAGAACTACCTAATCATCAATCTATTAATGATATGTTTAGGCAACGGTCGGAGGCTAGACGAAAAGGATTGCTTTAGGCAATAAAAAACGGCCACCGAAGTGGCCTATTTTTTTAGCTCAAACAGTCGATTAATACCCTGCTGTTTTTAAACGATTTGCTTGTTGACGATACACCGACACAGGATTGGTTGTAAAAATGCTGACTAAACCAAACAACTGATTAACTTCATCCAAATGGTTCATCGCATAGTTATCACGAATCACTTGCCCTAAATGGCTGGCACAACGACCGACTAAACCATCATTCGCTTCGGGAATCACTAAGCCCGAAGCCGCTAAAGCCACATCAGAAATATCTAAAAGATTGGTTAAATGACCTGTACCGCTCCAAGAGTAATAACGCACACCATTGACGTTATAAGCACCTTCGGCACATTTGGTGGTTGGCATGGCTTGTGGGTATTTGGCATTAAACGCGGCAGAGCCTTTAGTGGTTAACGAATCCATACCCGCTAAGGCATCTTGACGATAACCTTGACCAGAAATCGCATCAATCATTAAAAAGAAACCATTAATCGCACCCGATAATACGGTTGCCGTAACTGGGCCTAAACCTGGAACTGTTGTTACACCTTTAATGACATCAGCAACTGGTGAACCTGTTTGTGGACCACCAACACCTGTTACTGAAGAAATCTTGCTAGGAATCGCTGCGGCCACATAACGAATGGAGTGATTACCATGACTATGGCCAATCAAATTGATTTTGGCCGCACCGCTAATCGCCAGAATATTTTGTGCTTGGGCTAATAATTGCTCACCCCGCACTTCTGATGATTGGAAAGAAGCCACCTGCGTGACATACACCGAAGAACCACCAGCCACTAAATCTTTAGGAATGCCATACCAATAATCAACAGGCCCTACTTTAGAAAAACCCGCCATGCCATGAGCAAAAACTAAGGGATATTTAGTTTTCGTATAAGTGGAACTGACACTAACACTCCCTGTTGCCTTACATCCACCAGCTACAGAGCATAAGTTATAAGAAGCTGCTTGAGCTGTTACAGCAGTTGCTAATAAAGATAGGGTTAATGCAGTTGTGGAAAATACGTTATTCATGGATGTCATCCTGATTTATTGTTGGCTAATTGTTGTTTTTGGTAGCAGTCTTTGTTTGTAACTGCCTATGGGAGCGGATGCTAATCGCAGTGAAATTACGATGCAATGGCTAATAATCATCAAGACATGACGTGAATTGACAATGGAATTTAAAAAAGACTTGTATTTCAATCAATTAAATTAACTAATGCGTTAATTTAATTATCGATAATATTTACATTTGGTAACATATTGGTGACAGACGGTATTTTTTGACTTACTAAATCTATTGCCAAGTACGGTAACTTATCAACTTTACTATTTTTAGAATATTAGATCGATTTAAGGTACCAAACATGACGCAAGTAAGTTCGGAAACCGCTTTACGAAGTCGGGGACGACCACCCAAAAGCAAAGCGGATGAAGAAACCATGAAAGCCAATATCGTGACGGCGACGATACGGGCATTTGCTGAACACGGTTATCACAACATGACGGTTGATCATGTCTTAGCTAACGCCAACATATCTCGCCCTACTTTTTATAAGTATTTTCGCCAGTTAGAAGAACCACTCTCTATCGCCGCACATCGCATACACATTGGTTTGATTGAGCGGATTAAAACGGCTCTGCAAGCCGATGGTGATGCTATTTTAAATGCCGCAGCGGCATTTGATGCCTATGTTGATTGGGGCAAAAGCTTAGGTGAAGTTTTACGGCCTTTGTATGCCGAGTTTTATCAAACGACATCGCCGATTTCCGTTTTTCGCTTAAAAACGATAGATGCTATTCAGAAGCTAATTATTGAAACTGTGGTTAAATCTGGCCGACCTAAACCTACCCCACTTATCATTGGTCTATATACCACTGGTGTAGAATTTATCGCTTTTCAATATCTTTTACACAGCGACTTAAGTGAAGACGCTTACGCTGAAACGCGTTTGACGATGTTCCGTTTATTGTTAGCGACACTGGGAACAAATCAAGACTATCAATTAGTTATGGGTTTATCTTAAAGTAATATATCATTTTATATGAATATGAATTGGGGTAAATGATTATTTACCCCTACAGGTTCATCTACTTCTTTAGGGCAAATTTATGCGGCTTTGATATTCATCGTAATGCGAGCGCTAAATACTTTGATATTGTTGGTATCAAATATTTCTACAGGCACAATCACATCACCCGCACCACTCCAATCTAACTGACTACCATCAGCAACGGCACGTAAATCCGTTTTCGCTTTTGCTAAATACTCCACCGACATCGCTTTAGGAATCCACCGATAGCCCGCAGGAATAGAAGCATCAGTCATTGTTCCTGCTACCAATTCAGCCGCATTACACATGGCAATCGCATGGACAGTACCTAAATGATTCGTAATTTCACGACGAAACTTGACTGACGCCTCGCAATAACTCGGTCTTAGCGTCGTAAACTCAGGTGTAATCGTGCTGAAAAAAGGCGCGACCTGACAAACCATTTGACTAAATTGGTCATTACCGACGTTATTGTACAAGGCTAAGAGTTGACTCATGATGATATGCTTCCAAAAATAGAACCTAGCAATAGTGCTGGATTAACGACAACCAACACACTAGAATATTACTCTAGAACATTATTCTGGAATTAACAATGGCACTTGCTGAAAAAAATCAACGAAGAAGAGAAATACTCGAAGCAGCACTACTTTGTTTTAGTGAGTCAGGTATAGAAAGTACAACGATTGAGATGATTAAAACGCAATCAGGCGCAAGTGTTGGCAGCATTTACCATCACTTTAGTAATAAAGAAGGTGTTGCAACGGCACTGTATATTGCCGCTTTAGAAGATCATGCCAATCAACAGTTTGCCCTGTTAGAACAAGCCAACTCCACCGAGAGCACTATTAAAGCGTTAGTTTATGCCTATTTAGATTGGGTCACTGCTAACCCAGAACTTGCTCTTTTTGTTCAGCAAGCACGCGGCTATGTCTTAAATAGCGCACATGCTGACCTACTCATTAGCCGTAATCGCGAACGATTTGCACAATTGTTATCTTATTTGAATCGTTATAGTGAAGATGGCTCATTGCGGATCTTCCCTAAAGAGCTATATACGGCATTAGTATTAGGCGCGACCAAAGACTATTGTCGTAATTGGCTATCGGGCAGAATCAAAACGCCGCCCGCTGATTATCGTGACATATTGGCTGAAGCTGCTTGGCGAACAGTGTCTGTTTAAGCTCAAACCACTTTCACCCGTCGCATTAACCAATGACGTAAATCGGGTGACAGTCGGTCAACATAAACCGCTAATTTTTCTTTTACCCCACCAATGACAATATGGTCTTGGCCTTTTGCCAATGCTTTGACGGTTTGTTTGGCGAACTCTTCAGCTGACATCCCTGCATCTTGAGCATCGTCCATTTTATTTTGTGTAGTACCATCACCTACTAATGCTGAAAGTGAAATTGCCGTTTTGACAAAACCGGGATAAACCACACTGACACGCACACCACTATCATGAATTTCAGCACGCATTGAATCATAAAACGCACGTAAGGCATGTTTAGCTGCTGCATAGCTAGAACGATAGGGAGTAGCGACTAAACCCGCAATACTCGACACCGCCACCAAGCGACCGCTATTACGCGCCAACATATAGGGCAATAGTGTTTTCGTCAGCGCAACAGGGCCAAAATAATCAACTTCCATTAATGCTCTATCAACACTTAATATCGTGTCTTTCACTAGAGCACGTTGGCTAACACCCGCGTTATTGATGAGCATATCTACTGCGCCAAAATGACTCTCGACCTGTAAGACTAACTCGGCAAAACGGCTGCTATCGGTCATATCCATAGGCAACACTAAATGCTGCGACGGATTCTTACATTTGGCTTTGACCTGTTCTAAAAAATCCGCACGGCGTGCTGACAACACTAAACGCGCCCCTTGCTGAGCAAACTCATAGGCCAATGCTTCGCCAATACCACTGGAAGCACCTGTAATCCAAATCACTTTGTTGTTAAAGCACATCACAAATTCTCAATAAATATTTAGCTATTTGCCCGTAAGCGTGACTTAATCCCTGCACTAATATCTTCCGCAGTCTACAATTTTCTATACTAAACTCATGTTCGTTGTTGACAGCGGCTACTTCACTTATAGATTTCAAAATGACGTTCAGTGAGTGCATCTTAAGAAGACTTTAATACCTTAGTCTCATTAAAATACCTTGACTGACTAAGGACAAGTCATGAAAGTAAAGCAAGTTGTGTTAACCGCGTTGAATATCACGCCTGAGTCTATCCTCCAGCTTCAGGACATTCAACCACAACTCATTTTAGTCTTTGCTTCGATGGCACATTTTAATGCCAATTTTTTTTCTAACACCTTATTAAACAGCATGCCTCATGCTCAATGGCTTGGTTGTTCAACCGCAGGCGAAATTTCCGCCTCAGGGGTAACGGACAATACTGCCATATTTACTGCTATCCATTTTGAACATCCTGATTTCAAAATCGCCATCGCACCGCTTATCAATATGAAACAAACCGCTATAGCGGGACAAACGCTGGGAAAAGCACTAAACCACATCGATCTAAAAAACATTTTAGTGTTTGGTCAAGGTGTCGATATCAATGGCAGTGCTTTAATCGACGGCATAAAAGCAATCGTTAATGACAAGGTCATTATCAGCGGGGGATTAGCGGGTGATGCTGGGCGCTTTACCCGCACCTTCACACTCAGCAATGACGGTATTTCTGATCAGAGCATTGTCGCAATTGGCTTTTATGGCGAACATATTCAACTCTCTGTCGGCTATTTTGGGGGTTGGCAAGCCTTTGGCTCCGCACGACAAGTCAGCCGTTATGATAATAATATTTTGTATGAGTTAGATGGCAAGCCTGCATTGGATTTGTATAAAAACTATTTGGGCGACTACGCTAAAGAACTACCCGCTTCAGGTTTATTATTTCCTTTTTCCATGATGACCCCCGAACGTAAAACAATGGGCATCATCCGCACTCTGCTGGGCATTAATGAAAGTGAAGGTAGCCTAACTTTAGCGGGCGATGTTATCGAAAACGGTTATTTACAACTTATGCTCGCCTCTACCGAAGCTTTAGTGAGTGGGGCGGAAACTGCGGCCAATTTGATTAAAAATGAGAAAGAACTCGATACTACAGGCTTAGCGATTTTAATCAGTGGTGTTGGTCGGAAGTTATTAATGGGTGGACGTGTTGATGAAGAAGTTGAAGCCGTGGGCGAAGTATTCGGGGCAGAACTGCTCTTAGCAGGATTTTACGCCAATGGTGAAATTGGCCCCTACTTAAACACTAGCGATAGCAAATTGCATAATCAAACCATGACCATCACTTATTTGAGTGAAAAATGATAAAAACCAATCTGCTCAATCGACAATTACGGCGTTTATTTGCTTTAGATAGCCCCGAGTCATTAGAGCAACTACTACATGACTTGGTAGATGATAGTCAAAATAGCGACAACAATGCTGCTATTCGCCGTTTACATCATCATTTTGGCGAGTTTTTACTAAAAATTGATGAGGCCTATTTATACGCCAACCGCGATTTAGAGTTACGTAGCCGCAGCTTAGAATTAAGCTCTCAAGAGCTTAGCTTTGTTAACAAACGATTGGCTAATGAGGTCGATGCACAAGGACGAGCGATCAACGCCTTAAAAACCATCGCCATTAACTTATCCGCGCAGATGGGTGTTGTGCATAACGCCGATGATGGTACCTTAGAATCGGTCACTCAACTCCTCACTAATTTAGTGAACTCTCATGAGCAGATGAGTGAAGTGTTAAGAATTTCGGAGGAACGCTTTCAATTAGCCGTTGCCACGACAGGTATTGGTTTATGGGATTGGAATGTACCCATTGGTTCAGTGTATTACGGCGAACAATGGTACGCTCTGTTAGGCTATCAATGGGGAGAGATGGAAGCCAATTTGGAGGCATGGCGGGCACTGATTTACCCTAATGATATTGAGCGTTTTGAAAGTGATTTACAGGCGTTACGTCAAGGTCAGCAATCGGTATTTGACATTGAAATACGCATGCAACATCGGCTGGGTCAATATATTTGGATGAAAATACATGGCCAAATTGTCTCTAAAATGGCTAATGGTGATACCGTTCGTATCCTCGGGACAATGATAGATATCAGTGAGCGTAAAGCGGTTGAAGATGCCATATTACATGCCAAAGAAACCGCTGAGGCTAATAGTCGTGCCAAAGGTGATTTTCTAGCCAATGTCAGTCATGAAATCCGTACGCCTATGAATGGCATTATTGGCATGACTAAACTGTGCTTAGACACCGCCCTCACCGATGAGCAGCACGAATATTTGCAAATGGTATCGTCGTCTGCCACCGCATTATTAAGCATTATCAATGATGTTCTGGACTTCTCGAAAATAGAAGCAGGTAAAGTCATCTTAGACCCTATCGATTTTTATGTCCGTAAAGTCATTCGTGACACTCTACGCCCCCTAGAGTTACGCGCCCAAGAAAAACGCCTTCAACTGATTTGTGATATTGATGATAGCGTACCGAACTCCTTGGTGGGTGATAGTGGTCGCTTACGGCAAATTCTGATTAATTTGGTCGGTAATGCTATTAAATTTACTGAATATGGTGAAGTCGTCTTAACGATGCGAGCACGACCATTGGAAGAAGATTGCCAAAATTATCACCTCTCCGTCGCAGTTCGCGATACAGGTATTGGTATTGAGGAGGAAATGCTGAGTAAGATTTTTGAATCATTTTCTCAAGGTGATTCTTCTATTACCCGCCGTTATGGAGGCACAGGATTAGGCTTATCTATTTCGGTTAATTTAGTACAATTAATGGGCGGCAAATTGCATGTAGAAAGCAGTATTCATCAAGGTAGCCTGTTCTTTTTTACTGTCCCCATGCGTCTAGGGCAAGAGCAACACGAAATTGCTCCAGTTACTCCTGAAGCCTTACAAGGTTTACCCGTTTTAGTTGTCGATGACGATGCTACTAACCGTCGTCTAATGCATGACATGCTCCATATCTTTGGTATGGCACCTTTTGTAGTGCATGATGCCCGTACCGCCATGATAAAGCTCGTTGATCAGGCATTAGAAGACGATCCGTTTCAATTAGTATTATTAGATGCACAGATGCCTGATTGTGATGGTTTTTCGCTTGCCAAGAGCATTCTCAGCAATAAAAAACTAGGAAACCCCTGCCTGATTATGTTGAGTTCCTTAGCTGACTCACCCGACTCTACTGCTCTACGCACGATGGGGATTGCTGATTTTTTACCTAAACCTATAGATCAATCTGAGTTATTTAATTCTATTTTGAAAACGCTCGGTAGCCGCAACAACCTCAATAGCAGACCTGCACTCTCTACCAACAATAGCGCTCGCAATTACCCTAAAAAACATGGCAATGGCAGCATTCATACCCACACTCAGATAGAAAACACACCATCCGCTGCCTTACCTGCCTTAGACATTTTATTAGCCGAAGATAATACGATCAATCAACGCCTAGCTATGCACCTGCTGAGCAAAATGGGACATACCGTTACCTTAGCACATGATGGACTGGAGGCTTGGAATGCAGTCATGGAACATGATTTCGATTTGATTTTGATGGATATTCAAATGCCTGTCATGGGAGGCATTGCTGCGACAGAAAATATTCGCGCTTGGTCTATTGAACATCAAAAAGCGCATCATCGTATCATCGCCATGACCGCACATGCCATGCAAGGCGACAAAGAACACTTTATGGCCAGTGGTATAGATGGTTATGTCAGCAAGCCTATTATGGTTTCTGACCTAACAAACGAAATAGAACGCATCTTGAACCTCTATCCCTTAGCAACATCAAAAACACTTCCTTTAGAAGACAATCCTACCCCCGAGACCACATCAGCGCCTCCTAAGCCCTGTTTTAATTATGAAGATGCTTTAGCAATCATGGGAGGTGATACAACTATTCTCGTAGAGTTGGCGACTATTTTTGTGGTAGAAAGCCCTGAGCGCATGGCCTTATTGCGACAAGCCGTCAATGAGAAAAACGCAGATGATATTTATCTTCTTGCCCATAAAATCAAGGGTGAAGCGGCAAATTTTGGCCGTCCCGCTATCGAAAAACTGGCAGAAACAATTTGTAATCGGGGGCGAGTAAAAAATCTGACCGATATTGAGCCATTATTTATGGAGTTTGAAATTGCTGTCAGCGAATTTATTACAGATCTTAAATATCGGGTTATTAACAGAGTCGATTGATTTTAATCAAAAAAAGCGGTGTTTTAATACAGTTATAAAGAGATATCTATGAGCTAGTTCTTTTCGCTAGCATCTATTTGCTCAAATAACTTGATAAGGCGCAAGGAGTTACGTCCATTAACAGATGAATACTCAACCTGATCCATCACCGCTTTAATTAACGATATACCCATCCCTGATGTTGGCCATGCATCCATATCATCAACTGAAAAATTAAAGACTGAACCATCGGCAGCAGCTAATATATGAGGCGGTATAGGAATACCTAAATCCACAATTTCAATCACGAAATATTGCTCAAAACAACAAAATGACAGCTCAACTTCGGCCGTCGGCAACGCCGCCAAACCATATTTAATGACATTGGTGACCGCCTCAATAACCGCCAACTCAATTTCGGCACTCGGTATAATACCAAACCCTGACTCACTGCTAAGTATGCGGGTAACAGCACCCACCATACCAATATTTGCAAGCCGCGACTCAAACGTCAGTTTGACATGACTAGTGGCCACCTCAGAAGTGCTACTCATGCGTTAATTACCTTTAACTATTGAGGAAAGGCGCATCGCCACTATTGATTTATGCGCATATTAGTTGCGTTGATGCGCTGACGACTTATCAGTCAACGACATAACATCATTTCCCAATATTCAGCACTCACAGCATCTCACATTGCCTACATGTTTAACCTAGCGATCGCTTCCTCTTCCGTTAAACAGACGGTAAACATCTTATCAATTTGAGCCAGTTTAAAAACATTCCAAACGACATCGCTCATATGACATAAAACCAAGCTTTGATTACTCCCTAACTGTTTCATCAAACGCTTAATCGACATCACTGCCCCTAATCCTGAGCTATCCACAAATTCAACATGCTTCATATTCAGCACGACTTTCTTGTGACCTCGCTCAATCAAACCTTCAATATCCTCGCGAAAGCGGCTAGAAAAGCTCGCGTCAATACGCCTCTGCTGAGGTTCAATAATCGCTATTTGGCCTTCGTGTTTTATATTCATTTTGTCCAATTTAATTTACTCCGCTCACGCCATGATAATCATTCATTTGCCCCAGTATTGGGTCAATTAACTAACCAAAACTAATCGCCAACATTGACACATCATCATTAAAAGCCGTTTTTTCAGGGCCTCGCCACGTCACTAAATCAGCTTGTAGTTCTTTTAAAACGGTATCTAACTCTTTCGTACGATGAGTACAAAGAAAGTCTAATAATCGCTTCTCACCAAAAAGCTGTGCGCTTTCAGTCTCACACTCGGTAATACCATCCGTGTATAGGTAAAGACGAGAGCCCTTCAATAAACGAAACTCACCATCCGTGTAGTCAGGATCCGTAATAAACCCTACAGGTACTCCACCTTCAGTAATCAAATCAATCTGTCCATCCTGATGAACAATTATGGGATGCGGATGTCCCGCGCAAGTCATTCGTCCCTTACCTGTACGAATATTCAGCACACCATAGACAATGGTAAAATAAGTGCTGTCATGTCTAGTCATTTGAAACTGTGCGTTTAATTCGCTGATAACCACAGAAGGCGGCGTAATAATATAGCCATTACTCGTAATTTTTTTTAATAAACCATTACTACTACCATGACTCAAAAAGCGACTCAACGTCACCGACAACATCGCTGGTTTGACCCCATGTCCAGAGACATCGACACTATAAAAGCCCATGTGGTCTTGATCTAATCTAAAATAATTATGCATGTCACCCGAGACAAATAACGAAGGCTGAAAAAACCACTTACAATCAACGTTATCAATATGAATATCGCCTTGGGGCAACAGCGATTGCTGCATATCGGCGGCAGCTTTTAAATCGGTTTCAATTAATTTATACACTTCCCTTAAGCGTAGATTTTTTTCTTCTAATTGCGCTTCGAGTTTTAGAATACGCTCACCTGCACGCAAGCGTACGCGAAGCTCTTGTTGATTTATTGGCTTGGTAAGAAAGTCATCGGCTCCTGCGTCCATGCCTAAAATAAGGTCTTCAGTCGCTACCCGAGAAGTCACTAAAATAAAATACACATAATGATCTAAAGCAGCACTGCGCACGGCTTGGCATAACTCCAAACCGTTTAAATCAGGCATCTCCCAGTCACTGATTACCATGCTGATATTTTTATTCATGATAATATCTAAAGCTTGCACACCATCTGCGGCCTCAATGACTTTATAGCCACCCCACGTTTGTATGTGCCTACTTAATAACCGACGATAACTGGTCGAATCATCCACTACTAGAATGTGTAGTTCTTTTTCTCCTCGAATAACCACTTCTTAACACTCCCTATTAGCCTTTAACGACTACCATCTTTCCCATAAACCTACATTTATGCAGCGTACGCGATGAGCTATATTTGAGGCTCAAAACGTCTTCAATAGAAACAAAACTATAACTTGGACTATTTCTCATCCTTTGCTAAAGACATACAGTGAGATTAATAACTCCTAGTATAGAAAATTTTGGAGACACCACTGAAAATTATTTCATGTTGAACGACTTTGTAGAGTGGCTATTGCTTTATTTTTGCTAATTCAATTGAAAAACCGCTGGCCAATAATGTTTCATTTACTGCCAGCTGTCTATACCGTTTGATGATGCATCATGGGATTAGTGATAGAGTTCAAATTATTAATGGCACTTAAGCCATCATGCGGAAGACCGAGCTGTTTGAGCAGAGATGTTGAATAACCAACAGTCATTAGTTTCTAATAATGACTGTTGGTTCTGTATTAATTACCAATCACTGAACTTATTGAATTTGCTGTAGGATAGCCTGTAATGCCGCAACAGGATCAGCCGCTTGCGTAATTGGACGGCCAATCACCATATAATCCACACCGACATCTACGGCTTGTTTGGGGGTCATGACTCTACGCTGGTCATCGCTGGCACTACCTGCTGGACGGATTCCGGGGGTTACTAAAGCAAAGGGCTGAACGTGTGCTGCACGTAAAACCGTCGCTTCTTGTGCTGAACAAACTACACCCCGTAAACCACAGTCATCGGTCAATTTTGCTAAACGCTGAACCTGTATGATTGGCTCAACATCTAAACCAATTTCAGCTAAATCACTCCGTTCGGAACTCGTCAGCACTGTTACCGCAATCAACAAAGTGGAGTAATTATGTTGCTGCAAACGCTCACTGGCTGCCGTCATCATTCTTCGGCCGCCACTGGCATGAACATTGACCATCCACACCCCTAAATCAGCAGCGGCATGAACAGCCGAAGCGACCGTATTGGGAATATCGTGAAATTTCAGGTCTAAAAAAACCTCAAAACCGCGCGTTTGTAATGCTTTGACAACGGCTGGCCCTTCACGCGTAAATAGCTCTTTACCCACTTTCACCCGACATAAAGTAGGATCTAGTTGGTCAGCCAACAGTAAGGCATCGTTAGTGGAGGTATAATCTAAAGCAACAATTATTGGTGATTTCATAGCGGCTTGATGATGAATTAAGTCAATTAGCGAATGATAGGACAGAACCCCTTATCGTGATAAGGGGTTTAGCAAGATAGTAGCCACGAAAAAGTTTCGCCGTTCATTGTGATGTCGAACTATTAGCACATTGCACTTCGACAAGCTCAGTGTGAACGGGATATGTAAATAAACTTTTGTATAGGCACTTAGCAAACGGTTATTTACCGTTATTTTGATTCTGACGCATTTGATCCGTTAACTGTTGCAATACTTGGGTCAAGGTATCTAAGCGTTGATTTACATCATCCAACTCACGCTGGCTTGGAATACCTAAACGACCTAAAGCACCAGATAGTTTTTCGTCAAAAGCGCGTTCCACTTTATCACGCGTATCATTGGCTTTTTCTAATACTTTATCGCGTGCTTCAACGACGCTTTCAACCGTATTATCAGCCAAATCACGGGTTTTCGACTCTAACTCTTCGCCGACTTTAACAAGATTATCAAACATCTTGCCGCCTTCTTCTTCGGCACGAGAAAATGCACCTAAACCTGCCAACCAAATTTGTTGCGTGTATTTACGCAAATCAGAAGCCGAGCTAAGTTTGCGCGGTTTATCACTCATTTTTTTGTCGTTTGGCATGGTATCACCCCTAAAGATGCAAATTAATGAGGGCAAAAACGATAAATATATCTCGTCCAAGCCCAAAACGCGACATGGTATCATGTGTGCTACTGGTAAAATGGCAAATTGTCTGACAATATATCTCGAACAACAAAGTACTGTAAAAATTGCTCAGAATACGGTAAAAACATGACAGCACAGTTTTGCACACGCGGATACAATCATAAAAATGAGTGGCGATAACAACCAACACCAAACAAACTCCCTTGCTTACTTTTGGCTGAATAGTCTAGAAAGTTTACTCAATGCGTTTGTCGAGTTAGACCCTTCAACCCGAAGTCAATTGGTGACCTTGGACGGTATTGTCGTGCGCGTAAAAACGTTTGCGCCATATCAAGTCTTTTATTTATTGTTTACCGCTGATGGCATTGAAGTCAGCCCTCGCCCACAAGGCGAAGTACAAGTTAGGCTCAGTGGTCGTGTTCGTGATTTAGTGTGGACACTGTTAGGTCTAGAGTCTGAACAACGCGCAGAATCTAAAGGCCATTTACATTTATGGGGCGATGCCAATACTTTAAATGGTTTGCGTTTTTTATTACAAGAGTTCAATTTACGTTCAGCAGCGGGTCAATGGCTAAAAAGTCACTGGCCATTAAATGCACTATGGCAAAAACTAAGTCAGCAAGATTTAACATGGCTAGCGGACTTACAACCGCTGCCCAGCTTAATCAAACAAACGAGAGAAGAAATAGCTGCACTCAAAGTTGAGGTGCAGTCGCAACAAAAAAGTTTGGATATGCTCCAAAAAGCATTACAACAACAACTTTTTTACAGCCGCTTACTATTAGGCTTGACGAGCACCAGTGTTGTCGTTAGTAGCGTGATTTGTGCTTTTACTTTGCTGCGCTGAGCGAGAGCTTTAGCGTTAAAAGTCATCAGAAGGCTGTCGCCGCCATTTGCCAAGCAGCACACTGACGCTATCACTGATGAGATCAGTGCCAGATTTTGCCGCTTTCCAAGTAGTTTCACGGAGCATATCGCTGGGCTTGATAGTGTCATTCAGACTTTCAGTGACCGCGCGGCGAACACGAGTTTCAACGGTACGGCCTATATCGTCGTGTAATTGCCGCAGCCTGTACTCAAGTTCTTGCTGCCAAAACCGACGGACAATTAGCCAACCAATTGCCACCGTGAAAATGCTCGACAACAGTGCTGTCGCAATGATGATAAGTCCTGTGTGCATGGGTTGTATTACTTGGCCGATAAAGCGCGCTAGTGTATCAAAGCCTTTTCGGTTACTGATAACGAATTGTAAGTAAATTCACTAACTTGACACCACTTAAAGATGGCGCATGTTAAGATGCACCTCTCCATTCTGGATGATATGACAACATGATTACGATAGAAATCACTAACTTAGATGAACTAGTTAAAGAACATCGTGGCCCATTAACAGCAATGTTGGGGAAAATTGTCGCTGATGTCGAAGGCGAAGTTGAAAAAATTGTCATTGAAGAATTACGCAACGAATTCGAAAGACGTGGTATTCGCGCAAATTTTTGCAGCATTAGCGGCATTCATTTACGACGAATTATGACTTCTTAGTCAAAAAATTTGACAGTGTAGTTAATAAGTACGCTGCAATTAGCCTACTATGCGCCAATGGGTTTTTGGCGCATAGCGAAATTTAACTATTCGGTTTATCCACCCGTGTCGTTACCTTCATATTCGACTTTACTTCAGTCGTAGTTGCCGCTTTAGGTTTTGGCGCGTTTTCTTCACGAGTTGTCACTCGCATTTTAGGTTTTGGCTCTATTTCTACGGCTTCGCCATCAATCACTTGTCCTTGATGATGATTTGCGCCATCAAAAGGTGATGATTGCTCAAAAGGTGATTGTCCTTGACCAAAACGCCCCATACCGCCCATCATCATAAAGCTCGAACCTCTTGCGGCAAACGCTGTTTGCATTCTCCCTTGTAAGGCTTTTTGTACAGGTGGCAATAACAATAAGACCGCAATAGCATCCGTCATAACACTAGGAATAATAAACAAAAAACCTGCTAAGGCTTGGCACAATGCAGCCAAAAAGTCCGTATTGGGGTCGATATTCTGACCTTGTTGAGCATCCTTAAATTGCGGCATCAACACTTTGGTTGCGCTTTTCATAATTTGTCGCCCCAAAACAATGGCAATAACAAACCACAACAGCAACATCCACCCACCAACCAATTTACCAAACCAAATACTGACCATGACATCAGCAACAACAAACAAAATAACAAATAAGAAACTCATGGATTTTTTACTCCTGCACGGGCGGTTTTTAACATCGCCACTAGTGCTTCACGTACTTGAAGAGGACTATTAAGAGGCTGAGGAAAAGCTATATACACAACTTTATCATTCACACGCAAATGAAAACCTTCGCTATCTATACCCACCATCGATAAAACTGCATTTTCAGGCACGTGTATTTGTGCTTGTTGGCAGTACAAAGGCAAGGCATTGGCATGATCTTCGTTCATGTGATTAACCATGTCCGCTTCGGCATCACCAAAAAAGGGATTGCTGATGACACTAGGCTCTGCCCAGTGAATACGACCGAAGCCACCGATATAGCGATATTTAACGGCGGTTAATCGCCAAAAACTAAAATCATGCACACGATGAAAGTCACGAGATTGCGGAAAATAACGGTAATAACGCTGGGCAACTGCATCTACATCGTCACTGGACACAGGCTGTGCATTGGCCATGAGGGTTAAACGCGCGGCGGTTTGCACATCGTCACCCTCACCTAACACCAATAAAGAACAATGGTCATCGGCTTTGAGATTTTTGGTATGTTGCGCCAAATCAGAAATTAAAATAATGGCGTGACCATCACCATCTAAACAAAATGGCACGACCGAACCAAAAGGATAACCTGCCATATATTGTGAATGGGTACTGATGACCCCCTGATAGCTATTTAATAACAATCGCCGCGTTTCAATATCAACCATCACTTATCCCAATTAGAGAAAAATTTATCGGCAAGCCTAACACAAATCAGGCTTTTGCTTTAACCTTGCTCTTTTTCAAGAGTATTTAGAGATGATGCCCTCACGGACTTACTCGCTAAAAGAAGCATTTTCGCAGCCTGCTGCGCTTACCATGTTCTTTTTTGGCTTTACCTCGGGATTACCTTTTTTATTGGTGGGTGGCACGCTATCAGCATGGCTAAAAGAAAGTAATGTCTCTATAGAAATAATAGGTTTAATTAGCTATACCACTTTAACCTATTCACTGAAATTTTTATGGTCTCCTCTTGTTGACCAATTACGCTTGCCTCTGTTGTCTGCGCTAGGTCAACGTCGTAGTTGGCTACTTGCGGCGCAAATTTTACTGTGTGTGTCATTACTCGCCGTATCACTGATTAGCCCACAAGCTCTCATGCTCTTTGTGATGTTTACCTTTTTGGCAGCTTTTGCAGGAGCAACACAAGATATTGTCGTTGATGCTTATCGTATTGAAATTGCTCCAGCAGAAGTTCAAGGTGCATTAGCCGCAACCTACACCTTAGGGTATCGTTTTGCTTTATTGGCATCGGGAGCAATGGCGTTAATTTTAGCCGATCATATTGCTTGGCCACTGGTATATCAACTGATGGCTGCATTAGTCGCGTGCATGATGTTAGCCACTTATTTCGCCAAAGAGCCCACCCATAAAGTTGCTGCTTTTGGCACGTTAGCGGCAACGATTAAAGATGGCGTTATTGGCCCTTTTAAAGATTTTTTTCTGCGTTATCGTGGAGCGGTTGGCGTTGCCTTGCTACTGTTTATGGGCTTATTCAAAATATCTGACCAAATGCTTGGCGTAATGGCATTTCCTTTTTATTTAGAAAGTGGCTTTACTAAAACAGAAATTGGCGCAGTATCTAAATTCTTTGGTGTGTGGGTAGGCATTGCAGGGGCTTTTATTGGTGGCGCAAGCGTGATCCGTTTTGGTATTGAGCGCAGCTTATTTGTTGGCATGATAGTGGGCGGCTTAAGTAATTTATTATTTGTGCTACTAGCACTGTTTCCTGCCAACCTCTCCATCTTTGTTTTAGTGATTGGTGGTGAAAATTTTGCGGGTGGCTTTTTAGGCACTGCTGCCGTTGCTTGGCTTTCTGCTTTGGTCAACCGTCATTATACCGCGACTCAATACGCACTATTTAGTTCATTAGTGACATTGCCTGGTAAAGTCATTGGTGGCTTATCTGGATTTATGGTGGCGAGCATTGGTTATGTTGGTTTCTTCATCTTTTCCACCATTTCGATATTGCCTGCGTTAATTTTATTTATGTGGTTACGCTCACGAGTCACACTTGAACAAAACGAGAAATAAGCCAATATCCGCAGTTGCGCCGAGGTCGCGTAACAATGAAACAACAGCAAGCTAGTGCCGTAGCATCATTTTTTAGGTTATGTTTAGCGGCGTAGTCTTTCAATCGTTATAATAAAAAACAGGTAAAACGCAAATGAAGATAAATCACAAATATCTCGCACTGATGGTAGCAACACTTTCTGGTTCTGCTTGGTCGGCGGGTTTTGCTTTAAATGAACAAAGCATTAAAAGCATGGGTATGTCACAAGCAGGTCGTGCTTCGGCTGCGGCAGATGCTACCACTCTGTATGCTAATCCTGCTGGCATGACACAATTAACGGGCACAAATATGAGTGGTAATGCCACCTTCATTTACGCGCCTGCCGACATTAAAAATGCTCAAGGCTCACAAGCTGGGACGAATAATGGCGATATGATCCCACCAACTTGGGTCGGCTCTGGTTTTATCACCCATCAAATGAATGACCAACTCACCATTGGTATCGGTAATTTCGCACCCTTTGGTCTTTCTACCAACTATGAAAACTCTTTTCAAGGCCGTTATTTCGGTGACAAAAGCAAAGTTAAAGTAATTGGCATTCAGCCTACTGCTGCTTATAAAATCACTCCTGAATTCTCTGTGGGCTTGGGTTTAACGGTTAGCCGAATTGAAGGCTTGCTGTCAGCTGGTGTCGCGCCACTACCAAGCAATCCTACGTTAGAAGTTAATGGTGATGACATTTCCTACAATTACAACTTTGGTATGTTGTGGCAAATTGCGCCGCAATCACGCCTTGGTTTTGACTATCGCAGTAAAACCGATTACAACTTAGCGGGGACGACGGAGGTCAAGAACCTGCCTGTGACTGGATTTATGCAGTCTTATGATGCTAGTTTAGATATTTCCACCCCTGCTACCTTTGAATTATCGCTCAGTCACCAACTAAACCCTGACGTCAATCTCCACTCCAGTATTTCCTTAACCCAATGGAGTGTGCTTGAAAATCTAGTCATTAAAAACGCGGGCGCAACAGGCTCTTTAGCGACCATTACTGAAGAGTTAGATTGGAAAGATTCGTGGGCTTATAGCGTTGGTGCCGACTGGAAAATGCAAGAAGGTTTAATTTTACGTGCAGGTTTAGGTATTGATAAAACCCCCGTTTCAGATAGTCATCGTAGCGTTCGTGTACCAAGTGAAGATCGTACGGTGTTAAGTTTGGGCTTGAGCTACGCCATTAATGACAAAATGTCGATGGATTTGGCTTATATGTATTTAAAAGAAAAAACAGCACACGTTGATGTCAGTAAAACCACTCCCACAGGCCCAATTACCTACAGTGCCGACTATGGTGGCGTTGCTAACTTAATTGGCGCACAGCTAAACATGAAGTTCTAATCCACTTTTTGTAAACTGTACAACAGAATTAAAGGCGCATTTTTGCGCCTTTTTTCTTGCGCCCTACGATTATCTACCCTACCATCCACTCTGCTTTATGGTGTCCGCTGATTTTTAGACTAAAAAAAGCGGTTTGATAACCTCCTCAACATCAAACGGGAAACTGGTATAAGCCAGTACTGCCCCCGCAACGGTAATTGTGTTTGTTGATTTCTATAGCCACTGTCACAGCTTTTGCCTCGTAAATTTTTACGATGCTTAAAGATCAGGACTTACGCATCGCACCGCGATTAGCACGTTTTGAGAACATAAAGCCGCCTAAAGCGGCTGAAATGTGAGCAAATAAGTGATAACCGCGTAAGTCCTAAGTAGATGGGAAGGTGAAATTGACGGAAAACTCGACATGAGATTTTCCTGCACATCAGTCCGGAGACCGGCCATTAAGCATAATCCTCTGCCATTTTTGCAGATTATTAACTCTGTTTGCGGGGAACCAAACAGGTTGGAGTTTTTTATGTTTAAGCCTTCTTTATTAGCGGCTAGTGTTGCTGCTTGCGCGTCTTTTAGTGTTTATGCGGATACTGTTTTACCCACCACCTTGGTCACTGCCACGCGTACCAGCCAAGCCATCAATGAAACTTTAGCTTCCGTAGAAGTGATTAGCCAAGAGCAATTGGCACAACACCCCTCTCAAGATTTAGCCGAAATTTTACGTTTTAATACAGGGATTGATATTGCTCGTTTAGGTGGTTTCGGCGGCCAAACATCTATTTTTACCCGTGGCACGGAAAGTAATCATACTTTGGTATTAATTGATGGTGTTCGTATTAACTCGGCCACCAGCAGCCAAGCTAATATTCAAAATTTGACAGCTGACGACGTTGAACGTATTGAAATCGTTAAAGGCGCAATGTCGAGTTTATACGGTTCTGATGCCATTGGTGGTGTCATCAATATCATCACCAAAATAGCCGATAAAACAGAAACTCGTGCCAAATTGACTGGCGGTACGAATAAACAAGTGAATGGTAGCCTAACGCAAACTATTAACAGTGGTAACTTTTCTGCACTCATCAACGCCAATGCTCTTTATACCGATGGCTACGCGATTGCTGAAAAAAGCACCTTAAATCGGGGCTATAAAAATCAAGGTGCCGATGTTAAAGCCAGCTACGATTTTGGCTCGACAGAGATCACCGTCAGTGGGCGCGACAATCGCGGTACCGCAGAGTATATTCTCTTTGGCACGCCAACATCGCAAGACTTTAGTAATCAACTGTTATCGTTTATTGCCGATGGCGATATCAGCTCAACGCTCAACAGTAAAGTTCGTATCAGTCAAATGTCCGATAAGATTGACCAAAATGACAGTGTCAGTTTTGCTCATACTAAACAGCAACAAGCGGATTGGCAAAATACCTTTGCAGTATCATCGGACATCACTCTGGTCAGCGGTATTACCCAAACCAACACCCAAGCACAATATGACAATGGCTTTGGTACCGCTTATGATAAAAAACAAGATAACTGGGCCGTTTACTTACAACAGCAATCGCGTTTTGGGCAAATAGATACCCAACTGTCGCTACGTCATGAAGATTATGAATCCTTTGGTGGTCACGGTACAGGTAATGTGGCTCTTGGTTTTGCGATTAACAATGACAACCGTGTTTACATCAGTTACGGCACAGCCTTCAAAGCACCCGACTTAAATGACTTATATGGTTATGGTGGCAATCTCAACCTCAAACCCGAATCCTCGAAGTCAATGGAAATTGGCAGTAAACACACACTGGGTAAGGTCAATATCAACAGTGCGATTTATCAGTTTGATATTGATAATTTGATTAACTGCGTCGGTGGCTTTCCGTGCAGCAATGTCAATGTTGATCAAGCGAAGATTAACGGTGCGGAACTCGGGATCAAATGGCAACAAGATGGCCTATTTGCAGGTGTTAACAGTAGCTATAACCATGCTCAAGATGACAACAGTAAAGAAGACTTACTGCGTCGCCCACGTCGTAGCGTGAGTTTAACTACAGGCTACCAACAACAACAATGGGGCGTAAGTGCTCAATTTATCGCTAAAAGTCATGCTTTTGATGCGCCAGTATTTGGTAGCACAACACCTCGACGTTTAGCGGGTTATGCCGTTGCCAACTTACAGGGTTTTGTTCAAGTTACACCTAATGCCACTATTCGTTTAACGGTTGAAAATATCACCGATAAAACCTATAGCTATGCTTATTTAGGAGCAACGACCAAGTATCTAGCAACACCTCTTTCTGCTGCACTAAGCGCAGAAGTTAAGTTCTAAGCCTTAACTCCCCTCTTTTTAAACAAAGAGGGGAGTATTTCGATGGAGAAATATATGGGACATCGTTTATCCAAAATTTACACCAAAACGGGTGATGACGGCAGCACAGGTTTGGGCGATGGCAGTCGTGTTGCTAAAGACAGCCTACGTGTTGAGGCTTATGGCACAGTCGATGAACTGAATAGCTGTATGGGTTTATTACGCGCTGAACTGGCTGATGACCATGCTATGCAGCCATTATTATCGCGTATTCAACATGAGTTATTTGATTTAGGCGGCGAGTTATGTATTCCTAACTTTATTCTGATTAAAGAGGAATCTATCACTCGTCTTGAACAAGCCATCGATAGCATTAACGAAAACTTACCGCCACTAAAAGATTTTATTTTGCCCGCAGGTGGCAAAGCTGCCAGTACGGCACATTTAGCGCGTAGCGTTTGTCGGCGTGCAGAACGAAGAGTTTTTTCTTTGAGCCAAGAAGAAACGATTTCGATGTTGGGGTTGCAGTATTTAAACCGTTTATCCGACTATTTATTTGTCGCAGCAAGGGTATTAGCGCGTGAGCATGGCGGTTCAGAAGTGTTGTGGCAACGGTCTTAAACAAAAATAGGCTTAATATTCATTAAGCCTATTTTTGTATGATTTAGAGATTCGTTATTAGTCTTTTGTAAAGACGAGAGTTACGCCATGGGCAACGAAGCCTAAATCGGGACTTTCATAACACAAAGTTAGCTTTTAACTTGATTAATAATTTGCCGCCTACACCTTTCACCGTTGCTACTTCATCCCAACGAGCATAAGGACGTGCTTCAACAATCGCTTTAGCCACTGCCTTAGAAATCCCTTTCAGTTCCGTTAATTGCTCCTCAGTGACCACATTAAGAGATAAAACCATTTTGGGTGCTGGCTTAGCTTTTAATACCCGTGACGATGATTTTTTTGCAGGTTTCTCTACTTTTGGCTCGGCAGCAACAGAATCTGGCGTAATATCTTCTGGCTCTTGAATAATGTTTTTTTCTGCATCTTCGATAAATTGCTCGGCAGCCTCAACCATTGCAGACACCACAGAGCCGACTGTGTGGGCAACCGACTCTACAAATGGCGTAACCGCTTCGACAATTTCCTCTACTTTTTCCATTAAATCTAAAAGTGGATGCTCTTCAACAACAGTCGCCTCTACAGGCGCAGACACGTCGGGAGCAGCCGCTTGCCCAACCGCGTAATAATCACGAGTAATATAGCCACTGCTTGTCCATTCGCGCAGCATCAATACCAAATTATCACCTATTGGCGCAGTGAGCTGCATATGAATCACTTTGTTTGACCATGACGTTTGGCCTAAAAGTGTACCGACTAACACACCGCCTTGTTGAACGCCGTTAAATGAAGCACCTGTATAAGGCTGACTCAATGACCACAATTCGAGAGCTAATGTCCCGCTTAGGTTAGAAGCAATACGGGGATTTTCAATCTGCTCAATGGTAATGTCTGCGGCATTATGCTGGATATCAACGACAATTTTGCCATTCATTCGCGGCAGTATAAAAGCTTGTTGCTTGGTAAAGTTAACATAATCGAGTATTAAATCTTGCTCATTTAATGGACTAGCGACTAAAGCAAGCACCATAAAGTGGCTTGCGCGTCCTGCGGGCACATAGGCTTTGGCACATTCGCTAATATGAGTATCACTTGATAGTATGCCGCACGCAACTTCGGCAACCTTCACACCTTGTAGCAAACCACCCTCAAACGGGGTTGCGCTCGCCCATAACTGCAAAGATACCGCACTTTCTGCACTAGCACTCACCGCAATATCGACTTCAAGCTGAACAGAATCACCTAAAAAGGTGTACGAATAATTTTTGCCAATAACCACAGAGGGCGAACGAGCAAATAATGGAGTAGTTAACATAAAATCTAGGCTCTTAGAGGGTTAGAAAATTGTTGCATATTCTTATCTATTAATATGACGGTTTGGTTTATACAAAAAATATGCCATCTATTAAACTAAGGTGACAACGCCACAAACTCAGCAACCACATCGCCTTTATCGTTCAAAAACTGTAAGTGTTTTTCAGGATTAGTCAAACGCCAAACTCTTAATTGCTGCAAGGCAGTAATCAGTTTTTTTTCCGTTTGTTGTGTCTCAGCACAGACAGAATTCGTACCTTGCACTTGAATGAATTGCATTTTTTCGTTTTGACGATTATAGGCACCTGACATCACATTACAACCTGTCAGTCCTTGCATTTTACCGCCACTCATTCGCAAATAAGGCTGTCTTTTACTGGCGTTTGCAACCTTAATATCACCAATACTCACGAGCTGCCAATGCGCTCCTTCAGGTGCTGTCGGGGTAAACGAACCACCCGTGACCAAGCCTTGTGATGTGACCGTAGCCGGTGCTGAGTCGATAGAGAAGGCTTTTTGATGATGTTGAACATTAACTTTCATCACCGTGGCGGTGAACGTAGGAACTGTTGCTTTAATGGTACGAAACTTACCATCGGCTAACTTTACCTTCACCGCTGCATTGTCATTAACCGTAGATGCTTGGCATGCCATTAATGAGACGACCAAGCAGATGAGCGTTAAGCTTCTTTTTATGATGTACGGTTTCATTTTCATAATAACACTCGTCGAATATCCGCCAAAACTTGCCCTAATGCAGTGATAAAACGCGCACCGTCCGCCCCATCAACAACACGATGATCGTATGATAACGACAGTGGCAATAATAAACGAGGGACAAAAGCTTTGCCATCCCATACAGGTTTTTGGCTGGCACGTGACACACCCAAAATTGCCACTTCTGGCCAATTGACGATGGGCGTAAATGCTGTACCACCAATGCCTCCCAGCGATGAAATACTAAAACTTGCTCCTTGCATTTCAGCTGGACTGAGTTTTTTATCCCGCGCTTTTGCTGACAATTCACCTAACTCTTTAGCAATGGCAGAAATAGATTTTTGATCAGCGTGACGAATCACAGGCACGACCAAACCGTTAGGCGTATCAACGGCGACACCAATATGAATATAGTGTTTGAGAATAAGTTGCTCGCCATCTTTACTTAACGAAGCATTAAATTTGGGATATTGCTTCAGTACATAAGCACTCGCTTTTACCAAAAAGCTTAATACCGTCAAACTGACGCCTTGTGCTTTCAGTGCGTCTTTTTGCGCAACTCTAAACGCTTCTAGTTCAGTGATGTCTGCTTCGTCAAATTGGGTCACATGGGGAATATGTAACCATGCGCGATGTAAATTTTGTGCCGATAACTTCTGAATTTTAGTCAGCGGTTTTAGCTCTATCTCACCCCATTTACTAAAATCTATTTCGGGTAAAGTAGGTAACCCACTGCTTGTTGAAGTCACAACGGTTGGTGTCATGACAGGTGCTGGCGTGGTTAAGACTTTTTTGACAAACGCGTGTACATCATCTTTGACGATTCGGCCTTTTGACGCTGTACCTTGCACTTGTTGTAAATCAACGCCCAATTCACGAGCTAATCGGCGTACTGCGGGGCCACAATGAATTAACGCTTTGGCTTGCGGTGGTGTCATTGTTTGGACTTCGGGGGCTGCTAAAGAAGACGACTTAGGACTAACAGTCTTATCAACTGCTACGTCTTTTTCTGCCTCCTTAACCACATCAACGACAGGCACAACAGGTTCATCCGCAGGGGTGAAAACCATCTCATGTTTGGCTTCAGCTTGTGTTTCCACTTCTGCTGTTGCTGCTGTTTCAGTCACCTCTACTTGCACCAAGACAGTGCCTTCGCTGACATTATCACCCAACTTTACTAAGATTTCTGTCACTACACCTGCCATCGGGCTGGGGACTTCCATACTGGCTTTGGCTGATTCTAACAACACGATAGGCGTATCAATCGCTAAGGTTTGGCCGACTTTGACTAAAATTTCAATCACTTCGGCACTGTCTGTGCCTAAATCTGGCGCGGGAATAATTTTCAACATGGTATTTTCCCTGCTTACACTAATGGGGCATACGGTTTTTCGGCATCAATCTCAAAACGCTCAATAGCATCTTGAACCAAACTACGGCCAATCACTCCATCATCCGCTAAGGCATTTAGCGCAGCAATGGCAATAAAATAGCGGTTAACTTGAAAATGCTCACGGAGTTTTTCTCGACTATCCGAACGGCCAAAACCATCAGTTCCCAAAGCAATATAAGGCAAACCTGCGGGTAAAAATGCGCGCAATTGTTCAGCGACGATACGCATATAATCACTGGCTGCGACAATCGCGCCTTTAACTGCACGTAGCTGTTCAGTTACCCAAGCGATTTTTGCTGTTTCTAAGGGGTGTAAATGATTCCAATGCTGACACGCCAACGCCTCTTTGCGTAACTCATTAAAGCTAGTAACACTCCAAACAGAGGCACGAATACCATAGACATTTAATAACAACTCAGCGGCGGCTTCAACTTCGCGGAGAATCACGCCTGAGCCTAATAGTTGCACTTCTTCGCCAATACCTTCAGGTGCGGCTTTTAATAAATACATTCCTCGACGAATACCCTCTTCCACACCAACGGGCATAGCAGGATGAGGATAGTTTTCATTCATGGTGGTGAGATAGTAATAAACGCGTTCGTTTTCACCGTACATACGTCTTAAACCATCTTGAATAATCACGGCTAATTCGTAGCCATAACAAGGGTCATAAGACACGCAATTGGGAATGGTACTGGCTAATAAATGTGAATGACCATCTTGATGCTGCAAGCCTTCACCGTTGAGCGTAGTTCGGCCACTCGTTGCACCAATCATAAAACCTTGTGCTTGAATGTCACCTGCCGCCCACGCCAAATCGCCAATCCGTTGAAAACCAAACATTGAGTAATAAATATAAAACGGCAACATGGGGTGATTATTCATACAATACGACGTACCAACAGCAATCCACGCACTCATTGCCCCTGCTTCATTGATACCTTCTTCTAACATCCGTCCTTTTTTATCTTCCTTGTAATACATCATTTGTTCGGAGTCTTCGGGCGTGTATAACTGGCCAACGTGGGAATAAATGCCCATTTGCCTAAACATGCCTTCCATACCAAAGGTACGCGCTTCGTCAGGGACAATCGGCACGACACGATCACCCAAATCAGGCTGTTTAATGAGAATGTTTAATAAGCGCACAAAAGCCATTGTCGTCGAAATAGGACGTTCTGAGCCTTGTAACACGGCATCAAATACCGCCAATTCTGGAACAGCCAACGGCGTTTTATTGGCATGACGAACAGGTAAAAAGCCGCCTAATTTTTGCCGTTGCGCCATCATATAGCGCAATTCTGGACTGTTTTCGGCAGGACGATAAAACGGCACTTTCGCCAATTGTTCATCGGTAAACGGCATATCAAAACGGTCACGAAAACCTTTTAACGACGCAATATCCAGTTTTTTCAGTTGATGTGATTTGTTAATACCTTCGCCTGTGCCTGTGCCATAACCTTTCACTGTTTTGGCAAGAATCACGGTGGGCTGACCTTTATGAGTCATCGCTTTGGCATAGGCCGCATAGACTTTGTAAGGGTCATGACCTCCACGATTTAATTGATAAATTTCTTCATCGCTTAAATGTTCAACCATCGCTTTTAATTCAGGATATTTACCAAAAAAATGCTGACGGGTAAAATCGCCACCATGGGTTTTGAAGGCTTGATATTCACCATCCACACACTCTTCCATCCGATGCTTTAATACGCCTGTGGTGTCTTGTGCTAATAACGGATCCCATTTACGCCCCCATACCACTTTGATGACGTTCCAACCTGCGCCGCGAAATACCGACTCTAATTCTTGAATAATTTTGCCATTGCCACGCACAGGGCCATCTAAACGCTGCAAATTACAGTTAATAACGAAGATTAAATTATCCAGTTTTTCTCGCCCCGCTAAGGCAATCGCACCTAAAGACTCTGGCTCGTCCATTTCACCATCACCCAAAAACGCCCACACTTTACGGTCTTGTTCAGGCATCAGTTCACGGTTGATGAGGTATTTCATGACGTGAGCTTGATAAATCGACATGATTGGCCCTAAACCCATTGATACCGTCGGAAACTGCCAATAATCAGGCATTAACCACGGATGCGGATAACTAGATAAGCCTTTGCCATCGACTTCACGGCGGAAGTTTTCTAATTGTTGTTCACTGATCCGCCCTTCTAAAAACGAACGGGCATAAATTCCTGGTGCAGAATGGCCTTGGTAATAAATTAAATCGCCACCAAACGTATCGGTAGGGGCGCGAAAAAAATGATTAAAACCCACATCATACAAGGTCGCACTGGAAGCAAACGTGGCAATATGACCGCCTAGTTCGTCATCGTTATCATTGGCACGCATCACCATCGCCAAGGCATTCCAACGAATCAAAGAACGAATACGACGCTCCATATAAGGGTCGCCCGCCAACATTGACTCTTCATGTGGAGAAATGGTATTCAGATAGGGGGTATTTAAACGAGATAACTGCACGCCGTAGCGATGGGCATGGGCATTTAAGACTTGTAGAATAAATTTAGCCCGCTCTGCACCTTCGCGCTCGACAATCGCTGCAAACGCTTCTAACCACTCTTGAGTTTCGGTAGCATCCGCATCTTGATAAAAATTTTGCAGAGTCATACGCCGCTTCCTTAATAGTATTCATAATTTATGGTGGGTGTTATAACGTTAAATTCGTTATTTAGGCAATGTTATTAAAGCAAAAGAGCCACTTTAATTGTGGTTCACGTTATAGAGAAGTGTATGAAAAAGACATTCATCATCAGCTGTTTTGGCATTTTTTCTAGTATTTCGAGTCATAGCTCTGCTCAAAACAGTGTTTTTGTCGGCGCAGGCATTCAAGACTATAGCCTTACCGAAAAAGATCTTTATACGGGTCAACGACTCGTTAAAGAGCAAGGCACAATTCCAACGATAATTTACGGTTTAGATTGGCTAATTAATCAAAAATTCCATTTACAAGGGCAAATTCAACAAAGTTATGGTGTTATGCCTTACGATGGACAAACACAATCGGGTATTCCACACCAAACTGAAACCACTCACTTTTTAACACAGGGAATGGCATCTATCGGTTTTTTACCAATTAAAGAAAGTGAAATTTATTTAGGACTGCACGGACAAGAAAATATTCGGAATGTTGCCAATAACAACAATGTTTATGGCGCAACAGAAACCTATGATGAGTTTTTTTTAAAAGTAGGTTTACGCCAACAACTAATCAAAACGACCCAGCAACAATTGCATATCTGGGGTGAATTACACACACTGCTCTATGCCCAATCTATGGTTGATGCGCGAACCAGTGATGATGTCACTCTTGAGTTAAAAAAAGGCAAGGCACAAGCATGGGGTTTCGATTATTTATATCATTACAACCATAAAACAGATTGGTTTGTTAAAGGCATTTCTTTTAGCCATCACTATCAGGAAAGTACCCTCGCGGACAAAACTATTTACGGCCAGCCGACCAACTATTATTTATATCAACCACCGATTTACTTTAAACAGCACAGTCTTTACGCAGGTTTATCATGGCGATTTGATTAGTGTCTATAAAACAACGTGTAGAGCAAAAAGCACCACCCAAATAAACATACTGCGATAACATAAAGACTCATAGGCTGCCAACATTCGCACCAATGCCATAGGTAATGTTGGGGTCAAAACTTGCCCATGTTCAAGGGGAACTGCTTTTTCTGCGGCGACATCGACAAATTCAACGACCGACAAGTCAAAATTACGAATATTATCTAACCAGTAACGCCATGTTTCGACAAACTGCCCTACTAACGCAAACGATAAAGCCAATAAACGACTGGGTAGCCAATCAAAAAATCTCATTAGACTTTTGGCTCGCTCCGCAACATCAGTGACTCCTACTTGTTCAGCAGATAAACGCAAACCGTAATAAATGAGAATGACGACTACACCCGTTGTATCCAGCAACAAAAACCAAAATAAAGGGGTAAATACTTCTTGTAAACAGACCGTGACTAACTGCAAACGAGCTTGTTTAAGTTGTAGCTCTGGCTCATCTACCATTGCTGCATCTGACCATTGCTGACGGTAACTTAGTAAAATAGAAGGTAACCGACGATCAATAAATATCGGTACCAACACCACTAAAATCAACAAATAGGTCCACAAACCAAACGTAGAATTACTGGCGATCACTAATAATAATGAGAGGATTAAAGCAGGTGTTACCACGATTAACGCCAAAACGGCATCAACAGAGATGGCTTTACCCTGCTTATGTTGCAAAATACGGTCACGCCATTGGCGCAAAGGCTGAGTTAAAATCAGACGCAGCTCTTCGACAATCAACTCTCGACACACCAATATTACTAAGACCAGCAGTAATTTCATGACCCAGCCTTCATTTATCTACCTGTAGGGAGAGATGATACCTGAAATTTTGCCAATCAAAGGCATCGCCTGGGTCTGTTTTACGTATCGGTGCTATGTCGGAATGGCCAGTAATATGGTTTTCTATGGCAGGATAGGTTTGTTGTAAGGTATCAACAATACGGCCAAGCTGTTGATATTGAACCTCTTCATAAGGAATATCATCACTGCCTTCTAGCTCAATGCCAATAGAAAAGTCGTTACAATTTACTTGGCCTAAATAGCTTGATTGCCCTGCGTGCCACGCGCGCGCCAAGAACGAAACAAATTGAATAATTTCACCATCACGACGAATGAGTAAATGAGCTGAAACTTTTAAATGGGCTATCTCAGCAAAATAGGGATGCTCTAGAGGATTAAGGCAATTGGTAAATAACTGTTCAATGTATTCGCCACCAAACTGTTGAGGCGGCAAACTGATATTATGAACAACGACTAAAGAAATTGGTATTTCTGGTCGCTGATTGAAGTTAGGCGAGGGACAACGGCGAGCCACGTCCAGCCAACCGTCGTCATTCACTCGCATCATACACCTGTGTGATTCTGTGTGAAAATATTACGCCCTGCCAATCGACTTATTTATCTTTGTTTGCCGCAGTGGCGGCCTGTTGTTGCTCACCTAAAGTCCGTAAGTTACCGATAACCGACTCTAAGGCTCTATCCAAGACTTGCGCCTCTTCAATAATACGGGCTCGACCTTGACTCATATCGACTGCCAGTTTCATAGCAGTCATTTCTGCCACTTTAATACCCCGACGATTAGCAAAAATCAGTTTGTCTACCGAGCGAATACGAGCGACTAATTTGTGACGATCACGTCTATCGGTTTGCACAAACTCTACCCAACTACCCACATTGAGTTGATTTACTTTTTGGACGTTCTCATCATCACTCGGCAATGTTTCAGAAATAGCAGGTTGTAAACTGTCACTTGGCAAAACCACAGTTGTTGCCGAGGCCATATTTCCTGCATTCATGTGATCGGCAGAAATAGTCCCTGCTGCTGGTGTACCTGCACGGGCTGCATCAGAGTCAACTACCGTGACCGTAGGCATTTCATGGCCGCCCATCAAGTCTAAATGGACTTGTGCCAACTCCTTTAATAATGACTCCGTCGCTAAAGCATCGTAATTAACTGCTGATAAGCCTTTTTTAAGACTATTCATTAGCTTCGGCGACACATTGCGTAAACGCGCAATCCAGTCAGGGCCTGGTTGGGGAATCACACTCCACACCACAGCATCAACCACTTTAACCGCTTGCTTCCACGGCTCGGACTCAGTGCCTTCTTTTAAACAGTTAATATAAAGTACGTGCTTCCAGCCTTCTTGTAATAGTTTTACCACGACAACTGGTAATTGCCGACCTGTTAAACGGCGATTAAGCGTTTGTTGCACCATGGCTCGTGCCATATCTGCACGCGCACGACCTTCTTCCGCCTCACGAGTCCTTTTATCGATAGATTCAGTACGTTTTTGCTGTTGATCGTAAAAATCCGAAAACTCTTTGAGTAAATCACTAAAAATGGAAATATCAGAAATAAACTCATTGAGAATTCTAAAAACGACTTCTTCAATTTTAGTATATAAGGCATCACCACCTGGATCTTTTTGATTCCAACCAATGCCCGCTTTTGCTAACAAGTTTAATAATTGTCGAGCTTCGTGCTTTTCCGCGTTAAAAAACGACTTATCAATAATAGCGACTTTTAACAACGGGATTTGTAAACGTCCTAACAAGGCTTTCATTGCCATCGGCAAATCATCATCGTCTAAAATAAAGTCAAAAAGCATAGATACGAGGTTGATAACGTCCTCATCAGCTTGTTTAACGGCTTCAACCGTTTTAGCATCTGACTTTAATCCTTTACGAATACCACCACGCACCTCGCCTACTGTCGGTGATGAGTCATCATCGGCTAATTTTGTCTTAGGCTGCATATCTTGCAGTTTCGATAACAAACCGACTAACTGCTCTGTTGCTAAAGCCTGCACTTGCGCTGTTGCGGCAATATTTTCAGGAACAATTGGAACAGCTGCTACACTACCACCGACCGCTGAAGCCGATAATAGGCCGACACCACCACCACCAACATATTGGCCGCCGTGGTAGGTCGCCCCCGAAATTGTTGCGCCACTGGTTGCAGGAGGAAAAGGTAAACCTTCGGCAGAAGGTCCAGTATTACCAATACTATGGACATCACGTAAAAAAGAAAAAATATCTTCAGTGTCTAATTTTTTCTCAGGCTCACTCTTTTTGCCTGCTTGCTCCTCTTTTTCTTTTTCTTTTTGCGCCATGACTTCGTCGTAATCACTTTCACCTTTATGCTGTGATTTAAACGTCACTTTAAGATCAGATAACACACCAGCATCTATTAGGTTTTGATTCGCTTCTTCTAAAACAGGCCACAACTGCCCTAAAAATTCTTGTTGAAAGACGCGAAAAATCACCACTTTTTGTGAAATACCCAACGACAAATGTTTAATAGCATTTTGAAAATGTTGAGCCAAAGCCCCCGTATCAAGAGGGAAATTTTTATCGGCCAAATTAGCATCTGGCAAAACATGCAATACGCGTTGGCGTAACAAATTAAGGAGATTGGAATAATCTAAACGAGTACGCGCCACCATGCTATCAACAGTAATGGTGATTTCCATGTCTTCGCTATCCACTAAAGACAAGGAATCAAAATCGAACTTATCAAAACCTGCGGCTTTTTTGGCGGTATCACTCACGGCTTTTAAATTAGGTAACTGCAAAAAACTATTGGCAATAGCGCGACTGACATCCATTTCTATTTGCGAGCGATTACGACGAATTTCAATAATAATGTCCATGTAATGCTGTTGTTCGGAATCACTTAGTCCTTGGCACCATTGATAAATGATTTCTTCCAAACGGCTGAGCATATGCTTCATTAAACCGTCTAGTCGCGTTTGCATAACCGCACGTAAGCCTTCCAACACGACTGGAAGCTTTTGTGGACTGTTCATCGGACTTTTTCCTGATTTATTCAATTCATCAGCCATGCTATTCGCACTCATATTTCTTTTTTAGTTGCGTATCAGCAGATACACCGCGTTAATTTTCATAATTCTTCTAACTGTACCCTGCTAAAGATAACAGTTAAATACGCAAAACAGTTTTTTTAGCAACTTTGTGTGCCTATACTCGCATCTTCCCGTTCAAACTGAAAAGATATTAAGTGTTATGATTCCGCAATCTTTACTAAACAACGCTATACAGCACAATATTCAAGCCGCTCTCCAAGAAGATATTGGCACAGGCGACATCACGGCTTTGTTAATTCCTCATGACAATGTTGGCCGCGCTAGAGTCATTACTCGTGAGCCCATGGTACTGGCTGGTACACCTTGGATAAATGCCTTGTTTCAACAACTAGACCCACAGGTCATTATTGAATGGCAAGCGCAAGAAGGTGATTATCTCAGTGCCAATGCACCTTTACTGATTCTATCGGGTTCTGCTCGTAGTTTATTAACAGGCGAACGCGCGGCTCTCAACTTTTTGCAAACCTTATCGGGAACGGCAACAAAAGTCCGTGAACTCGTTGGCCTTTTATCAGGAACTCGCACAGAATTGCTGGACACACGTAAGACTTTACCTTGTCTGCGTATTGCTCAAAAGTATGCAGTGAGTATAGGCGGAGGCCGTAATCATCGGCTAGGGCTTTTTGATGCTTTTTTAATAAAAGAGAATCATATTATGGCTGCGGGTAGCATTAATGCAGCCGTGTTAGCTGCACGTACTATTGCTCCCAACAAACCCATTGAGGTTGAAGTTGAAACTTTTGCGGAGTTGGATGAAGCTTTAGCCGCGCAAGCCGATATTATTATGTTGGATAATTTCAGTAACGATGATATGCGTACTGCGGTGAAACATACGGCTGGCCGTGCCAAGTTAGAAGCGTCTGGCAACATTACGGCAGATAATTTGCGTCAGGTTGCAGAGACAGGCGTTGATTTCATTTCGATGGGTGCAATAACCAAAGATGTGAAGGCGATTGACTTGTCGATGCGTTTTATTTAACTCTTGAGAGCCTATAAACATTTATGCTTTTGCAGGAATGCTGTGGTGCAACTGTTCGAGCCATGGATGGCGAGTTTTGCACCACACTGGTTTTGCTTAATTTGCCTAAACAAAAGTAAGGCCTGCGGCAGGCAGATACAGAACAACCTAATACTAGCAAACGGGCAAACAAAACAAACTTCGTACAAATGAAAACGCGCTAAACGTTAAATTTGCTGCATTAACAACGCTTCTTTTAACCGCTTCACTTCATCACGTAATTTGGCCGCTTGTTCAAACTGTAAGTCGCGCGCTTTTACCATCATCTCGGCCTCCACTTCTTTAATGCGTTTTAGCAATACTTTGGTGTCAGTAATGACATATTGCGCCATCGTATCAGCGACTTGTTGGGCGGTTTCTTTCGGTTGCGCTTGTGATGCACCGCCGTAAATTTCTAAAATATCAAAAACGGGCTTAGAAACACTGTAGGGTGTAATGCCATTGGCGGTATTAAAGGCAATTTGTTTCAGGCGACGACGCTCGGTTTCGCCCATTGCCCGTTCCATAGAACCTGTCATACGGTCAGCATATAAAATGGCTTTGCCGTTGAGATGCCTTGCGGCGCGTCCCATCGTTTGAATCAACGAACGCTCCGAACGCAAAAAACCCTCTTTATCGGCATCTAAAATCGCTACTAACGATACTTCAGGCATATCTAAACCTTCTCGCAGTAGATTAATGCCGACTAAAACATCAAATACACCTAAACGTAAATCACGAATAATTTCCACTCGTTCAACCGTGTCTATATCCGAATGCAAATAACGGACTTTGACTTTATGCTCAGTCAAGTAATTGGTTAAATCTTCGGCCATACGTTTTGTTAATGTCGTGACTAAAACACGCTCTTTAACCGCCACTCGCAAATGAATTTCTGACAATAAATCATCCACTTGCGTAAATGCTGGTCGAACTTCGACAATTGGGTCAACCAGTCCTGTAGGCCTTACCACTTGCTCGACAACTACTGGACATAACCTTTTTTCATAATCCGCAGGTGTAGCAGAAACAAAAATGGTTTGTGGGCTGATTTTTTCCCACTCGTCAAACTTCATCGGACGATTGTCTAAGGCGGAAGGTAAACGAAAACCATAATTGACTAAGTTTTCTTTACGCGCTCGATCCCCTTTATACATCGCGCCAATTTGCGGCACGGAAACGTGCGACTCATCAATTACTAATAAAGCATCGGCGGGAACATAATCAAATAAAGTCGGCGGCGCTTCGCCTTCCTTGCGCCCAGACAGATGGCGTGAATAATTTTCGATGCCATTGCAATAACCGAGTTGCTGCAACATCTCTAAATCGTATTGGGTTCGCTCTTTCAAACGTTGCGCTTCAATAAGCTTATTTTCCGATAAAAACCATGCTAATCGTGGCTCTAACTCAGTGCGAATTGTTTCTAGCGCAGTATTTACTTGTTCTTTTGGGGTGACATAATGCGTTTTTGGATAGATGGTGACACGCGCGGCTTTTTTAGTAGTTGCTCCTGTTAAGGGATCAAAATAACGAATATCTTCCACTTCTTCATCAAATAAACTAATCCGAATAGCTTCATCGTCCGATTCAGCAGGAAAAACATCAATCACTTCCCCACGCACCCGATAAGTCCCGCGACTAAAATCTAAATCATTACGGGTATATTGCATTTCTGCTAACCGCCGCAAAATGGCGCGTTGGTCAACACGTTCCCCACGACTGATATGCAGTATCATCTTTAAATAAGCATCAGGATCGCCTAAACCATAAATTGCGGAGACACTGGCGACAATAATAACATCACGCCGCTCTAACAGTGCTTTAGTTGCAGACAAACGCATTTGGTCAATGTGTTCGTTGATAGCAGAGTCTTTTTCGATATAGGTATCAGACGATGGTACATAGGCTTCTGGCTGGTAATAATCATAAAACGAGACAAAATACTCGACCGCGTTATTTGGAAAAAACGCTTTAAACTCGCTATATAACTGTGCCGCCAAAGTTTTGTTATGCGCCATGACAATCGTCGGCCGTTGCAGATTTGCAATGACATTGGCGATAGTGAAAGTCTTACCCGAGCCTGTGACACCCAATAATAATTGGTGCTGATCGCCATTTTCTATACTGGCACAGAGTTGTTTAATCGCAGTTGGTTGATCGCCCGCAGGTTGGAACTTCGTTTTCAACTGAAAAGTGTTTGCTGAACTCATTGCGGTACTCTATCTATAAACATTTTAGGGTATTATATGCGGCTGTTTATTAACAACTGACTATCCTAGACCCGAGGTTACCCCATGGAACTGCGCCTATCTGACCGTGTGTTAAGCATCAAACCCTCTCCAACCTTAGCGGTGACTAATCGTGCTGCCGAATTAAAAGCCGCAGGTAAAGACATTATTGGCTTGGGTGCTGGCGAACCAGACTTTGATACGCCTGAACACATTAAAGCCGCTGCTATTAAAGCAATTGAAAATGGCTTTACAAAATATACCGCAGTCGATGGTACACCCAGCTTGAAAAAAGCCATTATTGCTAAATTCAAACGGGATAACGGTTTGGATTATCAACCGAATCAAATTTTAGTGTCTTGTGGCGGCAAACAAAGTTTCTTTAACTTGGCCTTAGCATTTTTAAACAAAGGCGATGAAGTGATTATCCCTGCGCCGTACTGGGTATCTTACCCTGATATGGTGTTGATGGCCGATGCTACACCCGTTTGTGTTGAATGCCCACAATCGCAAAACTATAAAATCACTCCTGCGCAATTAGAAGCAACGATTACGCCAAAAACCAAATTATTGGTGTTGAACTCGCCGTCTAACCCTACAGGGATGGTTTATTCTAAAGCAGAATTATTGGCCTTAGCAGACGTATTGCGTAAGCATCCACACGTTTGGGTGGCGACAGATGATATGTACGAACATATTATTTGGACTACTGAACCTTTTGTAAATATCGTTACTGTTGCCCCTGACTTGTATGACAGAACTTTAGTATTAAATGGGGTTTCCAAAGCCTACGCCATGACAGGCTGGCGTATTGGTTATGCCGCAGGCCCCGCAAAAGTGATTGGTGCGATGAAAAATGTGCAATCACAATCGACTTCTAATCCAACGTCCATTTCGCAAGTGGCGGCTGAAGCAGCACTTAATGGCGACCAAGACGTATTAAAACCAATGGTTAAAGCCTTTAAAGAGCGTCATGATTATGTGGTTGCTGCATTGAATGACATTGAAGGTGTTTCTTGCTCACCTGCTGATGGTGCGTTTTATGCTTTTGCCAATGTGGAAGGTGCTATTGCGAAAATGGGTTTAAAAAACGACCTTGAGTTTTCTGAAGTGTTGTTAAATACCGTTGGTGTGGCTGTTGTTCCAGGCTCGGCCTTTGGTTTAGATGGTCATATGCGTATCTCTTACGCCACTAGCCCTGCTATTTTGCAAGATGCTATTGCGCGTATTAACAAAGCGATCAACGGCTAAATCTGTGCTTTCCCCTCAACTTTTGAGGGGAAATGCCCTGAAATTTGTCGTTTGCACAACAAACAAGCAAACAAACCACATCAAGTATTGACGAACAAATTTTCTAGCCTATAATTGCCGACACCAAATGTTCCCCGATAGCTCAGTTGGTAGAGCGCAGGACTGTTAATCCTTAGGTCACTGGTTCGAGTCCAGTTCGGGGAGCCATATAAATCAAAGGCTTACAGAGATGTAGGCCTTTGTGCTTTCTGAGATTTGTTTTTTCTGTAGCCGCCATGTAGACTGAAAACATATTATTTAATGTTGTTGATTGTTTTCTAATGTCAGTAACGGCATACATCTATGAATTTCAAACTCACCAAAAAAGCCATTGATGAAATCCCTTTAACCGAAGTCGGTCAAAAGATTTATCGTGACTCTGAGCTGATTGGCTTCGCCTTACGTGTGACAAAAGTCAAAACGTATATCGTTGAGCGAAAACTTTTTTCTAAGACCGTGCGTGTGACAATAGGCGCACATGGGGTTTTTACTCCCACTCAAGCACGCGAAGAAGCTCAACGGATTTTGGGTGATATGGCTCGCGGTATAAATCCGAATCAAGCCAAGCAAGAAAAGATTGATGCTCAAAATATAAAATCTATAAATCCTACATTACACGATGCTTATGTTGCATACATCGCTGAACGAAAATTAAAGCCCAATACGTTACGTGACTATAAATTTTGCGTTGATGATTACTTCAAAGAGTGGCGTGATAAACCTCTTGCTGAGATCAACCGTAAAAACATACAGGATATGCATAAAGAAATAAGCGAACGCAGTGAAGCACGGGCGAACATGGCTATGCGTTTTTTAAGGGCACTCTTTAATTTTGCGATCGAGCATTATCTTGATAATAACGACAATCCCATTATCCCAAACAATCCAGTAAAAACTCTTTCGGCAAAACGCTCATGGAATATCGTTGAATCAAGAACTGGACATATCCAACGCCATCAAATAAAGCCTTGGTTTGATGCCGTGAATAGTTTTGAAGACGAGTATTTAGCAACTGACTCCGAATGCAAGCACACTTCAAGAGATTATTTTTTAACTCTACTATTTACTGGATTTCGGCGGCATGAATGTGCCTGTGTTGAATGGTCTGAAATAGATCTAGTTAATGGCACAATTACATCTAAAGACCCTAAAAACGGTAAACGACACACTCTTCCTATGGGCAATTACCTTTGGGGCATAATGAAGGCTCGCAAAGCACGAGCCACAAGTAAGTATGTATTCCCTACAGAAGAAGGCAGTGGGCACTTAATAGATCGTCGGAAAGTAGCAAGCAAAATCACTTCTGTCAGCGGCGTACCATTTGCGCCACATGATTTGAGGCGAACATTCTGCTCAATAGTCGAAAGCCTTAGCATTGGCAAGTACACGATGAAAAAGCTAATGAATCACTCAATGAGCGGTGATGTTACCGCTCTGTATGCGCAAATTAGTATTGATGCACTCAGAACGGCGATGCAAGCTGTTGAAGACTACATACTGCGTGAAGCTGCGTAATATCAACACCCACAACTTGGGCTTAACTGCCCATCACAACACTGGGCGCGGCCACCACTGCAACCACAAACACCATCATGGTGAGAACAACAGCCTCGGCCCTCTAGTTTTTTATCGTCAATGCTTTTTGAGCACTCGTTCTTTTGAATGAGTGGTCGGTCGATGGGTTTTGCTTGAAATGGGTTAATTGTTGGCTTTGATTCTTCTGCTGTTGCAGACATGGCAAATAAAATTGAGAACAGGGCTAAATATTTCACGGTATACGTCCTTGTTTTGTTGTTTGGTGGTTAACTTATAGCCAAAGAAGTTGATTTATGCAAGTTTTGACTTGATTAAGCTAAGCACTCATGGCCTAGCTATCTGTCTTGTTATTTTCTTGGCGGGGTGTGCTTATAATACTCCATGGGTCATATCTAAGTTGGTCAAATTTCTTGATCTGCTCTTCGTTAAGATTAAGATGTTCTTTGATAAAATCCTTCTCGGAGCCCGTAATTTTTGGCATGACTGCATAACCAGAGTATATATTGTGTATAACTTCTATTTCTTTAGCATATAAATCATAAATCTTTTTATAGTTATTACATTTTGAAAAAAAATGTGAATATGCCTGAATTATTATTGTTAATATTATATAAGGAGTGCCTAAAATGAATAAGGCGTAGAAAATAAATCTTGGTATGAATATCCCTGTATCGACTGCATCCAATAAGCAAAGTACAGGGTGCTTAAATAGGGCAGGATTGCTCTGTACTTCTTTATTTATTTGAAATAAATCACATTTTTTTGAGTTAATCATTCCGACCATCGCAAAAAATGACGCACAGGATGAAATTATACATACCCTAAAATAGAAATCATATGCAAACATATCATCACGATTCCAATAATCTAGAATCATGTTTATTGAAAAAATAAATAAAAGTGAACATGTAAAAATATAAAGACTTTCTGAAGATTTGTCATTTTCTACGGGCGTGCAATACTTCATAAATCTATATGCTGTTATTGAGGAAAGCAGTGATAGAATTATAGTTATTCCATCGTCTGTCATAAATCACTCTCTTTAGCGGGATAACTATACCAAAATATAATCCCATGCTCCTGCGTCTCAACATTTATAAGCTCATAGTCTGAGTATCTATCAAAAAAATCCTCAAGATACTTCCAGCATTTTTCAATCATCGTAGAGCGGCCTTCTTCATTGCCACAATTCCAAGTGCCTAGCATGATGCGTCTTCTTGGCTTATGAACACTCGCTTGCAAATTTGAATCAAAACTTTTTTCTAGGCGCACCAAAGCCTCGGCATTTATCGAACGCCCACTTGCTTTTGCGGACTCCGCTACCTTTTCCTTGAGCTTAACAGGTACGCGCAAATTGAATTGTATATCGGCACTAACCACAAAAACCCTCGATTATTAGCGTATTTAATACACTAATAATATGCTATCACCATGCTTGACAACAATGATAGCAAAACACTAACATAGCAAAACGCTAATACGGCGTAGTTAAATGGAGATACAAATGCAAAACGCGCGAAATATGCCGCAAATGAATGTGCGGTTGCCTGAAGGCTTGAAAGAGCTGATTAAAGCAAAAGCTGACAAAAATCATCGCTCTTTAAATAGCGAAGCTGTCTATATTTTTGAGCAGTATGTGAAGCAGGAGGAAAGTCGTGAGCAGGAAGCAAAAGCAGCTTAAAGTAAAAAGCCCTGTGAATCTTGGCAGACAGCAGGGCTTAACCAAAAACCACCAACAAGAAGGTATTTGATATGACCAGTTTAGCATTAAGTTTTAATGATGTGCAATTTGATATAGTTGACCGAGATAATCAGCCTTGGTTAAGGGTACACCAAATCGGTGTAGCCCTTGGATATAGCCGACCTGATGCTGCAAACAAAATTTATCAGAATAACTCCGATGAGTTTACCGAAAACATGACTGCACTTGTCGAACTAGATACAACAGGCGGTAAACAGAAGGTGCGCATTTTCAGCCTACGCGGTTGCCATCTACTAGCCATGTTTGCCCGCACGGCCATCGCCAAACAATTCCGCAAGTGGGTTCTTGATATTTTAGATAAAGAAACACGGTCAACGACAGAGCCTAACGACTTCATCGCTCAAACCCTAAGCCAAATTAGTAAGGGTAACAAAAAGCTGTATATGTCGATGTATAACGGTCTGATCCGTCATTTCAGTGTTGGGCGCATTAGCGATATTCCTGCTAGTGATTGCGCTAAAGCTATTGAAGTCATGCGCGTATATGCAAATGAGTGGGAAATTAAAAACGGTGGTCGTCCGGCCCAGAAACTCAATGACGGCTACAACTTCTTTGTTGTTAAAGATGGCGTAGCGATTTATCAAAAGGTAATAAGTCCAGATATGAGCAGACTTACTCCGCAGATATTAGCTAGCCAGACTGTTTTGCTAGAGCATATTCGTCAAGTAGTAGGTGAGTTTGTGGGAAAACAAGCATTGCCTGCGCCAAAACCAGTATTGACCGCCGACTTCTCTAAAGAATCTGTGTTTGACCACAAACGTCAATACCAACGCCATTTATTAAGCCTTGATGTGTTTTACGATGGTTACGGATGGGAAGGCAATCCACTACGCCGCCTGTTTGCTTTATTGAAACAGGCTAAAAAAGACGGAACAACCATAGTGGTAAATGATATTGAAGGTGCGGAGTTGGTTTTTAGTGTTACCGAATCACTGGCGCGCCAATATAAGCAGTCGCTTGATGAACTTAGCCGTCATGCTGCTAATGCCAGTGATAGGGGTTGTTACTTACCGCTTCAAGGCTGTTAATAAAACAAACCCGCTTCGGCGGGTTTTTTATTACTGCGCTGCCATCCCAACTCTATTATCAATCCAGCCATAGACAAACTCTTCGTTTGCTTGTCTCGTCTGGCTTAGGTAAATATATCGAGCGGCCTGTAGCGAATTTAATGTTTTCAACAACACTTGTCCGCCCTTTGCCCCACGTTTTGCAAAAAACTGCCGCAAGGCACTTATTGTTGAAGGGCCAATAGACTGATCTTCTTTGATGTCTGGATAGAGAGAGCCACGCTGATTGAAGGCATTAAGTGCTTGCTGTAAAAATCCTATAGCAATCCCATTTCCCATATTAACGCCAGTATCAAAAATTTCAGCAGCCACCAGCTCATTCAATACCGCTACGTCATCCAGTCGCATTTTATCCCAAAACTCATGACGATAAATGTACTTGGCAGTTTCTAGAGGGAGCTTGCGCATATCACCAACATAACCATATCTGCTTGCAAGTGCCTTAGTAATGCCGTACATCGTCTCCCCGCCCAGATCGTTTGGGTTATTAGCATAGTTGCCTTCTTTGCCAATTGTGTGCTCAAAAGCCGTATCAAATGATGTTTTCATATTTGCTATTCTCCTGCTCTATCCTGTCTCAACACCGACTTCATCTCTCTTGGCACACCGGCTCGGTCTATCCACTCTTTTTGATTTTTCCGCAAAGGCTGGATCACCTGCCGACGAATATTTATACCCACTCGGTATGTTGGATTTTCCTCATTCCACCGTTTTATCTCCAATCTTATTGCAGCAATGCGTGGCTTATCTTTTTCAGTAAATGCCTCTTTCAGTTCTTTGACAAAATAGCCTTCCTTCTTCTTCTGAATGGCAATATCCTTCAACTCCATACCACGAATTCGCTGCTCTCTGGCTACCCGTGCTGGCTGAAAGTCCAGTGCCTTGATAATCACATCCGCCATCGTTACATCAGCGACCTTACTGCCTAGTGCATCCAGTCGATTGGTATAAACCCCTGTTTCTGCCATTTGCTCGGCTTTCATGGCGCTAGTGGCAAATCGCGGCGCAAGATTTTTTGCGCCTTCTGCAATATCACCCTGTCCAAATAGCAAGGTAGAATCTATGGCTTTATTTAGCAGCCCGCCTGATGCGCCAAAAAACTCAGTAATCTCTCTGGATTTAGCTCTATCATCGTTGTTTGGGTTAAACAATCCAGTAGCAGGGAATGTGTTCCCCATGCTCAGCTTTCCGTGCAGGTCTACCGCAAATCCGGGTGTTGCACTTACGCCATACATGAATATCTCGGCGGGCGTATTACCAAAAAACTCTCTTATTTCGCGCTCTACGTTTAAAGGCTTTCCAGCAACTCCATAGGCTGTTTCAAACAGGTCAGTCAGGTTTTGCGCATAAGGCAGACCCATTACTCCCGCCTGCGCCCACATGAGTGCTATCGCCAACAAAAAGCCCTTGCGATATTTGTCGCCCTTGTCTCTGGCCATACGCGCTAGCAGCTCAAGCTGATTGACAGCAAATGATCTGAATACCAGCAATAACGCACCCAATGGACTTTGTGCCCAGTTACTGCGATTTCCCTTGTTGGAGATATTCTGAGTCTGGTCGATCAGGTCAACAGCGTAATCGTAAGGTGTATCAAACCCTAACTCTTTGAGCTTGGCCTCTCCTATAATTTTTGCCGCATCTAATCCTGCAATCAGCGTCGCCCTGCGGTTGGTAGACTCGGTGACCTGAGCAATAAGCCCCATCGCCTTGCTAATATTGTGATAATAGTTAGATGTCAGCCCGCTTGTTCCACGTTCAATACCTTGCAATAGCCAAGTATTTTGCGGATCAACTTTACCCTCTCGCTTAGCTCTGGCAAATTCCTTTTCATAGCCTTTAGGAGCGCCATCATAAAGAGCGGACTCTGTAAGTTTCCAGTAAGCTTTTGCCAAAATCCGAGCTGACTGCATAACAGGCAGGCTCGTTGACATTTTCGGCAGTGTTGATATCAGTGGCTGCAACAAATTAATTGCACCAAATGCCACTGACAATCCCAAATTCCACAGGAACAAAATATTTCTAAACCAAGCAAGGCTTTCGAGTGGGCTGCTGACGAATTGGTGTAATTCAATCGCATCATCCTTCAGCGCACCTTTACTTTGGTCAATTTCGGAAATAGCCTGCATGACTCTGCTGTTGTAAATATTCTTGGCTGATAAGCGAGCGTTACTCATCACAAATGAAGCCAACGTGCGCTGTATGTCTTTGTTGAATCCAGCAATCCCCTTGCGATGAATCAGCCGCTTCATGGGTGATTTATTACTGACGGCCAGCTCTAGGTATTTTTGATAGGCTGGGTCGCCTTCTAACCCTGTTTCTTTGGCAAACAGAGCCACCGTTTCAGGGGTCAGTCCTTTGAACATCTCAAATTCTTTATGGCTTATCGTTCCTGTTTCAATGGTATCGCCTTCCTTTAACTCCTTTTTCAAGTCATATTTCGCTGCATTAGCATCGCGTCTTGTTTCAAACATCTCAAAATAAATGACCTCGTTATTTTTGTCACGGATAGTCAGTGTATAGTCACCAAAACGCATAAGCGGAATGTAGCCTTTGGCAATCAGCTTGTCTTTGGCTGTTAAAACATTAGAAGCTGCTTTCTTTGCTTCAATAAATTTATCAACCTCAGCCTCCATTTTTTTGATGTTTTTGATAGCCTCTTTGTGCTGAGTACCACTCTTATCCATCGCGTCTAATAGCGACTTGATCTCAGATATTTCTGACTTGAGATTTTTCTCTCTTGCCGTAACTAGCTCCGTTAGTTCGTCATGAGTTTTGTCTATGTCAACATCCTCATTAATTAATGACTCCACGGCACTCCAATTCACTGCATCGGTATTCATATAGAGGCGAATGATTTCAGACTTGGCAAGATTATCTAAAGACTTGTTCACTACGGAATGAGCGTCACGGTAAATAGCTATTTGATCTGCCGTCAGTTCGTAATAATCCTTTAGCTCCTTGTCGGTAAAAATACCATTTGCCAATGTCCCTTCAAATAAGGCGACGGCAGCGGCCTCTCTGTCTTTATTGATGCGATTGAACTCAAACGGATTTAATCGCTTAAACTCTCGAGCATGATCCCCCCATGTTTCCAGCCTGCCCAGCAAATCGGGGGCTTGCTCAATCGCATCATAAGCATCCACATTGACGTGATTGAGTAACTTCTGAATTAGATCAAATACTTTCTTGTATTGCGGATCTTTGTGCGCTAACCCTTGCTTGCTACCGATAGTGGCATACCACAGGCCGATCTGGGATATAGTCTGCGTTCTTGCAACCCATTCGCGCTTGACCTTGTCAAGAATATCGTTACTAGCTGATTGTCTTTGTTCAGGCGGGGAGTTTGGCAATCGTCGGCTAAATAGAATGTCGTCGTTTTTGGCAGAGAATGCGCCTTGATTACCAGTAGCTGATTTAATTTGATTGGACTCAAACACAACATAATGACCACCATATTGGCCAGCATCACCAAACAAGTTAATCATGCCATCATGACCAGACTTTATCGCCTCACTCACTCCTTCTTCGGAGGTTGAATCCTTTTTAGATGGATTTCGGATATTCAAAAATACAGGCATGATGTTTTGAGCGAGATCATCCGACATAAATGCGTATAATTCTGCGTCATTAGGATCTTTGGTAAAGTAAAATCCCTTATCTGAACCTTCATAACCAATGCTTGACCCACGTTGCTCTTTGTCAAAGGCATTAAAATCCTTTCCTGTTCCATGATAAACGACCAACGGCTCGCCATTTTCATCGACTACTTTTGAAGCATTGGCAGGATCATTCACCCAATCACCAAACCAATTTCTAAAGTTAGCAGTACGCACTTGTGCCCATTGTGTGCGGTTTAATTTTGATTGATTACCATTAGGCGCAAGTAGTTTGCCTTGTTCAGCAATCATTTTGCCGGCTTGAGCTAATAGACGCTCAAATTGTGATTGTTCGGCTCTGCTAAATTGAGAGCTATCACTCTGTGGAAAGGTTTGTTGCTGGCGAGTTCCGTTACGAATGCCTTTAGCAATGGATTGAGCTAACTTGTGTAGTTCTGATGATGTCAACTCTGACTTAATAATGCCCGCCTTGCGTAATGCCTTACCTAGCAAAGCGAGAATGTTATTCCATGCCTCGCCTAGTGCTGAATAAGGCCCACTTTCAGCAGCAAAAGCAAACACCTCTTCTGCACGCATTAACTCTGATTGGTCTGCATATAACTTGTCTATTTCTTGCCATTGTTTAGATAGCGCAGATTTTGAGGCGATTATTCTTTGTAAAATAGCCATCTTTTCAGACGGACTAAAAGTGTTGAGACCGAAGTGACCGAGGGTCTCGTGTCGTAAGGTGTCCCTCGCTTCGAACGGGTTACGAAAGGAGGAAGCGACAAGTACGACTCTTCTTTTTGTGGATTGGTATGATCCGTTGATGGCGTATCCGATGTTTTCTTGACTGTATTGTTGTCCATACGCTTCCTCTTGTTTAGCAACCACACGAATTTCTAACGGAATATTACCATTGTATTCCCTCATAAATGCGTCGGCTACTCTTTGAGCTTGGGCAACTGACAAGCCTTTTTCTGGGTTTGGATTTTTGCCAATCGCTAAGATGGCTTCAATATCATTTTTTCGTCGAAGCATTGCGTCTGTTGATGCTGGCTTATCATTATTGAATTGGCTGTCACTATCCTGTTTATCAATAATTACCATACGAGCATTAACGCCTGTATTGACAGGTAATGACGAATCCATAAATGAATTATCAGGCAACTTCTCGCTTGTGCCGCCTACGGACTCAAGCCACTCTCTAAACTCAACTGCTTTTTTATCGCTACCAAAAAACACCCCTTCACCCATGATGGCAACAATTCGGCCATTAGGTTTTAATAAATCATAAGCATGGCGAACGTGCTCAGCATCTTGGCGATTGCTAAACGGAGGGTTCATAATAATGCGATCGTATCCACTCCATACGCCGCGATGGGCTACGCCTGTTAATTCATCACGATTGTATAGACCTAGTCTATTGCCCTGCTCATCTTCAAGACGCACGCGACTTTGACTTACGCCACGCATAATCCCTTTAATGCCATCAGGCGCAACAAACACATCTCCATAGGTGAAAAACTTACGAGGCTGCATATCCATAAAGTTATTCACTTCTGCTAAGTGATAACCCTTTTCTTGCAATAACTCTCTACGCTCACCTGACATTTCAATAACATCAGGTTCAGCACCAGCCGCACGAATCATATCTGCAATATGGCCCATGCCCGCAGACGGCTCCAAAACAGCCATATCCTCCGTGATCTCGGCGGAGTCAATCATCTGCTGTGCAACATCTTCAGGTGTTGGGAAGAAGTCTAAGCCATCTTTTTTACGGCCAACCATCGACAATTCCATTTCGCGCACTTTGTTATTAGTCGCTTCTTCCTGTAGGGCGATAAACTCGCGCAATGCATTTCTAAACTCACTCGGAGTTTCAATACCAATGCGCGACAATGCTTTTAATTTGTCGTAAGCGTACTGAAATTGATAAGGCAATAACTTGTTGTTTTTACCTGCTCTACGACCAACGGCCTCAACCAAGTCATTACCAAATTCACGTTTGAGCGTTATGCGTTTATCTGCATCGCCTTCCCATACCTTTAAGTTAATGGCTTCACTTGGGCTTAAAATGACAAGATGTTCGCCACGCTTAATCTGCAAAACAATGGCTTTACCCGTTAATCCACTTCTTTTAATGGCTCTTTCGGCTGAATCTTTGCTTGAGAACGCAGCGAGTGCGCTGTCTTTTGTTTGAAAGCGAGATACTTTGCCAATGTTCTTTTTAGCAAACTCTAAATAGGCGTCACTCACATCATCAGCAACCGCCATGATTTGTTGACCTAGTTTTTTAAGGCCATCAATTTCTAATAACTGACGACCTAAAAACGCTAAATCAGAACGAAATAATGTGTAAGTTGGATAGGTGGCAAAGTCTGCTGTTTCTACTGTAGGTGGCTGACCTTTACGCTTCTCTTGTTCAGCGTATGTGTCATGCTTCGAGCGAATTTCATTGTCTTTTGCGGTTTTGATATAGGCGCGCAAGGCTTCAACATCAACCTTCATGCGAATGTTGTCTAAGAACTTGGCTGTGCCATTTTTGATAGATTCAGCGATGTTGCGCATCGTTTTAGCAAGAGCAATTTGAGATCGCGCCTCATACTCTGCGGACGCTGCAAATCTAGCTCTACGCGCTGTATTGGCCTTACGGTCACGATCTAATTCTTCATTGGCCTTAGCTTCCATCTTCTCAGCCATGTCCAGCAAACGCTCTGCTGCGCTTTGACTGCGATTATCTGCATAGTCATCTTGTTTTTTGCTGATCTGCTCCTTAGCTGCTGTGGTGTCGCCACCTGCAAGTGCTAAAAAGGCTTGTGCCGCTTCTTTGTCTTTGAACTGGAAGCCAACAATTGCACCACCACCTTTATAACTGCTATACCAGCCACCTAGTTTTTTGGCTTCGGACAATACTTTTTTATAGTCATCTGTACTTAATCGGTCAGATAACTGCACCACAAACAAATCATAACCATCTCGCGTGTGCTTGGTTTCGATAATTTTACCGTCGGTGGTTTGTGAAGCCGTGTTGATGCCTGCCTGTGCCGCACGCTTTCTTGTTTCGCGCGCTTCTTTTGTGCTTTCAGCTTCTAGCTCATCATACTTAATTCGCTGTTCAGCACTAAGCGTTAAGAATGCCTCTTGGCGCGATTTGCCATCAGCCATGATCTTCCGCATCAACATTCTAAAATCATCTAATGTCTGTGGGTTTTCTAAGGCTTCTGCTTTGGCTTTTAGGTCGCTGATACGACCGTCAATCATCTGCTTATATTCTTGAGCAAAATCATCTAGTCGTTGTTGGTCTGTGCCTTCGACAAGGTTTTTAATGGCATTTTCATAACTGTTTTTACCCATGCCATAAGTAATGCTACGTCCAAGCGCATATTCAGAAACCATCGAAAGATAAACAGCATCAGCTATTTCCGATTTCTTATCGTTCTTGTAGCGATACTGGATAGCATAACCACCTTCTTTTAAGAGTTGGTCTTTGGTGAGTGCGTTTAACTCCAATAAAATCGCGTCTTTATTGATAGAAATGTCAGCAAACGATTGCTTAAAATCTTCTGTTATTGCTTTCCCATTGCGCACAGAATCCATTAAGGCATTGTGCTTATCTAGTGTTGGGGTCTTAGAGTTGCTATCCTTTTTAAGGGGTTTTTCCTTGGCTGGCTTTTGCTTTGCTTCTGGCTCAACCTTGTTGGCACCTAAAACATTATTTGCTTGCGGCGTAGTCGGCGTTAATGACTCATCACTAGTCGTTGCGCTAGGGAATTCTTTAACGACATTTAACAATTCGCGAATTGGCGCATTCAGTCGAATGATTTTGACATCTTCATTTTTGTCGCGCTTTGCCATCCACTGGTGATGTCCATCGAGCACATGGTCGTCGCTTGAGACAAGAATGGAACGGTCGCCTTCCGTAAACTGCTTTGCTTTCGCTACCTTTTTAGGTGAAAACTCTGCTTGTGTAGGCTTTAGGTTATTGGGAGTTACAGTCTGCTCTTCATGAGCAATATCTCTGGCATTGAGGAAATTAACCATAGCACCGCGATGTTCGGCCTTGATTTGCGGCATTTGGTCGCGTGGGATGTTTAGCGATCCTGAATCATCGGCAAAGGCTGTCCACTCATCGTTAATAGCGTTGCCTGCTATATCTTTGCTGGGTTGCTCTTTACCAGTAACTGGCTCGGCAATTTGCTCTTGAGTGACTTGCGCCTCTTTGCGCCCTGTTTGCGCCATGGGTGATTGTCCTACCCACGCATCACCATCTTTAATACCTTTGACAACAGCATGACCATCGGCATTAATTTCGACGTTATAGCGGTCATCCTTTTGCACCTGCTCAATCGCGGTAGGGTTACGATAGGTTAATCCGTCTTCTTTCTTAAATCGGTTAATCGCTGATTGATGAGCGGCAGCACTAATTGCGGTAGCAGTAGCGTCTAAGGCTTCGGCTATTTGTTGGCCTGTATCTGTTCGAGGGCTGCTTGCGCCTTCGCGTCCCCCGCTTTCGCTTTGGCTAGTAGTTTTTTCGCTGCCAGTTGCTCGGCTTGTTTCATCTGCTGTGGGCTGAGTTTCTGCTTTGCGGTTGCCAGTAGCATCTGCTGTTTCTGTTCCTTCGTCATTTTGAATTACCTCGATCACGTTTTGAGTAGCGGCACTTGGGTTTTCTATTAGGCGTTCGACTAATGCATCGCTGACTTCATCCAGCCAATCGGCTTTCGAGTTTCCTTTTCCTTCAAACAAAGCATCAATACGAGCCTGCTCTTGTTCTTCATCGTAGGCTCTTTGTGCCTTAGCAACATGGTATTGCGGCGTGCCTACATCATTACCGTTTAAGGCATCCATTAGAGACGATGCAAGGGCATTAACTGTTGCTTTGCGGTCGTTGCCACCTGTTAACCCTGTTTCATTGTAGTCATTGCCCTCAAAGACAGGATAGTTATCTTGTGATAATGCTTCTGCTGCGCGGTCAAAACTAAGACCGCCAGTTTTAGGGAATAATGGCTTGCCAAAGGCAGGACGATGATTCAGTAAGGCAGGATCAATACCATGACTAATAGCCTCATCACGGCTCAATCCGCCATGTTTGGCCAATGCCACTAATAAGCTGTCGTTTTCTGGGTCAATAGCGTTTTTAGTGGGCTTAGGTTTTGCGGCTGGCTGAACAACAAAAGGTTCTACAGGCGCAACTGGTAATGCTTTTCTTTCAGCTTGTTTAGTCCGCAACATTTCACGGTACTGAGCATCGATGGCCAATGGCTTCATGCCAAACTTATTACCTAGACCAATAAAATCAGGGAGGCTCTTAGTCTCAATATGCTGCGCTAATACATCCGTAATGGCCTGTGTGTTATCTATTGCAGGCGTTTGATTGTCCGCAACAGGGAATGCAGGTTGCTGCTCGGGTTGACGCTGTTCCAATGCGAACCCGCCATCAACTGGCTTTACTTGATGGGTATTGTTTAGTCGCTGATTTTTGGCGGCCTGTAGTGCCTGTTGTTCGGTAGAAAATGGCTTGCCATTGCTGCGGACTATTATTGATGAGTCCACCAGAACATCAGGACGATTTTTCGGAAGAATATCAATTAGGTTGTTTTTTGCTGGTTCAGGCAGTGTGCTTTGATTAACAATAGACGCACCGTTTTCGCCAGAAACAACGGCCATGTCGTTTGGAATCTGTGTACCAGTTAAGTCTGGCAGTGCCAATACCCTATTTTTGGCTTGGTCGTCCTTTTGTTGCTTCTGTTTGATGCGCTCCGTAATGGCTGGCAATAGTTCCGTCAGAGGAATTTTGTGCTTATTGGCGATCTCGTTGGACATAACACTGGGGTTACGATTGCCTTGTTTATCAAAAAGCTCGTCCAGTGCTTTTTGCATCTTCAGGTCTACAGGCCGAGATTGCTGTACAGGAATAGGACTTTGTTGGTTTTGGCTGCCTTGCTCCTTCTGTCTTTGCTGACGCGCCTTGAATACATCGGCCAGTAGCAACTCCTCATCCTCTTGTGCCATATTCAACTTAGATACTGCGTCATTCAAGGCAATATCGTCGTCTGCAAAAGAGGACAGATTGTTTACTAAATTTTCGCGCTGAGCCGAAATGGTTGCCTGTTCGCGCTGTTTTTGAGCGTCAGATTCCTGTTGAGCATCTGCTTGACGCTGAAGTAAGTCTTGCTGCTGTTCCTCTGCGCGTCCTACTGCACCAGCCAATCCTTTTGTCTGGTTAAGCGCAACCGTAATTTCTTCATCAGTCAGCCCAGACTTTCTAAGCTGCCCCATGTTGTTTTCGCGTAATTGATCCAGACCATCTCGTATAGAGCGTAATTTTTCTGCTGATTGCTGTCCTTCAGGTGTTCCCAATGCTTCAGCCTGTCCAATATGTTGATCAAGCTCATTAATACGTTCTACTTGCTGATTAATGGCATGGGCTGTGGTTTTAATACCTAACACCAGATTACGACCTGAGACATTCTCTCCAATAGCTGCCGTTCCTCTGCCAACAATGCCACCAATCAATCCGCCCTCAAGTCCTGCGCGGCCAATTTGATTCCAATCCTGAGTGTTAAATTCTCCAAGGTCGCCGCGCACTTGGGATTGCGCATGCTGTCCTTGCCACTGCTCACCACTCTCTTGAAGTCCCTCCTCAACCATGTGTGGAGCGATATTTTTTGCAAATGTTTTCGCCCCTTCTCTGGAAAAAACTTGCCCAGCTTGTTCGCCAATTCCTAGTCCTGCCAAACGGCTTGTAGCATTGGCGACCACTGCATTTCTTGCGCCTGTCGCCCCAAGTCGAGATGCTGCCTGACGAGCTGCTGCTCCACCAGCAATGCGGCCAACGCCATGAGCAATAGGCATAGTTAACGCGGTGATAATACTGGTATCATTCCCAGCAAGCTCGGCTAGAGCATCCACGGTTTTTTGTATACTGCCGTTGGAATCCTTATATGCCTTCAACAAAGGCGGGTCTTCCTTCAATTCTCCTTTATCTACCATCTCTTGATATTTGTTGACACTGGCGAGCAATTGTTCATCAGTAATTTGATTCATTGCATCAAGTGCGGTTTCCTTGCCAGTGCCGTAACCAAGCAATCCGCCCTGAACCACACTCGACCCCAAAGCAGCAGCACCAGCAACTATAGGGGAAGCCCCAGCAGCAGATAGTCCAACGCCAGCCGCATAAGGAGCAACCATTAAGGGCGCGATTTGTCCAGTGTTTTCAATGATTGCCCCAGCCAATGTTTGCGGATTACCATCAAGCACGCTTTCTTTGCGTGCTGCCTGCATCCCTGGCGATAAATTGGCTATACTGTCATCTCGTACATTACGCATAGATTGAGCGATTTCGCCAGACAATCCATTATTGTTTTCGCCAAAATCGGATATTCCTTGTGCTGCCCAACTTGCCGCTCCAGCAGCACCAGCCTTGACCAGATTTCCAATGTCGCTAAAACCAGCCTTAACACCGCCTACCATTTGACCAAGGTTGGATTTCGAAGCCATACCTCGTTCTTCATCGGTCAGTTGGTCACTGGTTACTGAGTCAAATTGCGTTAACGCACCAGCAACCTCATCGTGCGATGCTCCTGCCGACTGTAGCTTGCCAGCCACATCCGCCATGATTTGCTTACGGCGTTGCTCAATTTGCTCGGTATTGGCTCCGCCAGACTGCAAGCGCTTACGCTCTTCGCCCCATGCCTGTATTAAGGTTGGCATATTAGATTATCTCGGCAATTGGTAGTTATTTAGTATGGACTGCACGGCAGGGCTAATTACTGCGGCCTTAGCTGGCGGCTGACCAATTCCATTTTTCGATGGGGTTGGCCTCGCGTCGTACGGAACGGGAAGCTGAGGTTGCGTGTTGAGGACAGGCTGAGTTGTTGATTGGCTTGGCTTTGAGGCTAACCAGTCGTTATACGCCTGCATTGATGGGGTTCGCCTGTTTATCATTGACCATTCGGCAAACTCTTTATGTCGCTTTTCAGAGTAAACAATTGATGTTTTTTCTGTGCCATTCATCGGGTCTCCAGTAGTCACCTGCTCAGTGAATAGTGTCTTAAGATCAGATGCACCAAGCGGCTTTAACGGGTTGTCTTTTAGGCTATCAATCAATTTCGCCCGTGCTGTGTCAATAGCGCCTGCTTCCTTAATCTCTTTCATTCTGAAATCATGATTGATACCAGCCTCAACAATTTTGTTTTTTTGCTGTCTATTTTCTTTATCAACCTCTTGTTCTTTTTCGACGTACAATTTCGCCCGTGTCGTTGGGTCGTGAAACATCATGGCCATATTCGCCACATTTTTCGGATCAATTCCATCAACAGTGACGGGCTGCCGACCATCCGCGAAGGTACGAATCTCTTTGGTCTTTCCGTTTGCGTCCAACACAATCTTTCCTGTTGCATCACGCGAATAATCCACTTGGTAAGGCATTCCAAACGCTGGGTCATTATTCATGGCCATAAAGCCATCTAATATGCCTTGAGGATTGCCTTCAGAATTCATGATTGGTGTCGCGTATTTCTGCCACGCATGCAGATTTTTGTATTCCTCCATATCGCGTTCGGTTTTAACCTTGTTAGCAGCAATCGTTTGCTGATTAAGTACGGACTGCTGGTCATTGATTCCCATCTGAGCAACATGAGACTCACCTGCACGCTTATCAGCAGCATCTAGTCGTGAGCGTTCATAAGCTTTATCGCCTTCACGCTCCTGCTTTTTCTCCGCATCTTGCATCCCTTGCATAAAGCCTGTAGCTAGTCCTGAAAGTCCTGGCATAAACATAATCTTTACTCCGTTTTATGCCGCGCCACGAATGGCTGAATATGGCTGCTGCTGATAGGATGGGAGCGAAAACGGATTGTCCGTATAGTTTGTTCCTGGCTTGATGACTACGCCGTTGTTTGCAGTTGCTGGTGGTTTATTTCCTAGTCCAGAAATATATTTACCCGCCACATTGCCAGCCACATTGAAAAACTGCCCTGCTTGATTCGCGGCATTGTTAGCCATTTGTCCGTAGGTGTTCGACATACCAGACATAGCACTATTCATATCGTTAGTAGCTACACCCATCTGACCAAGCCCCATTTGCATAGCGTTATTGCGCCGTAAATAGGTTTGGTTATTCGCATTGACGCGCTCACCTTCGCGCGCTGCTGTAATATTCCCAGCTTTTGCCGTTGCCTCTGCTATACCAGTTTGTCGAGCCGTGGATTCAGCACGTCCGCTGTTGGGATTGATCCCCATGCGTTGCATATTTCGCAAACGCGCACCTTCTGCGCCAGCAAACTGAGTAGACACATCAGCAGCGGCACGAGAAGTCACTCCGCCAAGATCAGCGGTAACACCCTCCTTAGCATCAGCAATCAACTTCTGTTCGATGTCGCCATAGTTTGTCTTGTAGTCAGTGTATCGTTGCTTCGCAAAATCAAACATCTCACGCTGTAGAGCTAGCTGTTCTTTAGCCATTTTTTTTGATGACTTTGACGAAGTAATCCCACCAAGAAGAGACATCCCTCCAACTGCAACCGCTGCGTAAGTCATGATGATTCTCCTTTCAGAAATTGAGTTGCCCATGTTTCTCGATCAGGGCAGGTAAATACGTCCTCAATCCCATCTGGATCAGGTGAGCCTTCGTACTTATGAAATGTTGTCCACACGGTATCGCTGATCGCATAAACCATACGTTTAGTACCTGCGGGTGAATGAAAGCGGCATGGCGCCATATAGGTTTTTTTGTGAATTTCTTTGGTGAGTAGGTTTTCTTCGACTACCTGCACGATGCCTAGGGAAATGACACTTAGATGCTCGCCTTTATGGATTCGGCCAGCAACTAACGTCCCTTCTGGAATAAGAATTTCACGCGAGTAAATGCCTAGAATAAAAGCGTGTTCCACTGGCGGAATGATATGGAGGTGTGTTTCCTGCTCCATTCTTTGCTGGAGCTGTACCAATGACTCCCGCTCAGAAATGGCAGGAGAAGAATGATCTAATAAATCTAGTTCCATAACCAAGCCCTGAGAGGGTCTGGTTAGCTGTTTGTTGCCCTAAAAAGTGGGGCTAAAGTAAGGATAATATAGCATATAAAGACAGTAATAAATTGATGCAAAAAATGACTTAATTAGGTTTTGTCGCCTATAAAGGTTCTCTGTAATTTATTCTTTCTTTGATAATGGCGCGTAGTGCTGTTTCTTCTGCATATGTTAATGATAAGAACGTAGTTGCCTTATTTGCTGTGGCCGTTATTGCTAATGTTTGGTCATTTATAGGTGTAGTAAAATCGCTTGATGGTACAGACACCATTTGGAATGAAACGGTTATTTGGCCAGACAGCGTATCGTCATCACTACCACCTGCTTGATAAAAAGCCTTAAATACGACTGCTACTTTAAGTTTTCTGTTTTCTTTATAGCCCAACACCCCAAGATCATCACCACAAACGATTAAGGTTTGGTTTGGGTTTGTCTCCACATTGCTTTGCAGCTCAACCTCGACCGCAGCAACATCACCAGTACCTGTATTTTTATAGGCGGTAACCACGCCGTCTGATGCTGTGTTTAACTGCATTTTTAGAAGGTATTGACTAGGTATCCCGCTGGTTACTGAGTTGTCATTATAATTATTGCTTGGTAGTGATTGGCTTTCGCTAAAGATGTAAACATCCATGTAGGCGTTGCCATATTCGTTTCCTACGGGATTTCCCTCAGTAGGTACATTAATCAGAATTGAAAACCCGATATGGTCTTTACTGGCCCTGTATCGCGTTGCATCGCTTCTGTAATCATAAGGCCTGATTGATGAGTATTCACCAGTCTGGAAAAAGGCAAATGGTCGAGAATATCCTGAGCCAGTCACTAATGAACTACTTGTCCATGACTCCGTTTTTTGACAACCTGAAGGAAAGCATAGGTATTGATTAAACTCAGGCTCAGATATGGGAATATCGTTATCGTAAACGTATTGTGAGGCTGTGACTTGTTCACCAAATGCAAGAAAGTCAAAATTCGCTCGATTAAAACTAACAGAATCACCAGCCAAGTCATCAAAGTAGCCATCTGCGCCACTTAGAATATCGACATTCATGTACAAGTTAACGCCGTCAAATACAAAGTATTTGTTTCCGTTGGCCATCCCTGTATCAAGTTTTAGTTTAGGGATTCCATTTTCAACTCCCATCCAAAAACCTGATTGCTCGGCAGGATTTGCAAACTCATCAAACCCATACCAAAGCTTTTGTAAAATGCGGATATTTGCGTTTAGATCGCCTGTTGTGATTTTATCGGCAACTAAGTTACCTATTTTGGCACTAGTAATACTGGCGTTCTTGATGAAAGCCGTGTCGATAAAGACCGCAGGACTGCCATCCTCCAATCGCCCTACGACTAATGGCAATCTTTCTGTTGCTGCAATGCACTGCCACTCAATACTGCCATCATTGACAGTGTTGTTTACCGTGGTAGGCCATGTGGGTTCAATGCTTGCTGATATACCGCCATCAATCACCATGTACTGATAGCCATTCTCTACGGTTGGCTGAACGTATTGGTAAGGTGCGTATGTCGTATTGGGTAGCCATTTAACCGTGGTTAATAACTGCTTGACATAATCAGGGTTGTAACTTGTCTCACCTTTGACTCCAGCAGCCGCATTAAACTCGCCTTTAACGCCAGAATCGCTAACAACTCTCGCCCAATAGTATTTAGTTGCTGCACTACCAACATTATCGACATAGCCCTCTACGGATGTTTTGGCAATGATGACGGCCTGTCCTACGTCATCAACGCTCGATCGCCATAATTCTGTGTATCCAAAGTTACTAAACGATGGGTTATGCCACTGAATAATAATCGTTGCCAGTGCGCCATCCGCTGTTAATCCTGTCACCTTTGGCGGTGTAGTTAAGTTTGTTTTTGGTGGAGTAACATTCCCGCCACTTCCTACACCAACAATCCCCAAATTAGCTAAATCAGCCGCTGAAACAAGCCTGCTACCATCCTCGCCAAAAATATACTTTTGAATGATTTTCCCTACACTGTTAAACCATGACTGTGTTTGTTTGTCTTGATTTAAAGGTATGCGTGGGATTTGCAAATCTCGGCGCGATGAAACAACAAATTTAGCGGAAATTGCTTCGGCTGTTGGTGGGGTAATATTTGAAACAGTAATATACGCTTTCAGAAATTGTTTTTTCTGAGCAAGCAAGCCAATGATATTATTTGAAACAGACGATGAGCCGCTAATAGATTGTCTTGGCTGGGTTAGGCTTCCAGATATAAAACAATCAACATTGGATATATTTGCGCTAACCCTTTGGATGGGTTGTTGAATGCTTGATGATATGTCGTAATGAACATAGCAAATAGCAGTGAGCGATTGTCTTGCTTGTATTGCCGATGGATTAACAGTCAACAGATTACCAGTAAATGATTGGCTCGCTTGTGTCAGATTACCGATGGAGTCAAATGATAAGCTTAATGCGCCAGAAATTGACTGAGTAGCTTGAGTTAATAATCCATCACAATCAAAATCCGACATATTTAACAGCCTTACTCTTTAGCTACGGTATATACAAAAGAATTAGCCCCGACACTTGCTCCAAATGCAATTGGACTTGCTGTTATCTGTAAATCACACCCACTTAACCCAACTGTACAGTCAAACATAACTGTAGTTCCATCCGATTTATATGCTCTCGCCCATGCTGGTGTTCCTGATGCGTTGGCTGACGAATCTTGCGTAATTGCATTAAATGTTAATACCCCATTTACCGCAACAGGCGCAGCGTCAGCATTAAAACGCAACTCTGCCAGCAATACTTGTGCGCCGATTGCTGTATCCGCATTGGTCGGTTGTGTGCCATCGTAAATACGAATATAGCCATTATCCAGTAGCACCGACAAAGCATCTGCCTCTGCATTAACCGCTGCATTTGAAAGTTTTAAATTATTCGCCATGTTCTTTACTCTACTGTTCGTTACCTAGTTCGCGCATAGTTTCTGAAATAGAAATCTCGCGCACTTCATCAATTGTGGATAGTTCCAATTGCCAAAACTCTGCATTTTCTAGCAATGGCAAGCGAAACCCTTTTCTATTGGCCACGGTTTGTGTGTGAATAAGCGTATTGTCTGCATACACTTTTAGCGTCATGCCTGCATAAGATTTCGCCAGAACCCTGCCAGCAAGAAACTTTCTAAACGTAGCAAATGAAAATAACTTGCTCTTAAATGTCATCGTTAATTTGTTAGTGGTATCGGCATCAAACGAGAACAACACCTTACTGCTATCAATCAGCCATAGCGTGTCTGTAACAATGTCCCGATAACCTGAAACGAACCATGAGCTAAGACTAATTAACCCTTCACTTGGTGTCCGTGGGTTAAAGATGAATCCGCCCTTGTGCGTGCTATCCGTGTACCAAAAAAACACATACAAACCACGATGTTCGTAAGCGTGAATACTTGATGGTGTGTAGTTGGCCCATTCACGGCCTGTAATAATACCTTCGGTGATGAGTTGCGCATTGCCACCCGAGGCCATGACAAGGCCATTTGGTGATGCGTATATCGCGTATGCTCCCATGTTCACCATTGACCGTGCTGATACACACGCCTCGATGATCGGTAGCTCCTGTTGGCTCATGTTCTGCGGATCAATACCAGTTATCATGACTGGCCGACCAGTTGTACCAACAATCAAGTAACTGTCGTAATTGCCAATAGCCACAATATCGTTATCGCACGTTAGCTCGTAATTGCGTGGCCATGCGTAAGGGACAAACGGCTCAGATAGGCAAATGATTTTACCTTTGGCCGCATAAGACACCCCGTAAGCAGTCAAGCCTAAGCTATACATTCCGTCTCTTGGCTCATCCCATGTTGTTGTGGGTAATGATTCTGACAAGCCATCATCGGCAATAGAGTCAGCGTATTTGCCGCCCGCGTATTTGCCAGTGCTTCCTAAAATATCCGCCTTAGGTATCTCATCTAAAAACAGATAATCAGAATTACCTGTTGAACCGACAATCGTTCTGTATAAGCGAACAGCTTCTATCTCGCGCCCCGTGTCTGCGGATACATCAAAAACGATGCTGGCAATATCTACAGTCGCTCCTGCGTTTGGGCAAATCAAAATATCGGAAGGTGGTGATGGTGTAGACTCTTCGCCTAGTTTGCCAATGTAGGTATACACATAAGACCTTGCCGATGCGCTTACATCGTCAGTAGGTGCGGCAGAAGATAGTATTGTTGTTGGCTTATTTGTTGGTGCGGGAATACCTAGCTTGTAATAGTTTATAGGGTATTCGCTTCCGCCTCCTGTATAAACTGCTGGAGTATAAGAATACAGAAGCGCGCCGCCCATGCGAGTATCGCCACTCCAATAAATGCGGCTATAACTATCGTCAGCAATAGGCGAACGAATGACATTAACAGTGTCAGCAAAACGCAACCAATACGCATCGCCGCCTACCTTCCACAAGTGGATAGAGTTAATGTTATGGCCAGTTAGAGCTAATGTTGCGCCTGTTGTATAGCCATTTAACGGTTTTAGCACACCACTATCCATCCGCATATTTTTAGCTGTGACTGCTGCATTGTCGGGTAGCTTCACGTTTGCGTAACACGGAAACTCGCCTATAAGTGGTGTTGCTAGTTTTATACGCATTTTAATATGTTTACCTAAGAAATTGGATTAACCCCATGTAGGCATTTCCCATTTGTTTATTTCCATCAACACCCAAATGCACATTATCGGATTTATATATACCATCACCAGTTATAGGCCATGAATAGTCATTAAATGGTGGCTCATAAGCATTGTCGTACCCATAAACCCTATCAACAATAGAATGATAATCTAACACATATATACTCTCGGCCTCTCTGCCACCATAATCAGAGTTTAGTTTTTTAGCCAAGAGATATAATGCCATTTTGTTTTTTTCCGTTGTTAGCGTTCCATATTTCCCTTGACGTCCTGATGTAAAAGGAATGCCGACAATTATTTTTACTGTTGGAGTATCCGACTTGACGCTACTAATAAGCTGGTCATACTTTGATTTATACGCAGCATAAACCGATGCAAAAGAAGACTCACTTACTGCTGAGAAATCATTTGTTCCCAAAAGTACATGCAATATATCTGGTGATGGTATTGACCATGCTGAGCGATATTTAGCATAACTAAATCCAAACCCACCAAACTCAGAAGAAAGAACTGCTACCCATGCAGAACCATCCCATTTTATATACCCGCCGCCGTCCCCCATAACGTCATTAACATTTGGAGATATTTTTCTGCCTGTAGTTGCATTGAATAGTGATTTTATTCCAGTAAAACTGCCAGCGTTATAGCTTGGTGTTGCTGAATTTGCATCTATCCAAAAACTTGTCATTCCGTAATATAAGTATCCACTGTTTATTGGCTGCATAAACGGAGATAAATATCCATAATAATCAACTGTGAAATACGATCCAATATTCCACCCGCCCTGTCCCTCGCACTTAACAGATGGTGATGCATTATTACTTGTTCTATTACCGCTAAATGTTAATCCTACAGCGGCAGGCGATGCATTTATAACATTTGCCCACGTCATTCTTCCTGTATGACTATCACCAATATTTTGAATATTTGTTGGAGTTGATGTATTTGGATTTGTCACGACAATGCTGAAATTTTTTGTGATTAGCGGTGAAAAATCAGTTCCACATACAATTGCTGATGCAGATATTGTTGAACCAAGCTGCCCTGCTGTTGGTATTATTTTCGTTGATTCACCAGTCTCTCTTCCCCCAGAAAAAGAAATTCCAACTCTTCCTCTATATTCCTTGTAATCCTTTATTATATTTTCAGGGTATATAGAGATTTCCTTTCCATACGAAATATATTGCTTATCTGATATTGTTAGATAATCCGTCTCTACTGTGCTTGTCACAATTGGAACGCCATCTAATGATGATAGTAGGTATTGGTATCTTTCAAAAGATGTTGATACAGTTCCTATCTCTAATTGAAATAAATCAATATTTGAGTGATAGATACTTATTCTTATAAATGCGGAGCCAGAAGGAGCTGTAAATCCAGTAATGTCAGATGATGCTCCGCCTGAAATCACTGATTTATCTTCACTGTAATAACAACTGGTTCTTATGTTGTAATTTGATTTATATGCTGTGCCTGGAGTGATCGGAATGTATTCCGATATATCGTAGGTCCCACTTGCAACGACAACATTTGTATTTGTGCAATACGCTCCAATAGTTGCCGCATTCTTATTAAATAGGTTTTTCCCAACAACTAGAAATGTTGTTTGTGTTGGATTTACCGATAGTCTTTTTATCTTCTCGGTAACAACTGCTCCATCCGCTATTTTCTGAGACACTACAGAACTTGCGGCAAGTTTTTCTGACGTAACGGAGCTGTTTAAAAGGCTATCTTGCAGTGTTCTTGAATATGCTTCATATGCTGTATTTGCTGATCCAGACTCAACCTGAAATGTTGCTGCGTTTGTTGTATAAATTGAAAATCTTAAATATGCCGCCCCAGAAGGAGACGCAATAATAGCTGGGGCATTATCTGCGGTTGTGCTTCCAGATATAAAATTCTTTAATGAGTCATACCAGGCATATTGATGCCTGTGTGAAACAGCATAATTTGTTGATCCAGATACTTGAATATATCCTGTTGCCCTATAGTTTGTTAATGCAGCAATATTTCCTGTTGCGCCAACAACATAATAATTAATAGCTACATCTGGGTCGTTTGGGTTATATAAATTTTTACCGATAGCTATCGTAGCTTTTAAATTTAATGCAGCAATTGTTGCATCTAGCAAAAATTTGCTAGGTGTTCTTTTTAGCGTATCAGTTGCAACACCTGAAACATTTTTATATAAAATCAAAACCTCTGAATTGTTAGCGGATGGAACGCTGAAATAAGAACCATTCGATGTCGCTGCAATACCTAGTGCTGTAGATGAATATATCCCAGCAGATAATGTTGCAATATTCATTGCATTCTCAGCAGCTACTTTTGATAAGTTTGCATTTGTTGATGATACTGCTGCCGCATCTCTTGCCGATTCTGAGCTTGTTTTTGCACTCTCAGCGGCTACTTTTGATGAGTTTGCATCTGAGGCTGATTGAATAGCCTGTTGAGCAGATGCCGATATAATATCTTGGATTGGCAGGTCGGATATGCTTATGTCTACTGGTGGCATCTGAAATATTTTATAAAATATTGGAATACCGACAAGATCAAAAATTTTCAACTCATAAAATGTACTGCCGTCGTCTGGCTGTAATTGAAAACTAGCAACGCCAAGATTGTTTGTTGATGCTACATTTTTACTTAAAGGTGATCCATTTATCAACTCAGAGACCAAGGCTCTTTTTCTTTCAACTGAGGCTTTTGCACCATTAATAACTCCCAAACCCAAAGAATTTGTCGATACAGTCAATGTATAAGTTGTCATATCAAACTCACTTAAAAATAATGCGCTTTAGTTCTGAATGTTTTACGGAGTGCATAGCCTTTTTCCGCCTTGAGTTTTGCTTCCAGCACATCTGAATCAAACAATCCTTGATAAAAAACTGACATATTAGGATTTGACCAAGTTTTTTCTGGCATTTGCTGTAAGTAGGCAAGTGCGCCATGAGTAATGACGTTCTTGTATTCTTCAAAGATTATTTCATCTACGCCTTGTGCTACTTGAGTTGGCTTTAAAGCCACGACAATTCTGACTGGATAAACTGCATCTGGGCACGGCACTAAAATTGCCGTGGTCATATCTTTCATGAAAAAGAATTTTGGCGTACCTGTTGAATCACGCCACTCTGATCCATAACTGGATTCAAGCTCATCTTGAGTTTTAGGATCTAGCGTTTTCCCATTAACTTTTACGACTAATAAATCAGAAATAGTTGAATCAACTGGTGTGGTTATTTCATATTCACCGTCAGTAGCAACAGTATAAAAACCATCTAATTCTTTACGCCAAAATCGTGACTTCGAGCAAAACTCAATGGCTTTTTGACGAACGGCCTCAATAATCAAACCACGCGGGCAACCTGGTACATTTACTTGAACATACGGCAACCACTGAGAGTAAGGAACTGTAGCCATGTTATTCAGCCTTCACTGCTTTAGGGTTTGTAGCCATATCAGATGCCGTTTTAATTTGTAGTAAATTAAAGAACGTCTGTAGGTGCGCATTGGCCGCTGCATAATTCGGGTTTTGTTCATCATCGCCGCACCATATCGAGTACAACATCCACTCTTGAAGTGCTGGCGCAAAGTAGTCATCCACGGGCAATGTGTCTGAACTGGCTGTAATGGTGGGAAGCACGCGAACATAGCTGATATCAATCCCGATAATCGGGGATACAGGCGCAGGCGGATAAACATAAAACTCCTTAGGCATTAAAGGATCATAAAAATACTCATCAACCGTTGTTTGACCTTCAGCTTCGTGCCAGTCGGGAGTAAATGAATCTTGGATAAGCATATCCGCCTTGCGAATTGCTCTTCCCGCATCGCTCAGTCCACTAACTCCGCGATTACGAATAACCTTTAAAAGCCTTACACCGTTACTTGGCAGCGTCTGGCGAGTACCAGCCACCAATAGCATCATTGCTGTGATAGATGCGGCATCTGGGCGATAACTAGCTAATGCCTGTAGAGCTTCATTTAGCGCAGGAATTAAAGCGTCAACGTCTGTCCATGCCGTAGCATTCGGATCGTTTAGCTTTTTGCGTACCTGCGACAAAATGAAGGTGCATTGCATGGCATTTACTCAACTATCATCCAGTCGTCCGCCAATATATCAATATACTTTTGCATGATTAGATGTTCCCGCCAGCCGCAGCCATTTGTTCTTTTTTAACAATTTCAGCAGCACATTGACGCAACATCTCAACAACACTCAAGGACTGCTCAGGCGGATTACCTTCTGGAAATGCTTTTGCATACCATTCGATGATGGGTGCTTTGTTTTTCGTTGGAATGCCCATGACTTCGGTAGCAAACAGACGCAAATCATCATCTGACATTTCGGACACAATCAGATTAGGCAAGTCGGAAAAAGGCGCTTCGGGCTTTGTGGTATTATCGTCAGGCTTCGACGCAGTAACTTCGGGCTTTGCTTTAGGGCGATAGATACGATAGCCCTCTGAAATAGCCAGCAAGCGATCAATATGATCATCATCTTCGACATCTGCCACATGACAACCATCAGGAAGTGGCTTGAAATGATATTCTTTGCCAAAGACGTCTACTTTTGAGCCGCCTTCACGAATAACAAGACATTGGATTTGCATGATTGACTCCAAGCGATAAAAAAAAGGCCAGATTCACTGGCCTATTTCGGTTAACTATCAGAACTGTTGTGGATATGCTGATTGATGCATCCAGACACGAAGACGGATTCGACCAGCAGCGGCAGTAGTTGGCGCGGCAGCCACTTTGACGCCGATCGAGCGATGGCTATCGGTAGGCAGAATAATGAATGCCGTCTTGAGTGACGCACGAGTTGGTGTAGCACCTTGTGCCGCTGTCGAGGCAGAGAAGATTTCAGCACCCACGGTACGGTCTGACGTTGCATCACCTGGAGTGCCATCCATAATGCCAACACTGAGCGTAATTGCAGGTGAGCCAGAGTCTAGATCATCTGGAATAAGGATGGCGTCACTAATGGTGTGGCCAGCAGGCAGCACACCAATATCAAACATGGCATTCAGTGTTAACTGACCTGTCGTGACATCAATGTAATAATCCTGAACCACTTCATCACCTGCGCAATCGCCAGTGACAATCGGCAAAGTACCTTTTGAAAAATCGGAAACAGCAGTAACTGCGGTCATGATATGTGCTCCTAATTTCGCCAGAGTGAACTGGCGAAACTTTATTGATTAGGCGTTAGGATCTTTGGCGTAGGTATCAACACTGACAACACCAAAATCTTTGCCATTAAAGCGAGTCTTTTTGATGCCAGCGATAAAACCAGAAGCAACTTTAGGCTCATTGCCAAAGTCTGCTGTTTCTTCCTTCCAGTTGTACTTCATGCCAGTCTTGTTAGAGCCGTAGGCAATAACAGCGGCTTGACGACCCATGAACAATGCACGGGCAGCAGGTAGGTTGCTTGATGCGCCATAGTCACTGAAACGAACAGCATTGCGATGTGAATGCAGCACGGTGTCGTTGATAAGGCCAAGGCCACCACGAAAAATCGGATTGTTGCGACCTTCAGCGGCAGCAGCAGCGGCTTGATATTTCGCCCAGCCGTTCGTGTCTGCGTTACGCATATCGTATGCCTGATCCTCAGACATCACCATTACGTACTGCTTAGAAGCACCATTAGAGACAGGCACCATGTTTGCAGATTGAGGATTACGCGCCTGCATCATGCGGGCTTTGTTTACTGTGCGCTCAACAACAGCCGATGTCATCTTGTCGGAGCTGGTCAGCGTAGCTTTAGAGCCACCAACAACACCGTACAGGATATGGTCGGAGTCAGGAGCTTGCAGGGAGTTGTTTGCAAAACCAGCAAACGCAGTGCTTTCGATGAAGTCTTCATTGACACCGCGAGCACCAGACAAATACATGAAAATGTACTCATCCAGAATCTGGGCAAAGTAACCAGTGAGTTTTTCGCGAGCTACTTCACGTAGATCGTGCGCAGTACGTTGTTGGGTCATTTGACCACCACACGATACCGCATGACGAACTTGGTCGATATTCACTTCATCGGAGAAGAAGCGAAGTTGCTCTTCTTTTCCTTCAACGCGATTATCGCCGTAGGTAGGTGCTTGACGTAAGCGGACAGAAAGGTCAAACGAAACACGGTCAGCAGCACCAGCTTCAAGATCAGTCTTGCGCTGGATGATGTTGTTCATCCCTTTGCCAGTGAACTTTTCGAAATAGCTTTCGGTGTTTACGTCGTGAGAGAGTACGTCCGACCAGCGTTTTTGGGCTTTCGGATCGCCAAATGCAATAGTAGTAGCAGGCATAGCCAGGCTCCAGTGATGTTAAAATATAACCATCACTCGGCACTCCTGCGCTGAGGTAATTTGGATTATTGTACAGTTTTAATGGAAAATCAATCTACGTTTCTTGAAATTCCGTTTTTTGCTGAATCAACAGCGGTTGCAGCCGCCCCAAGTGGTAGCCGCTTGATCGGCACTGACTTGTCAGCATCAATCGAAAGCCTGATTGTTTGTCCAGACTTCTGATCAATGCGAACAATAGCCTCACCAATCCTGAGTAACTCTCCAGGTTTGAGATCAATATGCATCATGGGGCAGCATCTCTTTAGTTGTTATTACGAAGCACCAGACAGATAAGCTTGACGATCATTCGAGGTCATTTTAGCAATGACTTGCGAACGCTCATCAGGATCTTGAATTCGGTCAATGACCGCAAAACGCCCCTCACCTGCTTCGCTAATTTCAGCGGCAGGCACATGAGCCAGTGTAATTGGAGCATTGGGCTTCTTTGCTGGTGCTGATGGCTGTGCTGGCTTATCTGGCTGCTTAGCAGGCTGTTGTTGCTGCTGACTAAATGCTAAAGCCATGACAGGATCTTTAAGTACTTCGGCGTGGGCTTTTTCTAAAATTTCACGACCTGATAAGTTAGTATTTTCAGGAGATGAGGCAACTTTGCGTACCTCGGTATCCAGCATTTCCCAAGCATATTTGCTTTTTGCGTAAGGAGTGTCTGCCGTGAATTTATTTACCTCACTTAAAAACGCATTACGCTCCTGCTGAGCGGCCATTTCGAAGGCTATTTGCGCCTTCTGCACTTCGCCCTCGATCTTGCGCTCTTGCTTATTGAGCGCGTCAAGCTGCTCCATGTATTCACGAGAAGTTAAATCGCCATCATCAAACTTTGATGCCAGATCCAGCTTTTGTGTGGTTATCTCAGCAAGCTGTGCATCAGCATCGGCTGGAGCAGTGGCCACCAATAACGGGTCTAGGCGTTTTTCAGTAGTGGTTGTTTCGGTGGTTTTGGCTTCGTCAGCTTTTGGCTGAGCTATTTCACTGCCAGTATCAACTACTGGTGTAGTAACTGCCGTTTCGGCGCCAGTTTCTGTTTTGGCTTCTACCGTGCTGGCGGTTGTAGCAGTATCGTCGCCTTCAAGCTCTGCCGCTCCCTCGATGGTGGATCCAGCACCAAAACTACCCCATGCAGGGATAGCGGTTTCTGTAGCGGCAGTCGTGTCCTGTGGTTGATCTAGAGTTTGCATTGTTGCCTCGCTTATTGCGTTGTAGATTGGCTGTCTTGCCCAGCCTGTTTGAGAATGTGGTCAGCGATTGGTGCTGCTGCAGGTGCGGCAGCAATGGCTGTAGAGCCTTGAATAGCCTGTTGTTGTGCGCTGACGCGCTCTGATACGGTTTGAGCTTGTTTGAGAGCAGCTTCGTTCTGTGCGACGATGGCAGATGCTTCTTTTACCGCAGCTTCGGCCTCTGTTTTTCTCAAGTTTGCCTGCGCCAATTTTTGCTGGAACATTTGCTGTTGAGCTTCAGCGTCCTGCGCCTGTAATTCTTCTTCACTTGGCTCAGTAGCATCAGGGTCAGATTGACCTGTCAGCTTACGAATGCGCTTAACGATCTCGTCACGATTATGGATGTCCATGCTCTCGACGATTAGATCAAGCATAACTAACGCTAATTGAGGGTTGTACGGTGCGAGTTTGGCAATTATTTCGATTAGTTGGTCGGTCTGTGATTGGCGAACACTTGCACGGTAGTCAGCCTCAGACATGATAAAGTCTGCTTTTGTCCGCGTAATATCATCATCTGGCAGACCAGAGTTAACTTCGACAAAATCCGCTTTGCCGCGCATATTTGTGATGCGGAATTGCTTTTGCTCAGTCATAAACTGCTCAATGAGCGAAAGCCAAATTTCCCCGTGGATTTGATCTGAAAACAGCAAATTATCAAAAAAATCACTGACAACTAGACTGCCTTGACTCTGCCGCCGCTCGATCGCAACACCTGATACGGCGTTTGTTTTACGTGCCAACAGTTCATCAGTAACACCGCCGACTTGTTGAATCATCTGGATGCCCATCTGCATCAGGTTCAGGTGTGCATCAGCTAGAGCGCGATCTGTATCCAACTTAACATCTGAGCCACGCTTTTTGAGAATAATTCCGTCTGGCCTAGCTGCTTCAGACCGTGTTGTTTCCAAATCTTTGAACGCATCGTCATCGGCAACGATTTTGTTTGTAGCCAGCACGAACTGAGCCTTTGCTGCCCGCTTATTGATGTCGTCCTGAATATCACGCAATCCACGAATCATTCCGTAAGGTAGGCCATCGCGACCACGACGGTATCCCCAAACTGGGATAAATGGGAAACGGTTGTGACGATACGGCGACCTGCCAACATGAAGCATATCTGTTGGTGTCATGATGCAATAGTGCATGACGTATGTTAGGCGTTCAGCTAGGCTTTCAATGTACTCTGTGTGCCTTTGGTCATTGCCATCATAAATCTGACCTTTCCACGGGCCTTTTGTGATGCGCTTTTCACGACTCGGAACCTTGAACCATCCTTCAATCAGCCTGACACGGCGACGACGATGACTAACCACTGCCCGATTGCCAGTTTGCTCTTCCAGTGAATACTCTGGAAAGTCCATTGCCTCATCACCGTTAACGTCCGATGACGATGTTAGTGAAAACCTATTTGACTCAACGGCGGCGGATTCTATTTGTGCTTTGCGGTCTGGTAGTAATGCGGTAGCAGCATCTACGTCAACCCATTTGTTGCGGAACTGATACCTTGCATCGGACAAGTCAGCATCAGTAGCTGATGAATCCCATAGCATATTGCGCCATGACTCATAGCGGCCATAAATCATTTCTTCGCTGTCGGCTTCGTCTTGAATGCCGACCTCTCTCCAGCCAATACCTACTACTACCGAGTCTTTGAATGCGCGTGAGCGTGAAAATGGCAGACGATTTATATCGTTTAGATACTTGAGTAGAGATGACTTTCTTTCAGCCGCTGTGCCGTCTTCTTTGCGTCTTGGCAACACCTTAAAGTCAGTTCTTGCCTGCTTTTCTGTGCCGAGAACCCAGCGTACTGACGTAGCTGTCACGTTGTAAACTAATGGAGCTTGGCCGCGCTGACGCAGAATTGCAGCCGATTCCTCGTCCCACTGAATGCTATCGAAATAATCTTCGTCAATTGCCATTTCGTAGCGATTAGGGGCTTGGCGATCCAGTTCTTGACGGTAATAACTGATTAACTTTCCGTGCAGTGCGATGTTTTCTTCGCTATCCATTGGATGCGGTTTGATACTTACAACAGTAGCTGGCCCATCATGATCGAAAATGTCAGCACCCTTCTTGTTTTTAACCAAGTGGGTACTTGATTCGTTTTCCAAATCAAACATTACTCTATTACCTCAACTGTCTTTTTACAGCCATCAATCACGATGTCAGCGTCAGCAACTACTCGACGCGCACGATAATCAGGAGGCATGGAATACAAATCGGTCAAACTGTCGTTAATCAAGTCCGTCAACTCGACCACTGTTTGAAAATTATCTCGTTTAAAACCAGTAGCGAATTCACGTACCTGCTGAGCCACGGCCAATGGCGGAGCAAATGCCATCTGCGAATATTTATAAGCAGCACTTAGAGGAATAACGGCGGGCTTGCCATCGAACATATTTGCAAGAGTAATAACTAGGCATGGCTCAGTTTTACCGTCGCCATAGCGGTACCACGTACCAAACACGGCAAAATCACCGACACGACGGCGGAAATGTGTCTCTGCCAAATTGATACAGGGCTGCCGATCAAGAGCAACTGGGGTCAGACCACTTTCCATGAGTAGTTCCTTGCGGGTGTTTTTGATTGGTTGTTTGTCGGCTCATAGCCTTGGGCATGCTGTCTTAGAGCATCTGCTGCTTCACTATGCCCACCGCTTTTGTCTGGTTCATCAGACCAACGAGCTTGCCTTGTGCTCCAGATCTTCTTGTATGACTCAAGATGCACAATCCCATCCTTGCAGTTTTCTTCGTCAAACCAGTACGACGCAAAAGAATCTCTAGTTTTCTGAATGCCCCAATTGATGTCCTGAACACGGTCAACGGTTTCAAACTGGTGACCAGGCATTAAATCCTCAAGCATCTGCCTTGGGCTTTCGTTGCGGTTTTTACCCTGTCTAATGTGGTCGGCATCGTGCGGTAGATAGTGCTTATGGAAAACAACGCCTAGGCTGAATAGCCACTGCACGTAGTAGCCGTATGCTTCACCCCAGCCTTCCTTGAACCTAACAAAATTGTTTTGCTGGCCGACTCGTTGGTGAACCCATATCGCCGTACCATCACTTGAGCCAATATCCCAAAACGTATTGCATGGCACATTAGGCAGCAGCGGAACAGCACCAATACGCCCCTGCTTGCGTGCAATAGAAATCTGATCTGTGAAGTAGCAACCTTGGGTAGACACTTGGAACGCCTCGTCGGGGAATGATGGGTACTCTTGCCACATCTTTTCTTCTGATCCAGAGAAGTCCGCATCCCTAGTGGCCACATACCAAGCACGTTGTCGCTCAGTCAGAATTGTTCCAACCTTCGCCTCAACCATTGTGAAATATTTTCTATCTGCATCGGTCATCAAGACACCTTTCGTGTCTAACTGATAATCCAATTCATCCCACCAAGGGTAAAAGTGGAATCGATAGTCACGGACGGTAAGCTCTTTGCCTGCTTCGTCCTGCGCTTTAGCTCGCATTGTTATGTCATGGAAGTCGCCGCCACGCCCTTCTGCTGTCGATTCAATGACCAATATCCCTGATAGTGGTACTGCTGGGATTGAACCAGTTATGACCTCTTTTGCTTTATCAGGGTATTTGGCGCAGATTTTCCCAAATTCTGAAATATGTAGCCGATGTATCATGCCAGAGCGCATTGAAGTTGCGACGCGAATAGAGCTGTTGTTGTGAGCAAGCCGCAACTCTTTCGCGCTATTGTTTTTAAGCGGCATATTTTTACGAATATTTTCTGGCAAGTTTTCGTATGCGAATTTCACTTTGTCTTTGAAAATTGCCTCAGCAGCCTCTCTATCCTGAGCGATAATGCCGCACCGCATATTTGCATTGAATAACGCTGTATCTAGCCACAAGATACAGATCATTGTCGTGAAGCCCAATTGCCTAGCCTTCAGAATGAGATTTCGATGCCATAGGCTAACTAACAGTCTGCGCTGTGCCCGATTAGGCTTAAACGGCAAAACCAAGCCATCATCACCATCCTTCCCTTTGATGATGATCTTGTATAAAGCCCCTGAGCAAATACGCCAAAGAGGGTCACTTAAACACTTTTTTAATTCTTCTTCATTTTTTGGTCGAAAATTAAAACTAATACCTCCGTCTTTACGCAGAGGTATATTAGTTTTCGTCATCTAAATCGCTTTCACTCGATGGTGATTTTGTTATGGAAACCGATGCTCCGCTAATTTCAGACAGGAACATTGATAGTGGATTTTCTTTATCTCCACCCAAAATCTTTTTATCCATATTTAAATAAGCGGCAACTCTATCTAAGGCGTGCATTTGGTCGTGCGTTTTAATCTCAAGCCCTTGGGCTGACACTTTGACACCCGCATACAGTAAGGATGCCCCACCCTGCAAATGACGAGTGTCTGCAATAAATACACTTTCATTGCCTTTGCCTTTGCATTTCGGGCATTTAGCGTGTGGGCTTAAACTCGGATCAAAGCCATACCCACCGAGATCATGCGGTGGAGGCATATCAACCACAAGCATTGGCTGGCCTTTTTTGCGATTGCTGTTTTTACGTTCAGCTTCGTCTTTTAATTCGTGGTGCTCTTCTTCCGCGTGGAAAAACTCATTTTCATCAATCCATTGGTATTGATGGTTTTCACCATAACAATATCGGCAGCATTCCCGACGATATTGCATTAAATCATTTGGGTTTGCCGTGGCTATTTGCCAATAACGATCTAAAACCTTCTCGACAGTTATTTCGTTGGCTTTGCAAGCTTTTTCTTGCAAATCCTTTACCCTCTGCAAAACCTCTGTATTGGCCGCAAGTTTAGAAGCGTTGTCCCAAACAGACTTATCGTTCCACTTTAGAGACCTTGGGTATGCCTTACGGTACGCATCGGACTGACTTGCTCCACTGGCCAATTCCGTAGCAAAAACTTCCCAAGCAGCCGTCAGCCCATACTTATTTTTTTTGGCTGAGCCAGACATATTCAAATCGCTCGGCGGTTAAACTGCGAACTATTGTTGTTTAGGATGCGTCGTTTATGTTTCGGCAATGGCAAACACCTAGCCACATTTCCCTTGTGAGCAAAAATAGCAAATGCCATTCCAATGCTGATAATCAACTGAGGTACAGTCACGCACTGCTCAAAACCCAGCAAACACAGCATTGCCTCACCACCAGTAGCAAACACCAATATTGCCGCAAACATGCTCATTACTGGCTTATACCGTGCGCCATTGCGTTTGTATGTGACGATGCGGAGAAATACGGCGGCACAAATTAGGCCGTTAATAATGGCTATTGTGTTCATTTGCGTAACGCCTGCAAAATATCGATTATTGCTGATAGCGCCTTGCCTGAACGTCCTTTTTCGATTAGTCCGTTAAGTACTGCGATGCAAAGCACGCCGTTAATAATTGCGGCGACCGTTACAGACGTGAGGGCCAACAAGCCCGCCGTCCAAGGTGCTGATAAGTAGCTGATGACCGTTCCTGCAAGCAAATAGCCTAGGCGCATGATCCAGTGGTATTCCTTTGCGCTCATCACGAACACAACCGAACCAGCGAACGCACCTAAGAGCACGGCGACATCTATCTGTCCTATCGCTGCCGCAATCGTTACTGCTGACAAACCAGCCACACTCACCGCATTACCAGTTGCTGTTGCGCCAGTTGCCTCAATAGTCATAGCGACTCACAAATAAAAAAGCCCAGCAGCTAACAAACCAGGCAAAACAGGAATTTTGAGCAATAAAAAACCCGCCTTTTGAGCGGGTTTGATAGTGATTTTTTGATAACTTGCTGCTAGCCAATAGAATGACCATCATAGAATAAATATAGTGCCATCGTGCCAAAATGTCAATTGATTAAAAAATAGGTGTACTTATTTAATAATCTGCAATTAAAACAGATGGTTGCATATTAAACTCCGTGTTATACACCGATGCTAGGTGTCTAATACCGAGTTAGGCAGTCCTATTTTGCTACTCTGCTGCTTAACTCTTTTTTTAATGCCTTTTCTCGTGAATCAATCTCATTAATCTCTTTTTGAATCTTTGCAATATCTTCACGCAGTTTGTCTTTTACGTCTCCGCATTTTATAATTCCGCGTTTTAGTGTTTCAGCATCACCTGATTTAATTGCCTTGTTGAAATCGTAGTAATCCATGATATTCCTCGCTAAAAGTGCCTAACTCTGCATTAAACCGACAAATACCCAGCCGATTATTTCGTAATTTAGAAAGCCGCTAAGGGTATTTGCGGCTTATGCGTTGGTAGTTAGGTTTTACCTGCCATCCCAAAAACCCTATCTATTAACGCATCATCAAAAACAGTGCCTTCGACAGCATAAAAAACGACACGCTTTAAATTGTCGCTATTAGCAACAAATGATTTTTTATAAACCTGTGTTTTGTATTCAACAGGTATTGGCGGTTTGTTATCAACAAAACTATTGGTAAGCGGTGGAAATATTTTGTGTAAAAACTCAGGCTCACCGTGAGTCTCTACAAATTTCCCGTCTAATTCACCGCCGATAAAAAGATATTTTTTCATCACTAAATCCCATAAATTTAAAAAACCTAACTCTCATTCAAGCCGACACAAACCTAGCCTTGCTTTGCAATAAATCAGGGTCGGTGCGGCTTAATTTAATCAGTTAGGCACTTGGCTGCTTTCTGGCAAACTTCTCAAATAATCCGCTATCGTTTGGGCATGGCAATAATGCCCACGCACAATACCAATCTTCTGGAATAGTTTTCTTGTCAGCGAAAAAATGAAAACCCTCAAACTCACCATCGATTATCCACGCGCTCACAACGTGATAACCGTCGCACTGGTTATAAATAATATAGTCACCATCAGCAGTTGGTTTTTCACTTGTTGGCCGAAAATTTAAGGTCAACAACGCGCCTAACTCTTGCGTCAAGTGCGATGCCAACCCAGCCTCTAATTGTGTATCTTTTTGCATTTGTGATTACTCTCGTCTGTTTAAATTGTTGTGGGTTGCCACGCCTTACGCGCTGACGTTAGGTTCTTATACGCAAGCAAACATATCTTGCATATTTAGTCTTGCGCGCCTTGTTGCTTGTGCATTTTTGGCGTGATGATGTTTGTCATAGCCCAAATGACATCTTTGACACCACGCCCTTAAATTTTCATCATCGCAATTTTCAGGCGTGTGGTCTAAATGCGCTATCGTCAGCACAATATCAGTCATCCGCAATAACTCGTAATCATCCATTCGGAAAACACCTAAATGCTCACCTGTTTCCGCGCAATAAACATCCGCGTCATCAGTCATGTATGTATCAGCGTGTCGCCCTGTGCCTCTTGCAATGCGCGTTCTGTTCTGTGCATTGCATTTTTCACATTTATTACCTGCGCGCGCCAAAATTCTTTCACGAATTTCTTTCCAGTTTTTCGGATAACGCGCTTTGTTTTCTGGTTTTATTGGCATAATAATCTCCAAGTTCACTACAAACCTAACTCTGCATGAAGTCCGATAACCACCCAGACAATTGTGTAAATCATAAACTGTCGCATAAGTGGTTACGGCTTATGCGCTGACGTTAGACACTAAGTCTAGGCATAACGGAAAGATCAATAACTGAACCGTTCCCCATTTTTATGCACCATGCCTTTCTACCATGCGGTTTTTCTTCAACTTGCGTAATAACAACAGATGTTTCAAACATCATGCCCATAACCTGCCCAGCATAATCAGCAATGCCTTTCATTAAATCCTCAGCTGATACGGCTTCAATAGTCCACGGTGCGGCAAGCAAATCAAAATCTTTTTGAAGTGAGCCGTGGACTGTTAGCGCGTACCCGTTGGCCTGTGCTATTTCTGCTAAAACTGGAAAAAATACCGCGTAAACTGGTGCAAAAGATGGTGGTTTCATCGCTATTCCTGTGTCTAACTCTGCATCAAACCGACAAATACCCAGCCAATAATTTCTTAAATCTATCAGCTTTGTGGGTGTTTGCGAATTAGCTTTTTAGTTAGACACTCTCGTAAGTGGCTTCAAATATGTCAGGCTTGCATGGGTAAAACTCACTTTGCACACCTTTGATAATCCAATCGCCGATATTTGCAATGTGTTGGCCTTCAAGCGTTTTAATAATTAAGCCGTCACGCTTAACAATATCCTTATATTCATGCCATTTATCAGATGCAATTTGCCCTCGTAAATCAGGCTTTTCACTTATAAAAGTGATAATTTCAAACAGGTTTTCTCCTGTCCATTTAACAGCTTCAATAACAACTGGTTTCTTTCTGAATTTCATTACAAGTTCCCCGTGTCTAACTCAGCAATTAAGCGCGATAAACACCCAGCCATTTATCGCTTATTTACTTAAATCTTGAGTCTCGTGTTAATGTTTAGTTTGTTGTGGGTGTTTACGCCTTATTGCTAGGACGTTAGGCCGCATCATCTAAAAGCATATCGCTAATACTTTTATTTATGTTTGCACCTCGCTTTTGCTGTATTTTCAAGTATTTGACAGCAATAATTTTCCAGTTTTCATCATCTGTAATGCTGCTTGCAATTTCACCAAGCGCGATTCGTTCATCGTCGTAATGCACGTTTACTTCTATTTCATCGCGTAATTCTTCGCAATCTAAGCAAACTTTAAACGATTGTCCTTTTCCATCCCAAACTCCTGAATGAAAATCGTACAACTCGCCTTTTTTGATAGTCCCGTGACATTCAATGCACTTATGTTCTTTTCTTGCTACACGCTGTTTTAATGCGTAGCAAACTGGCATTTCACACATAAAAACCTCCAATTCATCGCTAAAAATGCCTAACTCCCGCTCAACTCGACAAACACCCAGCTAATAATTTCTTAAATCTAGCAACCTTGTGGGTGTTTGCGAATTAGCTTTTTAGTTAGACGCTAATCTCGCTTAAACTGCACCGTTGACACAAAACATAGCATTAACAGTGGCCATAACGAGTGCCAAGAATGGCTAAGGCCTGCATATCTTTTAAGTGCCGCTCTGTAGCTGCCAGACTACCAGCACTGCCAGTTCTTTCTGTCGGCCTTAATCCACATTGCCAAAGCTCATCCATTAGTTGTTGGGCTTGTTGAATTTCCAGCCGCATCATAGGCTCAATCATTGTCCCGCTTTCATGCGGCACAAATGTTACTTTAGCAGCTACAACACAACCTTCACCAACAGTCCGTTGGCGCATATAAATAGAAACGCCTGTATTCCACTCATCGCGTCGTGCCATTACTTCAATAGGTAAAATATCGCCATTAATCATCGCAGTTCCCCATCATTAAAATAGTCTCTTGTAAGTCATGGCCATGCAGTACTGCCACAATTAAACCTTGCGGCACTTTGTCAGCTTTGGCTTTGTTTATTGCCACCGCTATTTCATCAGCAAAAATATTAAATGCGATTTGCTGTTCTTTGCTAACTACACCGCCAGCAAATGCAACCACAACATTGTCAGTCATCCCCGTCATCCTCAAACAGCCCATCCTCTTCAAGCGGCATACCTAATGCTGCTAAGGCAGACCACTCCAAATTGCGTAGCTGCTCATAGATCTTCTTACGGTGACGAAACAAGGTGCGGCGTGACTTATCGCTATCCAATAGCAATATTTGCTCTCTAAGCCCACGACGAATAGACAGGCAAGCCCAAGACCACACAGCCAGCAGCTTGAATTTTTCAGGCATGACACTTTCAACATAAGTTGCCAGTGACTTTATTGCCTTGGTGCGTTCTTTTTCACATTGACTGTATTTAGCCAAAAATGCGCACCACTGAATTTCAGAGGTTTCTCGATGAATGCGCGAAGCCGTCATAGCTGCCTGAGCAAGCCTTTCTTCGCGTGTTAAAATCAAGGTTTCTCGATTGCGAGAAGTCAGTGATTCAACAAAACCAGAGCCATGATCCTTCTGCCAATTGGCTGATTTTGGTATGCCAACACTGCCAATGCTGATGGCACACATAACGGCATGATCAGGGTCACGATAAATACAGGTCATTACCAACGCCTCCCCTGATTATTTTTCAAGTCGTTAGCAATCACCCATGCAAGCTCAGTAGCAATTCGCTCTGCAAGCATATTTTTAGGCGTTACAGCCACAGCATTCCAGTCCATTGCATACGCCCATTTGCCACCAGCGAAAGTCACTGTGGTGTGTAGGCCTCCATTCAGTGGATCGAACTGAGTTTCTGCCAGCATGACATTCAGATTCACTAACTGCCGAGTCATTCTCAGCATAGATGGCTCAATTGATTCACCAAAAGACAATGGCTGACCTATGCCAGATTCTGGATCTACTCTTATAAAATCTTGTTGATGCATAATCTTCGTGTTTTTTGGAGCAAACAATGAGCTATATATGCCTACCACTTCCTTGGCTTCATCAATCTCTTGTTCACGCGCACGTAACTCAGCGCCTTGCTGCAAGAACTTGGTTTTTAAATCAGTAAGATCAATACCTAAACTAGCGTTCTGCTTAGTAAGCAATTCAGCCTGTTGACGCATTTTTCGACGCTGATTGCGCCCAAACCGATTAGCCATTGTTATAGCTCCTATCAACTGGACAAAAATTTATTTTGATTTCAGGACAAAATGCTGGCTGATTGGCGCAACTCGTTAATAAAAAAATGCCTGCCAGTACGCATAGGCCTAGAAACAGTTTTAAGTTACGCATCGCTACAACCCTCTGAATATACGGATACACTTAATTCTGACGTTAAAGCCTCTGATTCTTGTCTTTGTGAGTTTGGGTATGGATGTCCTTCTTTTGCACGGTTAAACCCCATAGCAAAACACTCAGCCTCATGTTTTTTTAGTTCTGAAGGTGGCTTCTGGCTGTTTTCAAATGCGCGATAGCCTTGCCTGTAAGCATCTAAAGACTCTGCAATAATTTGCTGTACTTCAATTGGTGTTCTTTCGGTTGCTTCAGTCGTTAATTGCATTTGTTGTCACCCCCAAAACTTTTAAAATCATTTCAATCGCTTCACCATTCATCACCATCTTTGTGCTAAATCTCAGTAATCGCCAACCTTGCAAAATAAGAGCGTTGTACTTGTACATATCCTCGACAAAACCTTTAGGCCGTTGGTGTCTGCCAATTTTTTCTACTGCGCCTTCTATCTCTACGGCTAACTTCACATGCTTAATCGCAAAATCTAATTGCCAGTTGCGCGTTGGGTGAAATTTAAACTCGCGCCTAAATTCAATTTTGTGCGCTTTCAGGTGTAGGGCCAGCGTTTCTTCGCCACGACTCGGCGGATTTGGTATCCGCTTTGCCTTGGGCTTTACGTCTTTTTTCTCAATCAACCCTGATGCAGCCGCTTGAGTTATTGTCATTCGCTTGCCCATCATGCTGCCCTCGCCATACTTAGTTTTTCTGCATACCAGCGATTAACACGACCACGAATAACAGCATTAACAAAATCGTTATGGAGTGCCTCGCGCTTATTTGATTCGAATCCACCAACATGATCCCTGTAGTTCTGCCCCATCGCAGTAGCTTGTCCGCAAAACTGTATGTTGCTGATGAGGCAATGCGGACACTCAAGTAAATGGTTGTAAAGTGAGATATGACGGGAGCCGCTCATGCAAATAGCCTCGTCTGCACTCTTTCAGCATCGAGCATTTTTTGACATAACGGATTCAACCAAACGCACTCAGTACGGAGTGCTGTGCCTCGGCCAGCAGAGATACGTGAACTGGTTTCGTGACGAACCCAGCCAGCAAGAATTTCGTCGTACATGGCGTTTGAATACCCACTCAAAACAACCATGCCACGCAGTGTGATTAACACCTGCAACAGATCAGCGTGTTCTCTGTTGATCATTTCGTGTCGGTACGAACGATTGCCGCCCATGACTCGGGTTGAATGGACGTAAGGCGGGTCAACAAAATGTATGGTTGTTGGCGCATCATGTTGTTGCATGACTTCAATAGCTGGACGATTTTCAATTAGCACGCCAGTGAAGCGTTCTCCAGCTGCTGCAACAGCAGCTGGATATGCTGACCACAAGTGTTGAGCTGTTCCGTACTCGCGCTTGGTATCAATACGAAAACCTGTGCTACCCTTTGTTGCACCAGCACTGCCGAAACCCATTTGAGCTCGCACACAAACACGGCGCGCACGCTCTACGCGATTACGAGTTGGCTTCCACGCCAACTCAAATTCATCACGGTGATACGGTGTTAGCGTAAGTGCTTCAAGCAATCTAGCTCGAGTACTTTCATTTCGAATCACGCGAAAAAAATTAACTATGTCACCGTCTAAATCGTTGTAAACCTCGGCATATACCCTAGGCTTTTGCAGTAAAACACCTGCAGCACCGCCATAAGGTTCGACATAACATGTATGGATTGGGAAAAATTGCATGATCCAAGGTGCTAAACGAAATTTTGCGCCGTGGTAACGAATGGCTGGGCTGATAATTTTCGTCATGCCGCACTCCTAGCAGCTTCTTTGGCTTTTTGCTGATCGTTAAAAATATCCATTCGTGGTCGTTCGTCTGCCAGCTTCGGCCCTTCTAACTTTTGTTTTTTATCAACTCCTAAGTCCTGTTTTTTCAGCCTTTCAGCGCAATCAATCTCGGATTCGCCAGCTCTTGCCTCGGCGTTGATGCGGCTGATTGGCACGCCGCTGACGTGGCGTTCGTTGGGTTTGTTAGGGGGTTGTGGTGCTGGATCGCGTTCTCGTTGAAGCCACTTCGCATAAAACAATTCCCACTGACCCTGTGTATTTTGCTTGTTAGGGTCTTTGGCTTTGCAATTCAGAATGTAATCCTTGAGAGTTTTTGGCGTGTTTTTAGCTAGTGGAATTTCCATGCTAGCCATCAGCTCACTAAAACCTGGCTCAATCGGTTTCCACTCTAAAAAAATCTCAAAAACTGCGCTTGCGCTGTTGTTGTTGTTTTTATTTAATCCCTGTCCCTGTCCCTGTCCCTGTCCCTGTCCCTGTCTATTGCGATCACCACCAGAATCAAGGGGCGAGTCGGGGGGCGATACGGCTAGCGATTGGGATTCGACTAATTTGGCTGTCTTTTTGTTGAGTGTTTTTGATCGGGGGGCGACAATTTTTAACTGACAGACCGCGTCGCGGAGCGATGCCTTAAGATGACTAGAATCTATCTCTATTTGCCATCTTTTCGCATTACCTGTGTTGCCAGAAATAGCGGCTGACAGCTTCTCGATCCATGCTTCTAATGCTTTCTCAGCAACAGATTGATGATACAGGCGGCCATCAGTGCACTCTATCCAACCACGCAATGCGCCTTGGCGAATCTTTTTCCACTCTTTTGGTGAGCGAGAGTAGCCACAAAAATTAGCTAATTCAGCATCATCATTTGGCAAGCTTGCTGCTGGTACTTGATGCCATGAAGCGCACCACAGTAATACGGCAGCTCGAAACTCATCACCAGTAGCACTGGCTGTTAGCCCTGAATCGCGTAATCGAACAACATCTAGTGGCATGAATTGAAAGTCGCGCAAGTCGCAATCTTTTGGTGTTAATGGATTCATGCTGCCCTCCAAGCCATTTCATGTTTGAAATTAGCCTCTATGAGCGCATGAGCTACTGGTGGGCAAACACTATTGCCACACATGCGTGTTTGTGCGGTTTTACTGAGTTTGATTTTATTGCCGCGCTCATCAATACCGTGGTCAATGATGTAATCCGATGGGAAACCTTGAGCTGTGAACAGCTCACGGGGTTGCAGCATACGCAAACCAATATCAGTAATTTCATACTGCTGGCCTTCGACAGTAACCAAACCAAAACGATCATGTGTGGGAATGGTGCGCATAGAGTCAGTTAATGATTGACCCTCTTTATCGTTGCCATAGTACGCAACAAGAAATGCCCTTACCTCGGCAAGATGACCTTTAGTTGTGATTGTTGGGATAGGTGAGTCATTGGTACTTCCAATAGAGCCACGTTTCAATTTAATTAGATTGCTTGTTACTAGGCTGTTGTGATCTATAGCGGTAACTGTGTGGACAGGTTCGGAAAGTTGACTGCCTACCACGCCAGTGTAGTTTTTTGCTAAAAATGCTGTAACTACACCATGCCTATTTTCCGTGGTCTGTGTGCGCAGCGGCTGACCCAAATCTATGCCGCGCGTTTCACCTTCTCGCTTGGCACCATAATAGGTATTGATAAATGCCGTTACTAATGCGTGATGACCGCCTTTTACCTGAGCACAAATTGTTCTTAATGGCTCATTGTATTGCATGCAGCGAGGCGATGATGCGTTAGCAATCTCTGTTAGAACGGGCGCAACCAATGAAAAGCCTGGTGCCGACGTAATGGTTTGCAGTGGATCACTTAGGTTCTGACCGCGAAAAGCATTGTAATAACTTGCCGTGTGATTGCATTTAACAATGAACGGACTCTCCGACTTGACTACATAGCGCATCAAACCAGCAGCAATTCGTCGGCACGTTGCGTCCGCTAATGGCTTAGTACGCTCAAAGATGGACGGACAAGTATTTGTCCAATCAATACAATCCGCTGCGGTGCGCCAAGGTTTTAGTTTTCCTGATTTAACGGGCAAGCTATTCGACTCACCATGCGTAGGTTGTGGCCACTTAATCGGCAATCCATCCCTGCGAGCAATTAAAAAGAACCGCTTGCGTATTGTTGGCGCACCATAGTCACAGGCTCTAAGTTCGCGGTACTCAACAGCATAGCCTTGGTGTTTTAACGCATTAACAAAGCTATTGAATGTTTTGCCTTTGCGAATTGGACATGGGCGGCCATCGTTGGCTATTGGACCCCATGTTTTAAATTCTTCGACATTCTCAAGAATTAGAATGCGTGGACGTGTTAAAGCAGCCCAGCGTAGACCAACCCATGCAAGCCCGCGAATACGCTTCTCTACAGGTTTTCCACCTTTCGCCTTACTAAAATGCTTGCAGTCAGGTGATAGCCAAACTAAGCCTACAGGTTGATTTCCTGTTACTTCAATTGGATCGACATCCCAGACTGACTCGCAATGGTGTTTAGTGTGCGGATGATTAGCTCTGTGCATTGCTAGAGCTTCAGGATCATGGTTGATTGCAATATCAACTGGACGGCCAAACGCTTGTTCAAGGCCAGTTGATGTGCCACCACCTCCTGCAAAATTATCAATAATTAATTCTTCAGGGAAAAGATTAAGGGATTTGTATTTCATGCCGCCTCCCCTTGCTTCTCATTAGAAACAATAGATGTAATCACACCACAGCTAGGTTCTCGGCAGGTCTTTGTCGGTGGATCAATTGAAATGTTGAATGAAAAGCTGGCAGACTGTCCGCAGTGAGAGCAAACAGGGATTTGTGCTGCTTCAGCATTAACTTTTTTGTTGGCCAAGTTTTGAAGGCGTGGGCGGTCAATGGTCATTATTACGCAACCTCTTTTAGCAATTCGATTGCGCCTGACAACTCATGATTTTTATCAATACGCCAACCGCGAGGTGAGTTTTCATCTTGATAAATAGGGATGCCAAAACTTTGCATCTGCGTTAAATCTCGCTGAATTGTTTTTAGTGAGTACGAATATCCGAAACTGCGTAATTTCTCTTGAATCTCTATCGTTCCAAAACGCCTTGATTCTTCAGAAACAATTTTCAAAATCGTCAAAAGACGAAACGCGACACATCCCTTCTCTTTTGTCTTGACTGGCTCTTTTTCTTGCATGATAATTACTCAACTTGTGGTGATGCTCTTTGAGTGTTACGACTTAAAGCCCGACTGCGAATCGGGCTTTTTGTTGCCTGTTATTTAACGAGTCTGTACCGCAAGGCTGGCATCAAACGCTACGGCCAATTGTCGGCTCAATATGGTTGCTCATAAAAATCTCTTATTTGGTGGAATTACAGCTAATTAAAATGGTAGCGGAGGCTGGACTCGAACCAACGACCTCGTGGTTATGAGCCACGCGAGCTGCCAACTGCTCTACTCCGCTATAAAACGTCCGTGTTGAACACCCCTAAAATCGCATCCTGCGATACATTCCTGTGTTATTGCAGCCAGTGCTGATCTCTGGCTTTGATAGCTACGGGTGCTTCGCGCCATCAGACACAATCAGCGACGGACTAAAACCGTCAGCTTGCACTCTTCTTTCAGTTAATCGCGCATCAGCCTGCGCATTCACAACAACTAGAAACAGACTGTGGCCTCGCCTAGGCACTCCCTGACGCAATCTGTTTTTAGTTGTTGACTCGAATCGACACGGTGAGTCAGCCCGTCAATGAAGGTGTCGCCTCGTCTTGCACATTGAATCCTCTCTACACCCTGCCCCGCTCTGGTGAATCTTTAAGCCATCCCATCTGGAAATTTGTCATCTCCATCCTTGCCGCCTTTAATCAGCGCAATGACGATAATTAAAGCGGCTATAACTGCCAAAATGTATGAAGCTAAAATCATTTTTCTTTTCCTTTTGTTCTGTTGTTAATTGTTTGACAAACTGCGTTCTTCGGGTTCTTTGCGCACTCTGAGAATGCGAGTTAACTTGTCGTTATAGATTTTCTTTGCTTCGAGGTCGCTTAACGCCATGTCACGCAAATACTCACTCGCTGATTTATCACTGAGCAAAGCCAATCCTTGTATTGCTGCGCCATCTTCATCAGTGAAGTGGACGGTGATTGGGAAAGATTTTGCTCGACTCATGTTCTTTTACTCATGCGGCTTGTTTTTGTTCTTTCTTTACTTGAGCCAAACGCTTGTAAAGTTCGATATCGTGAACCAAAACACCTTTGGTTTCTTTTTCAAGACGACCAGCCACCCATTCAGGAACAAACTCACCCCACTGGCTAATTGCTCCAGATGTAATATCAAGCACAGCAGCGAGTGCGGCAGTAGTTGTGTAGTGCGAGATTGCGTCTGTTGTTTTCATGTTTGTCATCGAAAATTTGATTTTTATTAGTTTAGACATCTAAACAAAACAAGTCAATGACTCTAAACAATAATTTATTTAGTATGCTAAACATGAATACATCAGACAGAATCAATCAAAGGATGAAACAACTAAACCTTGTTCCAGCCGACCTAATACAAAAAACAGGTGCTTCTCGTGGAGCGGTTAGTCAATGGCGAAACGATATTGCAAAACCGAGCGGGGAAAAACTATTAAGCCTTGCTCGTGTACTACAGTGCACTCCTGACTGGCTTTTAACTGGAAAAGGCGAAGTTGATGATATTCACAACAACGTAGAGGCTGCACCGCGCCTAAAAGGACTTGTGCCAGTGATAAATGAAGTACAGGCAGGTGCATGGACAGATATAAAAACAGGATTTGATGAATCAGAGATTCATGACTGGATACCAACACTACAGACAAATAGCCGTTATGCGTTCGCGTTACGGGTAGTTGGTGACAGCATGGTTAACTCATCTGAAAAAAGATCACTCAGCGAAGGAATGGTCGTCGTAGTTGATCCTGAAAAACAAGCAAGACATAGAAGTGTTGTTGTTGCGCGCCTGGCAGATAGCGAAAGAGCGACCGTTAAAGAGCTGGTTGTTGATGGGGATAAAAGCTATCTAAGGCCATTTAACCCTCAGTACCCAATTATACCAATAACCGAAGGTGTGGTAATTATCGGAACGGTGGTCAGTGCTTCAATAGATTTTACCTAAAGGATTCATGCCGAAAGATGGCGGCTTTTTCCATCTACATAAGGAGCTACAAACATGGACGTTAAAATATCAAAACCCGCTCAAAAACTAATGATTGGCATAATTCTAGCCGCTGCAATCCATCTCTTAGCTATGCAATTTTATGCAGATGGCTATTACCACTACCTACGCGCAAAACTGAGCCTATATAGTGCAGGCATTGAAACGACTGAGCTTTGGCGGGTGTCGTCGGGCAGTTCTATCTACTGTGGGCGAACTAAGGGCGGCGGCTGGGTGATTGTGATGGATGTTATTTACCAGGGGATGCTGGCTGAGGATGGGTGTATTGAGAATTTGCCTTTAAACGAATAGCTATGACGTTACATTGTATATAACACTTGCTAATAGCAAACATAGAAGAGGAGTATGCTGTGCTGCCAGCATTTACTGAACATGGACTCTTGCCGCCAGGTATTCATGATTGCTCGCTTAAAGAAGCGCATGATTATTTTTGCACGAATGACCATCGTCGCCGAATATGGAGCGGGCTAATTAATTTCATTAACTTAATGAAATTTTTCGGCATTAATAGAGGCTATATTATATTGGATGGTAGTTTCGTCACAGATAAAACAATTCCATCTGATATAGAGTTTGTTTTTCCTGTTGACCTGACGGATGGCACGTATGCTCTGCTTTGTATGCATTTTTTTAGTGCTTTTCACGATATAGTGAAAAATGAATTGCTAGTTGATTTTTATCCAAACCTACCAGGGAGCAACGATTTTTGTGCTTTTTTCCAGTATATTGGAGGAAAGACAGGTATGGCCAAGGGATTGGATCCAAAAAGTTTAAAAGGCGTATTAAGGGTGGCATCATGGGCGAACGCTTAAGCGACGTACATCGTCGAGCCTATCTGGTACACACACAGATAATGGCTGCAAAGAAAATTGCTACGGATTTTGGCGGGGTTGATCTTACGTTAGATGACAGCTCCCCATACCTGAAACTTCTTGATCGTCTTTATAGTGAAGACTATCAATTCGCCAATTTATGGGAAACATCTGACATTATTGTTCATGCAGAGGGGCCTTCTGCCGCAAAGAAATCTCCACACGCCTCTGTTGTTACTTGGATGCTGAAAACAATTGATAATAACCTAAAAAAACTTGTGCAATCAGCTATGCAGATCCCTGATTCATCTGCAAAAAATATCCATATTCAGCTTACAGGTTTTGCACCTGGAAGTATTTATGCGGGATTTTCACTTCAGGATATGCAAGAAACAGCATTCCTATCTGGAGCTGATAGTTTTCTTTCTAATGCAAAAAATGTAATTGATATTATCCCGTTAATGCCGCGCTTTATCGGGAAAGATGAAATCAGCCAAGAGATTACTGAGTTTATTCAAGACCCTATTACGAGAGATGCTGCCATTATTGCGGCCTTTAATATGTCGCCAACAGGTAGAAATGGCATCCATACTTTTGAATTTACTACCCCACGTAGTAATTTAGGCTCAAGGGCACATGGTGAATTAAGTGCAAATAGCCGACCAGTTCTTAGAGTAGCCGCGCAAGAAAATCCTATTATGTCAGAAGGCCGTCAAAGGAAAGGTAGCTTTATTGGGGAGTTTCGTAGTGTTGACCTAGACAAATCACGCTTTGATTTGCGGAATATAAATGCGGCAGATGTAGGTACTTTACGATGTTTCATTAGAGATGTTACCCCTGAGCATGCAGGATCACTGCTAGGTAAGCGCGTTGAAGTCACAGGAATTTATGAAACGCTACCTAATGGACGACCTAGATTCATGCGAGTACACGATATTAAAATACTGGAAGACCTTAACCATCATTTGGACTTTGAAGCGCAATAGAAATTTGACATCAAGCCCTCTCCCCAAAGGTGAGGGCTTTTTTACGCCTGAAAAAACCCAACTACACCCATCATAACGCCAGCACTCCCCTCATTAGCACCCATCACTAAATCCAAAGTGCTTTAACGCAAAACTCTAATTGATTAAATTTTAAGCATTTGATTTAGACTTCTAAACAATCACATTGCTAAATTTGTTTAGTGTGCTAAATTAACCCCATACCAACCGCCGTATGGAGCTACACAAAATGAACCCAATGACTCGCACCCGTTCTTACCAAGAAACGCAAGACAGCCAGCGTTTCGCGCAACAACAAGCACAAAAAAAATCCGCTGCTGACTCTGAATACGCGCATCGAGCAAACCGTTCAACTCAAGATGATGACGAATTTCGCGCATCTTGCGGACTGCCACCACGCCACAAATAAACAACCCGATTAACAGCCCCTCTTTTGGGGCTTAAGTCATCAGGAAATGGTCAAAACAAAAAGAGGTTGTTATGGAATTACTCGCTTTAGCACTAATCGTCATCGTCGTGATCGAAGAGTTGCGTCTGTATTTGGATCGTAGGGCCAGCGCAAAACTGGTTAAGAAATATCAATTGCTGATGCAAGAGCATCAAGCGGTTGAAAAACAGGTCGCTAAACAATGGGCAAGCAGAACGTCCTACGAGCTGGGATGTGAGTGATGAAAAACAAACTAGCGATTGTGGCGTTTTGGGTGTTCATGATTGGGGCTGTTGGTCTTGCTGGTAGCGAGGAATACAACCGCAAGTGCGCCAATGCCCACAAGATGAACCCAGACGAAACGTGCCCTATTGACGAAGGATTGGCGAAATGAATCAGCAACAAACAACGCCTTACATCCCGCAATGGCGCGGTAAAGAGGCTCAAAAACAACGCAGCGAGCACATTAAAAAGCTCATCAAGCAACGTGAACAGGAGAATTATCGTGTTTAAGAAAGCCGAACGGAAACAAAGCAAGCTCAGGCTCGCTATATCTGGGCCATCTGGCTCAGGTAAAACATGGAGCGCACTACTGATTGCAACAGGTCTTGGTGGTCGGATTGCGGTTCTTGATTCTGAGCGTGATAGCGCAGCACTTTATGCCAATGATTTTGATTTTGATGTGGCTAATATTGCGCCGCCGTACACGCCTGAACGCTACATCAAGGCTATCAAAGAAGCTGAGGCCGCTGGCTTTGGAACGCTGATTATTGATACATCAACGCATGAATGGAGTGGTATTGGCGGCTGCCTTCAGATGGTTGATGAATTAGCAAAATCAAAGTTTCGTGGCAATAGCTGGTCGGCATGGAGCGAAGTTACGCCCCGTCACCAAGCGTTTATTGATGCAATGCTGCAATCTAAAATGCACATCATTGTAACCATGCGCAGCAAAACAGAAACCGCTCAACAAGAAATTAACGGCAAAAAGACCATTACGAAGCTAGGCATGAAAGCCGAGCAGCGCGACGGTATTGAGTACGAATTTACTGTTGTTTTTGACCTATCACACGATGGTCATTATGCCAACGTCGGTAAAGATCGTACAAAACTATTCGCTGGCGACCCGCAACCAATCACTGAGGAAACAGGGAAACTTCTACTTGAATGGCTTAACAGCGGGAAAGTCGAAGATCAACAACCAAAAACAACATCTGACAGTCAGCCTAGTCATCCTAGTCCGTCGGTTACCACTGTTAGCAATACAAGCCAGGGTGACAACGTTGTTCACTTCGATACTGTCAAAATCTTACGCAGTATCACCAATGCTTTAAATCTTAATGATCTTAAAAAGGCTGGCGCACAGGTTCCTCAAGGCTTGTCTGATAAAGAAAAAGAGCCGTTTGCGCGCGCCTATACAAAGCGCAAAGCAGAGCTTACTCCTATGGATGACATGACCGTTGACACCATCATCAACGAGCTACAACAGGCAGGTAGTCAGGAGCACCTCGGTTCAATTTGGAATCAAAAGATTGAGAATTATTTAGGCGTTATTCCAGAGAAACACATGGCCTCACTAAATGATGCTTTTTTCTCTACGAACGATGTATTTGAGCAAGCCAAGCAACAAGGATAATGATCGAAATGACAACTAAAAACATTCAAGCCTGCGTACTTGATACCGAAACAACAGGTGTCAAAGACCCACAACCTGTTGAGGTCGCTTTCATGCGCTTAGATGGGTTTATGAATCCCGTAGAACCGATTTTTTGCCAACGCTATAAGCCTGCTAAATCAATTGAATTTGGCGCGATGGCAACTCATCACATTACCGATGAAGACGTTAAGGATTGCCCGCCTTATACCGATTTCTTACTGCCTGACGATATTACATACATGATCGGTCACAACATTGATTTTGATCAAACAGCTATCAATGCCTGTGGCAAACAACCCGAGGTGAAGCTGATTTGTACGCTGGCACTTTGCCGCAAGCTGTGGCCAAACACCAGCCATACGCTGTCGGCCATGCTTTACAAGCTGGATATGCCCTACGCCATTGAACACTGCCACAAAGCTCACTCGGCTGGTGATGACATCCGTATGACGTATCGTTTGCTTGAGTTGATTGTCAAAGAAATCCGCGCGCTTGTAGGGCCAGTCAATGACTTCGAAGGGTTATATCAACTCAGTGAGATCGCACGTATCCCAACAATCATACCTTTCGGTAAGCATAAAGGTGATGACATTTCGCAGCTGCCAGTTAGCTATAAACGCTGGCTGCTAGAACAGCCCGATGTTGACCCTTACCTGCGTAAAGCACTTTCTAAGTAATGCGAGGCTAATAAAAATGACAGCACTTACACAAGAAGAATTTTTAAAAAATGTGGCCAAGCATCAAATGCACATTTTACGCAATGACGGATTGTATCGACACGTTCGTTTTAAGCGTGAAGGCACGATGTGTATGCACTTTGATTTGGTGACTTGGCCAGGCTATCTGGCTTATTCAGGCGATATGGGCTGTTTTGTATTTTCACGCATTGAAGACATGTTTGAGTTTTTCCGCGCTGATCGCAAGCATGGCAAAGATGACGGGAATCTCAAAATCAATCTCGGCTATTGGTCGGAGAAATTGCAAGCAGTTGATGGTAATAGAAACGGTGGCTGCGCAAAGGAATTTAGCGAAGATACATTTACTCGCATTATTCATGAGTGGCGCATTAGCTGGATCAAAGAATATCGCGACAAGCTGACAAAAGGACAGCGTCGTGAATTGTGGGATTTCGTGCAAGAACAGGTAATTGCGAAAGCCGAAGAAGGTGGTCATGCCGCTTATTCAGCAGCTTATGAATTTGAATATACGGTCAATGACTTGTCTTTTCAGTTTCATGATTTTTGGGATCACAACTGCGATGAGTACACGCATCGCTTTATTTGGTGTTGCTACGCGCTGGCGTGGGGCATTAAGCAGTATGACTTTGTTGTGCCAAGCAAGGAGGCAGCATGAGCAATAAACACAATCCAAGCGGTAAGGCGTTTTTCGTCACTTATAAAGACGGGAGTCGAATGGCTGCCGCTTTCGACCTGTTATTTAACAAGTTTGATAATGGCGAAACATTAGAGCAGCTCAGGCTTGCTGTAGAAGATGGCGCGAATATTGAGTTAATTGACTCAAGTTTAGTTAGTGCGCGTTGGAATGAAGAAAAGGCGGATACGAAATGAAAGAACGGCCAATTTTATTTAGTTCGCCAATGGTTCAGGCAATCTTGGGTGGTCGCAAAACGCAGACTCGACGCATTTTAAAACATGAAGTCGAAAGCGATAACTGTATTGTCATTAAAAAACTTTCTCCGCCACGAATAAATGTTCGTGACCCGCGTTTTTTACAGTTCTGCCCTTATGGTGTTGTTGGTGATCAGCTATGGGTGCGTGAAACAACAACAGAAGAATTTATGGGTAGCACGTCTTTTACAAAATATGTTGCTGACGGCCATATTAGTTATGACGAATGGAGTTATTCAAAAACTACTCGACCCTCTATTTTCATGCCGCGCAATTTTTCACGAATATTGCTTGAGATAACAAACGTCCGTGTTGAGCGGCTAAATGACATTACTGATACGGACGCTATTGCAGAAGGCATCGAACGTCTTGGCAATGAGTTTAATTGCAGCCCGTGGCGTAACTATCGCATCGGCAAAGTTGGTGAAATGGATATGCACTGCTCTTGTCCTAGGCGTTCATATATGACGCTTTGGGAGTCAATAAACGGCGCGGGTTCGTGGGCTGAAAACCAGTTTGTCTGGGTAATCACATTCAAAGTAGTTGAGATAAAACGATGAATCAGCAAGAAGTCCAAACCCCAAAAACCACGCAATACACCCTTCTTGAATTTAACCATACCCGTCATTCCAGAGGCAAAGAAGCCGCCAAGATAAAAATCATTGAGCCGAATGGTGATGATTATTGGTTGTGGATGAGCGTTAGTGACATCAAGAAAAACATCAAACAATTTGGCGAGCAAGATGCTTTCACTCAAGCACTTGCGGCCTATGGAGTTAAGCAATGACACTTTTAGTCAAAAACAACGAACCAGATATTGCGATGGCTGGTGGTGGTTATTTTAATTTTCTGCACCCTGAGAAAAGCACTATCCGCATTACAGATATTGCACACGCATTATCTAACGTGTGTCGATTTGCAGGGCATACGCGGGAATTTTACTCGGTAGCACAGCATAGCGTTTTGTGTAGTCTTAATTGCGATGAATCTGTTCAGTATGAAGCTTTAATGCACGACATTGCTGAATATGTCCTTGGCGATGTTACTCGGCCATTAAAGCAAATTCTTGGCGATTATAAGGCCATTGAAAAACAGGTAGAGGCGTTTCTGTTTCCATACTTCGACTTACCAATAGTGTTGCCACCGTTAGTCAAAGACATTGACATGATTATGCTGGCTACTGAAAAGCGCGATTTAATGCCAGAGCATACGCATGAATGGCTTGATATTTATCAACGTGATCCACACCCGCGAAAAATTCGCCCGTGGTGTCCAGAGCTTGCTTACAACATGTTCATGAGTCGATTCAATGAGGTTTCACCTCTCAATCAACGAGTCGTTTGGACTCCTAAAAAATTACCTAATTGAGGCAAACGCTATGACTGGCGATCCTATTGATAAAGAAAAAATGTGTTTTGGCCATTTAACTGATTTAGAAATGGCTAATAAAGTGCGAATGCTTTACCGCGACACACTAGATCATGAAGCCGTGGTGACTGGTGCGCGTGATCGCATCATGTGGTTGAGCCAAGAAAATGCACGCCTCATCGCCGAACGCGATGAATACAAAGCCAAAATGATTGAGTTTTCTGAAAAAGGGAAAGCCGTTCTAAAAGAGCGAGAAAAATCCAAAGAGTTGAATAAGGACTTCAGTAAAATTATTCACGACCACGTTGTGCTTATGCAGGCTGCATGGATTGAATGGCAGCATGGAAAAGGCGCAGAAAAAGCAATGGTTTGGATTGAAAACGCGCTTATCGGCCCTGGTCAATTACCAGACGAAGACGAACCTTATTCTACTGAATCGCAGGCTTGGTATGACGCTAATAAGGCAGATCCTTTTCCTAAGTGCTTCTGTGGCCGTCCTTCAAATATTTTATGGATGGGGAAAGGGTTCTGCTGCGAACAGCATTATAGCGAAGCCAAAGCCAAGGAATTAGTTTTTGCAGTTGATAGCGAAGGTGGCCATTGTGACTGAACATCACATTCTCAACCTGCCAGCCATTCGCATCGGCTACACAAAAAAGCGTAAAGCGATTTGGCGCAAACCAGGAAGGCTTTATTACTACTTTGGGAATTTCTTCTTTCCTCCTGATTTGCCTAATGCGGTCGAAACGACTGTATTGGCAGCTATCAAGAAGTTTATGGAAGAAAATGCTGAGTTAGTGAAGCGTGATCGTGAACATCCAGATTATCAAACTCTGACGCAGTTGGCAGGATTGGAGGATTGAAATGGTAAGTAAAGAATTAAAAGCTGCCCAAACTCAAATGACAATGATGAAAGGTCTTCTTGCCGATATGCCAGAACTAAAAGCAGAGGTAGATGAGCTGCTTGCCAAAATCAAGGCGACGATGGGCGAATATAGTGAAGAGGCGACTGCCTGCGTGTCGATGTTTTTGATGATTGAGGCTACGGAAAAAGCGGAGAGCGAAAGCAATGGCTAATAAAAAACGCAATCGTAAAACATCTAAGCCTAATGCCGTCATGGTCTATGGCTGTGCTGGTGAATATTCAATTTTTGTTGTGTTGGGGGTGAAGAAGTGAAAAAGCAAAGCATTCAAGAATTGATGCCTGAACAAACAGCGTCTCTAAAACTTGCGTACTGGAACGCACCTCACGATGCTGACTTTGAGCAAGAAACCATTTCATTAGCCTATAATGTATCGCTGTCATGGTTACAGGCAAAACGTAGCAATGGCGGCGGCCCTGCATTTCGCAAGGTTGGTCGTAAAATTTACTACACCAAAAAAGACGTTATTAGCTTTTTTGCGGGCGAAGTTGTTAATTCAACGTCCGAATATTCAAAAGTTGCGTAGCCTCCGTGTAGCCACGATGTAGCTAAAATAAATATTGCTCATTGATTTTTAATGTTGTTAAATGTCAGTAATTTGATTTTACATCATTATAAATCAATGAGTTATGCATAACTTAGCCGCTTAATATCGTCAAATAAAGCCTAATATTGCTATTAAACTTTGAACTGTTAATCCTTAGGTCACTGGTTCGAGTCCAGTTCGGGGAGCCATATAAATCAAAGGCTTACAGAAATGTAGGCCTTTGTGTTTTGTGGGCTTTGGTTGTTGCCACTGGTGCGAATCTTCCTCACGCCATCCTTCGGACTTGGCAAGATGAAACAGCGTTCCAGCAGTAATGCCGCCTGACTCCTTCAAACCAAGCCAAACGGACAGAACATCTTTTCTACCTTTGTAATTTGTTGCGCCAGCACTCCAGTCATGCACCACTTCAAAATCTAAACCAGCAGCTTTTGCAGCGGCTAATATTCTTACCCATGTTTCACGGTCACAATCGGAGCTTATGGCATTAAGGGCTGACTGTGCGCGGGCAATATCAATATGTGAATTACATACCATCACGCCACCCCCAACCAATTTGGGTAATAGGCAGGAAGGACTAAAAAGAACGCCAGACAACACAAAAACATTACGTCAGCGGCTATCGGCAGAAGCAAAAGAAAACGATTCATTTGGTCTATCCTCGCAAATATAACGCCTGACCAATCACTTCAGCAGATAGACAATAAAGACGGATAGGTTTTTGCTTTTTGCAGGCAGCTGGTGCGGTCACATCTGAGCGACGAATAACCCAACCAAGATATTCTAAACTTTTTATATAGGCGGATAGCCGCCAGCCATGAAAACCAAAAGAAGGCTGAGTGAGTCGTTCACCCTCCAACATATGGCGCAGGGCTTCGGCTGGCATGGTATGTGGTCGCAAAGACAACAGGAAATAACTCTTGTTGAGTGGTATAATCGCCTTGCTCAGAGGCTCCTGTTTCGGATACGAACGGAGGCTTTTTCATTTATAAAACCTCCCCGACAGACTCACCATTCAACAGTCGAGCAAAGTCTGCAACTCGCCACATCAATCGGCTATTTATACGAATAGGACGCACTGGAGCAATGTTAATGCACATTTTATTGACAGGTGGTACAGGTTTTTAGGCACGGCTTTATGTGCATTATTGTTAAGCGAAGGCCACCAACTCACCATCATCACCCGTAAACCACAAACCGTTTTTACCCGTTACAGCGGCAATGTTCGTGCTTTACGTCGCTTAACCGACTTAACCGTCAATGATTATTTTGATGTCGTTATTAACTTGGCAGGTGAAGGAATTGCCGACCAACCGTGGACAACACAACGCAAGCTCGCGCTCTCTACCAGCCGCGTCAACTTAACCGAAGAATTAGTAGATTGGATGCGCAGAGTAAAAAAACGGCCTCAAGTTTTATTATCGGCCTCGGCAATCGGTTGGTATGGTAATCAAGGCAGTGTGATTTTGGATGAAGACTCTAGCCCACACGACGAATACACCCATCAACTGTGCAATGATTGGGAAAAAGCGGCGTTAAGTGCGGAGAAAATAGGCGTGCGCGTCTGTATAGTGCGCACAGGCGTGGTTTTAGGCCGCAATGGTGGCATGTTGAAAAAGCTCTTACCCGTGTTTGGTTTTATCTTAGGTGGACGTTTAGGTGATGGGCAACAATGGTTTTCGTGGATTGCTTTGCAAGACTATTTGTCTGCGGTGTTGTTTTTAATGACTAACTCGAAAACGCGAGGTGTCTTTAATCTGACTGCTCCACAGCCTGTGACGAATAATGACTTTACCGATGAATTAGCGCACTTATTACATCGCAAAGCTTTTTTGAGAGCTCCTAGTATTGTGTTGCGGATATTAATGGGTGAAATGTCGGTTTTATTATTGGGCGGCCAACGGGTTTTGCCAAGTCGATTATTAGATGCGGGATTTAGTTTTAGATTGCCGTCGTTGCAGAAGGCGTTGCAGGTGGAGTTGGTATTGGGGTAGTTATGGGTTTTGTGCTAACTTGGGAAATCCGCCCGCCCAATCTATCGTGTATTTCCCCTTTTCATCCCAATAATGAAATGAGGAATAGCAATTAACTAACTACCAAGGTATGAAATAATTGCTATCGCTTTCGGACAACTTCCACACGCAATGTGCTCAGTAAATAACTCAGACTACTTCATACAATTCCAGATGTAGTTGGCATACTCGTTGTTGAATTCGGCATTCATCTGTAACGCAGCGTAGGCCACTTGATATGCCACAAGAGCACCAGTCTCCTGCCCTACACGCCCCTGAGTAGTGATGTTCGACTGCAATGCCTGAGGAAAACTTTCGTAGTGCTGGTCGCCGTCGTTGCACGATGTGGTGATCTGACAGGCGTTCCGAGCAGCTTCGAGCGCACGGAAGTACTGTTGGCCAAGATCATTCCTCTGCTCCTGCCTTGAGTACTGGGCAACACGAGGAGCCCATTCCTCGGCAAGTTGACGAATTTTGCCTGGAGCAATAGACGTTTGAAAAAATTCCCTTAAGTTCGGATCGGTGAATCGAGACCAGCGCGACCGAAACTTGTTAGACACATCAGGCGAACACGCTTGGCCGTCAGCCTTTGAATATCGCCTGTAGTATTGTTCAAAGTCGCCAGCACTAGCAGCTTTAGTGTTAGAACCACCAGTATTAGAACCTCCGACATTATTTGCACTTTGCACCTGTTCCGCTACAGTTGCGATTCGATTCAACGAACCAACCCAGAAATCAGCGGCAGCTGCGCGGGCAGCCCCTGCCTCAATCTTGTCCGATGTCCCACCATAGGGGTTTTGAGTGTTGGTGGCCATCGTCGGTGCTCCCTTTGGTGCAAGACTGTCCGAACGGCGCGGCAGGTTTTTCCAAGCACCTACTTGTGCAGCTGGCGCATTATCTGTCGGCGATACAGGAGCTTCCGTACTGAGTGCTGGTGTCTTCCCCAACATCTGCTCTTTGACTGATACTGGCGCTGACATAGCCCATCCAACCCATTGCTTCGTGCGGCCACAGTCCTGCAAATCAGTCTGCTGACTTGGCCAGTATTGACGGCAAGTGTCTTTCTGATCGAGGCAGTGGCGAAGCACCGAAGTCTCCTCGACTGAAAGTCCGCATAGCGTCGGCGTGTCCGCATAGGATAGTGATGCAGCGGCCAGCAAGGCGACGAAGTTGATTGACCAGCGCAGTATTTGAGTCATATAACCCTCAGCGTCTAACTTTCGAAGCGAAATCCGTAGCGAACTCTGAAATCATCTTAGTGCGTGCGTTCTTGATCAGGCGAACCCCATCGCGGATGTTACCATCGGCACCCTTCATCGTGAGAGTATCCTCACTCGTAACTAAGGAGCGGACTTCGGGACCTGCCTCGAGGTTGGGATCAATAAACAACAGTGACGCATGCGCGACGTTTGTAGTGGTCTGCGAGAGAAGCACCATCTTCGAAGTCGTATTCAGGTCAAGGTCTAGTACGGCGACGTAGTCGGCTCCGTTTTCGAACCCCTCTGGGATATCGCGCACGAAACGCACCTCGCGAAAAGCGGCGCGCACTGGCGCGAGAAGGTTGCTCATTAGCACGTCGTCAGAGAGCACGAGATTAACATCATCACGAATATCGCCAGTATTGAATTGGGTAATCCAGCCAAGATATTTCGTTTGCATCTGCGCGTTCAGCGTTCGCGAATACTCAACATTCTTCGAGTAGACGATCGCCAGCACTTTTTGCCCAGTTCCAGTCAGCTGCGTTCGCGTCGTTTTCAACTGGCCTACAGGAACAAGGCCTGTCAAAGGGGATACAGAGCTAGGGCGAACCCACGGCGGTGGATCGCAAGCACTCAACAGGCAAGCAGATAGAGCCGTGATGATAATTTTCTTGACCATATTATAAAAATCCCACTTTATTAGAAGCAAATACCCTGAGTCAAAATACACCTAGGTGAACGGCGCTGGGAGTTATGGAGATTCGAGAAGTTAGGCCGTCTTGGCCATCTTAATTTTTTGGCCACGCCAAAGTGATATCACGGCAATTTACTTCCTCAAAGTCAAAAATTGACAGTTCGAGAGTGCCAAACAACTTTGATACTGTCAACTTCATACTATTGACAAAATTTCATAACCAAACGAGCAAAAATGAGCCATTTCACAAGCTCAAATGATGATTTTTCTTCGTCTAATCATCATCCAACCGACTCACCTAAACAAATACATCACCCGATATTGAATCTGCCCTAAACACTCACTCAAACCAAACATATTCACCTGCAACAAACCCGCCTTTGGCTCTAACAAATGAGGACGATGTAAAAAAAATCCCATCGGAAAATCCGTCGGTGCGGCCAGTGGATGCAAACCATAATGAGCAAACGCTAACGTTGATCTCCCCATGTGCCAAACATCCGTCACCAACACAAATTTTTTAATGCCATGCTGATACAACAAGTCACGACTAAAGCGCGCATTTTCATCGGTATCTTGGCTTTTTGCTTCTAGCCATTGAGCATTTATACCAAAATCTTGAATCAAGGTATTTGCCATTGCAGGGGCTTCAACGCCTGAGATTAAAATAGGTAATTGGCTTTCACGCGCTAAATGAGCCGCATAGCGTAAGCGTGTCAACGAATAACCACCCGCCTGCCATTGACTGTGCATTTCTTCGCCACGATAAAAGCCGCCACTCAACACCACAATCGCTTGATAGCCCTGTTCTTTTAATGACGTACCGTTGGTTATAGGTGGAAACTTACCTAATAACGTCAATAATATCGTCGTCATTAACGGCGTACATAGCAGATACAGCCCTAACATCATGGCTATTAACAACGATTGCGCCGTCTTGATATAGCCTTTACGCCAACAAAACAAGGCGAATAACTGGCCATAAATCAATAAAAAAGGTAACGATAAGAAGGTTTTCATAAATCCTATTAACGAAAAGCCGTAAGGTGCGTTATTCTATACCACTACAACTTAGGTGGTTGTCGCTTATTCGCTCACATTTCAGCCGTCTACAACGGCTTCATGTTCGCAAAACGCGCCAATCGCGGAGCGATACCTAAGTCCACCTTATCTTTTTTGACCTACCAAACAAACCTATTGCCATGCAAGAAAATTACTTACCCCAAGATATCGAACCCACTGTGCAAAGCACATGGGATGCACAACAAGCCTACGCTGCTGACGATAACAGCACTAAGCCTAAATATTACTGTTTGTCGATGTTTCCCTATCCATCGGGCAAGCTGCACATGGGACACGTCCGTAACTATACCATTGGTGACGTACTCTCTCGGTTCAAAAAAATGCAAGGCTTTAACGTTCTACAACCGATGGGTTGGGATGCTTTTGGCCTACCTGCTGAAAATGCAGCGATGAAAAACAACGTCCCCCCCGCAGGTTGGACATACAGCAATATTGCCTACATGAAAAAGCAATTGCAGGCATTAGGTTTAGGTGTTGATTGGACCCGTGAAGTGACAACGTGTACGCCTGAATATTATCGTTGGGAACAATGGTTATTCACGCGCTTGTTTCAAAAAGGCATTATTTATAAAAAATCAGGCATGGTGAATTGGGATCCTGTTGATAATACTGTGTTGGCTAATGAGCAAGTGATTGATGGTCGCGGTTGGCGTTCGGGTGCGTTGGTAGAAAAACGCGAAATCCCGATGTATTACTTCAAAATCACCGCGTATGCCGAGCAATTGTTAAACGATTTAGACCAATTAGACGGTTGGCCTGAACAAGTTAAAACCATGCAACGCAATTGGATTGGCAAGAGTTTTGGCGCGGATATTATTTTTGACTACGACCAAGCCAGCATTGGTCAAACTGGTCAGTTAAAAGTTTACTCTACCCGTCCTGATACCTTGATGGGTGCAACTTATGTTGCGGTTGCGGCAGAACATCCCTTAGCGACCTTAGCCGCAGCCAATAATCCAGAACTTCAAGCGTTTATTGCCGAATGTAAAGCAGGTTCGGTAGCTGAAGCGGATATGGCGATAATGGAGAAAAAAGGCGCGGCAACGGGCTTTTCTGTCATTCACCCGTTAACAGGCGATAAATTACCTGTATGGATTGCCAATTATGTCTTAGCCAATTATGGCGAAGGCGCAGTGATGGCCGTTCCAGCTCATGATGAACGCGATTTTGCTTTCGCCCATAAATACCAGTTAAGCATCAAGCAAGTGTATCAATTGGCCAATGACTCAAGCCCCTTTGACGCTCAAACTTGGCAAGATTGGTACACCAATAAAGATGACAGCATTCGTCATGTTGATAGCGGCCAAACATTTGCCGAAACCTTTGATGCCATTGTTGCCGCTTTAGAAGCTAACGGGCACGGCGCACGCAAAACGCAATTCCGTTTACGCGATTGGGGAATTTCCCGTCAACGTTATTGGGGCTGTCCAATCCCGATTATTCATTGCGATAGCTGTGGTGATGTGCCAGTGCCCGACAGTGATTTACCCGTTAGATTACCCGAAGATGTTGTGCCAGACGGCGGTGCATCGTTATTAAAACGTTTGCCTGAATTTTATCAAACTACCTGCCCAAGCTGTGGCAAGCCTGCAACACGCGAAACGGATACGATGGACACCTTTGTAGAGTCCAGTTGGTATTACGCCCGTTATGCCTCGCCACAATGCGAAACAGGCATGGTCGATAAAAAAGCGTCGGCAAAATGGTTGCCTGTTGACCAATATATTGGCGGAATCGAACACGCGATTTTGCATTTATTGTATGCCCGCTTCTTCCATAAATTAATGCGTGACGAAGGTTTAGTGCAAGGTGATGAGCCATTCACTCGTCTCTTAACACAAGGTATGGTGTTGGCAGAAACCTATTACCGAGATTTAGGTGAAGGCAAAAAAGATTGGTTTAATCCTGCCGATGTCACCTTAACCAAAGACGACAAAGGTCGTGTTACTGCTGCTACCTTAAATGCAGACGGTTTGCCCGTCATGGTCGGTGGCATGGAAAAAATGGCCAAGTCGAAAAACAATGGCGTTGACCCACAAGCACTAATCGACCAATACGGTGCAGACACCTCGCGTTTATTTACTATGTTTGCCGCACCACCCGATCAATCGTTGGAGTGGTCAGATGCAGGTGTTGAAGGCGCACATCGTTTCTTAAAACGCCTATGGCGTACTGTATATCAACACCTACAAAAAGGCGTTTTTCCTGCGTTAAATGCGAATGACATGGACGAGGCCAGCCGTGATTTACGCCGTAAAACGCACGAAACCATTGGCAAAACCACTGATGATATTGCCCGTCGTTATACCTTCAATACCGCGATTGCCGCGATTATGGAGTTATTAAACACCGTACAAAAATTGGACGCACAAAGTGGTCAATCATTGGCGGTAGAACGCGAGGCATTATCCGCGATTGTGTTGTTATTAGCCCCGATTGTGCCGCATATTAGCGAAGCTTTATGGCAAGCACTGGGTCACAGTGATGTCGTCAATGCGGCATGGCCAACGGTCGATGAAACTGCCCTAACACGCTCTAGCTTAGAATTAATGATTCAAGTGAATGGCAAATTACGCGGAAAAATCTCGGTTGCGGTGGATGCGGATAATGCCACTGTTGAACAAGCTGCGTTAGCCAATAGCAATATTCAGCAACTCCTGAACGGCCAAGCACCAAAAAAAGTGATTGTCGTAAAAGGTCGTTTGGTCAATATTGTGGTTTAAGCCGTACTGTCATAGTCCCTCGCCTCATCGTAGGATGGGTAGAGGGACGAAACCCATCACATCCCACAAATTGAGATGGTGGGTTTTACAACCCATCCCACGCTTTAGCGACATGGTATCTGATTGATGAAGCTTTCTATTTCTCTTCTTGTTTGTTTAATTATCGCTAGCCTAACCGCCTGCGGCTTCCACCTGCGTGGCAGTTACAATATCCCAAACACCATCAAACATCTTGAATTAAAACTGGATACCAACAGTGCCTTATATTTTCCTTTAAGAGATTCATTACAACAGGCAGGCATTCAATTAGATTCCAGCGATTACACCCTCGAAATTTTAGAAGACACACTCAATAAACAAACCACCAATACCGATAGTCGCGCTAAAGCTGCTGAATATACTTTGTATTACACTGTTGTTTATCATCTTAAAAATAACGAAACCAAAACTATTTACCCCGAACGCAGATTACTGTTAAGTCGTAGTTACCAATACGACACCACCGCCATTGTGGGTAAAACCGCCGAAGAAGAAACATTAATTCGTGAGTTATACCAAGACGCTGCGCAACAAATTTTGCGTCAACTCAGTAGTTTTCAACCCACTGAACCAGCAATGGTTAAGCCATGAAATACGATTATTGGGGTTTATTAAAACATCTCAAACATCCACTTAAATCAGTGTATGTATTACATGGTGACGAAACACTGCTCCAGCAAGAAGCCTTAATCGCCTTACGCCACGCAGCCAATCAACAAGGCTTTAGTGAACGAGAACGCCATGATATAGATCGTGGCCACGATTGGGCAATGGCGTTTGCTGATAGTAATGCCCTGTCGTTATTTTCTGATAAAAAGCTGATTGAGATTCATGGTAATAAGCCTGATGTCGCTGGTGGGAAAGTTTTAGAGGCGTATCTAAAAAATCCGCCCGAAGATAATGTCGTTATTTTAGTGATACCCAAACTGGAAGCCGCTGCCTTTAAAAGCAAATGGTTTAGCGCGTGCGAAGATAACGGCGTTACCGTTTCTTGTGCCCCATTGACTCCTGTACAACTCAAAGACTGGTTATTGCAGCGATTTAGCAAAGCCAACATCACCTTAGACCCCGACGCGCTGGCATGGTTATGTGAGCAAACCGAAGGTAACTTACTCGCCGCCAACCAAGAAGTGACCAAACTCAGTTTGTTATATGGCGAAAAACACTTAGGCTTAAATCATATTCAAAAAGCGGTGGGTGATAATGCACGTTTTGATTTATTTGACCTGACGGAAGCGGCGATTGCAGGTGATGCAACCAAAGCCGCTAAAATTCTTTTTAGCCTAAAAGCAGAAGGTCAAGCGGAAAGCCTTGTACTATGGGCGTTGAGCCGAGAGATACGCACCTTGTGTGCGCTGGCTGAAGGTGTACAACTGGGTAATCCCCTCTCGCAACTGTTTCAGCAGTTCGGTGTGTGGAATAAACAACAACCAGTGATACAACAAGCCTTAAAACGTTTACCGTTGAAAAAGTTACTGATACTAAACCAAGAGTTATTAGCCACTGACAAAGCCATTAAAGGCCAAAGTAGCGAAAATGCTTGGGATAACCTCTTACGACTTAGTCTCGCCCTTGCTGGAGTAACGCTGTTTGAAACCGTTGTCTGATGAGCAATACCAACAGCTCACCCATACGATTTATCGCGATTTAACCATAGATACCCTTGGTAATTTGGCTTTAGGATTTGGTCTTTTTTTGGTGTTTAGCGATAACGCCCTGTCATGGCCATTATGGGTGCAATCCCCTATTGTGAAAGCGTTTTTAGTGGCAACGGGTATTATTAACTTACGCTTTATTTTTGCGCGTTTTAATCGCCTACAATTATGGCAAGCTGCTCGCCAAGAACGTCAAAATCGTTGACTCAGACGTTGTTTTTCTTTATAGACTATCCCTAACTTACCTTTATCAGACATTACAGACTTTCTAATGAATAAAACCGATACTTCCAGTATTTCTTTTACTGCCCATTACACAGGTTATGTGTGGTACAAAAATCGCCTGTCCAATGATGCCTTTGCTACCAAGCAAGGTTATGCCTATTATCAAATGCTGCGACCGATAGAAGTGCTGGCGAAGAAATTTATTGGTTCAGATATCAAAACCACTTTGTTACAACGCCATCAACTCATTGACCGTGAATTAGTGAGTTTGATTCAACAACATCCTGATTTACAAATTTTAGAATTAGCCTGTGGATTATCACCACGCGGGTGGCGGATTAATAAAAAATACCCGTATATTCATTATATTGAAGCGGATTTAGCAGGAATGGCGCAGCAAAAACACGCCTTACTGACGAAAATAGACTCGTTGAATAACCGCCATCAAGTCAGTATTTGCAATATTTTGACTGAACACTCGCCCGATAGTGTTGAGTCCCTCCTGAAACGCGAGTTTGACCCAAGTAAGCCTGTATTAGTGATTACTGAAGGTTTAGTCAATTATTTTACCTTGGCGCATATTGGTACTTTTTGGATTCGTTTAGCAAAAACATTAAGCCAATTCTCGGCGGGTTACTATGTCACTGATGTTTATCCGAAAGTGACGCAACACCGTTTTTATCACTGGATTGAATTTGCGAATAAAACGCTAAAAGTATCATCAAAAAGCAGCTTTAGTATGCACTTTGAGCATCAACAGGAAGCCACCGAATTTTTTAAAGTCTGCGGCTTTTCGCAAATACAGATTTTTAATCCTGATGAAGAATTAGCCGAACAACCAAAAACCAAAGGTGGATCATTGGTTTGGGTGATAAAGGCGCAGGTTTAAGTTTGAAAGCTCCTCCCCCTAATTTAAGGGGAGGTTGGGAGGGGGTTAATTGCCATAACGCAGAAAACCCGACCCTGATTCAGGAGAGGGAACAAAAACAACTTTTCAACGCAAACTAAACGACGTTTTAACCGACGTTAACTGTGGTCTGTGCAAACTGGTCGCACCAACACTGTCACCGACAGGCAACGGCGTACAGAAACCTTCATCCGCTAATAAACGATTAAACTCTTCAGCTAGAACAAAACTGCCATGCTTAAATAAGCAACGCATCCAACCATCACCACGTTCAAAGACCAGCATTTCAATACGCAATGATTCAGGCAAACACAAAATCAAACCACGCGCATATTCTTGCACAGTAAAAACGACGTCTTCGTACTTTAATAAGCAGCCAAAGAAATTAATATCAACAATAGTGACTGGGGCATCAACTTGAACTGAGCCGTCAACATGAGAGAAGCTCAAGACATAGGCCACAGGGTCATGTAACGCAAAACGAGGCTCACCACGTCGCTCTAAAGCCAAACTCTCATCACGCGTTAATTTGCGAATACCTTCAACATCACCGATATCTTGCTCACGCAAAAACGCACAAAACATTCCGACTGTGGCATCGCGACGTTCTAATTGTGGTAAATGGTCTGCACCTTCAATTAACGCAAAGACACCATTGGGGCAATGTGAGGCAAATAAGGCATTTTCATAAGGCAAGGTAAAGCTATCATAATCGCCTGTAGCAACAACGGTTGGGCAAGAGGGATAACCCAAGACTTCTTCTACCGCTAACAAACGACGGGCATTGATGCGATAACGCTCTTGTTCATTTTCAGAAAAACTACGCATTTGCCGACGGAATAAACGACACGCAACCTCAGGAATACCAGTTTCTTTTAAGCGCGCATGATTAACCAAATATAGAACCACGGCTTCGCCAAATTCTGTCATTCGTTGTTCGTCTAGAACACGCATCGACTCTTCTAATAACATACGCCAAGAACGACGAGGCTTCGATAAAGTGCCCGTCATAATCAAACGTTCAGTCAACTCTGGACGTTTAAAAGCAAAAGTGCTGGCAACTACTGAACCTAAAGACAAGCCCATTAAAGATACTTTTTCGACTTGCTCTTGCACCAACCAGTGGTACAACAAATCGGCTAAGTCTTCTAAACCTAAATCCGACGCCAGTTGGCTATTATTACCCAATGACGGTAAATCAACTAAAATCACCGAGGTAATTTCTAAGACATCACTGACAAAAAAACGATAAGAAGTGAAATTTTGAAATGCGCCACCCAACACAATCATCGGTGGTTTTTGGTTATCTTCGGGGCCTTGAAACGCTAAGTAATGTATTTCCCATCTACCCAACATCGACACTCTTGGATCTTGCTTGAGCGAATTTTTTTCATAAGGATCAAAAATCAGCATGTATGCCTCATGTTATTTTTGTTTATTAATTATTTGGTCGAAGTTTATAGCATAAATACGACTGTCTTTTGAACCGTCAAAACAACTATTTGACCGCTCGTCAGCACGTTTGTACAACAAAACAACGTGGTCTTAAGCCTCACGAGCCTCGTGAGCATGAAAAATCACCACTAAAACTTAAAGTTATAAAATAAATCTAAAGCACTTTCGAGTGAAGACACCGCTTCTAAATATAAACTTTGATTTAACTTATAACGTAAAGTGACTTTGTTGACTGGGGTAAAAACACCCACACCATAACGCAAATATAAGCGTGGGCTCAAATAACCAGAGACGGTAAAACGGGTATCATCACCACTGCCTTCGGCATCTAAAGTGACATTTTTGACCCCAATGGCATTACCAATATCGCCCGCTATACCCTGCCCGCCTTTAATGCCAAAGCTTAATGCCGCAGACGCTAATAAAGCCGAATCATTACCGCCACCACCTAAATTCAACTGCCCTTCTTGATACAATGGTCGGCCTAATAATAAATAGCCCAACATCTCATCTTGCGTCATTGCGGTATCAGCAAACAAGGTCAGAGTTGGAGCATTGGCTCGACCTTCAACACGCACACCGACGATTTTGCTATCAATTTCTTTAATGGCCTCAATATCCACCGCAGGTTGGGCTATCGACCCTGCAAATAATAAATTACCCCGACGAATCTGCAAGTTCTGGCCATACGCTTCGTATTTAGCTTCTTTATCTAATTTAATCTCACCAATGGCCTGCATCCCGCGTTGTTTTTGTTGTTGTAAACGGATATTACCCGTCAATTTACTATTCAAACCAAAACCTTGAAACAAGACATTATCGGCCAGCAATAAATCAATATCCGCATTAATGTCCCATTGGCGCATGACTTTGGCTATTTTCAGACGGTCAGTGGCATTCAAATCAATAACACGGACATCAGGCGATAAAGCAACCGCTTTATCTGATAAGGTTTGTGGTCGTAACACAGCGTCTTCCACGGTTGCTTTGCCTTTAATATCGACATAATACGGTTTCACTTGCACGTTTAAATCGGGGCTGATTTTCGCTTTAAACAATGGTTTTTGTTTGAACTCTAGCTTGTCTCCCATGACATGGAGATTCATCACAGGCTCATCACCTGACCAGTCAATCTTGCCGCCTAATTTGGCTAAACCTTCGCCACTGTTGAGCTGACCTGTAATCGCCGCTTCTTTGCCACGAATACTGGCAGTGATCGCGGTATTGGTTAAATTAATCGGGGTATTTTTTGCCTGTGCTTCGCCACCCGTTAAACTAAATTCACCATAAAAATCAGGTTGGTTAATAGGCCCGCTTAAACCGCCCGATAAATTCATTTCACCCGCTAAATGCTGCATGGCAGGGAGAAAGGGTTTTAAAATCGCTAAGTTCACTTTTTCTAATAACATCGCACCATTGATTGTGTATGGCTTTTCATCGGGTTTTATCCGCGCTTCTACATAACCTTGCCCCATATTGGGTGCTTGCATATCAAAACGGAATTTAATTTGATTATCGGCTTCGGTATTCGCTGCTAAGCGTAATTGGTGATACGGTAGCGTGAGTGGTTCATCATCATCACGACTTAGTCCAATCGCGCCATTATCGGTGATAAGTTCCAATTTAAGTTCTGGAGGTTGATTCACTTGCCAATTCATTTCGGCATTGCCTTGTAAAGCCCCCTTCCATGCCAAACCTTCGGGAAATACGGCTGACAACCGACTAATTTCTAATTGACTTAAATCAAAATGGGCATGAGCAGCTTGGGGACTGGCCTCTAAATTATCTTGACTACAAAGCTGTGCTTTCTCCGCCAACCAACAATGCGGAGCTAAGGTAATGTGTTTTGCTAACTGTTGCCAATTGACTGCAAACGGCGCAGTTAATTGCCATGAAAAATCACCAACATTTACTGTGCCAGCTTGGCTTTCGCCCTGCCAATTAAAGTCGTTATCTAATGCGCCGAGTAAAATACCTTCGGCGGCGACAGGGTCAGCCGCCATTTGCCACGTGAGTTGATGATCTGCACGTGAGCCTTCCATCACTAAACCGAAATCAGGAATCACCCGATTGGCCGCCATTAAATTTTTGGCACTGATTTGTAAAAATCCTGCGCCTGCACCCAGCTCGGGTAATGTGCCACTGACACTTAAACTACTGACTGCCATCTGTTGAAACTGCAATGCTTCGCCCGCTAAATTAAGCGTTAACGCGGGTGTCTTTTTATCCCCTTGCACCACAACGACACCAGACAACTGCCCTTTTAAACGCGCATCTAAGGCAGATAAATCATTTAGTTGATTGTCAATAGTGACGTCCCAAGTCTTATTAAACCCACCTTCAACCGCGAGATGGTTTTTATCCCAATCCATCACTAACTGATGCGCTTGAAAATAGGGTATTTGACCAGCATTGGTTAAATCTAAACTTAAATCACCACTCACTTGTAGTGGTAATGATTTTAATTCGCCCTGTAATGCCGTTTGGGTAAAATTTAATTGACGTTGATTGCTACGCCAAACGCCCGCGCTTTGTGTTTTACCTGTTAGTTGAGCTGGCCAATTGGCTAACCATGATGCGGTTTTAAAATCATCCAGCTTAACATTGGCTTGCCATGCCAAACCTTGAGGCCAAAACAGTTGGCCATCTGCTTGAAGATGTCCTGCTATACCTTGATAGTCTAAATTGGCAAAATTAAATTGTTGTTTGTTACCCTGACCTGTTATTTGCCAAAGTCCTTCGGGTGTTTTTGCTGTCGTTGTACGAGTATTGAGGTTTAAATTATAGCGTTCGGGTGCGCCATTAAAACTGACATTACCGTGATGACTTTGCAGCAAACCAATGCCTTGCAAAGTACGATTGATATTTTGCCATTCGGCATCTAATTTTTGTCCTTCATCAAACTGCCACGGCCATGCTTTACTAACTAAATGCCCCTGCCACGTTTCTTTGTTCAGCCAATTCGCTTTAAAGGTCAAATCTGAGCCTAAATGATTGGCCAAACCTTTGCTTTGTAATTGCCCTGTCAATAATGGCAGATACGGAGCTGTGCTTGGCCATTGCCGAGAGGGGACAACATTTAACCATTGCGAGGCAATATCCCAAGTAATGCTTTTCTGCCAAGCCACGCGCCCTTCTGCTCTGATCAAACCGCCTAATAATGTTCGCGCTTCTAAGGGTAAAAGTTGGATAGAATGCCAATCCGTTTCGGCATAAGCGCGATACTCACCTTGAGGATATAATTTTCCTTTTAAATCCGTGACTAAGCTCAGTACTAAACCTTTTTTATTACCACGAACAATTACTTGTCCATGCCTGCTAGAAAACTCTTGAGCAGCCAGCCAAGGTGATTGCACTTTTCCCCAACGCAGAGAGCCTTGATACGCTAATTGTGGATTTAAAACATTAACAGTGGTTTCCAAAGCTACGGGAAAACCTTTTGCCGCGACTAAATGTAGATTAAGTGCCGTAAAGTCACCGCTCAATGAAGTCCTTAAGGCTTTTAGCTGTTTTTGTTGCCAAAAGTTGGCTTGCAATAAGCCTTTGGCTTGTAGGGGATAATTATCCTTAAAATGTAATAAACCTGATAACTGTGTCGAAAATTTGGGGTGCTCTAAGATCAAAGCATGAATATCTAACTGAGTATGCAACCACTCTGCTTGTAAGCCGAGTCGGTTAATAGGGACAATAAAACCACGTTTATCAATCCAAGCATGGGTCAACTCACCGTCCGCCAAGATTAAACGAAAAGGTAAATTCAGATATTTGAGCTTCGTCGGTTTGAGATTAGGAGGGCCGATAAAGACCAAACTGACTTTATCGCCGCGTAAACGGTCAATAAAAACATCACCACTTAATAAGCCTGCCCATGTTAATTTCAGCTCTAAGGTTTCTGCATTGAGATAAAATATTTTGCCCGTAAAACGGAAATTTTTCAGGACTAGTCCATCACGTAACGAACCGCTAACTACCTCAAAACGCACTAATTTTTGCGATTGAACGATTTTTTCCAATAACCAGCGTGAGCCACTGGCCGATGCCGCTAATAACACTAAGGTTAGCCACAAAGAAAATAGCAATACCAGTACCGCCACCGTTAGATGGGCACTGCTACGCCAAAGTATTTTTGCGGATTTTTTAAGCATATTAGGCTGACACGTTTATAACGCGGGTCCCATAAAAAAATGAATACGTGGACTTGGACTATCTTCAGAAATACCCCAAGCAACATCCAAACGCACAGGACCGACGGGTGATATCCAACGCACGCCAACTCCCGTTCCCACTTTTAAGCCTTCACTCACTGCATCAAAGGCATTTCCTGTATCAACAAAAGTCGCTAGTCGCCAATGAGGTGTTAATTTATAAGTGTATTCGGTGCTGGCAGACACTAAATTACTCGCGCCAACCACTACGCCAGAGCTATCTCGCGGCGACAAACTTTTATAGTCATAACCCCGAACACTTTGGTCGCCCCCTGCATAAAATCGCATATTGAGTGGCACTTGCTCAAAATCACTACTCAAAATAGAGCCAACATCGGCACGCAAACCTACTTGATGTCTATCGGCATAAGTGCGTAATAATCGCCAACCTGCTCGGAGTGAAAGTAGATCGGCATCGGATAATACCTCAGGGGAAGCAAATTCCATTTGATAATATTGCCGATCACCGCTCGTTGGGTCGGTTTTACTGCCTTTAGTGCGTACTCGACTGATAGCATAACCCGGTAATAATAAATCACTCTGCCCTGTTTCACCGTTAGTTTTACTATAGGACTCTCGGCTCCAGCGAATAGATTCGTTAGTTTGCCAGCCGCTTTCGCGTTTTTTTTGTCGCTCGACACCCAATATGGCATTTTTGGTGATAGTGCCGCTATCAATATCCTCACGTTTAAAACCTGCAATAATTTGCAAGGTGTCATTAATGGGATGTCGCCACGGAATACCATAGCGAAAATCCATCGACTGCCGTACTTGTGATAATTCGCTGGTGATTTCAATACTATGGCCTTTTTCATTCAATAGTGGCCGCCGCCATGCAACGCTTAATCGAGCACCAATATCCGTCGCATACCCGATACCCAAATCAAACTGATTCGGTTTATCCGCCGCCAATGTCACATTAACAGGAATTTCTTTACTGGCTGCGGTAGGGTCAGGATCAGCACGGACACGAACTTCATTAAAATAACGACTATCGAGCAAGGCTCTATTAAATTTAATAATTTTTTCCGCTTCATAGGGCTCACCTTCATCAAAAGGTGCTAATTGGTGCAACAGTGAAAGCTTTAAAGGTAAGGGTTGATTTTCTTGTTGGGCATTAAAAAACACTTGGCCAAACCGATAACGTTCACCGCTATCATAGTCTAAGACGATGTCGGCGGTTTGCGGTGGTTGGGTGATGGTGACTTTATTGCTTGTCCACTTACCATCAAAATAACCACGCTCTAAGGCTAAATTTTGCACCTGCGATTTAATATTCTCGTAACGCCCGTGATGAAAAATTTCACCTTCTTTTAACGGTAAAATTTCTAATAATGCGGTAAAAGCAATGTCATTACTCGCCCCACCTTCATAATGTAAACTCAAGTCCTTAATAATGATGGGGGCATTAGCTTTCACAGTAACAATTAACTGATTTTTTTCACGACGAAATTGCGCATCAGTTTGATAATAACCCACAGCTTCTGAAGCTTCGCGCACCGACTTCCGCAAGCGTACTAAAGTTTCGCGCCAACTATTTAAGTCTTCTTCACTTAGCTCACCAATATAGGCTTCAATATTGGCTTTTAGCTCACCCGTTACACCATCCACGCGTAAAGTGACTTCTTTGCTGGTGTCTTTGGTCAGTTTGGTTAATTTAGTGACATAATTTTCTGGGGCAGTAAAATCATCAACCTCTTTTTTAGCAATGGCATTGCAACTATAAGTAAAGGTTATGATAAAAACATAAGGCCATAGACGCATTACGCCATCCCAAAAACGAAGCAAAAACGAATAGTACCGATTTTTTCAACACTTACAGCAAAAAATGCACGTTAAATTACAAAACATTGATGGTACAACACGCTATTGAGCGCAAAAACAGTATTTCCTATTGTTTGTAGATAATGATAGCCTCTGCCGTGACCAGCAAAAAGTAAAAAACAGAGACTCTTTTTGATGTCCACTTGCTAAAATTCAACTAAAACAGTGGGTTGTACCCCTTGCTTGCATATAAAAATTTTTGAGAAATAACCATGCATAATCAGTTTGACTTACTCAAAACAAAACGCTTTTTACCTTTTTTTTGCACCCAATTTTTAGGGGCGTTTAACGATAACGTTTTTAAACAAAGCTTAATTATTTTATTGGCTTTTAATGCTGCCAGTATGACCACGCTCTCACCGAGCATCTTGGCTAATTTATGCGCAGGTTTATTTATTTTACCGTTCTTTTTATTCTCCGCCACCGCTGGCCAACTTGCGGACAAATACGAAAAAACCCTACTTATTAAAATTATTAAAGCCTGTGAAGTCGGTATTATGTTGATTGCCGCGATTGGTTTTCATTTTCAGCAATTACCTTTACTACTTATCGCCTTATTTTTAATGGGTGTCCACTCTAGCGCGTTCGGGCCCATTAAATATGCGATTTTGCCGCAAACCTTAACAAAAAATGAATTAGTCGGTGGTAATGCTTTAGTTGAAACAGGTACTTCGTTAGCCATTTTAATTGGTTCGATGTTAGGTGGTTTTTTAATTGCCCTTAAACCCGATGGCCGTGAATTTGTTTCTTGGGCAGTATTAATGATTGCCATCATTGGCTTTCTCGTCAGTTGGAAAATTCCCAAAGCAGAATCTGCAAATAAAAACTTAATTATTAATTGGAACCCTTTCACTGAAACGTGGCGTAATTTTATCTTTATTAGTCAAAATCGTACTGTTTTATTATCGATTATGGGGATTTCTTGGTTTTGGTTTTATGGCGCGACGTTTTTAACGCAAATCCCTAATTACACTAAACAAGTCTTAGGCGGCGACGAACACGTTGTCACCTTCTTGTTGACGATTTTTTCGGTGGGGATTGGTTTAGGCTCATTACTATGCGAAAGATTATCAGACAAAAAAGTTGAACTCGGTTTAGTGCCGTTTGGCTCAATTGGTTTAACGTGTTTTGGTGTTGATTTATATTTTGCTACGCATGGTTTACAACCTGAAACGACAACAACTTTTCTAGTCTTTATTCAAAATCCCATACATTATCGAGTGATATTTGACTTACTCGGCATTGGTATTTTTGGTGGCTTTTATATTGTGCCTTTATATGCACTGGTGCAAAGTCGCTCCGAACCTAGTCACCGCGCACGCACCATTGCAGGCAATAATATTGTTAATGCCTTTTTTATGGTGTTTTCAGCGATATTAGCCGTTATTTTATTAAACGTATTTCACTTTAGTATTTCTGAATTATTTTTAGCCACTGCGGTATTAAGTGCGATTGTCTCAATTTATATTTATACCTTAGTGCCCGAATTTTTTATGCGCTTTTTGATCTGGATATTTATGAGTTTCTTTTATAAAGTTAAAAAGACCCATACTCATCATATTCCCGATGAAGGTGCGTGTGTATTAGTGTGTAATCATGTCAGTTTTTATGATGCTTTAATATTGGCAACTGCTATTCGTCGTCCGCCACGTTTTGTTATGTATCACACGATATTTAAAACACCGATTTTAGGATTTATTTTTAGAACGGCGAAAGCGATTCCCATTGCCCCGATGAAAGAAGATCCTGTGTTATTAGAAAAAGCCTACGCTGATATTGCTCAAGCCTTAAAGGATGGTGAAATCGTCTTTATCTTTCCAGAAGGCCGAATTACTGATAATGGCGAGATGTACCCTTTCCGCAGTGGTATAACCCGTATTTTACGAGACACGCCTGTGCCTGTGATTCCGATTGCCTTACGCGGTATGTGGGGCAGTATTAGCAGCCGTAAAAATGGTGCGGCATTTCAGAAATTGCCACGACGTTTACGTTCGTCTGTGGAAGTGAATGTCGGTGAAGCGATTCAACCTGAACACGTGACACCTGAGTTATTGCAAGAAAAGGTGTTGGCGTTACGAGGTGATTGGAAGTAAATAAATCCCCTCTAACTCCCCCTTTGCCAAAGGGGAGTACATTTAAATAGCCTTCCCTTTAGAAAGGAAGGTTGGCAGATAATTTCTTTTATTTTCCCTGAGTAAACTGCGCGAAGCCTTGCAGAAAATCGCGCAGTAATTTAAGTGTTGCCTCGTCATGTATTTCACCGTTGGCATCAACCAATTGATGCGCTTTAGACACCATCAACCGACCACCTGCCCACTGCCGTGTGCCTAATGTCCTAAGCACTGGCAACCACGCACTCTGAGCCAAAATAGTACCAAAAGCACTCGGCGAAGCACCAAGAACTGCAACGGGACGATTATTAAAGACAGCCGAAATATCGGCAGGTGGACGTGATAACCAATCAATAGCGTTTTTAAATACACCAGGAATGCTGTTGTTATATTCTGGTGAAGCCAGCAACAAGCCATCGTTAGCAAGAATACGTGCTTTGAGATCACGAACGGCTTGTGGCAAACCTTCTTGCTCTTCTAAATCACCATCATACAGAGGGATACCATGCAAGGTGGCGACTTCCAGCTCAATATCAGAGCCAATCATAGATTGCATTGTTCGTAGTAAAACCGTATTGAAGGACTGGCGGCGCAAACTACCAGAAATACCCAGAATTTTGATGGGAGCGGACATGATGAAGTTCCTTTTCTCAGTGAAATTAATGTATTGATATACAGACGACTCATTCATCTTAGGACAAGCAGGCGTTATTTGCAGTAAAGTTCGCTGTTAGCTGCCAGTATGATGTAACGGCTGGTTTCTATAACAGGACAGGTAAACTCAAACAAAAGGTTTGCATTTATGTTTCCCGTGTTGCTACTGATTTAGCGAGTATTATGGAGCATATAAATCCATGTCCACACTACATTTAAATTGTGCTAATTGTAATATCGACTCTTTCGACAATGAAAATTGATAGGGCATAGCCAAATATCCAGTCCCCACCAAGGAAAAGCTGACACGATAATCCAGTAACAGCGGTATAAATTGCTCATAACGTGGCATTAATTGCGACAAAATGGCCTGAATATGAATAGCCAGCGGTTGCCCTTTTTCAATACCTGAATCAACCTTCAAGTGAGTAGTGGGCAAACGGCGAGGCTGTTGGCCTTCTGCTACAGGTTGTTTTGGAAACCAAATATCACCCTGACTGCGACTACGTACATTGGGTGGCAAACCCGTAAGTCGTCAACTGTTCTGTGGAATGGCCTGTAGACTCAATAATCAAATAAGCATATTCATCTGCCGTTCTTTCATTTTCTGCCACTGGGAATATTTGACTATAGGTAAAGTCATGCCCGTCATCAGGCTGTTTATAGGCGTAATATTGAAAATTGGCACGATGCTGCGCAAGCTGTTGAATGTTGCTTTCATTTAAATGAAACCCATAACCTTGAAACCCTTCACCATGCGTGACCAAATGCAAAGTACGCTCGAACTGTAGCGGTACTAAAAACAAGCTCCTTTGATATGGGCAAGCCAAGAAGCGTTCTATCGCTTCATTCCAATAAAGATTCTCCTCCTGATGTTCGCAGAAACGAATGCACATTTGCTGGAACTGGTAACGGTCTTCCCCAACCTCTCCCTGATTCCATGCAGTGGCACGCGTTAAATGATAATCTTTCACTAACTGATGTGCGTCACCCTCTCCTGTTAAAGTAAAATAATGATAACTATACGATTTTTGTTGATTTGACACTGTAGCACTCCTTCAGCCTAATCTTTGATCAACCCTTTTTTCTTAATTTCAACTCATCGTAAAATCACGTTGGAATTAGCACAAAAAATCACCCTCACGAATGCACTTTCACTCCTTCTGGCAAGGTCGGGGCAATAAGACGTTCACCCTGAAAACCTTTCACCCCGCCAAAATGCTCCCCTGCATTCCACAGCCGAGTGTATTCAATCACTTCATCTTGAGTACGAGCAACAAAATTCCACCACAACAAAATATCTTCTTTAAAGGGTTCACCACCAATCAATAACAACCGCGTTGCGCCTGTACTTTGCATATTCAGTTCAGTACGACCAATCCCTAAATCAAGCAAGACTCCTGCCGTCAGAATTTCTCCCATGACGACCGCTTCGCCTTCCAATACCAACACGCCATATTCAAAATCGGGATTAAGCGATAATTGTGTTGTCGCAGCTTCGTTCGCGGTGAAATCCATAGCAACTAATGGCGTATAAACTTCTGTTGGCGCACGCTCACCCAATGCTTCACCCACCAATAAGGTCACACGAAAACCATCTTGCAGAATCACGGGCAAATCAGGGTAATGCTGAAAAGCAGGCTGGCAATAACGATGTTCGTTAGGCAAAGCAATCCAGAATTGTGCGAGTTGCAAACGAGAAGAATGTTGTGCGGGTGACTCTTCGGAATGCGAAATGCCACGTCCTGCAGTCATTAAATTGACTTGATTCGGACGAATCACTTGCTCAAAGCCAAGACTGTCACGATGCAATACTTCGCCTTCAATCATCCATGTAAAGGTTTGCAATCCCGTATGAGGATGTGGGCCAACGCGCATACCCTCACCATTGCCAATATCCATCGGCCCTGCATGGTCAAGAAAACACCACGCGCCAATCATGCGTTTTTGTCGATTGGGCAAAGCCCGACGAATCATCATACCCGTACCGAGTTCGGTTAATTTAGCTGGCAGGCGTTGCAGCATTGGCTCATTTGCTGGATGTAATTCTACATTGTTCATGGATGCTCTCCTTAAATACAGTGAATACCATAAATCATAGCTGCAATCCCTTCGGCAAGTACGTCCACTGCAAAAAATAGAATTTAACTCCCGTTTTTACATCTTTTTTACACCCTGCTCTCGACTTTATACATCGTCTTTACATGCCATTTTTTACACTGACCTTTGTCTATCAACACTTAAGGTCATGTGATGAACTCCCTTTATCTGCTCACAGGCAGTATTGCCATCTTACTGCTGATTTATTTGGTTTATGCCCTCTTGAATCCAGAGGATTTTTAATCATGGCGACCAATATTATCTTGCAAGTCGGTTTATATCTCTTGTTACTGTGCTTACTCACCAAGCCGATGGGTTTATGGATTAACACGGTAATGACGGGTGAAAAACATCTCCTCAGTCGTATCGGTGAGCCTGTAGAACGATTCTTTTATAAATTGGCAGGTGTTAACGCTAACAACGAAATGACTTGGAAACATTACACCATCGCCTTAATGAGCTTCAATATATTAGGCGTGATAGTGGTTTTTTTACTGCAAAAGCTACAACTCGCGTTACCGCTAAACCCACAACAGTTTGCCAACATTAGCACCGACTCCGCGTTTAATACCGCTATTAGCTTTGTTACCAATACCAATTGGCAAGGTTATGGTGGTGAAACGACAATGAGCTATTTCAGTCAAATGCTCGGACTGGCGGTACAAAATTTCTTTTCTGCGGCAACGGGTATTGTTGTTGTTATTGCGTTGATTCGTGGCTTTGCCCGTCATTCTAGCCAAACGATTGGTAATTTTTGGGTGGATGTCACGCGTAGTACCTTGTATTTGTTATTACCCTTGTCGTTGTTACTGGCCGTGATTTTTATGAGCCAAGGCGTGATTCAAAACTTTGATACCTACCAAAACATATCGACGCTAAGTAATGGCACGCAAACTCTAGCAATGGGCCCTGTCGCTTCACAAGAAGCCATCAAAATGCTCGGTACCAACGGCGGTGGTTTTTTTAATGTCAATTCCGCACATCCGTTTGAAAACCCGACACCGTTGGTTAACTTTTTGCAAATGTTAGCAATTTTTATTATTCCTGCGGGCTTGTGTTATGCCTTTGGTGTGATGGTTGGCGACCGTCGCCAAGGTTGGGCAATTTTTAGTGCCATGATGTTGCTGTTTATCGCTTTTTTAAGCGTAGAAATTGTCGCGGAACAACAAGGTAATCCTTTACTCACGACCGCTGGTGCTGACCAACAATTATCCGCCTTACAAACGGGCGGTAATATGGAAGGCAAAGAAGCTCGTTTTGGTATTGTTGCTTCGGCTTTGTTTACCACGATTACTACTGCCGCTTCTTGTGGTGCAGTGAATGCCATGCACGATTCTTTAACCCCTCTTGGCGGTTTAGTACCAATCGCACTGATGCAATTAGGCGAACTGGTGTTTGGCGGTGTCGGTTCGGGCTTATATACCATGCTGATCTACGCACTATTAGCCGTGTTTATTGCAGGTTTAATGATTGGTCGCACCCCTGAATATTTGGGTAAAAAAATCGAAGTCTTTGAAATGAAAATGACCGCTGTCATTATTTTGATGACTCCTTTGCTGGTATTGGCAGGTACAGCCATTGCCGTGACCTCGCCTCTAGGCACAGCGGGTATTGCCAATCCTGCGGCGCATGGTTTTAGCGAAATTCTTTATGCCTTTTCCTCGGCAGCTAATAACAACGGTAGTGCTTTTGCGGGTCTGTCAGCTAACACACCGTTTTATAACATCATGTTAGCGATTGCCATGTGGTTTGGACGGTTTGGCATCATCATCCCTGTACTCGCTATTGCTGGCTCACTGGCCGCTAAAAAACGTTTACAAGCGGGTGCAGGCACGATGCCGACCCATGATGTGCTGTTTATTTTTCTGTTAATTGGCACAGTGTTACTGATTGGCGCACTGACGTATGTCCCTGCCTTAGCCCTTGGCCCTGTCATTGAACACCTGTTATTAACAAGTGGGAGCGTGCTGTAATGAGCAAAACTTTATCACTGTTTGACCCTGCACTGGTAAAACCAGCCTTGGTTGATGCTTTCAAAAAACTATCGCCACGTAGCCAATGGCGGAATCCTGTGATGTTTGTCGTCTATATTGGCAGCATCCTCACCACAGCATTATGCGCCCAAGCCTTTACTGGCCAAGGTGATGCACCAGCCCTCTTTATTCTCGGTGTCAGTGTCTGGCTATGGTTTACCGTACTGTTTGCCAACTTTGCCGAAGCACTGGCGGAAGGCCGTAGCAAAGCACAAGCCGCCTCATTACGTGATTTGAAAAAAGCAACGTGGGCAAAAAAACTGCACGCGCCTTATCACTTAGGCAGCGAAATACATACTGTTCCCGCCCATGAATTGCGTAAAGAAGATATCGTCTTAGTGGAAGCTGGCGATATGATTCCCGTGGATGGCGAAGTCATTGAAGGCGTTGCTTCCGTCGATGAATCGGCCATTACGGGTGAGTCTGCCCCCGTCATTCGCGAGTCGGGCGGTGATTTTAGCTCAGTAACGGGCGGCACACGGGTGTTGTCAGACTGGATTATTATGCGTGTTAACGTCAATCCCGGTGAAACCTTTATTGACCGTATGATTGCTATGGTGGAAGGCGCAAAACGGCAAAAAACCCCCAATGAAATCGCACTCACGATTTTATTAGTGGCCTTAACCATCGTCTTTTTATTGGCTACTGTGACCCTGTTACCTTTCTCCCTATTTAGCGTCAATGTTGCTCATGCCAAAGAAGCAGTCAGCATTACTGTATTGGTTGCCTTGCTCGTCTGTTTAATCCCTACCACCATTGCAGGTTTATTATCAGCGATTGGTGTCGCAGGCATGAGTCGGATGATGCAAGCGAATGTCATTGCTACCTCGGGTCGTGCTGTCGAGGCGGCAGGTGACGTTGATGTGCTGTTGCTGGATAAAACAGGCACTATTACCTTGGGTAATCGTCAAGCGTCAGTCTTTTTACCTGCAAATGGTGTGACTGAAGCAGAGTTAGCCGATGCCGCACAATTATCCTCGCTCGCTGACGAAACGCCCGAAGGCCGTAGTATCGTTATTCTTGCCAAACAGCAATTTAATATTCGTGAACGTGATATCAAAACGCTAGATGCTCATTTTATCCCCTTCACCGCACAAACACGGATGAGCGGCGTTAATTTGGGCAATCGTGAAATCCGCAAAGGCTCGACTGAGGCAATACGTCGTTATTTGGCAAACAATGGCGTGAACTTTCCCGAAAGTCTGCAACAAAGAATTGATGAAGTGGCCCGTCGCGGCAGTACGCCTTTAGTCGTGGCAGAAAAAACACGAGTATTGGGCGTGATTGAACTGAAAGACATCGTCAAAGGGGGTATTAAAGAGCGTTTTGCTGAATTACGGCAAATGGGCATTACTACGGTGATGATTACGGGCGACAACCATCTCACTGCTGCCGCCATTGCTGCCGAAGCAGGTGTCGATGACTTTTTAGCCGAAGCCACACCCGAAGACAAACTGGCTCTGATTCGTAAATATCAAGCCGAAGGCAAAATGGTGGCTATGACAGGTGACGGCACCAACGATGCCCCTGCATTAGCTCAAGCTGATGTTGCCGTCGCGATGAACAGTGGAACACAAGCCGCCAAAGAAGCAGGCAATATGGTTGATTTGGACTCTAATCCCACCAAGTTGATTGAGATTGTCGAAACAGGCAAACAAATGTTGATGACGCGTGGTTCGTTAACGACGTTTAGTATTGCCAATGACATCGCCAAATACTTTGCCATTATTCCTGCGGCGTTTGCCAGTACCTACCCTCAACTTAACGCGTTGAATGTCATGGGCTTACATAGTCCAGCGTCAGCGATTTTATCGGCGGTGATTTTTAATGCCTTGATTATCATTGTGCTGATTCCATTAGCCTTGCAAGGTGTTCCTTATCGTGCGGTGGGCGCGGCTGAATTATTGCGCCGTAATTTATTGATTTATGGACTTGGTGGCATTGTTGCGCCGTTTGTTGGCATCAAAATAATTGATTGGCTATTAGTCGTCATGCACTTGGTTTAAGGTGGAGAAGATCATGAACGCATTTTTACAACCATTACGCCCAGCTCTGGTGTTATTCGCTGGTCTGACCTTAATCACAGGTGTGGCCTATCCTTTACTGACAACGGGCATTGGCCAAGTCCTGTTTCCACAACAAGTGTCAGGCTCATTGATAACAGAAAACGGTAAAGTGATTGGCTCTGCCCTCATTGGCCAAAGTTTTACTGAGCCAAAGTACTTCTGGGGGCGACCATCAGCAACAGGCCCTACTCCTTATAATGCAGGGGCTTCTAGTGGCTCTAATCTAGGGCCATTAAACCCCGCGCTGGCTACCGCCGTGAGCGAAAGAGTTACAGCGCTACGCCAACTCGACCCAAGCAACTCGGACGCGGTGCCTGTTGATTTAGTCACTGCCTCTGCCAGTGGTTTAGACCCAGACATCAGCCCTGCGGCCGCGTATTATCAGGCCGCACGGATTGCCCGTTTACGACAATTGTCGTTAGCACAGGTAAACACCTTGATTGCAGCTCATATCGAAGGGCGACAATTTGCTATCCTAGGCGAAGCTCGCGTTAATGTCTTATTGTTGAATATCGCTCTTGATAAGCTGGAGTCCGCGCATGGACAACCGTCCTAATCCTGATGCCCTGTTAGAAAAAGTGCAGCGTGACGAAGCACAAGCACGACGTGGCCAACTAAAAATCTTTTTTGGCAGTTGTGCGGGCGTAGGCAAAACCTGCGCCATGTTGCAGGCCGCACGCCAACAACAGCAAAAAGGCGTAGATGTGGTGGTTGGTTTACTAGAGACACATGGGCGTGTCGAAACGGCTCAACTGCTGACAGGGCTGGATTTACTGCCAACACAAGCGGTTAACTATCAGGGACGATTGCTCGCCGAATTCGATTTGGATGCTGCCTTGGCACGCAAACCTGCGCTCATACTGGTGGATGAACTGGCACACTCCAATTTGCCCAGTTGCCGCCACCCCAAACGCTGGCAGGATATTGACGAACTGCTGGCGGCAGGCATCAATGTTTATAGCACTGTTAACGTGCAACATTTGGAAAGCCTAAATGATATTGTCGGCCAAATTACGGGCATTCGTGTCCGTGAAACCATTCCCGATAAAGTCTTTGATGGTGCCGATGATATTGTACTGGTTGATTTACCGCCCGATGAACTCATCCAACGCTTAAAGGAAGGCAAAGTTTATCTGCCCGAGCAAGCAAACCGTGCCAGTCGTAACTTCTTTCGTAAAGGCAATTTAATTGCCCTGCGAGAGTTGGCACTAAGGCGCACAGCGGACAGAGTCGATGCGCAGATGCGTTATTATCGGCAAGACCAAGCCATTTATCATGTCTGGCAAGCCAAAGAACGCTTACTGGTGGGTATTAACTGTCATGCTAGTAGCGAAAATATGGTGCGTGCCGCCGCCCGCCTCGCCGCCAGTTTACGTGCTGACTGGCTCGTGGCGTATGTAGAAACCCCTGCCGAGCAATCACTGACAGCGCAACAACAAGACCAGTTGTTAAAAACGCAAAAACTGGCGCAAGAACTGGGGGCAGAAACCGTATCGCTGTCTGGGCAAAATCGCGCTGAGACCTTATTGGCTTATGCTCAAACCCGTAATGTCTCTAAATTAGTGTTGGGTAAAAGTCATGTTCACGGTTGGCAACGTCTATGGAAACAAGCTCTCGCTACTGAAATTCATCAACGAGCAAACAACGAAATTGACCTGTATTTAATTGGCAAAAATACACCAGAAACTAAAACTAATCTTCGTCAACAATCACAACAAACATCACCGACAAGCGCAACAACATCACTGGCTAACTACGGTTGGGCAGCCGCGATTTGCGGAGTTGTGACACTAGCGACGGCGGGTTTAATTCAGGTATTTGACCTTGCCAATATCATCATGCTCTATTTATTGGCTGTGGTACTTATAACCATCCGTTTAGGCAAAGGTGCAGGTATTTTTGCCTCATTCTTTAGTGTCGCCGCCTTTGACTTTTTCTTTGTTGCTCCGCGCTTATCTTTTAGTGTTTCTGATACGCAATATCTTTTCACTTTTGCCGTGATGTTGGTCGTAGCCTTAATTATTAGCAACCTCACCGCTCGGTTACGTTATCAAGCCGAAATTGCCACCTACCGCGAACAACGAACCGCCAGTCTGTATGCCATTGCCAAAGAGTTAGCCAGCTCTCTCACGACCGAAAGTATTATTGATATTAGTCATGAACATTTAGACCCTTTATTTCAAGCAAAAACCTATCTGCTACTGCCTGATTTGACGGATAAAATCATCTGTCCTGCTACCGCCACCACCACGATTTCTAACTTAGATAGCGGGATTGCTCAATGGGTTTATGATCACCAACAAGCAGCAGGTATCGGTACAAACACGCTACCCGCTAGTCCGTTGTTATACTTGCCGTTAAAAGCCCCCATGCGCACACGCGGGGTCTTGATATTACAGCCTTCACAAGCCCAACTATTACGCCAACCAGAACAACAACGGCTACTTGACACTTTTGCTTCTCAAATTGCCTTAGCGTTGGAACGCGTGCATTTTGTTGATGTTGCGCGTGATGCACTGGTAAATATGGAAGGTGAACGCTTACGCAACTCCTTACTATCGACTATTTCCCATGATTTACGCACACCCTTAACCTCGTTGATAGCAATGGCAAGTTTGCTAGAAAAAAATCTCCATCAACCAAAAGACGCTTTAGAAATCACCCGTTATATTCAGCAACAAGCCCTACGCATGAATCAATTAATTACCAACTTATTAGATATGGCGCGCTTGCAAACAGGTGGCGTGACCTTAAACCGTCAATGGCACGCGATTGAAGAAACGATTGGTAGTGCCATACATGCCTGTCAGCCCTCCTTAGATCATCATATTATCCGTACTGAGGTTCCTCCAGAATTGCCTCTGGTCTTGTTTGATGCCATTTTAATTGAACGAGTGCTGTGTAATTTGCTCGAAAATGCCTGTAAATACAGCCCTGTACAGAGCATCATTACCATTACCGCACACATGGATGAGCAGCAATTAGTGGTGAGTGTTAAAGATAACGGTGCGGGTTTACCCACTGGTATGGAAGATAAAATTTTTGCCAAGTTTACCCGTGGCGATAAAGAGTCAGCGCAAACAGGTGTGGGTTTAGGTTTAGCGATTTGTCAGGCGATCATTGACGCACATCATGGTAGTATTAAAGCAACAAATATCGACACAGGTGGGGCTTGTTTTACCTTCACCTTGCCTGCCAGTGAACCACCACCCTTAACGGCGGAAGAACCCGAAGATCCATAGCATGATGACCAACTCTCCCCCTGTACAAATAGTCATTATTGAAGATGAAAAACAAATTCGTCATTTTCTCTACAGCGCATTAACAGCCGATGGTTTTCAAGTGTATGAAGCCGAAAATGGTCAACGGGGGTTGATCGACTGCGCGACGCGTAAGCCCGATTTAGTGATTTTAGATTTGGGCTTACCCGACATAGATGGTATCTCGGTGATTGAACAATTGCGAAGCTGGAGTCAAATCCCGATTATCGTGCTCTCTGCCCGCAGTCAAGAAGCTGAAAAAGTCGCCGCGCTGGATGCAGGTGCGGACGATTATTTAACCAAACCTTTTGGCCTAAGTGAACTACAAGCGCGAATTCGTGCCCATCTACGCCGCCATGAACCACAACAGGAAACCACTGATTGTAATATTCATTTTGGTGATGTTGATATTGATGTCAGTCAACGTCTGGTTTTACGTCAGCAACAAGCCATTCATCTCACGCCGATTGAATATCGTCTATTATTAACACTGATTCGTCATGCGGGTAAAGTGATGACTCATCGCCAATTATTACAAGCGGTATGGGGGCCAAATCACACCGAAAGTGGTCACTATTTACGCATTTATATGGGGCATTTACGGCAAAAGCTGGAAATCACCCCTGCCCAACCGAAGCATTTTTTAACCGAAACTGGGGTTGGTTATCGTTTTGTGCTGTAGCATTGCTCACTCAAACTCTGCACGCTCCCTATCTCCGAGTGCCTTGTAAAAATTTTTTGACAGAATTCGCCCGTTAAATAAGTACATAAACGTAAGTTTGTTTGTATTTCCGTTCACACTGAGCCTGTCATGCTTCGTCAGGCTCAGTGTGAACGGATAAGAACCAACCGCTCGCCCTGAGCTTGTCGAAGGGTGGTTCGACAGGCTCACCATAAACGGTGAAGCTTTTGTTTGGGTACTTAACTAGAATTCGGCTTGATTTTCTTATCCTTCAAGGGGTTGAGCCTGTTTTAACATCAGCATGTTATCTACTTCTTATTGAGTCAAAAAAATATATACACCATTTACATATCCAGCCCCCATTTTTATAAAAACTTTACAAGCTGGCGATTATATTTGTCACATCATCATGACAAATAGAGGTTATATATGAATTGCGCAGCCCAAACCCAACCAGCTCGTATGTCACGTTCATCTAAACCACGACCTAAACGCGCACGAACATTACCCGCCTTTGCACTTTACACGTCCAACATGGTCAATAAAACATCAACAACACCCCATGCACTCAACTTATCCTTCCTGACTTTTGCCAATACCCACAAGCCAAGTTGTGCTACTACTGCACCACGCGCTCTGTCTGTGACTCACGATTTACTGATGAATATTACTATTGAGGTCAACTTCGTTAGTCAGCTCAAACAATTAGTGATGGAAGCCTGTGGTGATTTAGCCGCATGTATTCGTATGCAGCCCATTGCACGCACAACAAAAATGAGAATCTCGTTTAGTCTGAGCAAACCAGCCATTGATTTGATTATGCATACCGTCATGTGCGGTTTGCCAAGTGCTGAATTTGGCCGTATTACCACTGCATAATTTAACAGGCTATCTTTTATGAACTCTGCAACAGCAATGCCGAGCTTTAATGGCATATGGATTCCTTTGGTCACGCCTTTTCGTGGTGGCGTTATTGATATTGATGCCGCTCAACGTCTAGCTGTTAGGCTGGTCGATAAAGGCATACAAGGTCTTGTTGTCTGCGGGACAACAGGCGAAGCCGCACTGCTGGACGATGACGAACAGGCAACCATTTTATATGCTGTGCAGGAGGCTGTTGGCTTAAGTTGCCCTGTGGTCATGGGGTTAAGTGGTAGCGATACGCGCGCCATGACAAAAAAAGTGGCTCGTTTTGACCAAACTGGCGTGGCGGGTTTTCTTATTTCTCCCCCGTCGTATGTCCGTCCGTCACAGCAAGGTATGATCATGCACTTTCTGGCACTCGCCGCAGCGACTGAGCGCCCAATTATACTATATGATATTCCCGCTAGAACGGGGGTTGAGCTGGAGTTGGCAACGGTGATGACACTGGCAACAGACCCTCAGTTTGTCGCCATTAAAAAATGCGGCGGCCATTTGTCGAAGATGGCGGAACTCGTTAATCAAACCCCGTTAAATGTATTATCTGGTGATGATAGCTTGCTGTTCGCTACATTATGTCTGGGTGGGCATGGTGCTATTTCTGCGGCTGCACATATCCGCCCCGATTTGTTTGTCCAAGTATTCCAATTGGTGCAAGCTGGACAGATTGAGCAAGCGCGAACGCTATTTAATGCTTTGCTACCGTTAATCAAACTGTTGTTTAGTGAGCCAAATCCTGCGCCTGTAAAAGCCGCACTGGCGTTACAGGGACACATTCAAGAGGAGTTGCGGCTACCCATGTTACCCATGTTACCCATGAGCTCGGAAGGTAAAGACAAATTGATGGTCGTGCTAGATCAGGTGATGGCTTTGCCTGTATGGTCACAAAAAAGCTAAGAACTCAGGACTTCCGCATCGCACCGCGATTAATGCGTTTTGTGAGCATAAAGCCGCCTAAAGCGGCTGAAATGCAAATAAATAAACAATAACCGCGTAAGTCCTAAACTAAGAAATTACTGAGGTAAAAGGGGCAAATATAAGCCCACTCAAAGACGACAATTCCTTTATCCTGTCTCAATAAATCGGGCAAAACTCCTGTATAATTGACCAAATTTTTTGCCCTTAACGAACTTGAGGCACGTATTCCTGCTCATTTACGTCGTCATAAACCACAACAAAAAGCCATCAACTCACATCATATTCATTGTGGCGAAATTGATATTTTTTAATCCATTTCATAACGCTCTGGTCACCTTATGAATAACGCACCCACTGCCACAGCTTTTCTTAGCCCCACGTCCTTACGCAGTCGCGCCTTGGCGATGTTGGCACGCCGCGAACACAGCCAATTTGAATTACGGCAAAAACTCGCTGAATTGGGTGGCGAAAGCTCTGTTATCGACACCATTCTTCATGAGTTTAGTACGGAGAATTGGCAAAACGACCGACGCTTTACCGAGGTTTTTATTCGTTATTCTGCTCGTAAAGGGCAAGGCGCACTGAATATTCGCCAAGAATTAAAACAACGTGGGATTACTGATAAAGAAATGGTGGAAGAATTACTGGCAGATCATGATTGGTTTGACTTGGCACAACAAACGCGCAGCAAAAAATTTGGCGAAGAATTTCCCACAGAACGCAAAGAACAAGCGCGACAATTACGCTTTTTACAATATCGCGGTTTTAGCAGCGAACAATGCTGGGCGGCGTTAAAAAATAGCGATTAAAGCCAATTTAACATATCATTTTTGTTGACTATTGCCATTTTTGTACATAACAGACTAGCCCCCACGCCATAACCCGTTATAATCTCGCCCCTTAAATCCAAAACTCATTACTCGCCACGGAGTTGCCATGCACAGCAGTGCCGACATTCGCGAAGCATTTCTACAGTTTTTTGAAGCCAAAGGTCACACCCGTGTTGCTTCCAGCTCACTCATTCCCGCGAATGACCCGACGCTGTTGTTTACCAACGCTGGCATGAACCAATTCAAAGACTGTTTTCTAGGTTTAGATAAACGTGCTTATACCCGTGCTGTCAGCTCACAAAAATGTGTGCGCGCAGGCGGCAAACATAACGACTTAGATAATGTCGGTTATACCGCACGTCATCACACCTTTTTTGAAATGTTGGGCAACTTTAGTTTTGGTGATTATTTCAAACGTGATGCCATTGCTTATGCTTGGGAGTTTCTCACTTCGCCAGCATGGTTAAACATTCCTCAAGACAAATTATGGGTCACGGTTTACGCCACCGACGACGAAGCTTATAACCTGTGGAAAGATGAAGTCGGCGTTCCTGCCGAACGCATTATTCGTATTGGTGACAACAAAGGCGCACCCTACGCGTCCGACAATTTTTGGGCAATGGGCGATACAGGTCCTTGCGGTCCTTGCACCGAAATTTTTTACGATCATGGCGCGGATATTTGGGGCGGTGTTCCGGGAAGTGCCGAAGAAGATGGCGATCGTTATATCGAAATTTGGAATAACGTCTTTATGCAGTTCAACCGTACGGCTGACGGGGTTTTACATCCGCTACCTGCGCCGTCAGTTGATACAGGTATGGGCTTAGAACGTATTAGCGCCGTGATGCAACACGTTCATAGCAACTACGAAATCGACCTCTTTCAACATCTACTGCAAGCCGCTGCCGATGCCATTGGCTGTACTAACGAACAACAAGCCTCCTTAAAAGTAGTGGCTGACCATGCGCGTTCGTGTAGCTTTTTGATTGCCGATGGTGTTGTTCCTAGCAACGAAGGCCGTGGTTATGTGCTACGCCGAATCATTCGTCGTGCTTGCCGTCATGGTAATAAACTGGGCGCAAATGAACCGTTTTTCTACAAAATGGTGGCAGCCTTGGCACAAGTGATGGGCGCAGCGTTCCCCGAATTAGTCGAACGCCAAGCACTGATTGCCAAAGTATTAAAACGTGAAGAAGAACAATTTGCCCGTACCTTAGTGCAAGGCTTAAGAATTCTTGAGCAAGATTTAGTGGGATTGCAAGGCAATACTATTGCTGGTGACGTGGTTTTCAAACTTTACGACACCTACGGCTTCCCAATGGATTTAACGGCGGATATCGCCCGTGAACGTGATTTAACGGTCGATGAAGCTGGCTTTCATGTATGCATGGAAGAACAACGCGAACGCTCACAAAAAGCGGGTAAATTCAAAGTCGATTATAATGCCGTCATGAAAGTTGACTCAGAAACCGTATTTACGGGTTATGAAGCCACTCAAGGCGAAGGCAAAGTCATCGCCCTGTTTATGGGTGAAGATGCGGTAACTCATGTCAATGAAGGCACGCCTGCGGTTGTTGTCCTCAATCAAACGCCATTTTATGCGGAATCAGGCGGACAAGTTGGTGATTGCGGCGTATTGACCGTCGGTCATACCCGTTTTGAAGTGCGTGATACTACCAAAGTGGGAAGTGCATTTTTACATCACGGCATCGTCACCGAAGGCCAATTATTAATTAATGATGTCGTTTCAGCGCAAGTAGATGCCCGCATTCGTCATAATACCTCGCGCAATCACTCCGCCACTCACTTACTTCATGCCGCATTACGCCAAGTATTAGGCACACACGTTCAGCAAAAAGGCTCATTAGTCTGCGCCGATTATTTACGTTTTGACTTCTCGCACACCGAAGCCGTTTCAGCCGAACAAATGGCGGAAATTGAAGCGATTGTGAATAGCCAAATTTTGGCTAACACTCCTGTCAATACCGACATTACCGACATTGATACCGCTAGAAATAAAGGTGCAATGGCCTTGTTTGGCGAAAAATATGGCGACACGGTGCGTGTATTAAGCATGGGACAAGATAACTTTTCTGTCGAACTGTGCGGTGGTATTCACGTAAACCGTACAGGTGATATTGGCCTACTAAAAATCACTAGTGAAGGCGGTATTGCCGCAGGTGTCCGTCGTATTGAAGGGCAAACAGGCACACGCGCATTAGCATGGATCAAAGACGGTGAAAACCAACTCGCCCATGTTGCACAATTGGTTAAAGGTAATCGTCAAAGTGCCGTCGCCAAAGTTCAGCAACTCGCCGAGCGTAACCGCGAACTGGAAAAAGAAATCGACAAACTGAATGACAAGTTAGCTGAAAGTGCCTGTCATGGTCTGTTATCGCAACTTCAAGACGTGAATGGCATCAAATTACTGGCGGTCAGTATTACCGATGCCGACATACAGTTTTTGCGTACTACCTTTAACCTATTGAAAAGCAAGTTAGCCTCAGGTGTTATATTACTTGCTGCGGTTGAAGGTGACAAAGTGAGTGTGATTGCGGGCGTAACTGCCGACCTAACCAGTCGATTTAAAGCAGGTGACTTAGTACAAACAATATCAGCACAATTAGGTGGTAAAGGCGGTGGCCGTCCTGATATGGCTCAAGGTGGTGGCAGCAATGTTAGCGCACTCCCCCAAGCTCTCGTCAGTGCTAAAGCATGGATTCAAGAAAGAGTTTAATTTAATAACCCTCTCCCCCCAACCCCTCTCCCTCAGGGCGAGGGGAGCTTAGCGCTCCCACTTCCAGTCCTCTCTCCCCGAGGGAGAGAGTTAGAGTGAGGGTTACGGGAAAGGACAACGCAGAAGGCAAAAAACTATGGCATTAATCGTTCAAAAATACGGTGGTACATCTGTCGGTTCGCCCGAACGTATTCAAGCAGTTGCAGAGCGTGTACAACGCTGGCATCAACAAGGCCATGATATTGTGGTCGTCGTTTCGGCAATGAGTGGCGAAACCAACCGTTTATTAGCTCTCGCCAAAGCCATTACTGACGATCCTGATCCACGCGAACTTGACCAAATGGTATCTACTGGCGAACAAGTGACCATTGCTTTATTAGCATTGGCCTTGCAAAAACAAGGTCTCGCCGCCAAGTCATACACAGGCGCACAAGTAGCCATTCGTACCGACAGTGCATTTGGTAAAGCGCGTATTGAAGCAATTGATGATGCCGCCATGCGTGCTGATTTAGCGCAACGGAAAGTGATTGTGGTCGCAGGTTTTCAAGGCATTGATAGTGAAGGCAATATCACAACCTTAGGTCGTGGTGGTTCTGACACTACAGGTGTTGCGTTAGCCGCCGCATTAAAAGCCGATGAATGCCAAATTTATACCGATGTTGATGGTGTTTACACGACTGACCCACGCGTCGTACCACAAGCACGTCGCTTAAATAAAATTACATTTGAAGAAATGTTAGAAATGGCCAGTCTTGGTTCTAAAGTGCTGCAAATTCGCTCCGTTGAATTTGCAGGAAAATACCAAGTGCCATTACGTGTGTTATCTAGCTTTGGCGAAGGTGAAGGCACATTAATTACAACTGACTCGGAGGAAGCAATGGAACAACCCGTGATTTCTGGTATCGCTTTTAACCGTGATGAAGCCAAACTCACCGTGCGTGGCGTACCTGATATTCCTGGTATTGCCTTCCGCATTCTTGGCCCTATCGGTGAAGCCAACATCGAAATCGACATGATTGTGCAAAATGTCGGTGCCGATAAAATGACTGACTTTACCTTTACTGTTCATCGCAATGATTTCCGCAAAGCCTTACCCATTTTGCAGCAAATTGCCCAAGAAATTGGTGCTCGCGAAGTGATTGGTGATGACAAAATCGCAAAAGTGTCGTTAGTCGGTGTCGGTATGCGCTCTCATGCTGGTGTCGCGAGTCAGATGTTTGGTACACTGGCGAAAGAAAACATTAATATTCAGATGATTTCTACCTCCGAAATTAAAATTTCTGTAGTGGTAGAAGAAAAATATATGGAGTTAGCTGTTCGCGCCCTTCATACAGCATTTGACTTAGATGCTCCCAACGCTTAATTTAAAAAGATTGCAAAGGTGTGTTTGACTTAAACGCACCTTGCTTTATATTTAAGTTGTATTGGGAATAAATATCAATCAAGGAGTTTTACTATGTTAATTCTTACTCGTCGTGTCGGCGAAACATTAATGGTTGGCGATGAAGTTAGCGTCACTGTATTAGGCGTTAAAGGCAACCAAGTGCGTATCGGTGTTAATGCACCTAAAGAAATTGCCGTTCACCGCGAAGAAATTTATCAACGTATTCAACGTGAAAAAGTCATTCATCAGCACCACGATGAAGACGATTTAGAAGATTAATGGTTTTAAATTATTCGATTTAATGTCGTTTTTGATACATAGAAACAGAAAAGCCCAAGTCTTTTCTTCCTGAAAGACTTGGGCTTTATCTGAATCTACATCCTTTTTGAGCCATCATGGCCACTTGCAGCATATCATCCTGTCAACGTCCTGTTGCTCCCTCTGCTGCATAAGTCACCAAGTACATTCATCCTAAATAACTTGGCGATTTTTAATATCCTATTCAATCCATCACATCCTACGGCAGTCCTTCCTTTTGCGCCTTCCTTTGCAACATCCTTGCGCCGTGTGAACATTATGACGCACTGGATACCCTTCCGCTATGGCAAAATTCGGCAATGCTTGTAGGATATTTCCTACAAGCAAGGTTGTTTTTCAACCTATCAAGCCAAGATCGCCACAGCTTATTTACTCCTAAAACACTACAAATGTTGAAAATAGTCCTATAATCGCCAGCACAAATTATTTATTCCACGGAGTCCGTCATCATGAGTCATGATCCAATTGTAATTGTTAACGGTGCGCGTACCCCTATGGGCGGCTTTCAAGGTTGCTTCGCCAATGTTACAGCTCCCGAATTAGGTGCAATTGCCATTAAAGAAGCGGTTGCTCGTGCAGGTTTACAACCCGACGACATCCAAGAAGTGATTATGGGTTGTGTTTTACCAGCTGGCTTAAAACAAGGCCCTGCTCGTCAAGCAGCACTGAAAGCGGGCTTACCTGCATCAACAGGCGCAACCACCATTAATAAACTCTGTGGTTCAGGCATGAAGGCAACGATGCTTGCCCATGACTTATTAGTCGCTGGTAGCGTTGAAATTGCCGTTTCTGGCGGTATGGAGTCGATGACTAACGCGCCTTATATTTTGCAAAAAGCCCGTAACGGTTTCCGTATGGGTCATGGCGAAATCAAAGACCATATGTTTTTAGATGGTTTAGAAGATGCTGAAACAGGTCGTTTGATGGGTTCTTTCGCTCAAGACATGGCTGACAAACTGGGTTTAAGTCGTGAATCAATGGACGAGTTTGCCATGACATCTTTAACACGCGCGCAAAAAGCGATTGCTGAAGGTCGTTTTGAAGCTGAAATCGTTGGCGTACCAGTTGCCTCTCGTGGCGGCGAAACTTTGGTTAAAATCGACGAACAACCCGGTAATGCCAAACCTGAAAAAATTCCAAGCTTAAAACCTGCTTTTTCTAAAACAGGCACTATTACTGCGGCTAACGCCAGTTCCATTTCCGATGGAGCTTCTGCCCTCGTGTTAATGCGTGAAAGCACCGCTAAAGCCCGTGGTTTAAGCCCATTAGCCCGTATTGTTGCTCATAGCACACAATCTCAACATCCCAGCGAATTTACCATTGCTCCCATTGGTGCGATGGAAAAATTGCTAGCAAAAACAGGTTGGTCAGTAGCCGATGTGGATTTGTTTGAAATCAACGAAGCCTTTGCGATGGTAACGATGGCTGCCATGATTAAACACAATATTCCTCATGAAAAAGTGAATGTTCATGGTGGTGCTTGTGCTTTAGGTCATCCTGTTGGTTCGACTGGCTCACGTATTATTTTGAGTTTGATTCACGCTTTAAAACAATATGGCGGCAAGCGTGGTATTGCGTCATTGTGTATTGGTGGTGGTGAAGCAACTGCGATGGCGATTGAATTAGTTTAATTTTTTTGCCGTAAAAAAAGAGGCGTATTGCGCCTCTTTTTTATTGTCAAGTGCCTTACCAACTTGCAGCAATGACACCATCAAGAGCATTATGTTGAGTCGTTGTTAAGCTGGTTTGACTCAACGCAGGTGGTGCAAACGCAGCCATCGCATCAACTAAAGTTTGTACTTCTGTCGCTAACAACACTTTACCATCAGCCAATTCCAAACTATCTACTTGGTTGACTGAATCAGTGTACCAGTTTTGGAGTTTGACACTATTGGCGGTGCCGATAATCGACACTTCCAAATCATTTCCTAGTTGCCGCAACCAAACTTGGTCGGCGCTTATACCTGCATCAAATAACAGTTTATCATTCCCCACTGCATCAAGGTTTTTGACTAGATCACGGTTAGAGCTAAGACCTAATTTATACGTGTCATTACCTGCGCCACCAACTAAGGTATCACTGCCTAAACCACCATCTAACACATCATTACCTGAACCACCATTCAAACTATCGTTACCCTCTGAACCAAATAAAGAGTTATTTCCATCATTACCATAAATAACATTGTTCAGCTCATTACCTGTGCCTGCTAAACTAGCAATTCCTGTCAAAAAGAGCTGTTCAACATTTGCCGTTAACATATAACTAATCGAGCTACTGACTTTGTCTGTTCCTTCTGCCACAAGCTCTGTCACTACATCACCCGCGTTATCAACATAGTACAGATCATCACCGATACCACCTTCTAGGATATCTGCGCCGCCTTTGCCCTGTAAAGTGTCGTTGCCTGCGCCACCGATTAAATGGTTATTGGCATTATTACCCATTAAGGTATTGTCAAGTTCGTTACCCGTACCGTCTAATGTACTGAATCCCTCTAATATTAAACGTTCAACATTGGCAGTCAGGATATAACTAATAAAACTGTTAACCGTATCAAAACCTTCGTTGACATACTCAACCACAACATCGCCACTATTTTCGACAGTGAATGTGTCGTTACCTAAGCCGCCAAACATGGCATCCGCACCACTACCGCCATTAATGGTATCGCCTCCTAAGCCACCATACACAGCATCCGCACCTGCCCCAGCCAGTAAGCGATTATTGCCATCATTTCCTGAAATGGTGTTATTACTGCTATTGCCTATACCCGACAAATTAGCTGAACCTGTTAAAGTGAGATTTTCGAGATTATCGCCCAAGGAGTAACTGACGGAGGCTTCAACCGCATCAATACTGACATCGGTACTTTCCAAAACAAAATCACGGGCATGATTAACGATATAAAGATCATTGCCAGCACTACCTTGCAAAATATCTTTGTCTGTTGTACCTATCACTATATTTTGATTGGATGACAACCGTTGCAAAATAGCCGACCTCTCAACAATGCTACCATTGACGTTTAAACGATAATAGGCACTATTATTGACGGCAAAGAAGTTAGTGATGGTGATAATGTCGGTACTATTTTGGAAGGACAGTATGAGGTCGTTGCCTATTTGATCTACGCCAATTTGGTCAAAAGATATATTGTCGAGTTGAACGGTATTGAGTTCGATGACACCATCAGTACGGCTATCGTTGATAAGGTCTTGGCCTGATACCAGCGATCGGTCAAAGACGTATGTATCATCGCCTGTGCTACCGAGCAAGATATCGTTGCCGCCATAACCAAACAGTACATCATTTCCAGCTTTGGCTTGTATGATATTGATACCATCCGTACCCAATATCGTATCATCACCGTCTGTGCCTATTAGATTCATATTTCCTGATGCTAAATTTAGGATGCTTCCATCATTAAAGACAATGGTTTTCAAACTATGGCTATCATTGCCAAAATGATAATTAACGCGAATACTGTTGGTTGGGCTATTGGCAAAATTAATCAGCAAGTCATTTGAACCACTACTGTTATAGTCTCGACTAAAGAGAATATCGTTGGTAGTTATGCCAACGCCTAAAACCAATGTCGCACTGATACCTCCATAGTTATCAATCAAATCATTACCATCACCACGATTGTAGATATAGGTATTATTGCCGCCATATCCATACAATGAGTCATTACCTAAACCACCATACAAGGTATCGTCACTGTCTGAGCCATAAATATTTTCATCGGAATTTGTATGCGCTCGAATACCCTCGCGGTTGTAGACCACCCCATCGGCAAAACTCAGATTGATATTGGCATAGGCCGTCGTATCAACATTGGTGTAGTAATAAGCATATATGCGCACACTGTCCGTGGAGCCATTGACACTTATCACTAAATCGCCATACGCGCTGTTCAAGTCGCGTGTGAACGTAACATCCGTACTATTGATATTGCCAAAACTGATTACATCT
>JAUSLJ010000023.1 GCA_030646715.1 Agitococcus sp.
GCCGTCCCGTTGCCTGTACACGCCAAAGTCGCGGTGTAATTCGCTGAGTTACTCAACACTTCACTGATTGTGCCGATTTCCCCTGCAAACACGGTCACTGCTGTGCCTGTGGTCGTGTTGTTGCCTGTTGATGTCGATAAACCTGTGCTGGCATTGTTGGTGAAACTCGAAGTGGTGACGGTTGCCGTTTCGCCATTCCGTGCATCTGCCCATGTTTTAACCAGCGTTAATTGTGCCGATTTACGGGTGTTGGTTTGCGTACAGGTGATTGCCGTATCAGCAGCATTCACTGTCAATCCATCAACCAAGTTAGTATCTGCTGCCCCAGTACAAGCGATAGTCGCGGTGTAGTTAGCTGCGTTTCCTGTCGTAAAGGACTCCGAGAACGTTACTGTTTCTCCAGCAAAAAAAGTGACTGCGGTAGCTGCATCTATTTCCGTAGCCGTATCAGCAACTGAATTTAATGACGCATTATTTGTTGCTCCTGCAGTAGACACGGTCACGGCATCATTTAGCTGAGCATTCACCCACGACTTTCTTAATGTAAATGTTGCCGATTTACGGTTGGTAAACGTACAACGAATGTCTGCACCCGCTACAACATTTACTGCGGGCACCGTCAGTACATTACCGACCAAAGAACCAAAACTGGCGGGATTACTGGTCACTGCGTTGTTATTGTCCGTACAGGTTGCCGCAGTCAATGTCCAATTCGCGGGTACTGTTTCCGTAATCGTGACATCCGCGCCACGAGTTGTGACCGTATTTACTGCGGAAGAAACAGGTGTTCCATCTACGGTGGTAACGACAACAACAGGCGTAGTCGTCAAATTAGTATTATCAAAAGAGAATGAGCCTATTGATCCTGTTGATAACTTAGTAATAATGACAGTGGGCTGACGTATTGCATTGCTAACCGTACAAGTAATGTTATCACCTGCAACAGGCGTAATATTAAAGGGTTGCGTCGATCCTGTTGGCAAGGTTGTTGTCGCGCCCGCACGGCTATTTGAACAACTGACGGTGGTATCGTATTGACCAACATTAGATGGTCCCGCAGAGATTACCTCTGTTAGCGTATAAGTTGTTCCTGCCGCACTTTGATTGCTGCCTGTTGCCGTATAAGTAGCGACGCCACCTGTTGTCAACACGCCACCACCTGAAGTTGCAGAAGCTGTTGTATCCGAAACTACTGTTCCAGCAACCCCACCCGTACGAATTTGTGTAGTAAAGCGATCAGCGGCATCGACAATACTGGTCACTGTTTTGTTGACACGAATTAACGGAGCAATCGGTGTATTGGTCAGCGTACAAGTGACATCATCACCCGCTTTGGGGATAATATCGAAGGGTTGAACAGCTCCCGTTGGCAATGTTGTCGCTGGCCCTGTTGTCCGAGCATTGGTACACGAAACCGTTGTTGCATATTGATTAGCGAGAGATGTACCGCCAGACAAAGCTTCAGTAAAAGTATAAGTCGTACCAATGATGGATTGGAAACTACCCGCAGCGGAATAGGTTGCCGCTCCGCCTGTGGTTAAAACACCACCGCCCGTTGTTACATTGTTGGTCGTCGAAGAGACAACGGTTCCGCCAACACCGCCAGTCCGTACTTGTGTAGTAAAACGGTCATTGGCATCCACTAAAGCGGTAACGATTTTATTAACCCGTACTAGCGGTTGTTTAATGACATTGATCAAGGTACAGGTGATGTCATCGCCAGCAATTGGCGTAATGTTAAATGGCTGAGTTAAGCCCGCTGGTAAAACAGTTGTGCTGGCAACATAGGCATTGGTACAGACCACTGAGGTGTCATATTGACTGGTTGCCGATGTTCCCGCCGAAACACTTTCCGTTAAGCTATAGGTTGTACCCACTGCTCCCTGCAAAATACCTGTTGCATTATAGGTCGCCACGCCACCTGTCGTTAACACCCCACCACCAATAGTGGTTGAGGCCGTTGTCCCCGAAACGACCACGCCTGCAACACCACCTGTTCGTATTTCTGTCGTAAACCGATCATCAACATCAACCAAACTACTGACGGTTTTATGTACTCGGAACTTCGGCAGTTTGACGGTGTTGGTTAAGGTACAACTAATATCATCACCCGCCTGAGCAGCAATGTTAAACGGTTGAGTGCTACCAGTTGGCAAAGTCGTTGTCGGGCCATCAGGTCGAGTATTGGTACAAGAAACAGAGGTATCGTACTGACTTGCTAAATTAGATGGGCCTGCGCTCAACACTTCCGTGAGTGTGTAGGTTGTTCCCATCACACCTTGATAGTTGCCTGCGGCAGTATAGGTTGCTACTCCACCCGTTGTTAAAACACCACCACCCGTGGTGGTTGATGCCGTTGTGCCAGAGACGACTGTTCCTGCAATACCACCTGTACGTACTTCTGTGGTAAAACGATCAGCAACATCCACTAAAGTAGAGACAATTTTACTAACTTTGATTTTCGGTTGAATAATATCGTTACTCAGCGTACAGGTAATATCGTCACCTGATTTTGGCGTAAAGGTAAAAGGAGGAGTGCTTCCTGAAGGTAGTGTTGTCGCTGGCCCTGCGCTACGTGCATTGGTACAAGTGACCGCCGTGCTATATTGACTTAAACCTGACGTACCTGATGAAATTACTTCGGTTGCGGTATAAGCCGTACCGACAGTCGCGGTAAAATCCCCTAATGGTATATATGTACCTAAGCCGCCAGTGGTAAAGACACCCCCGCCAACGGTAGAAGAAGAAGTTGTACCAGAGACTACAGTTCCACTTACGCCACCCGTGCGAATTTGTGTGGTAAACCGATCATTGGCATCAACAATCCCCACCACTGTTTTGCTAATACGAATTTTAGGCGTCACCGTATTGTTGGTATAGGTACACGTAATATCATCACCCAATTGTGGTGTGACTTCATAAGGATAAGCCCCCGTCGGCAACACGGTGGTGCTACCTACATAAGCATTCGTGCAACTAAAAGTATTAGTATATTGAGAGATATCCGACACCCCAGCCGAAATAATTTCAGTAAAGCTATAGGTTGTGCCAGCTGTTGCTTGATATTTACCCAGTGCGGTATAGGTAGCCGCCCCGCCTGTGGTTAATACGCCACCACCAATAGTTGCCGAAGCTGTTGTATCTGAAACAACGGTACCGCTGACTCCACCTGTACGAATTTGAGTCGTAAAACGATCTGTCGCATCAGCGAGTGCGGTCACTACTTTATTGATTTTGATTCTTGCTTTGGGCGTATTAGTTAACACGCAGGTAATCAAATCACTGTTTTGAATGGCAATATTAAACGGTTGCGTTGTGCCAGAAGGCAACACGGTCGTACTATTAGTATCGGTATTACTACAACTAATGCTTGTCTCGTATTGTGCGGCCACGGATGTACCCGCAGTAATCGCTTCGGTGATGGTATAGGTTGTTCCACCTGTCGCCAAATAAGCTCCTGGTGCGGTGTAGGTCGCAGCACCACCTGTTGTCAGTACACCACCACCAAGCGTTGCGGAGTTGGTTGTACCTGAAACTACTGTGCCAGCAATACCCCCTGTACGAATTTGCGTCGTAAAACGGTCGGCATTGTCAACCAAACCTGCTGCCACTATTTTATTGACAATCAGACGTGGTCTAGGCGCGTTAGTAAATGTACAGACCATGTCATCATACTGAGCTGCGGTATAAGTAAAGCTAGTGGCAGAGCCGTTAGTCGTTACGCCCGTTGCATTATTAATACAGGAGTAAGTGGTGACATAGTTAGTCAATGAGCCTGAAGAGGCTACTTCCCTCAACGTATACGTTGTTGCTGCAGTTGCTGCATATACCACTGACCCTGTACTAACGACATCACCAGTACCTGTTGTTGTAACTGAGGCCAGTGTCGACGTATTTCCTGAGTTACGCACTTGCAAGCTAAATTGATCAGTGCTGACATAGCGTTGACCACCCAGCTCTTTTCTCAGCGTGATTTTTGGGGCAATCAGTTTGTTTGTGATAGTACAAGAGATGACATCCCCTGCTGTTGGGGTCAGGGAAAAAGACTTATTCAATGCAAATGCCGCCTGTGAGGGCAAAACGGTTGGCGATCCACCTGTTGCATTAGAACAAGTCATGGTCGCATGATAATTACTTAATGTCGTACCGCCCGAATCTATCTCATCCAACGTATATGCCGTACCACCCGCTAAATACGTTGTCCCCGTTGTGCCTGATACAGGCGTAATGACATTGGTTTGTCCACGAGTCGTACTGCTGGTGACAGAATTCATCACCGTCCCACCTCCGTTACGGATACGTACGGTAAACTGATCGGTATCAACAAGTCGTGAATTTGCTAAGGTTTTATTAAAAGTTACCTGCGCAGGCCCATTATCTAAAAGACAAGTGATGTCATCGCCATTTTGTACGGTTAAGCTAAATGTCTGACCTGCACCCGAGGGTAAAACCGTAAATGGGCCATCGCTACGAGTGTTGGTACAACTGATGGCTGTAGAATATTGGCCAATGGGGGTTGGCCCAGTAGACACTATTTCTGTCAAGGTATATGTCGTATTGGCGGTCGCGGTAAATGCGCCTGAAGCGGTATACGTTGCTAAACTCGCCCCACTTACAACACCACCACCTGGCGAAGCTGTCGTGCTTGACACCACAGAAGCACCACTTTTGATTTGTGTGGTAAAGCGGTCTGCCGCATTAATAAAACCAGACACTTTTTTGTTGACTCGAATCACGGGGGCTTTAGGAGAATTAGTAAAGGTACAACTGATGTTATCGCCCGTCGTTGGGGTAATAGTGAACGACTGCCCCGGACCTGATGGCAAAGTGGTTGGCGACCCTGCCGTTGCATTAGTACAACTGATTGAGGAGTTGTACTGAGTCATTCCTGATGTGCCAGAGGTAATTTCCTCCGTCAAGACGCGGCTTCCCGATGCTACTACCAACATACCTGTCGCATTATAAGTACCTACACCACCAGTTGTGACTACACCACCGCCAGTCTGCGGATCGTTACTAACTCCCGATAACACGGAAGGTGGCGAGCCCGTTGTAGTAATAAAAGTCGTAAACCGATCGGCACTGTCTACTAAGCCTGTTGAAATGGCCTTATTCACACGTAACCGAGGCAAACGGTCATTGGTTAAAGTACAGGTAATCGAATCACCTAACTGAGGAGTCACACTAAAGCTAGTTCCAGCACCTGTAGGTAAAATTGTTGTGCTACCTACAAAGGTATTAACACAACTCATTCGACTATTATAGTTTGCGAGCACGGTTGAACCCGAAACCACTTCGGTCAGCGTGTAGGTGGTGCCACTAGTCACTTGTGTTAGTGCCACTGTACCATTAGCTATCGTCGCACCTGCACCTGTGGTGGTTGTCGAAGCCACAACAGTAGCTCCATTTTTGAGCTGCATAGTGAACTCATCACTATCTGCTAGACGAGTGCTGCCCAAAGCTTTAATCAAAGAAATACGAGGATGGGTGATATTAGTTAACGTACAGCTAATATCATCATTAAACTGTGGCGTAATATTAAAAGGTTGCGTTGTTCCTGATGGCAATACCGTCAAACTACCTACCGTAGCATTGGTACAACTGATGCTGGTATTGTAACTAGACAATGCCGAAGTTCCCGCCGTAATGCTCTCGTTCAGGGTATATGTTGTACCAACCACACCCTGATAATAACCTGATGCCGTAAAGGTTCCCACACCACTACCCGTCAGTACACCGCCGCCTGTTGCACCATTACTGGAGGTAGAAGAAACTACTGGCCCAGCGACACCGCCAGTACGAATTTCGGTGGTAAACCGATCATTGGTATCCAACAACGAGGACACAACTTTATTGAGGCGAAAACGTGGATTGCCGTTGGTCAAGGTACAACTGATGACATCATCTAAATTGGGAGTCAAAGAGAACGATTGGCCGTTACCACTCGGCAAAACGGTGGCACTAGAACCATTCTGATTGGTACAGCTAATCCGCGTATTATAGGCCGATAAAGCACTGACCGAACCACCCGCCATCACCTCCGTCAAGGTATAGGTAATACCTGCACTGAGGAAATTGGCTGCCGTAGTGCCTGTACCAGGTGTAATAACATTACCAGCACCCGTCGTTGTGCCACTATCAACGACCGTTGCTCCTTGCTTCAACTGCACGGTAAACTGGTCAGCGGCATTAATACGTCCGCCAATCGTCATCGCTTTATTCAAAATCACACGTGGCTGGTGAGCAATGTTGGTCAACGTACAACTAATGTCGTCGTTTCCACCCATCGTCAAACTAAAACTTTGTCCTGTGCCGCTCGGCAGCACAGTCGTACTAGCGCCATAGGCATTGGTACAACTCATAAACGAGTTATAAAGACTCAAATCAGCCGTGGGTGAGCCTGCACCAATTTCTGTCAAGGTATAAGCGACATACGGTTGTAAGGTCAGCGCAGTAATGGTGCCTGTGCCACCCGTAATCGTGCTGCCTGCGCCCGTTGAAGTACTGGTCGTAGTGGCATTGACGACACTCGCACCATTCTTAACTTGCATGGTAAATTGGTCGGCGGGTGCTGCCCGTGTACTACCGAGCGCCTTAGATAAAACACTAATTTTGGGCAAAGGCGCATTAGTCAAAGTACAACTAATATCATCTGCATCTTTAACTTGCACGGTAAAAGTTTGGCCAACACCAGATGGTAATGTCGTTAACACGCCACTACCAACAACTCGTGCATTAGTACAGTCAATACGAGTGGTATATGCTGATAATGTATTGGCACTGCCTGCCGCCATCACTTCGGTCAACGTATAAGTTCTATAGGGTGTGCCAAATGCAGCTTCAAAAGTCCCTGCGGCACTAAACAATCCTGTTGCCGCACCCGTCGTGGTAACGCCACCGCCCACCGTTGTTGAAGCGGTAGCCGAAGAAACGACATTACCTAAATCATCTTTGATAATAGTGGTGAATTGGTCAGCCGCATTGACACGCGCAATCAGATTTTTGCTGACTCGAATTTTAGGACGTACTTCAGTAATATCGTAACTCACCTGATTAACACTGGCACCTTCGCAAATAGGATTGGTACGATCCCATTTAACAACGGGGTCAGAACCATCAACGCTGGGTTGTTGAAGCTCGAAAGTTAATGGTTCAGTGCTTTCCCGCAGCACATCATAATTAGAGACAATTGGGATAACGACACCGTACTTGGCATTGCCGAACATCCCTTGACCCGCATCGTACTCACCTGGCGGAATAGTCACCAACCATAAATTAGTACCATTAGTATGACTAATAGTGGGTGTTGTCCCCACTAAACCAATAGGTGTTCCTAAGCTATAATCGAGGTCAGGTGCAGCAATACCACTAATCTGACGAATGGCGACAACAGTAGGTGTTAGAACCGTACCGTTGATACGCAACTGCATTGAGGGGCCAACATTACCTTCAGGCATACTAAAGGTAGCTTGGGTATTTAAATCAATTAACGGTTTTAAAATAACGGAAATGTCATCAATCAGATTGCCGTTACTGCCTGTTGATGGCTGCACCGCCTCTAAACCGATTTGATAAAGTCCTCCGCCTGGTGCGGTAAAAACGGCTGTTTGCGGAGTAAACCCAACGGTACTTGATGCGGTAGAGTTTTGCGCGGAAATGGCATTGCCTATCGGCCCTGCATCATTGATTGACCATAAACCCGCAGCAACTTGCTGGGTGGCTCCGGTGTTTCGAGGGCTAAAATAGTAATTCATCGTTACCGTTTCGCCCGCCTGCAAGCAGATCGGTTGATACAACCGCGATTGCATCGTCGCATTCAACTCGGCAACAATACGGTTATTTTGTGCACCAAAAGCACCGTAGGTGGTGGCCAATGCCACTTCTATATATCTTGAGATCGGCGAGCTTCCAACATTACTATCCGTGGTTTTCCAGCCGCCAATACACTCGCTAGAAAAACCACCATTACAACTGGAGTCAAGCCATTGTCCCCAAGTTGAACCGCTACTAATCAATCCCCCTGGCGGAGGAAAGGTTACCGCCGAGGTATCTGCGTGCAATTCAAAGCTGGGGTTCTGGATAACCCGCACACCACCCGCCATAGACTGCTGAGCACTCAACAGAGTTATCACGAGCAAGAAAAATGAGAAGCACTTAATAAAAAGTTGGCGAGCTAAAAGCATTGATAGTGTGTCCCATTACAGCATCATTGCTGAAAGCGTGGCCTCTATCCTTAGAAGCTGTCTATAATTATAAGAATCAACTCAATCACGACGATCATGAGCTCAACAGAAAATACACCGACATAACAAAACAGTCATCATTTGTGACAGAGTTCTCACAGATTATAGGAATACTCACCACATTTGTACATTTTTAGCACCCCTGAATTAGGCAAGGGCGACCAAGTCACCAAAAGACAAGATGAGTGGGAGGAAATACTTAAATCACCTCCGCCAAATTACCCTTTTCTTCCAGCCATGTTTTACGATCACCTGAGCGTTTTTTGGCCAGCAACATATCCATCATTGCTTCTGTAGCAGGTACGTCTTCTAAGGTCAATTGCACAAGACGACGCGTATTCGGATCCATCGTCGTTTCGCGTAATTGCAGCGGGTTCATTTCACCCAAACCCTTAAAGCGGGTGACTTGTGGTTTAGCACGTTTATTTTCAGCAGCCAAACGGTCAAAAATACCCTGTTTTTCACTATCGTCTAGCGCGTAGTAAGTATCTTTACCACTATCAATACGGTACAACGGCGGCATAGCAACAAAAACATGGCCACGCTTCACCAATGAGGCAAAATGTTTGACGAATAATGCACATAACAATGTGGCAATATGAAGACCATCAGAATCGGCATCAGCTAAAATACACACTTTACCGTAACGCAAGCCTGTTAAATCGTCGTTGCCAGGGTCTACACCAATGGCAACCGCAATATCATGCACTTCTTGCGAGCCTAAAACTTGGTCAGAAGCCACTTCCCACGTATTCAAAATTTTACCGCGCAACGGCATGATCGCTTGAAACTCTTTATCCCGCGCTTGTTTCGCCGAACCACCCGCAGAATCACCTTCCACCAAAAATAACTCGCTGCGCATAATATCTTGACCCGCACAATCGGCTAATTTCCCCGGCAATGCAGGCCCTTGAGTGATTTTTTTGCGTTCAATTTTTTTGCCTGCTTTGAGGCGTTTATTGGCACTGGCAATGGCCAACTCCGCAATTTGTTGACCGACATCGGGATGTTGATTTAACCATAACGAAAAAGCATCTTTGACTACGCCTTGCACAAATACCGACGCTTCACGGGACGATAAACGCTCTTTGGTTTGTCCCGAAAATTGCGCTTCTTGCATTTTCATCGACAACACAAACGCCACTTTTTCCCAGACATCTTCGGGAGCTAGCTTCAAGTTACGCGGGAGTAAGTTTCTAAACTCACAAAACTCACGCATGGCATCGGTCAAGCCCTGACGCAAACCATTGATATGCGTACCATGTTGCACCGTCGGAATCAAATTGACGTATGACTCTTGAATGGCCTCGCCGCCTTCAGGCAACCAAAACACCGCAAACTCACAAGCAGCATGTTCGCCTTTGAAATCACCGACAAACGGTTCGGCAGGTAAAACTAAATCATTCTTGCAACTATCAATTAAATAAGCGCGTAAGCCATCTTCAAAAAACCAGACTTCTTCTTCTTTAACTTGTTTATCCACCCATTTAATTTGCAAATTGGGGCAAAGTACCGCTTTGGCTTTTAACAAATGTTTTAGGGCTTTGGTGGCAAATTTAGGAGTATCAAAATATTGTGGGTCAGCCCAAAAGCGGACGCTAGTACCTGAGTGGCGTTTTGGTACCGTGCCAACTACAGCAAGGTCGCTGGATTTATAGCCATTGGCAAAACTAATGGCATATTCTTGGCCATCACGTTTGACTTTCACTTGTACCAATGTTGATAAGGCGTTAACCACCGAAATACCGACACCGTGCAAACCACCCGAAAATTGATAGTTTTTATTCGAGAATTTGCCTCCCGCATGAAGTTTGGTGAGAATCAGCTCCACACCCGACATTTTTTCTTCAGGATGAATATCAACAGGCATACCACGACCATCGTCAATCACTTCTAAAGAGTTATCTTCATGCAAAATCACTTGAATATAACTGGCATGACCTGCCATCGCTTCATCAACCGAATTATCAATGACTTCTTGGGCTAAATGATTTGGGCGACTGGTATCGGTGTACATACCTGGGCGGCGGCGAACAGGGTCTAAACCAGATAAAACTTCAATGGCATCGGCGTTATAAGTAGTCATAAGTGCTTAAGTAAGTTAAATGTGTAAAAATTCAATCATCGAGGGAATGTGTTGTTCAAAACTATCAAAGGCATGATTACCGCCCTGCTCCACCAATTGTGGCGAGTGCGGATATTTTGCCAATGCCAGATGATAGTCTAAAGTCTCATCCCCTGTTTGTAATAGTAGCCAAAGACGTTCTGGCGTATGTAAAGCGTCAACTTCTAACGCTAAGAGTTGTTTGACATGGTCAACGGTCAAGATATAACCAACATCCGTGTGATAATTTTTTTGTTCACCTAACAATTCACTCAATAAATCATAAGCTTTCACGGCAGGATTAATTAAAACCGCTTTATTACCAAAGTGCTGATTGAGCCATGTGGCATAAAAACCACCCAAAGAACTGCCTAATAATCCCGCACAAGGATATTGACGCACCAAACCTACCAATAACTCGGCAACTTGTTCGGGAAACATATTTAAGTCAGGGGCAATAAACTGAATATCAGGTCGATATTGAGCTAACCATGTCCGCAGTAAACCTGCTTTATGAGATTGAGGGGAGCTATTAAAACCGTGGATATAAATGAGAGTTGGCATGGGATTGGTCATAAACGAGTAGCCCGTATAGAATACGGGAAGGCATGGGGGAAACAGGGATTAGGAGGTTAAATAATAAATATCATGTATTGCATACGGGCTACAAAACAAAAAAATGTTGCGTTAATAACCACGCACTGTCCAGTCAACAACAAACTTTACCCCTTCTACGCGTGATACTTGTGTCACCACATCGCCATTGGCATACAAATCAAACCAGCGATAACCCGGCGATAAATCATCAATGGCAAAATCTTCACTCAGAGGCTTAAATTGCACACAGGTTGAAGGAACAGAAAGCAGTCTGACACCTTTACGCATACGGTCGGATTCTTGGTGAACGTGTCCCCAAATAATGGTTTTAATGTGGCTAAATTGGTCGATGATTTGCCAAAACGCTTCGGCATTTTTGACCACTTGATTATCTAACCATGCACAATCCATCGGAATCGGATGGTGATGCAAACAGACCATGACATGACATTTTTTACTTTGTTCTAAAGCTTCGCGCAAAAACTGTAATTCGCTCGCTGCAAAATCACCTGGAACTTCATGCTCAACACTGGAATTGAGCATAATAATGCGCCAGCCGCCAAGCTCGATAACGCACGGACTGAGATGACTTTTATCATTTAAAATATTAAGAATGGGCTGAGTAATATCGTGATTACCCTGCAACCAATAATTGGGCACATTAAATTGGGCTAAATGTTGTTGAAAGCGGGTGTAAGCTGCTTCTGAGGCATCTTGAGCGATATCACCCGTAGCCAAAATAACATCAATACGGGATTGTTCACGCTGAACTTTTTCCAGCACTAAACGTAAGCTATTTTCTGTATTTAAGCCCAACAACTTGCCTTCTGTACTGGCGAACAGATGACTATCAGATACTTGTACCACCCGTAGTGGTTGTTGTTCGTTTTTTTTCAAGATGCCATCCCTAAAGCGGACTTTTTTAAAACTTACACGGTTATCGCTTTATTTGAAACCCCAAAAGCACCCTTTGATAAATGGGATGTCCCCCTCTTTACTAAAGAGGGGTTAGGGGAGATTACAAATCGCGCTCATTTCGGTGAAATGGTGTAAGTCCAGCCTCTGTTATTGTATTAAACGCAAAAATACAACTTTTTTCCAGCGACTCAATCAACAAATCGCGCAAATTTATTCACATTTGCGAACTGCTATGTAAATAGACTTTTCTAGGGCTTATGCGATGCCTAAATGTTGTTTATTTAACATCAGCCATTGTAAGGCAATTAACGCAGGGGCGTTACTGACTCGGCCATCCATCAACGCTTGAAACGCTACTTCGGATTTGAGGACAGTCACACGAATGTCTTCGCCTTCTTCAGGAAGGCCGTGTAAACCACCTGCATCGCTTAAATCCGCTTGGGCGACAAATAAGGTAAACTTCTCGTTACTACCACCCGGACTCATGAAATAACTCATCAGTTTTTGAAGTTGACGTAATTCAATACTCGCCTCTTCCAGTGCTTCTCGGCAAACAACGGCTTCTAAAGTTTCGTCTTCATCGACACTATCTACCAAGCCCGCGACAATTTCAAGCTGCCACGGATTGGATTCTGACAGTGCGCCGACGCGAAACTGCTCAATCATCAGCACTTCATCACGTTTAGGATCATAAATCAATACACCCACCGCTTCTGGCTTCATCAAAAGTTCACGTTGAATGATAACGCCCATACCGCCCGCAAATTGACGGTGTCGTAAACGCACGATATCTAAACGGGAAAACCCTTGATAAACGACACGTTGCTCGACAATTTCCACATCCCGTGCGCGCGTAAAGCCGTTAGTTGTCATGATGATTACACTACCTTATAAATTTCACTGCCTTGCGCTTTAAACTCTTGTGATTTTTGGCTCATGCCCTCTTCGGCTGCTTTCGCTGCTTCTAAACCATCGGCATAGTCACGAACATCTTGGGTGATTTTCATCGAGCAAAACTTAGGACCACACATAGAGCAAAAATGCGCGACTTTATGCGCATCTTTGGGCAAGGTTTCGTCATGATACGAGCGCGCCGTATCAGGATCTAAACTCAAATTAAACTGGTCTTGCCATCTAAATTCAAACCGCGCTTTCGACAAAGCATTGTCACGAATTTGCGCCCCAGGATGGCCTTTCGCTAAATCAGCGGCATGAGCGGCGATTTTGTAAGTAATAATGCCATCTTTGACATCTTGCTTATTTGGCAAGCCTAAATGCTCTTTAGGCGTGACGTAACACAACATCGCTGTGCCGTACCAACCAATCATCGCCGCGCCAATAGCGGAAGTAATATGGTCGTAACCTGGTGCAATATCGGTAGTTAATGGGCCGAGAGTATAAAATGGAGCTTCGTGACACCATTTTAATTGCAAGTCCATGTTTTCTTTAATCATGTGCATAGGGACGTGACCCGGCCCTTCAATCATCACTTGCACATCATGTTTCCATGCAATTTGTGTTAATTCACCCAGTGTTTTTAATTCGCCAAACTGTGCTTCGTCATTGGCATCTTGAATCGAACCTGGACGCAAACCATCACCCAACGAGAACGAAACATCATAGGCTTTCATGATTTCGCAGATGTCTTCAAAATGAGTATATAAGAAATTTTCTTGATGATGCGCTAAACACCATTTCGCCATAATCGAACCGCCACGCGAGACAATGCCCGTCAAACGCTTAGCTGTCATAGGGATATAACGCAACAAGACACCAGCATGGATAGTGAAATAATCTACACCTTGCTCGGCTTGTTCAATTAAGGTATCGCGGAAAATTTCCCATGTTAAATCTTCAGCCACGCCATCGACTTTTTCTAAGGCTTGATAAATCGGCACTGTACCAATGGGGACAGGCGAATTACGCAAAATCCATTCACGGGTTTCGTGAATATTTTTGCCTGTCGATAAGTCCATAATAGTGTCTGAACCCCAACGAATCGCCCACGTCATTTTTGCCACTTCATCTTCAATCGACGAAGCCAATGCCGAATTACCAATATTGCCGTTAATTTTCACTAAAAAATTACGACCAATAATCATCGGCTCTAATTCAGGATGATTAATGTTGGCGGGAATAATCGCTCGACCTAAAGCCACTTCTTGACGGACAAATTCAGGCGTAATTTCTTTAGGGATAGACGCACCAAAAGACTCACCCGCGTGTTGATTTAACAAACCATTGGCACGCGCTTCTTGTAATTTTAAGTTTTCGCGAATGGCAATATATTCCATTTCGTGCGTAATGATGCCACGTTTGGCGTAGTGCATTTGGCTGACGTTTTGACCTGCCAATGCCCGACGAGGTTGGCGTAAATGACCAAAGCGTAATGGCGCAAGCGCAATGTCTTTTTCACGTTGACGGCCATAATAAGAACTTAAACCGACGAGTTGCTCAGTATCTTCACGTTCAACAATCCAATTGTTACGGATTGCCTCCAAGCCCTGACGAATATCAATCGTCGCGTTTGGGTCGGTATAAACACCTGAAGTATCATAAACAACGACGGGTAGGTTTTTCTCGCCACCTAAGCCTGTCGGCGTATCGTCTAAATGAATCGCGCGCATTGGCACTTGAATATCGGCACGTGAGCCTTGAACATAAATTTTATGTGACGAAGGAAAGCCTTTTACGGAGGCGGTATCAACTTGGGCGTTTTCACTTAAAAAATGGGAAGTAGTCATACGAAAATCTGTGTCTTTGAGTCGGCGAAAGAATGGTGGCGACTATACCCTTGTCCTTAGCCTTGTGCTACTAGCCAAGCCTGCTGCGTGATAATCCGCGTGTAAAATTCTGTAGTTGATATTGCTTTAGCAGAGATAAACCAATACCCTCGCGTAATTGTCCATACTCATCGGTATGTTGTTATGCGTCGTTTACTTGCTCTTGCTATTGTTGCCTCCACTGTTGGTTCTACCGCCTATGCTCTCGATTTAGAGCAGGCTTATCAACAAGCTCTAAAAAATGACCCTCAATGGGCGGCGATTAATAATCAATATTGGTCTGATAGTTTAAAAGTCGAATTAAGTCATGGCGCACTTAAACCGACAGTGGGCTTATCTGCTGCGGTTAATGCTAATAAGGTCGATCCAGAATCGGCGGCTAGTTATAACTACACGGGCACACAACTCGCCTTACAACTGCGTCAACCACTGTATCGCGCTGACTTGTGGAAAGCTTATTCCAAAGCACAAGCACTTAATTCAGTGAATGAAGCCAACCTGCGGCAAAAACTGCAAGAGCAAGTGCAACGCGTCAGCGAGGCTTATTTCAACGTCTTGCGTGCAGAGGAAACACTAGGTGCTTCTAAGTCCGAAGAAGCCGCCTTAAAACGTCAATTAGAGCAAGCACAGAAGCGATTTGATGTCGGCCTAATTGCCAAAACGGATGTTTTAGAAGCTCAGGCGCAGTTAGATGGCGCAACAGCGAGCCGTATTAGTCAAGAAGTGGGTTTGGCCAGTGCCCGTGAAGTGTTAGCGTCAATTATTGGTGCTGATGCCACTCAACTATCAGGTTTACGAGCTGACTTTATTGTCACAGCTCCACAACCTAGCAATCCCAATGATTGGGTGAAACTAGCTCAAGACAAAAACCCTCAATTAGCCGCTGCTCGCTTTAATTATGAAGCCGCACAACAAGCAGTAGCTGAACAACGTAGTGCCTATCGCCCTACTGTTGATTTGGTTGCCTCATTGAGTAATCGCGATAATGGTAGCGGCAGTGTCGCTTCGGCCAACAACGGCAGCCAAATGGCCGCTGGCGTTGAGCTGCAATGGCCATTATATACAGGTGGACGTACAGCCACCGCCATTAAACAAGCCAGTTTTGCTAGTGATGCTGCACGCGACCAAGTGACTTCGATTGAACGTCAATTGACCGCACAAACTCGTACTGCTTATTTAAATGCCTCTGCGGATAGTTATCGTGTTACTGCTCGTCAACAAGCGGTTAAGTCTTCGGAAGCGGCATTGGCGGCAACCAAAGCAGGTTATGACGTGGGTACACGGAATATTGTGGATGTCTTGCTTGCGGAACGGAATGTTTATGCGGCTAAACGCGACCACGCTAATTCGCGTTACGATTATGTGATTAACACCTTGAAGCTACGCTCTGCAAGTGGCCAATTAACGGCCTTAGATATTAAAGAACTGAATGGTTGGTTGGGGAAGTAAGACTTAGCTCATCAAGAAAGTCATAAGGGTAAAATTTTTGCCCTTATGACTTACCCCATTTAATCATTGACTGCCACCATCAAACGGATTAAACAACGGCACTCCTGTTGCTACAAAATCTTTCGTGTTGCGAGTAACCACTGTCATATTGTGGCTTAAAGCTGTTGCAGCAATTAACGCATCTCGCTCCGCTTGAGGATTGGGAATATGCAACGCAGCACAACGTCTTGCGATAGTCACATTAACATCCAAAATACGCCCTTGAAATTGTGGCAAAATCTGACTCTCTAACCAATCAAGCAGTATTTTTGATTGGACTACATCATGTCGCTGTACTCGCAAAATACCCATTTCTACTTCTAAAACTGAAATAACAGATATATACATATCCTGCACGCGAACCTGACTCGCCCACTGCAATACAAACGGATGTGCTTTATGAGGCCGCCGTAACTCCGACAAAATATTGGTATCTAGCAACAGCATCAAAATTCAACTTGTTTTAAGCCCATATCCGCACGTACTGGCTCAAAGTCAATATCTGCTGATGCAGGATGAGCAAGTGCTTGTGCCAACGAATGGGTCACATTGACTATAGGTTCTTCATCCAATGCCATA
>JAUSLJ010000020.1 GCA_030646715.1 Agitococcus sp.
ACCGTGACCAGCTCTCCACGCCGCCTATGGGCGGCGTCTAGCTCTTTCCAATTGCGTGTTCTTTTTGCTTCGACTTTCGCTGCCATGATTTACTTTTAACAAGTTTAAATCTGGTATAGATAATCGTTATGCAACACCGCCCCTAAATAGAGAAGGGCTGGTTAATGTTAAGAAAAGAGCCGGTTGCTAGACTAGGAGTCAATTGACAAGGCCATACTTAAAAGGACTTAACACATGCAAGAAGCAATTACTGCCACATCGCCAGCAAATAACCAAACGTTTGCGACACCAACGCCGCACCCCATGCAACAATTCCACGAGATGCTTAGCAAAATCCGGGCAGAAAACCGTCGTCGACCAAATCGTACCGGGGTGGATACGGTATTCATTCCAGGCCACACCTTAAAATTTGATATGGCAGACGGCTTTCCAGCTATCACGTCTAAAAAACTGGCATTTAAAACATTGGTTGCCGAGCTTGTCGGATTTTTCCGTGGCTTTGATAATGCTGCGTCTTTTCGTGAACTCGGGTGCAAAATTTGGGACGGTAATGCCAATGAAACAACGGCATGGCTCAATAATCCCGCTCGAAAGGGAACCGATGACCTCGGCCGTTGCTACCCTAAGCAGTGGACCGACTGGCGCGATACACGGTGTGTGCCGACAAAAGCGGAAGCAGATGCCTTGGTCGACAAAGGCTATACACTCATTGCCGAAGACCTGCAGCGAAATGCATGGGTCGTGGAAAAGGGAATTAACCAGCTAGAAAATGCTCTCAGAGCCATTATGACGAATCCAAATGACCGTCAAATCCTCATCAGCGCTTGGCGACCAGATGAGCACGACCGTTGCGCCTTGGCGAGTTGTCATGTCGTATATCAGTTTATTGTTGACACCAATACCAATACACTGCACTTGTGCCTGTTCCAGCGCTCGTTTGATACTTTCTTGGCGTTCAACATAGCGACAGCTGCGCTATTTTTAGAAATTATGGCGAAGTTATCGGGGACAACCGCGGGAACCTTTACGCATTTTATAGGTGATGCGCATATTTACCTGAACCATTTTGACCAGGTAGACACCTTGTTGTCGCGTGAGCACTATCCGCAGCCTACGTTAGTATTTGGCGATAGCATACCTACATTGACCTCCATTTCGGATATTCCGGGGGTATTTGAGCGCATTGAGCCACAAGATATCGTGTTAACTAACTACATTTCCCATGCCGCTATTCCTGCTCCTATGGCAACTTAGCAAAATTTGATTTAAACTGCCTTTAGTGACATTAGTCTCTAAAGGCAGTTTTTTTAAGAATAGTTAATTGATATTTTCATAGAAAGAGTTAATCATGAATCGAGTAGAATTAGTTACAATCATTGCAAAAGCACACGCCCTTTCCAAAGCAGAAGCGGGGCGCATACTCGCAACGACGCTCGAAGCAATAACACAAAGTGTTAAAAAAGATAATCCGGTGATTTTAGTCGGATTTGGCACGTTTAAACAAGTGAGCCGCCCAGCTCGGGCAGGCTTTAATCCGGCTACTCGAGCAAAAATAAAAGTGCCCGCCGCCAAATTACCTAAATTTACGGCAGGTCTCGCGTTTAAACGCGCGGTAGACCCTAAGCTCGCGGCCCGTTTGGATAAAGCTAAAACTGGGAAGTAAGCATTAGCGTAACGCATTCACTAAAAGCAGTAGGGGGCAGTCCTTACTGCTTTTTTGGCCCGGGGAGGAGATAACCTAAAAAAATGGAAGTGTTACAATTAGGGTAATTGCCACGTTAGCAGTGGTAGGTGCCCCCGTTCACTTTAGTATAACGGTCAATTCTGCCATTAACAAATAGTGGTGCTTACTCGGAGAATAATGTCATGAACCTTCCTTCATTTGCAGGCGATGCGGTTGCTACGGAGAGTAGGATGCATTGGGTGCATGTGCCATTCGCATTTGTAGAAGCCTTATACGATGCCCAAATTCTCAAAGTACAGCGTAACCACGTGCGAAGGGCTCGAAATTCCAAGCATATCTTAGAGGTAGACTCGCCTATCCATCTTAATTACTTAGCAGGTCGAACCGCTGACGGAAAAGTAAGGCTCATTGACGGTTACACGAGAATTACCGCCATCAAAAATGCGGACAAAGCACGGCCTGAAAAGGTGTGGCTAGGGTTAGTCGATTGTCGAAGTAATGCAGAACTCGAAAAACTATATGATGCCATCGATAGCCGGCAAGCCGTCAAACGCGGAAGAGATGCCTTTGAAGAAGGATTGCGCCGGGCGGGTTTGCTCACTAAAATTAAAAGCCCTCTCTTTGTCAAAGGTCAAGCCGTATCTGCAGTGGTTGCCGCGTCCGGCACATCGGATATTCGGAAGGGAACATGGGACTTGCGTCAAGGTATCGCGGTGCTGGACCCTTTAAACTTAGGCGGTGACGGGCCAAAGCTACCCGCGGGGGCATTGGCCGCCTTATTGCTTATTGCCGCTAATGAGCCTGATTCGGAAGCTGTCCAAAAATTTGCTATCGCCCTTATGCATCCCGAGGCGGTTCCCCGAGGGACTAAGTCCCAGCAAAGCGGAGCGCTGAGCTGCGCTAAAGAGCTGGCGATTCGACGAGAGCAAGGGTCCTTGTCAGGTAAAAATGTGGCCGTGATTATGGAAACCGTATTAAGCGCTTGGCACCGCCAATCGAAAGGTCTTCGCGCAGACCAAGCAAGTATGCTATCGCGGCAGGACTTCCTTAAAACTATAAGTTAAGCTCCGTTACTCGTGGAGGGTAACCCAAGTACTAATCCGCCAGAATTCTGCCTAGGTTTCCGGAAGATGAAGTCGGGGTGGTGTGTTGAGCTTTGGGGCTGAGAGCCTCCCAAGGTGCGGGTATGTCACTGTGTGCGCTAAATAGAATGGCGATGTCAGGGGATAGCACTGTGCCTTGAGGCGTATTGGTGATGTATCCGCTAATTTCCAGATGCCGTCGGTGTTTATTGAGCACGGACCGAGTGATGGAGAAATATGACGCCAATGTTTCCTGTGGTATCTTTATCGTTACGATTCGGGTGCCCTCTGGCCCTAGCTCCGAGACCAGCCATAAGAAATGTGCCAGTAGCATTTCAATTGACGCAAGTTCTGTTCGAACACGCAGAAAATGCTGACGCGCAAGTCTGGCGGACATGTATCCGAGGAGCCAGACAGAAAAGTCAGGGGACTCCCGTAACGCGGCCATAAAGGCCTCAACTGGCCACTTCACTACCGTAGAGGGACCTACGCTCATCAGCTCAATGGGCGACACGCGATTGAATAGAAAGGAGGCAACAACCAAATCTTTTTGGAGGAAGAAAGTTGTTGTTATTTGAGGGGCGTTGTTCGAAGGGTGCCCACCGCAAGCAATTCCCTCGCGTAACGAGTAAACATAGTTAACAACGTCTCCTTGCGAAATCAACAGTTCTCCTTTTTTGTAATCCTGAATGACGTATGCACTGCTTGCCAAGGTGTACGCACCCGATTCGGAGAGTAGTTGATAACCTTCACTTAATCCGGTAAAAATGTGGTGCTTACTCTTTGTCATAGCCGTTCCTAAAATCGGATTTTTACACAGTTCCACGTGGCGGTGACGTCAATGGCTTGCCCGCAAGAGTGCGATATTAAGAAGTAAACGTCAGTTGGTCAATGTTAATAGCCTAATTTTTTCAGTAAAGGACCCAAGGTAGTACTTTGAATTAAAATGCTGAACAGCACAACAAAATAGGTAGCACAAAGTAGCAGGTCTTTTCCATAGAAAGGGGGTAAGGAGAGGGCCAATGCAATCGATACGCCACCACGCAAGCCGCCCCAAGTAAGCACGGTCACAGCATGAGGACTAAACCCCTTCAAGGGAGTTAGTCCCAACAAGGGCAGCGAGACGCTTACAAATCGGGAAAGGAGCACGATAGCTATGGTGCTAGCGCCAATGCCTACATAAACTACGGTTAAATCCAAGGCGATAACCTGCACACCGATTAAGCCAAATAGCATAAGAGTTAGCAATTCGTCAGCCAGCTCCCAAAAGCTAAATAAATGTGCTTTAGTCTCCTCGCAGAGCGCTTGAGTCGTACCTTGCCTGCCCAGTACAAGCCCCATAATTACAACAGAAAGAGGAGCAGCCGCATGAATTGCCTCCGCCAAAGCGTAGCCGCCTGTAACCATGCCAAGGGTAGTAAATATTTCGACGGTATAGCTGTGAACTTGCCTTAGTGCCTTGGTTCCAAGCCATCCGATAGCGCTTCCAACAACGACAGCACCCAGCACTTCTGTCAAGAACAGTTGAGCGATGTCCGTCAAGGAGGGAGGCGCAGAGCTAGTGGTAAACGCCAATATCGTCAAAAAGATAACGATGGCAGTGCCATCATTAAACAGGCTTTCTCCCGTTATTTTAGTTTCGATGCCCAACGGCACCTTTGCTTGTTTTAAAATTCCCATTACAGCGATTGGGTCGGTAGGTGAAATGAGCGCGCCAAATAGTAAGCAATAAGAAAGGGCAAGGGGAATGCCCGCCCATGCAAACAAAAGAAACGTGCCAGCGCCCACAAAAATAGTGGATAGCCCTACCGCAAGAGTAGACAGGAGTAGAACAGCTAGTTTGTGTTTGGCCAAGGCGCCTACATCGAAATGTAGACTACCCGAAAATAGCAGAAGAGGAAGCACTCCGTGAAAAACTACTTCATAGAAATTAAGGGATTCCACCAACTTTTCTGCATTCTGCTGCAAAGCGGGGACTTGCGTTCCCACCAGGATAAGGCCCAAGGATGCCGCTACCCCAATAGCGGTGATGCCCACGGACTCCGGCAAGCGAAGGTATCGATGATTAATGTACCCAAACAGGGCGATGAGCGTGGTGAACGCCCCAAAGAGTTGAAAGCCAGTCATGAACAGATACGCCAAAGAGTCATCGAAATACTAAAATAAATTTCTTTGGATACTTTAGCACACTCACAATGATAGCGACAGTGTATTTTTAGCGCAATTTAATCTAAATACTAAATTAAATTTGACAACTTTAGAATTTTAGCCTAAAATCTTAAACATCGAAGTAGTAAGCAGTACTTAGTCATCGGTCGTTACCCCCCCGTTTTTTGATGTGGTTGTCTTTTTTGCCCCGCGCTTTATGCCGGGGCATTTTTTTGCGCTCTTTTTGTTGAGCCCGATGATAAACCGGCTGCTATCCGGTACGCAGATTTGCAAGCAACAGCGAGCGCGTTCTATCGAAAAAAAACAAACGTAACGAACGCCGGTAGCATTTCGGGCGCAAGTAGGATACTGCTAATTGAGGGAGCGCCCGTTACCTGGTTATCCCAGGTAGGGGATAGGGACCGTTCCGGGATGCCGAAAAAGTTAGCCAGAAGAGTATGGCTGTCTTGATTGACGTCACTGAGCATGCGCATGCTATACGCACAGGATTCACCGGTAAGGTCCATCAAATGTTCTGTGAACGGATAGGCATGAGCGGATTACCATCCATTTTCTTAAAGCGCATTACGAGCATAAGAATACGTAGCTTCGGTGTAATTCTTTGACGAACTGTGCCACTCTCGTATCCCTCAGTCCATTGAGAGCACTCCTCGAGTTAAATATAAACAAGGGTGCTAAACCTTATATCCACGGGCTGTAAGCAGCAGTTCAGGGACTTTAATTTTTCTGCTTAATTTTCAAAGAAAGTAACAACGTAATGGCAACAGGTATTGTTAAATGGTTCAATGGCGCTAAAGGCTTTGGCTTCATTACCCCCGATGATGGCGCTGAAGACTTATTCGCCCATTTTTCTGCAATCAACATGGACGGCTTCAAAGTATTGAAGGAAGGTCAACGCGTGCAGTTCGACGAGACCACCGGACCTAAAGGCAAACAAGCCTCGAATATCCAAGCAATCTAAATTTCTTGCCAGTGCATTTTAGTTGTAAGGAAATGCACTTTGCGGCTCTCCGCGCCCCGGCTACTCGTAGCCGGGTTTTTTTGTTTAAAGTGCCGTCGCTAGACAAGGTATCGATTATTCATATTGGAAGGAGCATTTGTGCGCTATTCTTGTACCACGCAACGAACTAACAGCGGTGTCACTATGGTGGAACTGCTATTTACGGTATTTTTACTAGGTATCATCAGTATCACGATGTCGGCTTCATTTCGGTCATTTCTCACAGCGAAAGACCAAAGTTACCAAGAACGGCAACTGCTCATTAATAATAAAATAGCCGCGGCAATGCTGGAGTATGCCTCGACTTCGTCCATGGGGGTGCTCCCTACGCCTTACTCAAATGCTGCTTCCTCTATATATTTCGGATTGGCAAACCCCACGTCCTTTGTCGGTTTTGGCAGTAATCTGCTGCAACAAGGCCTGTCTTTAAGGGAAGTCAATGATGATGGCACGGCAGGAGCGCATGTCCGGGTGTATCAGCGAGTGGCGAATAATCTACTCACTGTGCCTATGTACTTTCAGTCGGGTGCCACCGTTGATTTGTATTATGACCAAGGAGTTATCTATATGACAGATTGCCTTCGGTCATTACAGACTGCATGCAATGGTGCATCTGCGTCTACCTCAAATCCGCCTAAAGGTAATAAGCTCACTAGTGGCACCTTAGCCTCGTGGACCCCCGGAGCGGCAGACACTGCTATCGTAGGGGTGTCGTCCTTATCAATGCAAAAACAAATGTTAGAAAAGACTACAGCAAGGCTGGACAAGTTACGGGAAGCAATGTCCGCTTTTGTGAAAGCGAAACAAGCTTTCGCGGGCCCAGGGGACACCACCAATTTTTATCCTGCTCCCTCCGATACTTCTTACTGGGTCGGGGTAACAAATCAGGACCCTGCCACAAATCAGGGCTGCAGGGATGGGTGGTATCAATTAGACGCGTCGCCATCTACACGATTCGACGTACCCTCAGGTAAAACCGTCAGCACCATGGATGTCTTGCCTCAAATAGGCTTGTCTCCCGATGAGCTCGCTCGAACAGCATGGGCAGCTACCATTGAATATTGTCGTAAATACGACCCAGCGGGTTCGGGGGTCGGACCCGGCACTGCGCCCCATTCAGCCGCCCTTCGAATAAATCGGGTCGTGTCCTTTGGACTGCTCCCCGATTCATTTGTGCCAGCCAATAATGTGGTGTTAAGTTTTTAAGTGGACCGAAAAGGAGTCCAAGTGTTATTGCTTATTATTACAAAAAGGACTTCATACTGAAGTCCTTTTGTTATCCGTGCGGCCGTTATCTTGTGTTTAGTTACCGCTTTTTTTTCTCGCCGCGTCAATTTGTTTTTGTAACATAACGGGGTCGGGAACCTCGGGTTTGCCTTGCTTAAACGGTATAGCCCCTGGCATAGGTGCGAGAGGTGCCACCATCGCTTTTGAAGGAGCAGGCAGCTGTTTTGTGGCGTCTGTTACAGGTTGATTGCAGGCGGTTGCCAGCAGGGCGGTCAGTACGGCTAAGGTGGAGTGAGCTATTCGCATGAGGAGGGAGACTATTGGTGGTTAAACTGGGTATAGCGTGCAAACTTAAATGGCAGGCGTCATTGCATATAAATAGAGGTGCTATCTAAGACTAGTCCACTATTTTTGAGTCGAGCCAGATGCCCCCTATATTCTCCCAGTTACCTACATCACGTTTAGCTTGTCAATTTTCTGTTGTACTGTTCGGGCTCAGTTCCTTAACGGCGACGCTAGCTCAAACACACGAAACAGCCCCCTCCACCGTTTCGGCGAAGCAACGCCAAGGGAAGAATGCGCTACCTCCGGATAATCGGGGCGTCAACACGCACTCTGAGGACCGAGAGGCTATCGAGGCACGGGCATACGCATTACGTGGGCAGGCGCGCTACGTAGAAGCGCTTAGCAACTATCAGCGGTTACTCGAATTAGACAGTCTCAGCAACGTGGGCACGCAGGGCACTGTCAACATGTTACGTGCTTTAGGAGAACCTAGCCTTGCGCTGCGCTATGCTAATTTGCGTACGGATTTATTCACCAAGGCAGAGTTGCTGGACTTGGCTATGCGAGAAGCTGCTTCGTTTATCCGTATGGGGGAACATGACGCTACCCGAGGCGAGCGCGCGTTTGAGATGACAGACAGGGCGCTTACCCGCTATCAAGAGTTGGCTAAGCGTGAGCGGCTGAGCAGCCCGCTTCGGTTGCCGGCACCCGGATGTTTCGACTATATCGTAGCGCAGTTCAATCGTCGTCAACACGATGCGGTCGTGGCGGGCTATGAGGTTTTAATTGCGGAGGGAAAGCCAGTGCCCGATTATGCCATCGTGATTGCCGCTGCCAGCTACTCCCAGCTACATGACTCCAGAAAAACCCTGTTATTACTCGAACCTTTGTTTGAGCGTCGCAAAATGGATATCGAGTATATTCGAAGCTTGTTTTATGCCCTTACCGATACGGAGCAGTATTCTCGTGCTCAGCAACTGGTAGCCGATGCGCTGAGTCGAACTCCCGAATTTTTGAATGAGAACAATCCCCGGTTGAAAAAGAGAAATCCCGCGTTTGCACAAATGGTTTCCCTGGTCGGTATGAGTAAAGCATTTGATAATAAGCTCAGCGAGGCGGCGAATCAATTTAACGCAGCCTTACATCAGAATCCGGGTAATCTGGGGTATCACGAGGGGTTAGGCACCATCGCGTTATGGGCGGGGCGTCCGCGGGAGGCACAATCCGAGTTTGTGGTGGCCAACGAAGCAAACCCCTTAGTCGCCAGCGCGAGCAGTAACCTTGCCGCCGTAAAATTTTTAAGAGGGAATGATAAAGAAGGTCGTGTTTTATTGGCCGACGCGCTAGCGAAGGAACCCACCGACGGACACGCGAATAGAATGGCGAACGACTTGCTGATTCGCCAAGCCCCCTTTGTTGAAGTCGACGCTAGCCACCGGATTACCGGCGTCGCGCCCACCGCAATTTCTACCGAACAAACGCTTCACGTTAGCGTAGGTGGGGCGGTTTACTCCGATTTCTGGCGTCCAGTGCTCAATTTTTCGCAAGGACGATTCAAGTCCCTCTCAGGTCCGCCCGTCTCGAATCAACAATATTGGGCGGCAGGCGCCCAGTTCCAATCAGAAGATAAATCGAGCACGGTAAGCCTGGTGCAGGATGAAAATAATCAGGTTGGCGTCACGTCAAAGGGGAGATGGCAACCGGCTGACGCGTTTGTGGTGTCTGCCGAAGCGAGCTCACTCACCGCAGACATCTCCGCGCGTGCCATCGTCAGTAAGGTGACCGCATCTAAACAAGGGGCGGGAGTAGAGTGGCGGCCTACCTACGCAGCTACCTTGGCGGCTAGCTTCGCACGTCTGGCATTTTCCGACAATAATGTACTCCTAAGCAGCACCGCCAAATGGCAACAATTCTGGGCTCAATCGGCGCTCACGCAATTGTGGAGTAATCTCACCGTGGCTACGTTGCAGGGAGAGAGACAAAACGTGGCCTACTTTAGCCCCTCGTCCTATGTGACAACTGAGGCTGCAATGGGGCTAAGCTGGTATGAAGCCAGAGAGGCAAGTCAAGGTCGGTTCCGCAAACACAGCGTAGAACTGGGGCTAGGCACGGTGACGCAAAGAGGATATGAGCAACAGGCCACCGGCGCCTTGCGCTACCAGCTAAGCTGGCAATTCTCGCCAAGGACTTCCACTCAATTAACGCTGGAGCGAGTACGCTCTACGTACGACGGAGTACCCGAGATACATAACGCGGTCCAAATCGCCATTAAAGTGGTGCCATGACGTCCCGCACTTTTTTGGGGGTAATCACAAGAATATTGGTGCTGCTGCTCCCCTTAGTCTGCTTCGCGGAGGAGCTGGCGGTGCCGCGGACATCGTTGTCATCTTCGAGCGTGCCTATATTGGCCTACCATAATATTGTGCAAGAACTTAGTGCCATTGACGAACCGGAGACAGTGTCCATAGACACCCTGGCGCGCCATTTCGCTTGGCTCTCGGCCCACGGTTACACCCCCATTAGGCCTGCACAATTGTTATCCGCCATTAAACACGGCACACCGCTACCCCTTAAACCGATAGTGCTCTCCTTCGATGACGGCTATGCTTCTTTTTATCAGTATGTGTTTCCCTTGCTTAGAGCCTTTAACTGGCCGGCGCAGCAAGCGCTAATTGGCCGAGTGCTAGACACCGGCCGAGGCGCTACACCGCAAATAAAGGGGGAAACATACCTGAATCCGGATGAAATCAAAGAACTCGCGGATAGCGGCCTAGTTGAATTTGCCAACCACAGTTATGACTTGCATCACGGGGTAGCTTCGAATGCCTGGGGTAACCTTCAGCCGGCCGCTGTCACACGAACTTGGACGCAAACGGGGGAGGAGTCGGATGCGCAATGGGAACTACGAGTGCAAAGGGACTTAATGCGTAACCAAGAGCTCATTACCGAGTTAACAGGGCAAGTGCCGACAACAATGGTTTGGCCATATGGGCGGTATAACGGGGCACTACAGCAAATAGCTGCCTCCGTAGGATTAAGGCTGCTATTTACCCTCGACCAAGGAATTTCCGATATTGGTTTGGACCAATTTGCGCTAAAGCGGTTTTTAATTGGCCGCCACGATACGGAAGCCGCCCTTGCTCAATTTCTGGAGCCCCGCTCCGTTCCAATTAGTACGATGCGCGCAGTAGCGGCCGATGTTGCGCGACTCGCTACCACGTATGCCACTCCCAAAGAAGAGGTGCTGTCTGATGCGCTGGAACAGCTCACTAAAGTTCCGGGGAACACGTTGATGCTGAACCCTTTTGTAAAGGAACGAGGAATTATTACTAAGGCGACGTTTGCCACTAACGTGCTACCGACGGATAGCCAATATGCTAATCGCGTGGCTGTCGTCATCGCGGGTAAAACAGGGTACGGCGTCTGGCTATCCATGCCCCTTTCGCCTCTTCATTATCGAGGGCTAAATGAGAGCGCTATTCTACAGTTGGTAGAAGATGCGGCAAAAGCGATGCCGTTAAGCGGCTTAATGGTCGAGGACGCTGACTTGGTGTCAACAGACTTAATGCGTGAAGCACTTCGTAGAGTTTCTTTATGGAGACAAACCCCCTTTTTAGGTATTAGCATAGATATGTCCCTTCCCTCGCAACAAGTAGATAAAGTTTTGCGCCAGTCTGGTGCTAAATATATCATGCTCAAGGACGGCAATCGTAACGGAACGTTCAACGAAAAAACGAGCCCTGCACAAGTAATTGTCGCTGTGAAAGCGCCATTTAGTAACGCCGGCCTACTGGGCACGCCAGAAGATACTAATGGCGCATTGTCCAACATTAAATTAGTGCTCGGAAACGAGTCCGACCGCAAATTGTCGGGGATACCTGCACAGATGCACGTAGAAAGCGTGCAGTAAGATGGAAGGGGGGCTCTATCTATTGACCCAGTTCGCGTCGGGGCTTCTTGCCTTTTGTTTTTTTTATCCTTTGATTATGAGCTACGTCTGGATGGGCGGCGCTTGGTTTTTTTATTTAAGGTTCGAGCGTAACGACCCTCCGGTCAATCAGCCGCCACTCTTGAAAGAGTACCCTAAAGTTGCCTTTATGGTTCCTTGCTATAACGAGGGCGATAACGTTCGTGGTGTAGTTGCAAATCTGATGGACACAACGTACCCCGACTTCGAAATTATCGCTATTAATGATGGGTCTAAAGACAACACTGGTGTCATCCTGGACGAATTGCTGACGCAATGCCCGTTGCTACGCGTAGTGCATCAAGCAGAGAACCACGGCAAAGCGATGGCACTCAATGCAGCAGCGTTGATGACAGACGCAGAAATCTTCATTTGCATTGACGGCGACGCCTTGCTTCATCCTGATGCGGCTCGCTGGATGGTTCGGCATTTTGTGGAAAATCCCCGGGTTGGCGCAGTAACAGGAAACCCTCGAGTTCGAACACGGTCCACTATCTTGGGCCGAATTCAAGTGGGAGAGTTCTCGTCCATTATTGGGCTAATTAAACGAGCCCAACGCACATACGGTCGCGTATTTTCGGTGTCGGGCGTGGTTGCAGCGTTCAGACGGCGTGCTCTGCATGACGTCGGTTACTGGGCAAATGATATGTTGACCGAAGATATCGATATTACGTGGCGCCTGCAACTGCGCCACTGGGATGTCCGGTTTGAGCCAGCCGCGCTTTGCTGGATACTGATGCCCGAAACCATCAAGGGATTGTGGGGGCAGCGTTTGCGCTGGTCGATGGGGGGTGCTCAAGCATTGCTGAAATATCGAGGGCTGTGGCTCAACTGGAAATCGCGACGTATGGCGCTAATCTATTTGGAATATCTTACGTCGCTATGCTGGGGCTATGTAATGACTCTCAACCTGTTCGTATGGATTCTAGGTTTGTTTATTGAGATGCCTAAGGGACTGCCACTGGCTAGTTTGCAGCCTGGTGTCTGTGGGCTGGTGCTGGCCTTAACCGGGTTTTTACAAGTGGGCCTGGGGATGTATTTTGACCGCAAGTACGAAGTAGTGCATTTCCGTAATATTTTTGTTTTAGTGTGGTACCCCATCGCCTATTGGATGATTGGCTGGCTTACAGCCGTGTGGGGTTTCCCTAAAGCCTTATTTCGCCAAGAGGGTGTGTTAGCAACCTGGGTGTCCCCTGATAGAGGAGTTCGTTAATTGAAACAATCTAAACTCATTATTAATCGGCCTAAAGACCAGTCCCATATTCAGTGGCTCACTGGTTCGTTGCTCACCGTAATTGCGTGGCTGCTCTTGGTCTATGCATTTATTCCGTTAATCGCTATTTTTTGTCAATTTAAGCATTTACCCTTATTTTTTGAACGATACAATATTACCAATACTGCCGGTTGGGGGGGAATGGGTGCCAAGATACCGTATTGGGGTGCGGTGACCGGGGCAATAATCGCCGTGCTCTATGGCTGGGCTTTTTTGCAGATATTTCGATTTAAAAATGTGCGCAGAACTCATGTGCCGCATCAGGTACGAACAGCAGAAATAGCGGTGCACTGTGGCCATGCCGAAAAAGACGTAAAGACCTGGGCGAGTGCTCGCCGTTCGGTTGCCCATTATGACGACAAAAGCAAGATGACCGACGTAGCATTGAAAGCAGACGCACCCTTTAGGGCCAACCCCCGGAAAGATGAACCGCTGGCACCAACGGCACCGTTAGCATGCGCGCCCACGGCAGGCCTGGCCGCGGCGGACAGGGAGCTCATGATGACGTCCTTGTTGCAAGGTTATCGGAAAGAGCTTATTCGCCAGTGGAGCAAAGTGGAATCGTTTGAGTCCATTATTCAAGAAGTGACGGAGAATAAACGGACGAGGGATAACCCTCGTGACGTGGTGTTGTATGCAGAGATAAAGCGTCGACGAAAAGGAACGTTAATGCGAATCAAACAATTACGACAACGGTTAGCCGAAGGCCGATTCCTATTAGAAGAGCAGAAAAATGTAAGAAGCCAACTGAGAGATACACCCGGCGTTACCGCAGTGTAACGGCAGCCACGCTAAAACGAAAATACCATATATGCATACTCCCGAAATAATTGAATTGTTACGACAAGAAAGGATGGCCGATTGAGTGCGACACAAACAGTGATTCAAGCATGCGGTCAGAGAGCGACGGTGATATACCCCGTCAAGAGTACTCGAGGTGACGTGATGGTCGTCAACACTTCCGTCAGTGAGCACAGTGATACGCTGATGAGGCACGCACTCGCTTTGGCATCATCACGGGGCTTTGAGCCCACAACCATTTTCCTAGTGTTACAGTCAGAAAATCGCTGGGCACGCTGCTATATTTGTAGAGACACAGGAAGCATAGGTGAATTTGTCTACAATTACGTCGATGCGTTCTCGATGTTGAAAGAGGGCGTGGACGTTCAATTGCTTTCGCCACCGTCTTGGTCCACGCCATTTCCCGAGAAGGGCTTCGGCAGCGCAAGTGAGTAGCGGTATGTCGTACGCTTCGGTCCCGATTGTCGGGAGATAGCGTAAGACCAGCGCGTGTATTGCTCAAGGTGCGTTGCGTAAACCGACTGAGGCTCACCTAGAAATCACAGGTGGAGAGCCTATTACAGGTGCCCTGCGGAGTGGTCGCCTCCTCACCGACTTTGCCACTCCACGTAAAGTCCTAGCAATAATCCCACACAAATACCTTCTCCTATATCACGGGCCATGCTGCTCAATGGCAGCGAAGGCACGGCAGTAAGTAAGAAGAGCAAGGCGCAGCAAGCCAAAAATAATGGGGGTGCGAATTGGGCGGGGGTCGAATCGGAATGAATAGTCATTAAGGCACTTTTTAGCTGATAAGCGGGCTTGCGTGGGACATTTTTAAGGAACACTCAATCTGCAGTTGGTCAAGCCATTCGGAGGGGCTGAGTTGTTCACCTAATAAGGTGCATTGATACTTAATTGTCGCAAAATCCCCTGCCGTAAGCTTAGGCATGAAAACCAAGGCATCCATCCAACTGTCCTGCTGTGATTGAGGAATAGTGCCGATACGTTCACGCAGCCCCGTCTCATTTAAAAACATGTCCCAACGTTGCGCAGGCGTGAGCGGCAGAAATTCAAGTTTGAAGGTAAAGCGGCGTAAAGCGGCAAGGTCTAGGCCTTTAAATAAGTTGGTTGCGACAATAAAAATACCTTCGAAACGCTCCATGTGCTGAAGCAATTCATTAACTCGGGTGATTTCCCAGGAATGCTGCGCCGTAGCCCTGTCCCGTAAAAACGAGTCCCCTTCGTCTAAAAAGAGAATCGCCTCTTCCTCTTCTGCTTGCGCAAACATTTGAGCGATTTTCTGCTCAGACTCTCCAACGAACTTGTCCAGCAGGTCTGACGCACGCTTGGCGACCAGTCGTTTCCCCAGCTTATTCGCCAAATGCTCGACAAATTGAGTCTTGCCGGTACCTGGTAAGCCATACAGGCAAAGCGATGCGCGAGGCCGCAGTCGGAGCGACTTTAATATTGTTTCCGGGCCAAATTTTCCTGCGTTATTGAGGTAGTCCAACGAATATTGCGTCACGCATTCTTTGGCCTTTGAGCTGGTGTCTCGATGCAATGCTCTTAAGCTCCGGCGTAGCGCTTGTAGTAATGCTGCTTCAAATTCTTTCTTTGATGTAGCCCCTGATAGCTTAGCTGCTTTTTTTGCCGTCATTAACTGAAGCGCAGAAATTCCTTCTAGGTCCATTAACGCATCCATGGTTTTCTTGGTTAGCTTTAAGGAGGTAGCCTGGGACATAAGCTGGGCCAGCCGTTCTGCTTTTTTTGCTTTTTGTAAGGGGGCATGAAAAACGAAATGGGCAATGCTTTCGTCTCCCAATTGGTCCGATTTACTTCCTGCCCAAATACAGGCAACAGGATTATCAGAGAGAAGCATTTCATCAAACGGTGTAATATAGCTGCTGTCAACTTCAACGCCCATGAACATGCGAACAAATTCGCTGGGTTTGCGGGCGAGTACGTCCCCAGGATGGTCAATGACGAGTACGGCCGCATGCCCGAGAGACTGATACAGCACTTTTTGCGCGACATAAGTCAACGTAGCCAAGTCCCTGCGGTTTTTACCAGTGTCCTTCAATCTAAAAATTCGTTTTTTCGCGCGTTGTGCCAAGTCCAGTAATACTTTGTGCTTATCCAAGCCGTTCGCGCCATACAGCAATAAGTTAACGCCCGGTTGCTTGCTATTCATTAATACGCTGGTAGCAAGCGTCATATCCTCTTCGGTCAAGCTGGCGAGTTGCCCCGAACCGTGACGGTCGGGCACTTCTTCCAGTAATCGTTCTTGTAAGGTATCCGTGCCAGTCAGCAAACTGTTAATGAGTGACGTGGCCATAGCAGGTAATGCCGCAAATTCTTGCTCTGCCTGTAACAGGTTCGATAGCCGTAAGGGGGCCTTAGCAGAGAGAGCCGCATGCAGTTCGGTATCGGTGCACGATAACAGCCGGCTCCAGCTGTGCATCGTGGTATCGAAGCTATCGGTCACCGCCTGCGCCACTAAAGTGCAGAATTGTTTAGACACGGAACAGGCCACCGCAAATGTCAGTAATTGTTGCTCTAAGCTCGATAGACTAAGTGCAGCCGCTAAGTCACCTATATTTTGGCAAGTCTGACCAAAACCGGAGGGATTGGCCGCGGGGGCGCGCATCAACCGTTCAATGCTAGGGGAGCTCTTTTCCAGCATAGCTTTAAACGTGACTTCATGTTTAGACAGCCAATCGTGGACGGCATAGCCTTCCAGAATAGCGCGGGCATAGCTTAAATCAAGGGAGTCTGGCGTCGCGAAATGTATCTTCCCTAAAAGGGAGACGGCCCGCTCAAAGGATAGTTTTTTATGACGCGCCGCTTCCTGGATAGTAAGGACTTCATCTGGCCATTGCACTAGGGGTTCTGCCAGGGCGTACCAACACGAAAAGAACATAGGATTGATGAGAAAACGTACTTGCACATCTTCAATCAAAGCGAGACGAAGCAGCCAACCGGCGTACTGGGGAATTTGCAGAGGGGTAGGAGAGGTCATCAGGTAGGTAAATTAGTTAAAAGAATCAAAAGGTATAGGTTGATAAGTTTATTTTCCGAGAAAAGGATATAAGTATTTTAAAATTGACATATAGTATCTATTAAAGTACAGTGATGTTTTCCTCCCTTTCTAAAGACACGATATGCGCTGTTTACTCGCTAGTTTATTTTCCATCCTGTTGTGCTCCGTTACTGCATGCACCTCAGGTTCCCCCAGTTCCTCTCCAGAAATTGGCGCTAAGCAGGCCACCTTTGGAACGCGGCCAAGGACCTCGAGGGCACTGTCAAATTTGTCTGGATTCCAGTTGGCTTGCTGACACCCGCGAGTACCGCACAAGGCGCGTTATTACTCAGCTCCGTCAAAGGAAGCGATGTTCTGGAAAAACACGAAGCGTTGTTATTGGCGCATAAGGGGGGAATTACCGTGTTGGGAGTAGCGGCCACCCCCGGTGCCGGGGAAAAAGTTGCCGAAAATACCCGTATTTTGAAAATGATGGGTAGCACTTCGGTGCCATTTCTGGTGTCAAAAAGGGCAAATGGCACCTTCGGAACGGCGACAGGGGCCTTGTCTTCCTCACAATTACGCGAATTTATCGCGCAATAATCCATCCACTTTTAACGAAGCTCCAAATGCACTCCCGTACCCCATCACTTTGGCGGCTGCTTTGCGTTATTGCGGGCCTACTCGCTTTTCTTTATGTAGGTCCGCGCTCTACACAGGAAGCCCTGCTACTGGGCATCGCCGCTTTGTTGGTGCGCTTAGTCGCTTACGGTAAAGAGAAGAGTTCCTTCCTTCCTGTTCTGGGGAGTTACGGGAGTGGCTTACTCGTGGGGTGGGTCAGCGCGCTGTTAGCTTTTGCAAGCTGGCAGGGACCCTGCTTATGGCTCGTTCTGGGTATGGGGCTACTCACCGCCTATCGGGCAGCACGGGGCGCAGAGCAAGAATAGGCAAGCACTATTTTAAGGACTAGACACTATTAATATTTTCTAAAAGGGTAGTTGCTATATGTAGTAGGTCAACTAAATTAGAAAGAAATAAAAATGTCTACAATCACAAGTTTTCGCAAATCATCTTTGGTTTCAAATGTCAATCGCGCTCAAGACTTCCCGGTCCTTAAGGCGTCAAGCATGGATGAAAAGTTCATTGAGTTCGTCACTGCCCAGGCCGTAAAACCCGCAGGCGCGAATTTAGTAAAATCCACTCTCGAGGCGCACCTCGATAAAGGAGAAAAGCTAGATAGTGTCTTATGGCAAATTTTGGCAATAGCCCGCGCAACATGCGCAAAACATCCCGAAATAGCGTCAGTATTTCATTAAAACCTGATTTTAAGCATCCCACCTACCTCGGTACTGGGATGTTTTCTTTTGCGCAATTATTTAGGGCGAAACGCGAAATTTAAAATAATTATGAATACTGTGTGATTATTCTGTTATACTATCTGTATTCATTTGCTACTTCGATTATATATGCCTACAACTGCTCTTGTGTACGCACCGGCCCTATTCGTCCTTTTGGTGCACTTAATATTGACCTTGCGAAGCGTAGGTAATGCCGAGCCTAAGCATGTCAGGGTGGCGCTTGCAGCAGGGGCCGCGTCGCTGGTGCTAATTTGCACAGCCCTCACCTATGACGATTCTGTCTTACATTGGCAGCGCGCCTACTTACTCTGGGCTGGATTCGCCTTCGGCTCCATCGCCTCCGCCTACTGTGGCCTCGGATTGGCGGTCTTTCGGCGCAAAGAGGGAAGGATGGACCCGTTCGCCCTATTTGCCCTGTTTCCTGCATTATGCAGTCTTTGGGTTTGGCATGCGTGGCGTCGCCAACAGTTCTCCCCTACCACCCATGTCCTGGGTAATGTCTACATTGGTGGATTTTTTTCCAAAGAGAAGCAGTGGACCGCCGTCTTGGACTTGACTAGCGAATATCCCGTTCCCTCTATCGATGTAACGCAAGCGGCCTATTTTAATATTCCTTGTTTAGACAACGTCGACGTTCCGGACTACGCACTAAGAGAAGGCGTTCGATTTATCGACAGCCATTGCAAAGCAGGCCCCGTGCTTGTCCATTGTGCCATTGGTCGGTTCCGTAGCGCTCGAATGGTCGTGAGCTGGCTGCAGCATAGTCATGGCTACTCGGAGAGGGAAGCATGGCAGTTGTTGAAACGGCTCCGCCCTCATGTCAACCCACCTATCAATATGTAAGTTTTCTAAGTTGTCTCACTAGTAGTTTTCGCCGCAAGCTGCGGTACCATTTTAATAAGGAATATTCTATGCTTAAATTTTATAAAAGTGCATTTATTGTCACTTTTCTGGCGTGCTGCGGCGGATTTTATTTAGGGGGGCTTGCGGGACTTTGGGCCGTGCTTATCTTGAGTGTTCTTGAGGTTTCCTTGTCGTTCGATAACGCGGTAGTCAACGCCAGTGTGCTGAAAACCTGGGGTCCACTATGGCGTAAACGCTTTTTAATGTGGGGAATGCCTATTGCAGTATTCGGAATGAGACTCGTTTTCCCGTTACTTATCGTGGGAGTAGTGGGGCACTTAAGCCCCTGGGGCGCCGTTGAGCTTGCCGTTCGGTCCCCTGCCGATTATTCAAAATTGCTTATTTCCGCCCATCCTCAAATAGCCGCTTTTGGTGGAACGTTTTTGATGATGGTGTTTTTAAAGTTTTTTTTAAATGAACAAAAGGAAGAGCATTGGTTGCATTGGATAGAGGTACCGCTCACTAAAATGGCGCGATTTACCGAAGTATTCGTGTTGAGCCTATTATTAATTTCCGCCAGTTTCATGCCTGCCTCTGAAAAATTTGTGTTTGTCGCTGCAGGTGTGATTGGGCTTATCGTCTTTTTGGTCGTGGAAACCATTGGAAGTTTAATGGAAGGAACGGATGCGACAAGTACGTCAACAAGTCGTGTTGTCAAAGAGGGAATAGGGGGATTACTATACCTCGAAGTTCTCGATGCTTCTTTTAGCTTTGATGGGGTCATTGGTGCTTTTGCGCTGTCTAGCGATATTTTTATTATTGCATTGGGACTCGGGGTCGGTGCTATGTTCGTGCGTTCCATGACTTTAATGCTGTTAGAGAAGGGCACTATGGTTCAATTTAGATATTTAGAGCATGGCGCCTTTTGGGCGATTGGAGCCCTTGCTGCCATTATGTTTATAGGGACTCACGTTAAAGTGCCTGAGGCTGTAACGGGGCTGATAGGGGCGCTGGCCATTGGCGCGGCCATCTGGAGCTCAAGTCGCGCCAATAAGCTTGACGCGCGAACGCAGTCCCCAGTAGGCTGAGCTAACGAGCGGCCGTAACCGTTTTCAACATAAAAAAACCCGAAATCTTCGGGTTTTTTTTCGTTCCTACACTTAGTGCTTTGACCGAACATTGACAAAAATTGTGTGTATGACCTATACCGCAGAACTTGGCCACAAAGCGGGCTAAAAACCAATGCTATATATAAGGTATAAACAGACGGTAGTGCCGAAATTTAGGGCGCAAGCAGGGTCTGAATAACAGTTGCGTAAATCTGGTTGCTATACCTAACTCTCGGTAATCTATAAAATATGACTAAACTTTCCTTGTTTTTAGGCAGTGTCGCGTTAATAGGGCTCAATACCCTAACAGCGACGGCTGCTCCGCCGGACTACTTACCGCTGGAACAATACGACGCTAGTCGCCTTGCTTCTGCCTCAGTGAAACCACCTGCTTCCGCCATGTACGTTGCCTTAAAGGGAGCGTCTCTGCGCGCAACCCTCGAAAATTGGGCGCAAATTTCTGGCTGGCAAGAGGTTATCTGGAAACTGCCCCCTGACACCGATTTTACGTTGGGCGCCACAGGGCGCTATGAGGGGGACTTTGTCAGTGTGACTAAAGCCTTAGTCGCTTCTTTTGGTGAAGAAGCTAAATTACGCGTGCACTTTCATGGTGCTAACAAAGTTGTATCAGTGGATGAGGATTTGGAATGAAACGTCATTATTCCCATATTGCCCTAGCAATCGCGACGCTGGTTGCGCTCTCAGGATGCGTCAGCGTTGGCCAAGACAGCTCGTTAAAACGAGAAGTGAATGCCACGTCCACGCTACGCCAGACGGCACCTATCGTTTTGGTTAAGCAACAACGCGTAGTCGAGACCCCAGGCGCGTACATCCCGCTAATTCCTCGCAAGGTATCAAATCAAGCCTGGCTAAAAGCGATACAAGTAAAATTAGTTCCTTCGGACAAGCAGCCACTAGCTTTATCTGAAGTAATGCGTATGCTTTCGCGTCAAGGGCTAAACATTACCTCAGAACTGCCTTTGGACCGTTATACATACACCGGGTATTCTTTAAACGAAGTCGACGCAGAGACAGCATTGCGAATGGTGCTGGGTTCTGTGGGGTTAGATTACAGCGTGGACCTAGAGCGAAGACTAGTGGTAGTTAAGCCCCTTAGCTCCCGTACTTGGTATCTCAACATTGGGAACAAAAAAACCACATACGAAGCTGACGGTAGCGCCGGTGGAGCACTGAATGCAACAGCTTCGGCGTCCTCCAGTTCAGGTGGTCTAACGAGCACGGGCTTAGTCTCGTCATCAGGGTCGTCTCATGTATCTAGTTCCGATGATTTCTGGGCTAGCTTACGTACCGAGTTAGAGTCTCGGTTAACTATCATGCTGCCAGATGTGCAGAAAACCGCGTTAGCGGTTCCTGCAGTGCAAACAGCAGGATTGGCTCCTATAGTAGGAGGGCCTTCATTTGTGTCTCCAGGTCAAGCAAGCGCTCCCCTGGCAAGCACAACTGTGCCCCCCACCCCTGGGACATTGGGCACCTACTTACCTCCGGTAACACTGCCCTCGGTTCAAGCGTATCCGGGTGCAAATGTGCAGGCCCCTGCTGATACGTCGGGTGGCTTATCGTTTTCGCCTAAAAAAGTAGGTGGATATGCGGTTAATCCTGAGACAGGGGCAGTTACGGTGCAAGCTCCGCATTGGATTATGCAGGAATTAGACAGCTATTTTGGTCGCGTACAGGAAATGTACAATACCGATTTGCTGTTCCAGGGAGAACTCGTTCTGGTAACGACGGATTCTCAAAAGTCGGAAGGCTTAGACATTTCATCCTTCGCCAAATTTGCCAAGTCACGGTATGGCGTAGGCTATACTAATAATGGGCTAGGTGGGGTCACGCTCTCTACCCCTAAAGGGGGTCTTCCTATCATTGCAGCGGGGCCGGGTGCGCTTGCAGGACCATTACTAGGGGTTGCATCCGCGTTAGACGGCTTTGCGATTTTCAACGCGTATTTAACTAATATCGGGCACGTGACCACGTTACAGAAGCCGGTATTGGCGACCACCAGTGGAACCCCCGCAAATTTCAGAAAAACCATTACTAAATACTATAACACGGTCACACAAGAAGCCGTTGGCGTAGCGGGAGCAACGGGATTAGCCGCCCTCGGTACAAAAAATGTGTTAGTGCCACAAGAATACGGCACCATACTTAGAGTTAATCCTCGCTATGACGTGGCAACGGGGCTTATTCGTGTGCAAATCGAATTACTGCAGACGACACAAACAGGAATACAGACCATACCGCAAGCGCTCACGGCAGGGAATACGGTAGAAACGCTCAATGCCGTAGTGCCTAATGTGTCAAAGCTGGTGTATTCAGGAGAAGCCCTATTACGTGATGGCGACTTGATTGTCATGGGGGGGCAAACAGAAGATACCTCTACCTCGACTCGGGACGGAATCACGGGATTGATGGACTCCTCGGTAGTGGGAGGGGTGTTTGGCACCGCCAAACAATCGACAGAGCGCAATATTTTCTACTTTGCTCTTCGTGTTACGGTGAACAAACGTGCCATGGCCAGTGCGTCAAGTTCTCGATAGAGAAAAATAATACTCCCAAAAAAAGGGCGCGTTACTTCGGTACGCGCCTTTTTTATTCAACAGATAAAACTGTGTTCCCTATACGTAGATGCGTAGTCCACATAACGGAAGTCGCACTATCTATTTAACCTATCTCTTGGAGTATTTTTATGAAGAATTTTCGCAATATTAGTCGCTTTCGCAATCTGACACAAAAGGGCTTTACCTTAATTGAGTTGGCTATCGTTGGACTGTTTCTGGGTATCTTGGCTGTTTTCGCTATCACTGCTTTTTCTGGCACAGCGACGAACACGACACGAGCTAACGGCATGTTTGAGGCCGCGCAAAAAATTGGTGACAACTGGGCCTTAGCTGCGCAGTCCTGTGCCATTCCAACTGACATCACTGTAACGAGCGTCGGCGGAGGAGCCGCTGCCACCGTCGCGGGTAGAAACTTATCGATGTTAGTGGGCACCGCAGGGCTGACAGGCACTACGTACACGCAATGTATCGCGTCTTCAGGCATCCGTCCATTGACAGGCATGACAACGGGTATCGCTGGCGCTGAAAGTATCCAAGGATTCGCCGTTACCTTGACAAGCACAACCACTGTTGCCGGACGCCCAGCTATCGCCGTTAACTTCGCGGCAGTGCCTGACTCCATGATACTCCCCCTGTATAACCACTACAGCTCGTTCACCGGTGCGACCACTGCAACAGCATTGGCAGCCAGTGATGCGGCCGACCCGACGATTCAATACGGCGTAGCTGCTGCAGGTGTTCGTACCCTGACTATCGTTCGTCCGCTGTAATTCACCTCTGAATGTAATCGGAACCTAGCCATGCCTGCATTAGTAATAAGCATTTTCTTCATGCTTGTTGCAGGCTTGGCTAGCGTAGTAACGACAGCAATGTCAACTGCGAGCAACAACCGTCTGGCGAGACAAAAACTTGCCCAGGCGGTTGTTGCTCGAGAACTTCAGCAATATGTCAAAGAGCAGGGGGCATACCCAACGTCTCTCTCTGCCATGATGGCCGTGCCCGGCTATTTGCATTTAAAAAGTTATGTCAGCACAACAAATGGCGGGTTCTATCGTGCCCCACGAGATGCAGTGGGATACGCGGTTTCTCCGGATATAGCAGGGCTGGCCTGGACATTCAGGCGCGCTACGGTCTTTACGTTAAAGGACCCCTCCGAAACCCTTGCACATTACTTAGGGTCCACTAGAAATGGATGTAACCCTGTAGCGGGAGGTGCCACGGACTTTGCTACTGCTTCATCCTGGTGTACCCCGCTCAATGAAAAGGGCATCAGCTGGGAACAGCAAGCGAGTACTGCGGGTTTAATGCAATCAGCTCAAAAAGCCCAAAACGCCACTTTAGACAAATTTACGAATGTCTACCGGGTTACTGCTAGCTTCCCCTCAAGCAGCACGCCTATTGCGCTCACTTCGCTAGTGACTCCGTACTGGGGGGCAACGAGCACGACCGCCGCGGTATGCTCAGGCATTTTTGTGTGGCAAGGCGTGGCCCTCGGATGCTCCGACCTTTTTAACAGATTTGGGCAACCTGTGATGTACCAACGAATATCGACCAAGCATATCGTGCTCACCAGTAATACCTCGCTTACTAACCAATTAGGCATTACCGCCACGATAACTGCGGATGCCTCATTCCCTTAATTTTAGGATGCCTCATGTCAGAACAAGTACGAACTGCCAGTAGTTATTTGGCACAATGGGGATTTCCCTCGAATAACCTAGAACCTTTGGTAACACATGCTCAGGCATGCGCGTCCTATGCTGAATACCGGGTGGGGGATATCGTTACGGCGTTGAACTTAGCCACCCGGGATGACATCGAAAAAATAATTGGAGACAAACCCGCGAACGTACTGACACTAGAGTACCTTGCGGGAGAATTGCCGAATTTGCGCGAACAGTCTCTTCGAATCTTAGCTATCTCGCGGGGTTTGCCCTACCTAGATGTCATTGACGAAGGTTGGGTCACAGCGGGGAATGGCTTGTCGGCTTCAGGCAGAGCACGACTCGACACGCTCAATGCGGCGTATATCCTGACCGCAGATGGCACCCCTATGGTGGTCTTTTCTGATTTAAACAACTTACTATCTTTCTCACATATCGGTCGGCGGGACAGAGAGCAGGACCCCGTACGGCTAAGTATCACAAAAGAGCCTCTGGTTGGTTTAGCACCGCCCCCTGTCGTAGCGCGTGCTGCGCGAGGGGACGGCACGATGGAACCGGCGATGATGGTGAGCACCGCCGCACAGGATAATTTTTGGAGCCCGAGTTTAGCGAAGACAGAAGCCGAACGTATTTTTGGTCGCCTGGCAGATGAAGCGCTAAATCGCAAAGCAACGGATATAGCGCTGACTCCTTTGCGGGATGGCACGATGCTCGTGCAACTACGTGTACTCGGGGACTTAACTTCGCCGGAACGTTATTCCTTGCTGGCTCCGGATATTACCAAAGAAATTACGAATTTTTTAATCAGTAGGTCTCGAGCAGGAGACGGAGGCCGGTTGCGAAAGCCGGCGGATGGCCAAATTACTTACAAAAATTCATCCTTCGAATCGCAGATACGTTGTTCGTTTATTCCAACTGCACGACACGGCTTGGACTTTGATATGATTTCAGCGTCCTTGCGTTTTTTTGCGAAGACTACGCGACGTATCGATTTAGCGACACTTCAGCTCCCCCCCTTACTCATCAAGGAAGTACGGCAAACACTGATTCGAACCCAAGGCCTGATTCTGCTGGCGGGGCCAACCGGCTCGGGGAAGTCCACCACCATTGCGGGAGTAGTGGGGGAGCACATAAAAATGTTTGCGTTGACCAAAAAGCGTATCTCGCTCGAAGAGCCAGTTGAACGGTATTTAGATGATATCGTCCAAGTTGAAGTCGACCATAACTTTGCAGAACTTATGCGGGCCTTATTAAGGCATGACCCTGACTTAGTTTGGGTAGGTGAGATTCGAGACCCTTTTTCGGCAGGAGCTTGTGTGCGCGCCGCAACGTCGGGGCATATCGTCGTGGCCACGGTTCATGCGAACGACTCTATTTTGGCCTTTAGGGCCGTAGCCAATTACCTGCGAAGCCAGTCTTCAGAGGAATCGGGTTCTGGCGCTACGCTTTTTGACTTGGCTGAGTCGCTCACCTTGTCAATTGGGCAGCGCTTGATTAAACAGCTATGCAAATGCAGTATCAAAACAAAAGTCACCGACGCCGACGTGGAGTCCTTAAAGCAATATTATGTTGCGGAAGCACAAGAGCCTTTAATAGAGAAAGCAATGGCGGTGCTCGCGAACGGGGTCCATGTACCTAAGAAAGGGGGCTGCAAACTTTGCCACGGGACGGGATTTCAAGGCGAGATTCCTATCGTGGAGATGCTTCCTGCTACTCGTGCGGTTAAAAATATTTACTCCCAGTCCGAATCAGGCTTGGACTACAGTGCGTTGTCTCTTCACCGAAAGCTAACCCTAGCGGAAAGTGCATTGGCGCTGGTATCGACGGGACAGGCCGAATTTTCGGCACTCTTCATTTAAGATTGTTCGCTATATAGTCTATGACCTACCATACCAACTCTGAAATCGAATCTGCGGCAACCGCGTTAGGTAACCAACTAGCTGCGGGCATCAGCATGCGCGAAGCTGTCGCTCGCATGGCAAGGCTACAGCCTAAGCATGCAGACTTGTGGACAACTGCGGCTGAGGTTATGTCACGGGGAGGCCGGCTCTCTATCCAATTGGAAGGTATTTGGCCCGAAGCCACCGTCGCGGCGCTTCGTGCCGGCGAAGAGGCGAGCAAAACGGGGCCCGTGCTACTTAAAACAGCGCAAGCTCTGCGCGTAAGCCAGCAGGTTAAGAAAATATACAACAAACTCATGATGCCCTTGGTTTCATTCCTTGCGGGCACGGGCGTGATGCTATTTTTTATGATAGGCGTTATTCCTAAGTTGCAAGCTTCGTTAGGAGGGGCGGAGTCAGGCATTGTATTCAAAGCTTCGACGTTTCTGCATTGGCTGGCAACAAACTACTGGCCGATTCTAGGGCTGGGCACCGCTGCGACGATAGCGTATGGCGTGCATTGGTTCAAACAACCCGAGAACCTAGGAAAACTCATTGCCCTGGCCGACAAACAACCCCAGCTCGGTAGTGCCCTTCGCTTTCTTTATTTTGGGGCATGGGCCTATCAGCTAGAGTTATTAGACTCTGCGGGCATTCCTCTAAAAGAGCAATTACTTCTGTCTATCAAAACACTGCCTGAGTGTTATCAAGCGGGTGTTATTAAAATGGCAGAGGAAGTTGAAAAACGGGGCATCGCCGATTCTGCAGACCCCGATAAGCAAGAAGAAGGGGACCCCCGGAAGCAATGGCCCTTTTATATCTCTATTGCGTTCATTACCGCGCATGAAACTAGTAGGCTGGACCTCGAAATGGGGAGATGCGCGCCTATTCTGATTGAAGAGGGTATTCGGCAACTCACGAGCGTTATTAGTATTGCCGATGTCGTGGCGAAGGCAGCGTCTGCCGCCATGATTGCCATGCCCTTGATGGCATATTTTACACAAATGTCTAACTCTCTTACTAAGGCGTACAGCTAATTGCTATGTCCCTAAAAATACAAAAGAAAGACGGTCCGCTTTTTGCTGCCGACGCGCTGCAATTGGCTCGTGCTCTGCAAAAACGACCTAAACAAAAAATCATCCTGGCAGGGCAGCTGCTTACGTGCTCGTTTGAAGAAATTAGAAGTAAGGACGGCTTGATTCCTATTCCCTCCCGAAAAGTTATAGCCGGCATATTCGCTAAAAAAGGCTCAAGCGCCAAGCTTAACCTGGCCCTAGACAAGGAAGCCGCGCTCGCCCTCATTAAGGAGCGGGTAAAACCGATGTATGCCATTGACGCGTTATTGCACTATGGCCAAAAATTGAATAGAGTGGAAGAAGCTTTTGTTGTCTGTGCTGTCGAAAGCAGCACAAACACGATGGTCTCTGTTCTTCAGTTCAAAAAGGGAATTCTCGTTTCCTACGCTGAAAACATTCTATCCAGCCCAGCTACCCACACTTACGATGCCGACTTACATGCGCTACTTGACCGGTTGCGGGCGAGCAGTTCGCAGGCAGTGTTCCATTGGTGTAGTCCTCTAACTGTGCCACGCACGCATGTGTTTATAAATGGAAGTCCTGCAGTTTGGAGTTTGGCCGCCGCACAAACGCTATCTGTTTCGGGTCGCCCAAGTTTGATAGCACAATTTGGTGTGCCCGCGTTTGTACTAGTGGGCACTGTCGCAGGGTTTGTGGGCGCTATTTACCCCCCTTATCAAGAGTACACCCTAGCGGCAAATGCGCTTGTAAAAGAAAATGCCACCTTAGGCGAATATACCTTTGCATCCGAGAGGCTAGCGATGCTGGAAGCACGAAAAAAATTCTTCAGCCGAACCGATATCGGCGCGGACAAGCTTTCCCAACTGGAATCGGTGCTGGCCGCTTGTTCGCGACAAGCTGGATTGGTGGTGGTAGCCGCACAACTCATAGTCACGCCTGGAAAAGATTCTCGTGTCAGCGAAAATATCCCCAAGTCCGACTACAACCCGGATTTTGAAATAACAGTGGAGGTCGCCAAAAATACAGACATGCTGATACTAGAACAGTCCGAACCATTGTTAAGGGCACTCTCATTAGAGTTAGGCATATCGCTTCGATTAGCCGTGATTGACGGCTTCAAGGAGCGCTCCATCGTTGGGGGCCTGAATGCCGGCACGCGAACATACCGAATTCAAGGAGCCTTTTCTCATGGTGTTTAAAAACGTATCAAAGCATGCACTCATGTTCACCTTGGCATTAGCAGGTATTGCGGGCATGGTAGGCGTCGACGCATGGCATGGCATGACGCAAAAAGCCGAGGCCCAAAAAGCGGCCACCCTGGCTTTTCAAAAATGGAAAGTAGATTATTCAACATTACTACCCATCGATGAAAAGTGGAAAGCCGAGTTGCACACGGTAGCGGAGGCAAAAGACTTATTGAGTGTTTATGAATTCATCGGTGCGGACTTGGGAATTAACGCAGATACGTTAGTGGTTACCAAATTTGAACCGTTGACCATCGATGAACAGCCACTAGACGGGGTGCGTGCGTGCCTGGGGTCCTCCCAGGGAACTGGCGTGCTGATGGAAGCCCCCAATTTTGATGTGCTTCTTCCGCATGTACATGCTTTGCTAAAGCGTGCCGACATGCAGGTAGGAACGGTTCGCCTTAGCCAAGAGAAAGGAAAAGCACGTGCACTGCTTAGTAGCTTTTGTCTTCTCTTGCGAAATAATTAACGGAGTCTCTTATGGCCAATAACACTTCCTCACCCTTGATACCCTTTGCGGTTGCAGGCATTCTCTTGATGGGCCTGTATGGCGCGTGGGTGCAAGGGCAAAGATTGCCTATTGTCATTGCCGAACTTCCGATTCAAGGACAAACTGTTGCCAAATTGCCGGAGGGCGCTCCGGCTCCTGCTATTGTAGAAGTAACAAAAAGTTTGCATCCCCTGCTTATTGAGTCTTCTCGTAAAACAGGTCCCGTTCTTAAAGGGCCCTTTTCTGCATTTAAAGAAAAAGAGTTGGATGTCCTGTTTGATAGACAGGACATTGAAAAAAAGAAAGTGAGTCCTAGTGAGAATAAGGAGGTAAAACCCGCGGTGGCAGCGGTTATTCCTCAGGCTGACTACTTCGGTCAGTTGAGCACGGTAGTAAAAATTCAGGCATTGAGCGCAACAGGCGCTGTAATTAATAATCGCTTTTATGCCGTCGGAGAGTCGATTCCCTCGTTAGCCTATCCGCCTGCTAAACCTGGAAAAATGGTCGTACCGGTCTTATCCAAAGTTGACCAAAATGCTGTGTATCTAGAAAATCCGGTGAATAATCGGAGTTTGCGAATCCCTTTGATGTAACACAAGCTAACAAGAATTAAGGGGGTGGCAGCGTGCTAACAGGCCGGGTATTGAGGTACAATAGGGCTGTGTGTTATTTAGAAAGAGAGTCCTGCAATGACTGCCTCGGCATCATATGCTAACGTCCCCGTCGTGCCAGAAATAGCTAATGTAGGGCAAACCCTCAGTCAAGTGCGACCGGATTCTTCCAAGTTTCCACAGATGAGTGACTCACTTACACGGCTACTGCAGCTATCAGAGGACGAGCGCATTAACTTGAGAATTCTAGACCTCTTGGTTGCCAAAGACCCCGTTGCCATCGTTCGCTTAATTACTCTCGCTAGCTCCGCCAGCTTCGGACGCACTAAACCGATTAACACCGTGCATGAAGCTTTGCAGGTTCTCGGGGCCACGCAGGCTGTGGATGCGCTACTCACGTTATGGACAATGGCTTCGCTAGCTTTGCCTGACAATCTCCACTTCGTACGCGACCATCTCGTTCGCCATACTTTTTCTTCGCTTGCCTCTGTGCGCAGGTTTGTGTCTTATGGCGAATATACCGAAATCTCTACCTATGACACGCAAATGCTGACACTGGTCGCAAAAATAAGCGCCGGATTGGTTTTTCGGGATACGAGGGACATTGCGGGTCAAGCGGCGCTAACCCAAGTGGCTACTAATAAATCGCATGGGTTATTGCATTCAAAGGGGTTGGCAAACACGTTTCTCCTCGCTGCGGGGCTAGGGACGGCGTGGGGACTCCCTGAACGGCTTATTGATACTCTTTCAGAACTGGCACAGTGGAGAACGGTCACGACCCCTAGAAGACCTTTAAATGATATGTTGTTGCTGGCAGAACTGTTGCTAGACACTACTGTTGAGCATGAGGCTAGCCCACAGTGGCGCACAGTGACTGAACACAACAAAGTTTTTCAAGACTTACGTCGCCGCAACATCGAGCCACGTTCGTTATTGTTTAAATTGTAGTCGGTAGCCTTAACGTTGCTGTTTTTTGTTGCTCCAGGCCCTAACGGGGATGCCGCTTGCAAAAGTTCTATACGAAGTAGGGCAATTGTCTACCTCTAGGAGAGCGCGTTTTCGCGCATATTCTTTATTGGCTTGATGCTGAACGGGCTATGCTACTGCAACAGTCACCATGATTGAAGTGCCCCTCGTCCATTGACACCTCTGTACTAAGCTATGGTTAGCTCAATACGTCACGGCTGCGCATTTTCCGGAAGCCTTACGGTTACGCGAACACTTAGCTTTAAAGGACCTTTTTCTTTAGGATATGTGCGCCTTGCTAAAATAGCAGGGCGCTCTTTTTTAAAGGAAGGGCCATTCGCTATACCAAGAAGGCCACATTTTAGAGTAGCCCAATGCTTGTCATTGCGCAGTTATCTTAAATTTTCCCTGGAACTACGTTTTAGGCTCTTTAGCCAACGTGCATAGCCGACAACATGTCACTATGCACTTGTCATTGCGTGTAGCGGTTCGTCCCTGCGCAACAGAAAGGAAATGTTCTATGAGTACAGAAGCACCTATAAATCCGCGCATTACCAGAGCATTTGCCTGGGTCGATGCCGCGTATGCCAAATTAGCCAGCAACCTCGACTTCGTCGTTCGACAACAGCAAAAAGAGTTGTCTTATGACGTAGCGAGCGCGTTCATTACCCGAGTTCCCTTAGGTGCTGAAGCACCAACAGGTACCGGTAAGACACTTGCGTATTTAATTGGTGCATTAGCGGCCACGGAGTCATCCGGCTCCACCACTAAAGAACCGGTCGTCGTGTCTACGGCAACGAAAGCACTTCAACAGCAAATTATCACTAAAGATTTTCCTACGTTAGTACAAGCGGGATTACTTAGCGAAGATGCGGTTACACTGGCAAAAGGAAAAAGTAATTATCTTTGTTTAAACCAAGCGGAAGAGTACGCAATACTCCTAGAGCAGGCCGGTGCGCAAGAGGGTTTGGCCTACAACGAGGCACAAGCTACCTTGGCAAGCGAACAAGTAGCGGAAATGGTGATAGCGTTTAACGAGCATACCTGGAACGGTGACTTTGATACATATACTGGGCCACGTCCGAAATCAGTCATTCCGATTGCGGTCTCTACCGATACCTGTATCAAGAAAAAATGTCCGCATTTTAATGACTGCAGCTATTATAAAGCACGTGGTCGCTTGGGCACTGCTAAAGTTATTATTGCCAATCATGACATCGTACTGATGGACTTGCTTTTTGTTTCCCAGAAAATGGAACCCACGCTTCCCGTGCCGAATTATTATGTGGTATTCGATGAAGCACATCATTTGCCCGAAAAAGCAATCAAGGTTGGCGCAACAGAGGCCACGCTCCATACCTTGCAGTTGTTAATACCGAGTGTAAAAGGAATTCAACAATTGCTTAAAACCACAAGTACCCTTGCAGCCCTTGTGAATAATCGATGGGAAGTCGAACTTGATGTGCTACCAGTAATGCAGCCTTTGCGTGACCTGATGCAACTGTTAAATTCAGTGCCCGTTGAGTCAGATTCTTGCCAATTTCGGTTTGCGAAGGGAGTCGTTCCTAGCGTCATTTTAGTAGCCGTAGAGAACCTTAAAGGGCCATTGCGGGTGCTACATGCCATGCTGGAATCAATTGTAGGCGCGCTTCGTGATACCCAAGATTCATTGGACCCAAGTGTCATGGAGCGGGCCAGCGAGATTATTCGTAGGTCTATTTCTGTCACTATTCCTGCTAAGGCTGTGTTGGAAAATTTTGTCCAGCTCACGTCTCCCGCCAGAACTGCAAAATGGCTCTATAAAAAGGAACGGGTCGTCTCTTTGCACACTTCCCCTTTGGAAGGGGCGGATGTCCTGCAGCCATTACTTTGGAATTCTACCAGAACGCTTGGGGTAGTCATGGCGTCAGCCACGCTAAGAGACTTAGGAGGATTTTCTCGTTTTGCGCAAAAAGTCGGTTCGCCAAAACAAACGCAATATAAAACACTGCCGTACACATTTCCTTACGAGAAAAGTCAGCTGGTGGTCGCGGCAATGCACGCCACGCCTAAGCCAGTCGAACGAAAGCAGTTCATCCTTGAATTGGCCTTGAAGCTGCCAAAAGCGATTAACAGCAAAGAAGGCACTCTCATCTTGTTTCCAAGCTGGTCATTACTTCGGGAATTTACCCCTCGACTTAAGGCCGCTTTTGGGGAGGTCAAAGTTCGCGTTCAAGGAGAACACCCTGTTAAAATGCTGCTGCAGTCACACTGCCAAGCGATTGACAAAGGGGACGGCAGTATTTTAATGGGGGTAGCAACCTTGGCAGAAGGACTCGACTTGCCTGGCACTTATTGCACCCATGTTATTGTCGTGACTTTGCCGTTTGCCGTGCCAAATGACCCTGTTGAGCAGGAAATTGCCGAGATTTTAGGCTCACGGTATTTTTCGGAACGGTCATTGCCTGATGCAACTACTCGACTTATACAAATGGTCGGTCGGTTGCTGCGCAGGGAATCGGACATAGGACGTATCACGATTTTTGACCGACGGTTGGTAGCGACCAATTATGGCCGTCAAATGCTGGCAAATTTACCTCCGTTTGAAAAAATAATTGAACCGCTTATCGCTGCGTAATTCGCATGCTATATTGATTTTAGGGAGTCTCCTTTTTAGGGGACTCTTTTTTTAAGCAAAAATGCTAGCCTCAATTAAGTGGTAACATGCTATGCACCGAACCCGTAACCTAGGAACATTAAATGATTACAGACGCTAACAATGGCAGCTTGGCTATATCGGATGACAAAGGATGTAGCACCATTCCACAAGCGATGGGGGCAGCACTACGGCTATTTAGGGAGCAGTCGGGATTATCGTTAAGTGAAGTTGAACGGCGGTGTAATCGTACTAGAGCTTCCATTATACTTGCGGAACGAGGAGACGAATCACAGATGTCGACCTTTTTAGCCCTATCACAGGTTTACGGCATAGTTTTTCTTTGGCGCAATGCCTTCAACTACTTTGGCATGCGTCCACTACCTAGCAAGCCAAGGGCATCCCCTCCGTCGAGGACTCAGGTTCTGCTTCACAGTCCATTGCGCACGGACTTGAATGTAACCGTCGTGCCGTAGGAACGACAGAGTAACTTCTGGTTCAGCCCCGCGTTGGCCCGAGCACCGTTCTTGAGCAACTGTGCCGCGCATCCTCCGACTACAGCGCGCAGCGTTTAGTCGCGGGAGTATTCACGCATTTCTCGGTTGTGATTAGTGGGCATCCTAAAAACGGTCAGTGCCCGGTATATGCGTGCCGCGCACGCACAGCACTTGAAGAAGTTCTTTTGGAAACAGATTTTTTGGTCAGGAGCCTATGAGGCATTTACACTTGGTGCCGCAGACCTAGCTACCTTGATTCAGTACATCCAAACGCAAGAGTCACCCGCCTTACCCGCTACTGAAAAGGAGGGGTATGCAGCGGGGCATTTAAATCAAATGGGCATTCCCGGCCAGAATACCGAGAAAAGGACATAAAAGCCTAACCCGTACATGAATCCACTCCCCAGGCGATGCGCCATGCTTAGGAGCCAAGCCGGGAAGGGCGTCCCGTTACGTTCGTGCCATGCAACCAAAACGTGGAACCCATCCAACGGAGGCAAGGGCAAGAGATTAAATACAGCAAGCCAAAAATTAATATATGCCAAGAGCGCCAGCCCGACTCCCCCCGCGCGTGGCCCGTACAACTGACAAGCCAAAAGTAGCGCCATGCCGTAAATTGCAGATGCAAGTGGCCCGGCTAACGCCACGTTCATCCGCTGGCTCGGAGTCAACTCGGCATAGCGGGCAGATTCGGGGACAACCGCCCCGCCAATAGGTAACATCCCAATATGTAATTTCCCCCATTTTAAGACAACGGGACCGAGTCCAAACCAAAACTGAGTGACCGGAACACGATAGCGGTGTAGCAAGACCCAATGGCCTACTTCATGAAAAATGATGGGCGAAATTAATAAAAAAAGGGCCAGCATAAACATTGTAGTAACCTTTCATAAAGTAGTTCTTCATATAGCGACAGGGGCGAGGTAACAACAAGATTAATATAACGCGAGCTATGCGGCTACGGAGACAACACTTTTCTTATTTGGTAACTGGACCCACCACCATCTGTTCTTTAACGAGCCTTTTTCTTTCATTTGTACCGCGATTGTTGACTGCGGTACAATAAACCCTAGCAATTTGTTGTCTACCTTCAGTTTATTTATTGCGTGAGTATAATGTCCTTCATCCAACCCTAAAATGACTTTAGTTGCCACGGAGCTGATTAAACTTTCGGGTATATTTGCAGGAGACTGGTTAGCGGCCCAGATGGCCAGACCAAACTTACGGCCTTCTCGCGAAATCGTGCCAATAATGCCGTCCCCATTGTCACTATCTCCCGAGCTGACATAAGTTCCGAGTTCGTCGAGCACAAATACTTCCGTTACATCCGATTGTTGTCCGCGTTGCACGCCTTTGTAAAAGAGGTCTTGCAACATAAAGAGCACCAGAAGTTTCTTTTCTTCATTACTGAGGGGATTCAGTTTATACCGCCAAACCGAACAGGCAGTGTCAAAGGGGGGAGGTGTCGCTTTAAATATTCCCGTTGCAAGTAAGTTGTTAAGTCTGTCAACAACTGATTTCAACACGTCAGGAGAATCGTATTTAATTAAGTTATCAAGCTCGTGCCCCGTCTGTATCGCATTGACGTACTCAGTGTAGGCCTGGACGGCCTTGACTCGAACTTCGGCTAACTCCAGGTTCGCTTCTTCGTCACGGGTGTCTTGTCGGCTTTGTTTAATCGAATTAAGGAGCTTACGCTGATACGCAATTGCTTGCTTATTCAACATGTTCAATGCACGAACCGCTTTTTGGTCGGAACCCAGAAAGCGTTCTTCATGCAGACGCTTCGCGTAGTTGGCCACATCCTTAAGAGTAGGGTAAGTACGTTCCTTGTAGGCGACTGGCCAACGAAGCAGCTCCCCTGTATATTTTTCAGTATGGCACCACCAAAGTCGTTTATCCTCATCCCATCGAACCCCAAAAGGCTTGGCCAGGTCTTTATCCTTCATCGGGATGTTCAAGTACAGCCGATTATCCCGGCCCCCAGAGACTAATCGGGACTCGTACTCATTCATTGCCCATGTACTAGGGTCATCGACTAAGAATCCAAATTCCTCGAAGATGTCAGTAAGGAGATTGCGAATAACACTTTCTTGCTTTAAGCCCAATGGCGTACGCGACGCGGTGTTGATGGTACGGATGAATTGTTGAATGCACTTGCGCACGCCACCAAAATCCCGGTCCGGATTGACTCTAAACGGGTTAAGCCCATAGCCCGCTTGTTCAGAGAACTGCACCACGCTTGCTCCGGGCACATCTAAATCTCCATGTACGTCAAAAACATGAAATAGAACATCCGTCGAAGTCAGGGCCCCTTGTGCAATCATTCCGCGAATAGTGTGTGACTTGCCTACTCCACTCGCTCCCATGAGAAAGACGTGCCCATTAATAAGCTTTGAGGTATCCATGACAATAGGGACAGCTCTGCCACTCTTGTCAAAAAAGTCTCGTCCCCATTGTATTATCATAGCTGCGTCATCTTAATAAGCTAAAAAAGGGTATAGCAAGCTCTCTTAGCCTTTACGTAGCCCCGTTAGGACCACGAGCATTTAAAGATTGAGGCGCTATACAGGGTATGACAATATCGTCGTGCCTCCTCTTTCTACGAACATGAAAAAAATTCTGATATGCACTGTAGTTCTTTGCTGCCTGAGCGCCTGTTCAGCCATTCCTGTGGAAAATGAGGCTGCCCGCATTGACTTCGTCAGCAGCGTCCCAAATAAATGCGCCTCTTTGGGAGAAATGGTAGGGACACAAGGCAACTGGTTCACCTCCGATGTCACCCCAGATGCGAACTTGATGTTAGGCGCACGCAATCAGCTTAAGAATAAAGCGAGCCTATTAGGTGCCAATGTCGTTGTCATTGAGGACAAGAACCACAGTGGTCGCGGGCTTCGTGGGGGGATGTACAACTCCTCCGTTGTAGGCCACGCCTACCTTTGTATGGACCGCCTGAATCCCATGTTGATGCGATAACACCGCAGCTATCATTAAAGTCAGGGGAGGCATCCAAATTGCCTCCCCTGCCCATGTTTAAGGCTAGCACTTTCTTTTGATTTAGAATATACTGAATGACACGTTTAAAATAGCAAAGGAATTATAAATATGAGCCACCTTACCAAAAGCAAACCAGTCAACCCCAGTCGCTGGCAGAAATTTCGGATTAAAGTTACGGCAGCTGTCCGCAAAAATCCGGGAGTATGGCGCGTTTTTAGCGGCGTATTCTACCTTCAATGTCTGATTGCAGGATTGGCACTGATTTTTTGGTACAACAGTCAACAAACATTGCCAAACAAGCCCGTCAACCTCACTGAAGAACACACCCGGATGCAGAAAATGCCGGCCCTTTGGCAGCAATCAGAACAGGAAGTTGCTAAGTTATTACTCGACCTTAAGCAAGATAAAGTTGCCCAGCTGGGGCTAACTCAGTCTGCAATTTTGGTTACTACAAAAGAACAAAAAAGGTACTATGTCAGTGACCGTTTTGGCCAAATATCCGAGGTTCTTCTAAAGGAGTACAGTAAGAACGAATCAAGCAAAGTACCTCTGTTGGTCATCCCCGGAGGTGTCCCAACTCCCCTGCTAGAAACGATTAAAAACTTAATCGGTATTCTCATCCCCTTGGGACTACTACTTGGCATGCTGTATTTGGTCAAATTTATGGATAGAGGTGTGTTTAAGTTAGCAGACGCATCACATGTTCGATTTGACGATGTTATCGGGGCACAAGAAGCAAAAAACGCCTTGACCGATATTATGGACTACTTAAAAGACCCTTCTCCCTTTATAGCGGTGGGTGCTCGACCGCCTGCCGGTGTACTGATGATTGGCCCGCCAGGAACTGGCAAAACTAAATTAGCGCAAGCATTAGCGGGAGAGTGTGGCGTTAACTTCATTGCGGTGAGCGGAAGCGAATTTACCTCCAAATACTTTGGTGCCGGCGTGCAACGAGTAAAAAAATTGTTTGAATTGGCCCGAAAAAATGCACCGGTAATCATTTTTATAGATGAGCTGGACGGGGTAGGCGCAAGAAGCAGCGGGGAGTCCGCCGTTGAATCTGAATCAAATAGGATTATTAATCAAGTCCTTATTGAGATAGATGGGTTTGCCCCCGGAGAACAAGTTATCGTCGTTGGAGCGACTAACCGGCCGGAAAACCTAGACCCAGGTTTATTACGAGAAGGCCGATTTGACCGCCGGATACATGTTCGATTGCCTGACGTCGTTGCACGCGAAGCTATCTTCCGTCTTTACGCCAAGAACATTCAAGTCGAACCTGACATCAATTTTAGCCAGCTGGCACGCTTAACCACGGGCTTGTCTCCCGCGACGCTAGAAGCGATTGTCAATCAGGCCGCGCTTATTGCGGCTCGGACGAAATTAGAGAAAGCAGGCCATCGACATTTTGCAGACGCTATTGAGACAATCCGCATGGGGGAACTTAATCCTTCGCAAACAGTGATGACAGAAGTTGAAAAGGAACGTGTGGCAGTACATGAATCTGGACACGCTATCATTGCCTCTTTGCTTAAGACAGGGCGAGTGGAAAAAGTATCCATACTTCCTAGGGGCGCCGCATTAGGGGTCACTCTTGTGACACAAGAAGAAGACAAGGCCTTATATCTTCGCTCTGAGCTCAATGCAAGACTGCAGATGCTGCTAGCGGGACGTAATGCCGAAGTACTTATTTACGGCGAAGCCTCAAATGGAGCAGCTCATGATTTAGAAGAAGCGTCCAAGCTGGCGATGGCGATGGTATCTCGATTTGGATTTGGGCAGGACGGGTCTTTATTTAGTATTGGTGCGTTACCCTCCACGACACAGGCACAATCGGAGATTGCCGCAGCAGTGATAGAGGCTAAATTGCTGCTAAAAAGCGCTGATGAACTGTGTTTTTCTTTATTGACTAAATACCGGACCAGCGTTGAAGCGTTGACCCGCACCTTACTCTTGGAAGAGACGGTTGAAGGAGAGGCTGTTTCCGTTTTGTTGCTGGCCAATTCCGTGGAGCTTGTGTGAGTGCGGCCCTATGCAGTAGGTTCTCTCGGCCACTTCTGAAAAAAGAGCTACCACTATGCTCAGAGTTGACCCCCGCATTATTGCATCAACTCTACTTTACAGCAGGAGCGTATGACGGTGCGGACCGCTATTGGTACTTTAGGCCCTGGTTATGCAGGGCACCTCAGACTAGTGGTGTGTACGTACGTTATTTGTGGGCCGGATACGTGGAGTTTTCCTATTACGACACCCGTGCTAGGCGTTGGCTACTAGGCCACAATCGCCTAGTTGATGCGCAAAACACAGCGGCAAGATACATGCAGGAACAAAGTGAAATTCGCAGAGAATTGGTGTACGAAAGCCGCCATCAACACTCGATGTGGTCTAGTGCCTCTCTTGAAGATTTCGAAAATGTAGACATAAGCGATACCGGCATCAATGAAACGAATACCCTTCTTGCGCTCTTACGTTGGACGGTTGACCCTCAGCGCAAACGTCACACATTGAATAACTAACTCGATGGGGAATCCAACATTCTTAACTTCAAATCAGCAATATGCGTCAAGAATGGGTCAATATTTCCATAGTAAAGTCGATATATCGCATCAAAAAACGATACAATTTCTTCGTGCGTGATGAACACCCGTTTAGGCAAGTGATACGTGTATTGCTGGGTATAGTCAAATGAAACAGGGACTGCTGTTTTGAAAAATACTAGCAAATGACGTAGCACAGTTCGAGACTTATCAGCACAGCACGCGGAACCTTCATATTTTTCAAATAGCTTTTGAAACTGGGTTTCCACGAAGCGAGCGTGCTTAAAAAGGAATCGGGCTTCATGGGATTGGGGCAGCTCCTTAGTAAGCAGTCCATCAATCATTTCGCTTAGAGGAAAAATCAATCCAAAATAAAAGCCGTCCACGTCCTCGCTTTGAACCGCGGCGGTGACTGTTTGTATCAGGGGGTGTTCTGCGACAGCAGCATGGCTCTGAGCATTCTCATTAGCTACCCCACGTAACAGCGCGTCTAGAACATCCTTCATGTCGTTAGTTGATATCAAAATAATTTTCCCTTAACAAAGCTGTTTGTAAAAAACTCCTGAAAGGCTTCTTTCAGGAGTGCAATTAAATAAAAGTTACGCTACTTCTGCTTGAGGTGCACTAGCATCCGTGAGCACGTTCACTTCACCATTATTAATGTCGAGAAGTAAGCTATAGAAGCGAGATAAGTGTCCTTGACTTTCCAACTTTTCCAGAAAGAGCCGTTGATACTCTTGTCCCGCGCCGGCTTCCCAAATCCATTGCAACTCGACGGCAGCCAAAGCGATTTCCGGCTGCTTTATTGAAATATTACAGATTAACGTCTTGAGCTCCTCCGATGTTACATGTGTAAATCGGTCCAGCAGAACAGGCGCAGACATCTGGTTAATAAAGGCTAAAGTCAATCGGCTTTTAATGGCTAAAACGTGGTGTTCCAAAGAAAGTATAGGGGCTAGTTTCATGATAGTTCCTGTCTGTTAATTGAATCAACGCCATAAGATATGGCACTACTGGGTATAGCACCGCGTTGCTAGGTTGAATCACCCTAAATTTGTAGGAGGGGACGCTAACGGAGCGTCGCGCTCTACCGGCCGGGCTAACTGCCAGTAGCCCCAGAATGCGGCCGTGGTGAGTAGTACGTTGGCTCCTAGCGCCCACCATGCTTGATAACAAATGGTGGCGCAGCCCCAGAGAGCATAGGCAAAAGCAACCGTCAGTCTCAACCGCGCGCCTTTGAAAAAAAACATAGCAACGGTAGAAAATAAGGAACTAACACAAGCGAAAACAGTGCCCCATCCTTGCCAGGTGTATGCAGAGAAACCCAGCACCAGCAGCACAAAGAAAAGGCAGAGTGCCACCTTGCTTCTAACTCTCACTTTTTCGACGACATAAACCGCAACAGCTTGGCGGGTCATGGCAACACCGCACAACGCCGCAGCGCTATACGCAGCTAACAATAAATTGTTGACCATCCAAACACCGAACCCAACTCCAATAATGCCGCGCAATGCCTGGTCAGAACGGCGGGTGAGCGAATAGACGTTAATTAGCAGTCCAATGACGCCCGTGATATTAATAAGAAACGAATTAGTCATTCTTTACTCGTATAGGTTAAAATAAAATGGTACTTTAGGAATAATTCGGGCAAAACGCATCTAAAGTAATTGCGGCTACTATATTATACACTTATAATTTATACTGCATATTTAGAATTTTAGATTATTTCCGTTTGCTTCTTACTTATTAAAGGTGCCGCTATGCTCACTCATATTTCTGCCGATATCGCCATTTTAGGGGGCCAAAGTGCCATCGCTAGTGCCGCTTTTCAGTACAGGCTTGCGTGCCGACTACATACGAGGGGTGCGAGAACCCCTACAGATTATCCTAAAATAGTGCAGTGGAGTTTAGGGCTAGAGTCCCCCGAGCATGTCGCCCAAGCATTGGCGCAGTTGAGGGACTGCGGTCCTGCCATTATTGCGGCTCCGTGCAATAGCATTACTCCGATTATTGATGAATTATCTGCACAAGGAGCGCTTGACTGTCCCGTAATGACACCGGTTCATGCACTGAATAACTTGGTGCTCAATGGCACCAACTTAGTGCTGGGCGTTGCCAATACGGCGAAACAAAAGCTGGTTCAATTTAAAGGCGGAGTCACCCGCTACCCTGATGAGGCGGACCAAGCCTGGGTGCTGCAGCTCTACCATGATATTGTCGCCAACGGTCCGACTTATGAATTAGGTTTAGAACTGCAGACCAAGGCACGCGCCTGGCACGCGACCGGAATAGATAGAGTGGTGCTGGCCTGCACCGAGTTTTCGTTACTGGTGCCTGACCAACCGGGGCATCGTTGTAGCATTGGCCCATTTGACTGGATTGATGGAATGGCCGAGCTCATCAGCGTAACGATAGAGGCATTGCCGGCTCCCGGTTAGGCATGTTTTCCGCTTAGCAACCAATTAAATGTACCCCAGAAAGCGGGGCACATTGGCAGCCTAAATCAACAAAGCTAAGAAAGCGAGGAGCTACGCGGGACCGGGCCACTATTGGCAAATATGCTGGATAATTGAAAAGTGGTCCTCAAAAAATTCCGCTTCGTGGCTGGATACCTCCGCAAGTGGCATCCAGCAGTAAGCCACGGCGTCACTTGCCGGAGTGACTTCTGGTAGAAACCGAGCCCCCAAATCAAAATGATGTACGTGGGTGATTGTTCGTCCTCTCAGGCTACGGCCCGGATGCGAAAACACATGCGCCTTTTTGAATCCCGTCAATAAATCGGCGTGCAGCACGGCGATGTTCGTTTCTTCTTGCAGCTCCCGTAAGGCGCCTTCAAATAAAGATTCCTCTTGTTCCAAAAACCCGCCAGGCAAGGCGAATAGCCCTATTCCGGGGTGATGTTTGCGTGTGATGAGGAGAACCCGGTCAGAGCAGAGCACTAGGTTATCGACGGTTACGAACATAGGTGCAAAGGGGGCTGTCTCCCAAGTCTGGTGCCCCTTACGATAATGGCTGAACTCTGTGCAGAGGCTGACATAATGTGGCAGGCACATCCAAGCCCTAAGATAGTCGCATACAGCAGGGTGAAGAAGGTCGTGAAGCATTGCCAAGGCACCCTCGACGCGCAAGGGGGATTCCACGCTGAACAACACTTTTCGTATGGCCGTGCTGTGAATATTGAGCACGAGGGGGAGTTCGATTACGGGCCATTCTTTGAAATCCCAAAGATAGCTGCTTGAACTATCTTTATTATGCCCAATCAACCCGATGCGCGCGTCGGGCACCGTCGCCTCTTTTACCTTAGCGGTTACTTCCGAAACCCATCGGGCATGATTGTAATAGTCCCGAACAGGGATAAACGTCAATCGGGACCTATCAGCAGGGGCAACAGTCAACTGAATCATCGCTGCGCGCTCTTCCCATGTAAACGGATTTTTTACGCTGCGAGCCTGAAATGCTGAACCCAGAATAAAAATAACGTGCTTTCCTTGCGCAAGGGCTTCTTGGGTGATTACCCCGTGACCACGGTGAGGTGGCTCTTGGCGACCGATAAATACTACGGCGTCGTACATAGGAAATGAAGGAGTAGTTGTCATAGTAAGATTCTTAATAAGTCGCAGCAATAGGATATTGTCGGCCGGAACCGAAGGCGCGGGCGCGGACTCTCAAAATAGGCGCAGCTTGACGACGCTTATATTCGCTGCGTTTAAGCATTCCTCGTATTTTTGAGACTAGTTCCGCCTGCCCACTAGCATTTAACATATGTAAGGTAGCAGCTACATCCGTGAGCTCTGCTGACGATAGGCTTTCGAACTCAAGTAAATATTTCAAAATATTATCTAAAACAGGGTACGGCGGCAGAGTGTCGGTGTCTTTTTGGCCCGGAGCTAGCTCGGCAGAGGGGGGCTTTTGGATAATTGCCAACGGAATGCGCTCTTCTCCCGCAAACCAATTTAGGTATTCGCACAATTGAAAAATTTCCGTCTTATACAAATCGCCTATAGGTCCCAAGCCTCCATTCGAGTCGCCAAACAAAGTGTAGTAGCCAATAGCTAACTCAGATTTATTTCCTGTAGTTAGCAATAAGTGCCCAAAGGCATTCGAGTACTCCATAAGCATAGTGCCGCGCACCCTTGCTTGGAGATTTTCCAGGGTAAGCCCTGTGGGCGGGCTACCGAACGCGTTAGCAAATTCGGTGCAGTAAATGGACACAATTGACTTAATTGGATGCTCATAGAGCCGTATTCCCAAATTTTTGCATAATTGTTGCGAATCCGTGACCGAGCCCACGGAGGAAAAGTCGGAAGGCATGGTAATCGCTGTTACATTGTCAGGACCAAAGGCGTCAACCGCTAACGCCAAGGTAAGTGCACTATCGACTCCTCCCGAACAACCAACTACTGCAGTCGAAAAGCCGCATCGACGGGCGTAGTCTCTTAGTCCAAGTACGATTTGTTGATGATAAAAAGCAGCGGGGCTAAGTCCAGGTGCACGGGGAAGAACAGGAGGGGAGAAGCCTTGCTTCTGAGCGCTGTAGGAAATGGTTCCAATAAAGGGCTCAAACGCTGGGGCCTCAAATACGACACCGTTCGAGGGGTCAACAACGAAGGAGCTTCCGTCAAAAACAAGTTGGTCATGGCCTCCAATCTGATTAACATAAACTATGCTAAAACCATATGCCGACGACGCCTTTGAAAAAATAGCATGGCGTTGTTCTCGCTTACCCACATGAGATGGACTGGCATTAATAGACACCACTACGTCTACCGCCGCCTCCTTTAAGCGATTGAAGGGATTGACAGAATAGTCGAACTGGTCCTGATTCCAGCCATCTTCACAGATAAGTAAGCCCACATGCACACCTCGAATACAAAGAACGCAGGCCACATCTGGACCAGGTTCAAAATGTCGTCGTTCATCAAAAACGTTATAGGTGGGTAAGAGCTGCTTGGAATACGCCAGGCAAAGTTGACCTTGATGTAGCACCCAGAGCTGATTGAGCCATTTTTTTCCTGCCCCTGGATTAAGTACGGGCACGCCTACAACCCAATGCTGCGAGGGAAACTCGCGATTCAGCGCAAGAAGCTCGAGGTGGCCTTCAGCGAGTCGCAATTTGAATTGGGCGTCCTCAAACAAATCTGCGGGGTAGTAACCGGTTAAGACAAGCTCAGGGAAAACGACCAAATGGCTATCTTCCGCTTTTTGAGCCGCATCTTTAATTAACGCTAAATTGTAGCTAATGTCCCCAATCGTAGGATTGAGCTGCGCTATGGTAATGTTCAGCATGATGCTCCCCCTCTACACAGGTTTTGTAGAAAAAACAGATTCCAAATATGCTAGGTACTCTTTGTTTTTGCACATTGTCTTTCCGGGGCTATCCGAAATTTTTGCCACAGATTGCCCATTACACTTGGTCAATTTCATCACAATATTTAGAGCAGGAATACCCAAGTCATTGGATAAATTAGTGCCAATTCCAGCACTCGCGGTTATCCTGTCGCCGAAATGCGCGTGTAGTGCCAAAGCCCCTGGGAATGTGAGTCCATCGGTAAACACCAACCGTTTAGTTGCCGGCGCAATTCGTAATGATGCGTAATGAGCAAGCGCTTTTTCACCCCAGACATAGGGGTCGCCGGAGTCATGTCGGAGTCCATCAAATAACTTTGAAAAATATAAATCAAAATCCCTTAGAAATGCGTCCATTCCGATGACATCCGTGAGCGCGATGCCTAAGTCCCCTCTATATTCATGCACCCAGGCTTCCAGGGCTGCTTTCTGAAAATCCTGTAGGCGGACTCCATACGCCTGAAAGGATTGCAGAAATTCATGGCCCATAGTGCCCATGGGGATAATTCCATATTTTTTTGCCAAGAACACATTGGACGTGCCTTTAAACCAAGGTGCAGCATTTTGAATCAAACTTGCTAGAACTTCATCTTGCCATGCGGCTGAAAACCGTCGACGTAAGCCGAGTTCACTAAATTCGAATGGGAACTGCCGCGGCGCCTTTGGCACTTCTATTGCCAGCAGAGCTAATTTTTCGGACAACCGTTTGCGACCTTCCGCAAGCGTGGTTTTTTGTGGAAACCGTCGAAAGTACAGCTCATTGACAATAGCTAAAACGTAAATTTCAAAAGGCAGTACATGGATTTGAGGCCCTTTTGCAACGATACGCAGCATGTCACCTTCAGTAGTTACGCTGATAAATTTACGTTGCAGTCTAAATATACTTAAGAAATCGATAAAGTCTGATTTTAAATAGCGTAATTGACGTAAGTAATCGAGCTCACTCGACGTGAAGGTAAGCCCACACAAGTAATCAAGCTGAGCGTTCACGTCCGCGGCTAACTCCGCTAGCGGAAATGCTGTTTCATTGCGGCATAGAAACTCGTACTCTGCTTGAGCGTCTGGTCTGGCATGCAGCAGCACCTGCCACATAGTGAATTTGTATAAGTCTGTCTCAAGTAGCGAGGTGATGACAGCATTGAAGGAAGTAGCATTAGTATTCATTAATTGTCCCTAAAGTGGTGTATCCAGTATACCCCAATTAGTTGCGTATTGCAACTAATTGGGGTATTTCTTAATATAAGCCAAAATTAATTCTTGTTTACTGACACTAAACGGCCCCGCGGTACCTTCTCGAACGGACTTAAAATCTAAGGTGGAAAGCCGATGAACGAGTATCTCAAGCTCTATTTTCGCTTTTAGAAAGTAATGAGACGTGGCGGCATACGTTTGAAATTCCCTGCGAACCATCCCCGCTTTCCGGCCAGTTCGCCTAACTGCAAGGGTTGCAAGGCTTTTCGGCACAAAATCGAAATCGGGAGGGGGTGCTATCGCTTGAGCGATACACCGACGTTTCGCGCGTACTTCCCAAATTTGGAAACAGCAAGGAACCGCGTAACTCGTGCCGTCTTTGGTGAAAGCAACAGAGGGGAGCGCTATCTCCGCCACTAAATGAAAATAGGGATTTAGTCTATTTTGCATGGACACTTTTTTAAAGGACTTTGCCACTATGAAAGCAATTACCCTCGAAAAAGTGGCTGCATGGTTAAAGAACCGAACAGCCAGAGAAGAATTGACTCCGAAGGGAGGATTACCTACCGTAATCAGGTTGGACCGGGACGGAGAAAACGTTAGGAAGTCCTGTCGCACCACCTCCGGAAAGAATGGGGAGGGGGGAGGGGCAAGTTCAACGCCTATACGCCGTGAAAGAGGCATTAAACTAAAAAAAGCGCCCATGCCCACGGAGGGCTCTAAATAAAAGCAAGAACTCACAGATAGCATGCATGGCAGCAGATGCAGCTGTTCCCAGCAGAGCTGCGCGACAGCAGGCGCCGTATAATATTGGTCTAAATTAATCGGATGTGACAAGCTACCCCCTGGTTAATGAGGTATAGCCAAAGATACCGCGTTAAAATTTAGGCTGACAACTGAATTTAGCCTGTAGAGCATTTTAGGGCGGGCGTTTCTTCATTGACGTACGCATACAGGTTGTGCTAACATATACTAATAGTTCACGTTTATATTTTAAGCCCCATTGACGGAACATTAACGGTTCTCGGTAGCGGTTAATGCTAGGTGAGGTTGCAGAATTACTTGGCTATACTAAGATTATGCTGGGTTTATCTGCACAAGAGGGATTGTTAAGGGGGGTATGGCGCTTGTTACGTGCATGGCTGTTCTGCTAGAGGTAGGAAGCCGCAGTTTTTTGACTGAAACTCGAGGGTGCAGACGGGAGACGGCAAAAAACAGAGAAACGCCCGGCTAGTTAGTATTAAAGTGCAAACTGACCTCCGCGCTAACCTGTCTTTTTAGCAAAAGTAAAAAGGCATTACACTAGAGTTACGTTATGACAAAAAAATTATCCTGTGGCGTATTGCTACTCAACGAAAGACAAGAGATACTCTTGGCACACGTGACAAATTCGCCCCAATGGGATATTCCAAAGGGGGGCGCACATCCTCGGGAACAACCCGTAGACACGGCATTGCGCGAACTATACGAAGAAACAGGGGTGGTGCTCGGTGATGAAAGGCTGACCGACCTTGGCCTGCAGCTATACAGTTCAACGAAAAATTTGCATTTGTTTGCGGCATTGGTGTCGACTATGGAAGTAGACCCGGCACGTTGTGTATGCCATAGCTATTTTAGCCATTATATTACGCGACAAAAGCAGCCGGAAATGGATGGCTATGAGTGGGTGCCGTTCTCTGCAGTTGCCCAATACTGTGTGCCAGCCATGGTAAAGCTACTGACAAACTTAGGTCTTGCACAGTTACTGCCAAAGCTGCAAAAGCAGACATTATTAGTAGGTTAGCAACTACAATAATGCGGTTACACGATTAGCTATCATCGTTACGAGGAAATACGTGCTTGAATTTGCAACACTACTTGCTAAATATCCCCTGCTGACCGAACGGGACTTATGTTCCGTTCGAATTTTAGGGGCCCCCACGCCAGTCCTGGCGGACTTCGAGAAGGCAAAGGAGGGGCGCACAAAAGAACTAACCCCACGTGGACGTCAGTTGTATCAAGCGGCCTTCGACGTACATGGGAAAATTGTCCAGGTCTCGGACATTCCTTTTGCATCTGTGCTCAAACACGCAATCGAGCTTACCAACGAATTAAGAGTGCGTAATACAGAGGCATTAAAGAAGGACCTCGCCGATGGCCATGTCCCCCCGCAGCAGAAAGCATGGGGGATAGCCTTGGTCCAAGGTCAGGCACTATCCACACGAGTAGGGTTAGCTAAGCAATACACAAAGTGCAAAGTAGCAGGTAGCAATGTGATTCCATTTTTTAATAAAAAAGCACTCAAGTTCGAAAACTGAGTGCTTTTGATTGAATCATGCTGTTAAATATTCATCTTTATTGTTATTAACCCTGAATCAGGGTTTCGGAAATGAGTTGGTGGACCTGCACTGCAAGAGAGCAATTGAGAACAATTGCTTTTTCAATGGATGAGCCAGGCAACGGACTCTGAGAGGAGCGGTCTCTGAAGTCATAACCAAAAAAACAGATATGTTCTTGATTAAGCTGTCCAAAAATGGCGCCTGCTCCCGGTAAATCCTTATTTTCTTGACAAACGTCTAAGGCTTGTTTTACAAAATCTTCGCGCCATTGGTAGGCGGGATGACACACTTTGGTCATTCGTAGTTGTTGCGACATAGCTGCTCCTCATAAAATTGCGTGGCCTACCTGTGTATAGGTAGGCGCTATGGCATCACTACGAGGTGGAGCGCCGAATAGGGTTAGGCCCCATGAAGAACAGGCCCTACGCACAGTCAGGGCCTTCACATGTAATGGGGGTATGCTGAACCTAAAACCCTATAGTTCGTGTATTATTTTTCATGTATCGGTTTTGTGCTTTTTCTAGCTCAGGCACACTTAAGTCACTTAGCCCCATTTTTGCCGCTCGTGATGCCGCATACGTAAGGGCCTTGCGCATAATTCGTGGGCTCATGCCACGCATAATAGAGAGGACAGCGGACGACAATTCAGCTGGGAATGAATGACCTTGAGGCAGGGATTTGTTACGAACGGATTGCCAGACTGAGACCGCGATAGCCTGGCATTCGTCCTTCGTCGGCTCTCTAATATCGAACTCTTCAAGCCTAGACAGAATCGGCAATGGAATGTCGCCATTGTTAGCCGTAAGAATCCAGTTGACTTTGCTTGCATTCAAGTTTAAAGGAATAAATTCATCCTTAAATCGGGCAGAGCTGGATGGCTCCAATAATGTATATAAGGCGGCCAGAGGTGAGTTATGAGACTCGCGTGCCGTACATTTATCCACTTCATCTAAGCATATGATAGGATTGGCTACTGGCCCGGACACGATACTTTCAAAAACAATGCCTGGCTTTGAGCTTTTCCAGCTGGCATCGATGCCCGTCAAGACAAAAGCTTCAGTCATCACCGCCAAGTCTCTACTTTCAAACACGCCGTTAAGAACACGAGCCACTTCTTCTGCGAAAAATGACTTACCTGTCCCAGGTGTGCCTCTTAACAAAATTGGCTGAAATAGCAAAGGTTGACCATTCGAGCCGGACGACGCCAAAGCAATGCTGCACTCAATAAACTCGATAACTTCCGTAAAATGCGGAAATTGTGCATATAAAGGTGCGAGCACTGCCAAGTCGGGCACTTGGGTTAGCATCCGCCAACCGGTGTCATTGGACATATCGTGGAGTAATCGAAGCTGTCGTTCATTTGACTCTCCCGGGCGACGGGGTAACCGAGCTGACAAACTTTTGGCGGCCTCGGGATAAAAGCATTGAATTGCCCCCTCGCCTTTTACGAACGCGCCCCCTTTCGAGTTGGACTCATCCGCTCCATGTAGCTGGCGTTCTACCGGAGCTAGGCTTGACGGCTGTGCCTGAATATAACGTACGAGTTCATCAGGAGATTTAAAAGCAGTGACTCCTGTAATGGACGTAAACGCTAAGCCATCATCCCCCGTATCCTTTTCAAAAAGTCCATTACCCGCGTCTGCATATCGGGTAATCGCGTCGAGCATGTTCTCCGCCGTTTCGTTGCTAAATGAGGATTCGTCTTCCGAAGCGGCAATCAACAATGTCTGCAACGACGATATACATTCAACCACCTTTTTTTCAGGTATTTGGGCCACCCAGTAAAGTGCTGCTTGTTCAGCATGCCATCTTAGCACTGCTCCCGTATCACTACCTCCGTCTAACGGGCTAATAACAGGGTCTTCACGAAATAGGGTGACATCGGACAATTTTGCCAACAAGTCTGAAGGTGGAGTATCTATAAATATCTGCGCTAAATGTACCGAGGCTTCGCCTAGCGAAATATCATAAGGAAGACCTTTCCATGACACATACAGTAGGGATAGCGCTGCAAAATACTGTTCTGCCGAGCTAGGGATTGCTCCTGTTAGAATTAAGGATAGCTCATCTGCGAGCATAGGGGGAATATTGGCAGGCACATGTATATCAATTATTTTTAGCATTCAGTACCTCATTTGGTTGCGCAGTAATATTCGGGGCTGCTTACTCTTTGTGTAGAGAGCAAAAAAATGGGTTGAAATCTAAATAGGCTTTAGATTGGCACAAGTGTGCCGTGCACTACTTTTGAGTGAAGTACGACTTCGACTAATTTTTTGAACAGGTTAAGGCACCTTATTTTTAACGAAAGGCAAGACGTCTTGCAAAATTTTAGCTGTACTAGGCTTATTTTTGCTTTGGTACCTAATTGTGGGGTACCCCGCTTCTGCCGTAATAGCATCGCGGTCCGCATCTTTTTTGCGGTCATGCGTACTATCGTCTAATTCAATGAGGGTAATGACCTGGCATCGAGTATCCAACACTACAAAATCCACTATTTTCTGAGAAAATTTTCCCCTATACTTAAAGGCGTTCTCGCCCTTAGCAGGTTGGCGGGCAGTAAGCAAAGCGCCCATGGCAACTTGCGCCAACACAATGTACTGAGGAAGGGCAATTTGTAACGTCTTAAAAAACTGGATTTCGTTAGGCGTAAGCACAGGTTTTGGGAAAAAAATCCGGGGCTGCGAAGCACGTTGGTACAACACATAAATTTTCCTGAGCGCAATGACAACAAGAACGAGCACCAGAAACGTAAGAAGGGCAGCATTTGAAGGCATAGATAGTCCATGTTGAAGAAAGGGATTGTTAGGTATAGAAAATGGGTTCCTATCTAAAGAAATTTTGGTGGCAGGGACAAAAAAATGCCAACTTTTTAAGAAGTTGGCATATTAGAATGGTGGAGAATGTCGAAATCGAATCGACGACCTACTGCTTGCAAAACAGCCGCTCTGCCTACTGAGCTAATTCCCCTAGGGTGCAAGACTTTTCGTAAACATTCGACAAAATAGCTCACTACGTTGTTAGTTCGCCCGGCGCTATAATGGCAAGTGAAAACTAACATGGTATGTGGTTCAGCGATTAATTCAACCGCTACCCTTCAGCACAAATACTCTAAAATGAACGATTCAATGTATTGAGTTCACGAAACATGAAAGAGTATTAAAGGTATAGCATGATGTTTTAGCCTTTTTGCTTCTTAGCTATAAATCACAAAGCGGAATCAGGAGAACGGCGCTAAACATAAACATACCCGTAGTCGTGCAGCCATGATAAGTCCAACGACCAGTTCCACTCACTCCGTTGTTCCCATACATCGTAAGCATGTTGGATGGCTTGCTCCATCTGGGCTGGAGTCCATCGGTTTACCACAAGCATGTGTGCTTTGACTGAACCAAGCATTCCAAGTCGACGGGCAATTCCCAAATGATGCACTTTATGACATAAAGGGCATAAGGCCATAATACGACTCAATTTTTGGGTCGCGGTTTCATTAATTAGCTGAAATAGTTCATGCGCTTCTAATTTTGCGTTGGCCCCGCATATCTCGCATCGAAAACCAGCGGCTTGGTACGCATGCTTTCGTATCCTATCCCATGCCGGCATGCCCATTATCGTTCGAATATTTTGCTCCCACGTGGTGGACGGGAGCATGTCTGGGACAAGTACAGGTTGCGGGCTAGCAACCTTAAATCTTCGAGGCAGCCAAACCCACACTTCGTCTAGATGCGTGTTGGCATCCGCATAGAATCCATTTTGCTGATTATATTGAGCTCCTGCGGCAAGAGCAGCCGTCTGGTCCCAGGGGGGCACACATAGGGGTATAAAGGGAAAATTGGCCATAAAAATAGGAACGTTAGTTAGGCGCAGGGCTACAAGGGCGCACGGTTGCCCGATGCGCAACCAAACAAGGTGACAAATTAAAATCGTATAGGAATACAGTTTAATTACCAACTATTTATTAACAATCAATAGATAGATTGTGAATTTACGTCAAAAGATTGTGAACATGTGTGAAAAAACAGAAGAACTGTGCGTTGCCACACACTTATTTAGTAATGAGGATAGTCGCAGATAATGCCTTGAGGTATTATTTTGACTGTGCAGAAAGCGGCGATATTCTAAATTTAATTGAATCCTGCTGCTACGTTGAAATACATTATTTTTATTATAGCGGTTGACTTGTTGGTGTCTACACTGGTAGAATGTTACAACAGTCAGCGGTTAAAGTAAGTTACCTAAAGGGATTTTATGGAAATGTTTAAAGTGATGCCTAGCATGAATTTAGTGCAACCTGACGCGACTTTTTTTCTCGGGTTAGAGACGTCAGCAATCGCTGCCCAGCTGGAGCCAACTCTTGACAACACTCATGCTTGGGCATTATGCGAGTATCTCGACGCAGTGGATGGAGGTAGCATTTCGGTAAAGAAGGTTCTCTATCGCCAATGTGTCGCTGCGCTAGGAGACTTCCTTGCTAAGACTGAAGATGTACAATTCGTAACCAATTTGATTGAGAAAAGTTGGGCCGCGAAGACATTGATGGAAGTGCTCGAAGACTGTTCAGCATGCAAGGAAGCAAGGCGACAAACTGCCTAAATACATTAGGGACACCCCGTCCTGCAAAAAGCATCAATTTCTAAAAGCCAACGTTATGTTGGCTTTTTTTCGCCTTGCAACTAATATCCGTGCGCTCCAACGGCTCTTGTGATTAGCTCACTAATAGCAAAAAATACATATCGAGCGCCATTCGCAGAGGAGGAAAACCCAAACGATATCGCAGTAATCTCGCGCAATGAGTATCTTAAATATAAGAATGGTTATTTATAGTATACAACGGGGACTCATACTTTAAATACAATCAGATGATAAATACTAAACTGCAACGAAAAATTGGCACGGTCTCGTCGAATCCTAAAGGATTTGGCTTTGCCACCACTGACACCCTTGAAGAATACTACATACCTTTTCACGTAATGCGACGCCTAATAACTGGTGATGTCATTAGTTTTTTGCCCGAAAAATATCACCAACCAGGTCGCGCGTCCAAAATGCAAGTTGGTCGTGTAGTCTTGGTCTCACGTAAAGAAAGTGTAGTGCTTGGCACCACCGAGTGCCGGGAGGGGGAGTGGTTCGTTCTTCCTGACGAACCTTGTGCTGTTAAGCTTATCATAAAAGGATTGAGTCATATTCCTGGAGATGTGGTTATAGCAGTGACGGTCCCCGCCGCTACTAGCCTCAGCCTGTCTGTTGTTGTCACCTTGGAGCGGATTCTAGGGGTGCGGATGCAGCCCGATTTTGAACATGAATACGCCCTTGCTCGGCAAGGGTTTGTCCCGCACTTTCCGCCTGCTGTACAGTCGCAAGAGCTTCAAGTCACAAAAGACGACCCATCCGACCAAGAAAACCGAGCAGACTTTAGAAATATTCCATTTATTACTATAGACGGGGAGTCCACGCGCGACTTAGACGATGCTGTGTTTGCAAAAAAAACAAGCACCGGCTATCAATTATTAGTAGCAATTGCGGATGTAAGCTATTACGTTCAGGAGGGGTCCGCTATCGATAAGGAAGCCAGACACCGAGGGACTTCAGTCTACTTGCCTCGTAAGCTAGTTCCCATGTTACCTGAGTCACTATCAAATGGCGTCTGCTCGTTGTTGCCAGGCAAAGACCGAAGAGCCGTTGTTGCTTGCTTAGAGATAGACGAAGAGGGTGTTCTATTGTCCGCTACCATAGAGAGAACGTGGATTCAGTCCATTGCTAAACTGTCCTATCACGAGGTGACTACTTTAATTGAAGCAGGGTGCCCGAGTACCCCGCTGCCCCTTGCAATAGCCGAAAATGTCTCCAATCTTTACGCCCTTTACCTTTTATTCGCGCAACATCGTCAAGAACGATGTGTTATCGACTTTGAAGAACCAGAAGTGAAGCTAGTCGTCAACACGGACGGGAGCAAAGCATTGCGATGGTCACATAGAACTGTCGCGCACAAAGTGGTGGAAGAATGCATGCTGATGGCAAATCGCGCCATGGCGCATAGTTTATTAAAAAAACACGGTACTGGTTTGTTTAGGCATCAGCCGGTGCCCACCGAGGTACAGTGGGATGCGCTTAAACAGTGGTGTGCCACAATTGATGTGGCGCTACCCGTAGTTCCATCTCTGGTCGCTCTCCATAACGCGCGTAAGGCGGTGCCGGCAGAGCTCAAGAAAAGGGCAGAACTATATATCCGTAAAGTTATGCAGCCTGCCCAATACGCCGCTGGCAACAGCAATCATTTCTCCCTCGGCTTTAATGAATACACGCATTTTACCAGTCCCATCCGGCGATATTCCGATTTAGCCGTGCATCGCTTGCTGCTCCAGAACACTACGCCAAGCGCCCGGCAATTAACCGACATTGCAGAAATTTGCTCAAACAGGTCCAAAGCGTCTAGGATGGCCGAACGGTATGTATGGGACTGGCTGAAAAAAACAATTTTATTTGCCACTGTACCAAAAACGGATGTCTTAACAGGAACTGTAGTCGCGCAAGGCAGCCGGGGTCTCCGGATTCTTATCGAGGGGTGGCAATGTGCCGCGCTCGTTCCTGCGACAAATTTGAAAACGCAGGGGTATTTGTGGAGCAATACGGAGGAAAAATGGATAGCGCCACATAAGCCAAGCTGGGACCTCGGTAATACTACTTCCCTTAAATTAGAGTCCTTGGTCATAGTCAAGCATCAATGCGACCTCCTGATTTCGTTAACTGACGGAACGCCTGAGCTAAGCGTGTAATATTCAGCGCGTAAAAAAAAACAGTAGCGAAACGCTACTGTTTTTGAAATCAATTATTGCGGTTAGCAAACGTCATCATTACGGCTGGCCCAAGCTTGAACTTGCGCTCGTTTTTCCTTAATTAGATTAATGAAGGGATTTAGCAAGTGAGTATGAAACTCCGGAAGCGTAAGGAATACTCGAAGCGCAACACCACAGTCATGTAAATCTTCTGGAAAGCATTCGACCACGTGGTCGTATTCGATTCCATTTTCTTGTGCTGCAGCATACAAGGTCTGACGCCGGACACCATTAAGGGACACTTCCGAAAAATGAACATAAATAGGTAAAGCAGGCAAATCAGGGGTATTCACATGCACAATCGCAAGGGACGCCGAGTACAGCGCGGGAGTAACGAGAACAGCATCAATATTCAACATAATTTTCCTTTAAAATGGGTACCTATTGTGTATAGAGAAACCCGGTCAAACCCGTGGCTAGCTTTCACGGCCGCATACAAATTAAGGCCTGAATTTCGGCCAGATAGCCCGGAACTGCTTCAATAATGTGGAACTTCTCAGGGTGCAGGAGGGGATACCAGCTGTGCGTGGCAACAATAACTTGAACTTTGGTGCAGTCTGTCGCCACAAGCTTCGACCAAATAATGGCTTCTTCTTTTGCATCTAGCGACTGTTCGGGTTCGTCTAGTAGAATTAAGGGTGCAGCCATCGCCGGAACTGCTAAATATTTCTGTTTTAGTAATTCATTTTTTACGAATCGACTGTCCCTAGAGCCGTACTCAGGCACTTCTTGTAAATGGCGCGTGCCTCTCCAGTTAATAAACTCAAATCCAAGAGTAGGTTGTTCACTCTGCACCATCGTCCATATACGTTGTAACAGTGCTTTCCCCTGTTGCCCTGACGACTTGGACCGGGTTAATTTATCATATTCGCGAGCCTGCGTTGAATACCCCGTCATGAAGGCATGGGTGGTTGAGCACTCATTGCCAGGGATATGAGATGGCCGGTAATACAAGGTTGGGGGCATATCACCTGTAATAGTGAGTCCCGGCAGATACTCGTATTCATTGCGCCATTTGGAGATTTCTTGCCAAAAAGCATTGGACTCGGTGCTGTCAATATATTCGTCATTAAAAGCGCTAGCACCTGTGAAATATGATAGCGTGTAAAGGGCAAGTGCCGTTAATAACGCGGACTTACCCGAGCCATTCGGTCCAACAACAACATTGGGCTTTGTAGTAGAAAAGTTGATGCCTTGCGGATAGGCCTTGGCTAACGTGGACGTTTCAAGATAAGGAACTGCCTTGAGATTATTTACTTTTAAATGTGTAAGCATGTACTTTTCCTTTTTTTTCAAATATGTGTACCTAGTAGGTATAGCCACCTCCAATACCGAACACCGACCAAGGTCTCGGCAGTCCCCCATAAGCCGTGGCTGAATCGACGGGTCTAAAAAAAAGGCTAACTAGGTTAGCCTTTTTTGTGAGCGTAATAGCAATTAATGCACCGTAGTGCTAGCAGTTAATGCCACGGGAGCGGATAAGGTAGAAGCGTACGCTTGTCCCCAGTCAATTTCTGGCAACATAAATTGGGGCAAGGTAGCCCGACCAAGAATGTCTGTTAGAGCAGCTCGCACATAAGGAGACAATACCGCAGGGACGTATGTCATTCGAATTTTCTCAAAGTTTTCAGGGGAAATATTTTTAACTTCAAAAATGCCGCACTGTGTCACTTCGATGATGAACGCAGTTTTTCCATTGAGTTTAGCAGTGAGGGTAACACGCAAACTAGCCTCTATAAAATCGCCATCTAATGATAGCTGACTTAAATTTATGGCAAAATCAACGTTCAAAGGCTCAACAGCTGTGAAAATATTGGCGCCATACGGCAACTCGAAGGAGCTATCCTTAAGATAAATTCGGGATAGCGTACAGCTAGGCGCCAGGGTAGTATCCGGGGGAACAAGGGCAGGGGAATTAGTGGTCATATATACTTAACGTAAAAGAGGGAGATATAACAATACATCATTTTGCTATTTATAACAACACTTAGAGAGTATTTGCAACAATTTTAGATTTAGGGTAAAATGGTTATCTATTCACGAAACGCGAGCTTTCGCCCTAGAGATGGCACAACTCTTTGTTTCGCTATAGGTAATGCTCCTCGACTAACCTCAATGATTCGTTTTTAGACACGTTTCTATAAAAGAAAGCAGATTATGTATCCTATCGTTATGTTGTGTTCCTTCTCTGGGAATATTGGAAAATCAACTCTTACTAAAAATCTGTTATCTCCATACATTCCAGGAGCAAAGATTTTCGCGGTCGAGGACGTCAACGCAGGCTACAACCAAGGAGAAGCGGTTCAGTTGTCGGCGGAACGAACTCAAGCTATTTTGGAACTTGTGATTGAAGCAAGCCTGAGCAGCCCCGTCCTAGTTGATGTTGGCGCGTCAAATGTATCAAATTTCTTCGCAGCATTAGCTGAATACGACGGGGTTAACGAGTTTATTGCTAAAGTAATTGTTCCTACCGAACCCTCTGAAAAGGTTCAAACAGACACGCTCAGTACGTTGCATTACCTAATTGAAAAGTTGGGCTTTGACTCAGGAAAAATAGTATTGGTGCTTAATAAAATTCCCGCCAAGCTACCAGTTGACACTGTCTTTGGCAACCTATTGTCATCAGCAGCAGAACTAGGGGTATTTGCCGTGGGTCAGCTACCTTTAAGTGAAACTTTTCAAATAGCAGCAAGCATGCAAAAGACTATCCAAGAGCTGGCACTCCTGAGTCCACAAACGTTGCTACTAGAATCGGCAGCGTTAGCGCAATCGGGGGAAGACCCTAAAGCAAAAGTACGCCTTCTTCTCGCAGTTGCAAGCGCCAAAAAGTTGAAAGTGCGCCTCGATGACCTTTTCGTAAAATTGGGAATTTCTATTGATTTTTAGTACGGGAGGCTGCTTCCCTTAAACTCAGCACAAAAAGAAGGGTCCGAAAGAAAGCTTTCGAACCCCATTTAATAAGATTATTCAAAAATAGAGAGATAGTGATGAAGCTCCCATATCGATTTCTGAGCGAGTAAGGCTAGCGGTGCGGGATGAGTTTTTGCACCTAGCAAGTTAGGCTGCTGTCCCGCAAATTTCGCAACACTTGCTAGTACTTCCCTTTTCAAATTTTTTTTCGAATTATGGCGTTGGCTCAAGTGCAGTCGACCTTGGAACAAAATCCCGTGTTCCTGAGTAAAAATACAGTAGTCAATCTCATCCGCTCCCCCTAGCTCGGGAGTCGTACTTGACATTCCTCGCAATAATTTCTCGGCCTCTACAAAAGAATGCGTAGTAATGCCTCGAATTGGTCGCTCCTTTGGGCCCTTCGCCCTGATTAATGTGATGACCATATTGTTAGTATCCCTCGTTGATACGTGCAGCATGCTGCCTCCTACCTTGTGTATGAAGTTAGTTACCTTAAATGTTGCGGGCCTATCTTCTATAGCGAATATGCTTAGCTAACTTTAGGTGAGAACTGTAAATCACGCTAAACGTCAACTATCGTGTAACGCAGTTATTTTGTTATCGCAATAAACGAGTTAGCTATAGGTTTTTTAATTAATATTTTTTGTCCACCATGCTTCGCTTGATAACCCTGCCCAATAACGATATAGGTCGCGACTTTTTAATAGCAGACTTGCACGGTCAATATGACTTATTCTTGGAAAAAATAGCATCGGTTAACTTTAATCCGGATTGTGACCGCATGTTTTCAATGGGAGACCTGGTAGACCGAGGAATGAGGTCACTGGAGTGCCTTCGTTTAATCAAAGAGCCCTGGTTTCATTTTGTGCTCGGAAATCATGACCTAGCGTTACTGTGCTTTTTTGAAATGTGGCCCGAAGGATTCCATGACATACATAATTATCTCGCCGAAGATGGCGCTTGGCTAAAAGCATTAACCCAGGAAGAAAAATTTGAACTACTTAACGAACTTTTGCCTTTGCTTAGACAGGCGCCCTTAATCGTATGCGTCAACGACACTACCTTACCATTCCAATTTGTGCATGCAGAAATTCTGAGTGCATGGGGCGATATGTTACCAATCCCGGCGGTCACCGATGGAGCAGTGCTAGCGCACCAAGAAAGCCTAACGTGGGGACGGCAGCTTATTAAGCGAGCGCTTCCGATTAGTGCGCCCTCGAATCAAAATGCGTTAGGTGTAAGCCTTACTCCAACGCCATGGGAGCCCGGGGTACGTTTAACGTACGCCGGCCACTCCATTGTTTCCGCCCCGGTCATGTACCGTTCTCATCTATTTATAGACCGAGGCGCTTTCCGTAGAGATGACATTGAATCAGACTTGTTATTAATTGAGCATGCTCCCTTTGTTACTCAACTAATGCGATTAGTACCCCGAGCTTAAAATTATTAATACAAAAAGTAATTTTAAGCTCAAGGTGACAGGATGTCCAATCCGTCGTGGGCCAAATTTTCGAATGTTTCCGACCTAGACACCTCTGCTGCTCTAGTGAAATAGCTGAGTACGCCCCACCGCGTTCGCTATACAATACACGCTCGCAAATTTTCGGGCAAATCACATTAAGGAGTATCAAAATGGACCGAGCCGAACGTAGAACGGCCACACGCCTTATTATTAAAAAGCAGTCACTTATTGCCAAGCAGCACAAGGTCCCTGCGGAAATGCCCGGGAAGTTTAAAAAATCTCATGTTATGGATTGTGGCCGTCCGTTATGCGGATTGTGCGGTAACCCTCGACGAAGAGGCTTGAAAAATAAAGATGCAAAAACTATCCAAGAGTTACGTCATGAACAAGCGTCGAGCCGTGATTGTTTCGTAGAAAATTAGTAATCGCTAGCCCTCTCATTAAAAAAGCGCACGATGTAGTGCGCTTTTTCTTCAGTTAGGCAGGCGGCTATTAAACAGTTCTTCGAAGGCGTTTATTTTGCATCAGCACTAGCCGCTCCATGTACGCTAGCTCATGTTCTTGGAGATTAAACGCAGCTTCTGCCCATCCGTCAGTAATTTCAAGCAACTCTTCCCTAGACACGGGTGCCACTCGTTGACGCATTCGCAGTAATCCACGAGTGCCATTTAATTTAGGGCGTAATTCATCAATAAATGAGCGTGTGGACTTAAAAGCAGTTCCCGGCTCAAACGTGCGGTCAACGAACCCTTGCGTTGCCAACCATTCTGCTGTGTGGGATTCCCCCGTACTAATTAATTTCTCTGCAAAAGCAGGGGACGTCTTGCGCGCGGTATATGAATACGCCCCCATCCCTGGATATAGGTTAAAGGCAATCTCGGGAAAGCCGAGTTTAACGTCTTGTTGTGCGAGAATATAGTTATGAGCAAGGGCGGCTTCTAGCCCGCCTCCCAAGGCGGCGCCCTCCACCATTGCAATAGAGATGGCACCCAAGCCAAAACCCGTAGAGTGCAGATACACCGCCTCCACGCAGGCCCGAGCATAGTTAATCATGGGCTCTTTATTTTTAGCGCGGATATGCTTAACAAACGCTGCCAGGTCTCCTCCCAAATTGAAAATTTGTGGAGTAGTAGACCCAGTGACCCAGAAGTCAACGGGCAGCCCGGAAGCTTGAACATCTGCAATTGCTTGATTCAAATCGATGAGCAACTCAACTGTAAAACAAGGTCGAGGGGTAGGGTGGAGCATGCACCATACTATCCTACGTTTCTGTTCATAAAATACGGAAAGTTGTTGGTACTCTTTTTGCCCGTGAAAAGGCAGACAATCAGCGTGATTAATTAGGTCCATGGAATAGGTGAAGGATAAACGTGCAGTAGGAAAAAACATTAGAGAACATACCTAATGTATAGGCCCATGTTTATACCCAACAGCAATGACGCATACCTACCTAAAAATGCCTGGCACAAAAGGAGCCGCTCCAAGGCACACGAATACATAACTTAGACTTAGTGGTGCATTACCGCAATGTCGTCCCTTAAATTTCATAAGAGGAATTGTGCACAGCTTCTGCGCTAAGCTGCGAGGGTTACGGGGACTCGATATTCAACGCCCTGCCACAACTCTAAGTCAGCGGCTCTCAACGGTCGAGAGTGCAAATAACCTTGTGAGTAAGTTACTCCTATACGAGCTAAGAATTGCTCTTGCACGGCTGTTTCGACACCTTCTGCGACAATGGCAAGCCCTAACTCCTGAGCCACAGCCACCATTGCACGGACCAACGCTTGAGCGCGGTCACTTTCGTGAATAGTCGCGATGAAACTACGGTCCAATTTAATAACGTCTAACGGTAGCCGACCAAGCTGGGATAAAGATGAGTACCCCGTGCCAAAATCGTCCAAGTGCACGCCGGCACCTAAAGCGCGAAATCGTTCAATTAAGCTATATGCGAATGCTTCATCTTGTGCCAAACAACTCTCCGTTAGTTCAATATCTATAGGGCAGTAATCCAGCTTCGCTAAAAGTAACGCAGCTTCCAGCTCAGCGATGACTTCATCCGTTCGCAATTGCCGTGCAGAGACATTAACTGCAATACGAAGAAATAGACCCTTAGCGTGCCATTCAGCTGCTTGTTTAGCAGCCGTTCGCAAGACCCACGCACCTAGGGGAACGATAAGGCCCGATTCTTCTGCATACGGGATAAAATTCAAAGGGGAGATAAGTCCTCTTTCGGGCGAATTCCACCTAATAAGGGCCTCTACACACGTCGTCTCACCTGTCGCTAGGTTCACTTTTGGTTGATAGTAAAGTTCGAGTTCATTGGAGACGAGGGCCTTTCGTAAATTACGGTCAAGCCAGACATATTCGCTCACTTTATTATTCATTGCAACATCAAAGAATCGATAGGTGCCCGGGTCTTGCGCTTTAGCTGCATACATCGCGGTATCCGCATGCCGAATTAAGATGTCCCTTGTATTTCCGTGTTCTGGAAACATGGCGATACCCATGGAGGCGCTCGAATATACTTCGATATTATTTAACTGAAGCATGTCCCTAAGTCGAGTAGTGATAAGAAGGGCAAGAGCACTAATTTCATCTTTCGTCTGGTTTTTTGCTAAAATTAGAAATTCATCACCGCCCAACCGCGCTAGTCTGTCGTTCGTACTAAGACAAGTTTGAATGGTGCGGGCAACTAATTGAATTAGCGAATCGCCAATGACATGGCCGTAATGGTCATTGACTGTTTTAAAATTGTCGAGGTCTAAGAACAGCACCCCAAAAACAACGTTAGGTGCCGTAATTAAAATATCGAGTTGCTCATAAACGGCATGTCGATTAGGTAACCCTGTCAAGGTATCCGTGTTTGCTAATTCAACAAGCCTGTCTTTAGCTAATCGCTCTTCGGTGATATCGGTGCCAGAGCAGATGACGTACTGGCTATCAGGGTTGCGTCTATTGGTCACTAACTTATTTCGCCAAAGAATTAGGCGCTGGCCTGTTTTAGTATTGATAGGGCGCTCTACGCCAGAAGCGAGGCCTTTTTCAAAAAAACTTTTAATGTTTGCTTTAGAGGCGTCTCGAGCGTCATTGGTAATAAATAAGTCCAAGGCGTTGCGGCCTATAACATCCGATTCTTGCACCCCCGTCACTTCCTCACAAAGGCGATTAAATCGCTGGATATGACAATTCTTATCCAAGATAATGATGAGCGTGTTCGATTCAGAAACCACTTGTTCCGCAAATGCGAGGCTGGCGCTTAAGTCGCTTACAACGGTAGCAGTATCCGTGTTTTCAGCCGCAGTTCCCTCCCAGAGCTCGGGACCTACTTTTTTACCCACTAAGTGCAGATGCGTTTGTTCCCCAAAGAGAGTAACTTCCATAGAGATGTAGGCGGTTTCTCCTGCTAAAGTCCGCAAAGTGCTTGCTTGAAGCGTGCTGAGTCGAACTGTTGTTAGTGTTTTTGCTTCCACCCCGGTCAACTGCAGGGTATCGCTATCTGAGGTTAAGGACCAGCCTGGCCCCGCGGTACCAAAGTGGTCAATTAGCTCAAAAGAGGGAGTAGCCCTAGTTGTCATAAGGTGCCTATAAAATGAAGGTGTATTGTGCCAGTTAAAAAGTTACCGCTCAAAGTAGGTTCGATTTTAGGTTCTAAACTTAAAATTGTCAATTGTTAATTTTAGTAAAATTCTATGTGTGTTCAATAAACATCAGTTGGAATTTATCATTGACTTGGTCCGGGCGCGCACGCTAATGCATAAATAGGTCGCTATACGTTGCAGTTCTCGTATTCCACTTAGGACAGAATATGCAAATAACGAAGGTGGTTAATTTAAAAATATCCCCGTTTGATATGTACATCGGCAGAGCAATGCCAAACAGGCCTGCTAGCATTTGGGAAAACCCCTATGAGATAGGTAGGGATGGAACCAGAGCAGAAGTAATTGCTAAGTACGCAACTTACGTGCGGGCTCGAACGGACCTGATGGACCAACTTCCTCAATTGCGCGGATTAACACTCGGCTGTTGGTGTAAGCCAAATTCGTGTCACGGCGATGTTTTAGTGGAATTGATTGAAGGTCCCAATTCAACGGAGCCGGTTCAAGGCTCCTTATTTTAGTAATATATTTGAAAGGCAATTATGACAAAATCACTCCGCGCATCACCAAGAAATACCGTTACAACAAAAAAGGCTGCCTCTGCTAAGCTTAAGCAAGTCGTGGCGCCCTCTGGCCTGTATATTCCGCGTACAGAGTATAAGCGTGCTATTGAAGGACTGCAGGCGCAAGGACTTGACCATTCAGACGCCGTGGCTACGCTAAGGCTAGGCACCCGTCAGGCTAATGGACGGCCTATTCCTTTGGAATTATTAATGTAACTTGTGTCATTTATTCTAAAACCGCGATATATCCGCGGTTTTTCTTTTAAGGTCTATTTATTTGTGATACATTATTCGACACAAATAGAATTTTTAAACTTTAGGCGACACTTCTCATGCTTGCACTACCTAATTTTCAAGTACCAACTGCAATTCCGTCGGTCCCTCAGGCTGAGCCGAGTGCTAGCGAAAACCTGCCAGCCCTGAACCAATTGGTTAGGCACTACAAAGGGGGCCTTTATCGGACAAGAGGAAGCTGCACGATAGAATCTACCCAAAAGACGGGAGTACTGTATCAAGCGATTGACCCTTTGGCACGACAAGATATCTGGATGCGGCCTATAACAGATTTTTTTTCGATGATTCACGAAGAATCTCGACTACAGCGATTTACGGCTATTCCGGCTGCCAGCCAAGAAGGCCTAAGCCATTATTTGCCGGGGCATATCATTGCACTTAATATGCGAGACCAGGTACTTGCTCAACAGGGGGGTAACAACCGGTTTTTTCATACAGAACAGCACGTCTTCGCGACCTTTAACTTAGCCTTATCCTTAGGGCTAGAACTAAGCCCAGAGCAAGCTGTCGCAGTTCTGTTTAAAGATATTATCAATTTGCCGGGTGTTCCGGAGGGAACAAACGAAAAGCTATCCGCGCTGATGCTTACAAGCTATGCTCCGTACCTACCTGGGCTAACAATAGAAAAAGCAAGCAAGATAATTGAGGACACCGCACATCGAATAGCATCCTCTGAGGAAAGTAAAGCCGTACTCGATTTAGACTGGGGGTACCTTGCGGCAGACGGGTTACAGTTCTGTGCTACCGAAGAGTTAATCTGGCTAGAAAATCGTCATTTACTGGACTGGGCAAGTCCGCGAAAGGACTTTGATAGCCGCCGTCTTAAGTTTTTGCTCAGTAATGCAGACAAGGGCCCTATCTTCCAGTCCACTTTATTTATGCAGCTAGAAGAAACTGCCCGGTCCAATATAGAAGGTCTGCGATTAGCTTGGCAACAAAAATATGGAAAAGGTAAAGCGTAGCCGCGCTTTTTTATCGATGGTTGGCACATCCGAGAAACTCGGAGTATATCAAAAGAAGACGCATCGAGCAGAGTGTTGCACCCGTGCCACAATGGCACGGATTAGCATTCAAGGTGCTTAGGGGTTAAGGGGTTAAGGCGAAAAGACAACAAAGGGACTAAAAGATACTTTGCTATGCCAAAGCTCGAAGATGGCCTACTCAAACAATAAGAAGGCTAAAGTCTTACTCCTAAACTAAGGATACATGCTTACCGGAGCGGACATGCCAAATTACACTAATCGAACCTTCTTTGAACAAAGAAAACGGCTAACCTTGTTAGCAAAGCTTGACTTAACCAGTTTTATCGCGGGTGTCCAGACTCGCACAAGAGCACACATCCATTCAGCCGCAGGTAGTCCCTCGCTTCAAAGATTCGTACATGCGGATATCATTGAATCACTACTGGTCGCCCAAGCGCTAAAATTGAGCCAAACCCCCGAATACGGTGACCTAGCCTCTGTCGATGCCCGAGCACAATACCTAGAACCTCGAATAGTTGACTACCTTATTAATTGGCTCCAAACACGCGTGGCGTGCGCTGCGGATACTGTGCTATTGCTACACCTTAAAAAAGTCATCAAGCCCCTTCTCTCCTAATTACTTTTCGATAGCACACGCTATACACCATGTGCTGGACTAAATTTATTTTAGAAAGAAAATATGCCACGTAAATCCGTTAAAAAAGCATCTCTAACTCCGGTGCCTCGTCTATTTGTTCTTGATACCAATATTCTGCTGCATGACCCTTACTCAACTTTAAAGTTCAAGGAGCATGACATTTTCATTCCCTTTGTCACCTTGGAAGAATTGGATGGGAAGAAAGTAGGTACGCAAGATGTCAACCGTAACGCCCGACAAGCTACCCGGCTGCTAGATGCTATTGTGTCGCAAGTTTCCATCAATATGAGGGATGGGTTCCCCCTGATTGAAGTGAGCGCGGGCGCCGCTACGGGTAAGCTCTACCTCCAGCAAGAAGGACTGCCCTTTTTGGCGGAAGAACATGTTCGAAAAAATGATAATCTATATTTGGCTGTATTGAGCTTTTTGACAAAGATGCGGCCTACGCAGAGCGTGGTCATGGTGACCAAAGACCTGAATCTGCGAATTAAAGCTAGAGCAATGGGCTTTGCTGCAGAAGACTATCTTCATGACCATGCTGTTGAAGATGCGGACCTGGTGTACCGCGGCATTCGAAATGAACCTGTTGAGTTTTTGGAGACGTGGGCGGACTCAGCGCCTTTAAGGAGCTGGAAAGAAAAGGGGCAGGTCTACTACCAAGGTGCCTATTTTTCTTGTGAGCCGAATGAGTTTATCTTGTTCGATGATGGCTCCCTTTACCAAGTAGTAGCTGCTAACCGCGAAAACGACGAAGTGCGTATCGCATCTGTTTTAGATAGAAAAGGACCAAAAGCCGCTGTGCAGGGAATTGCTAATCGAAACGCTGAGCAGCAAGCTGCCTTTTCATTATTAATGGACCCTGACATTGACTTTGTCGCTCTACTAGGGCCCGCCGGTACTGGCAAGACGTTGCTCACGCTCGCCGCTGCCGTGCATCAAGCGATGAACGGCAGGCTGTACGACGAAATCATATTTACCCGTGCGACCATCCCTTTGGGCGATGATATTGGATTCTTACCTGGCACTGAGGAAGAGAAGATGCGGCCTTGGGCGGGTGCCCTCGACGATAACTTGGAAGTATTAATTGGGCTAGCTGAAAAAGGGGCAGGTTGCCCAAACACTTTAAGTGACACCCTTAAAGATTTAGTGAGCGTGAAAGCGATTACGTTCATGCGCGGCAGGACGTTTCAACGTAAATTTCTCATTATTGATGAAGCTCAAAACTTAACACCAAAGCAAGTCAAAACACTTATTACAAGGGCAGGAGAGGGCACAAAGATTGTATGCATGGGTAACTTAGCTCAGATTGACTCTCCTTACTTATCCGAGGCGTCGTCCGGTCTAGCATACGCTGTAGAACGATTTAAAGGCTGGCCGCACTTTGGTGCGCTAGTACTGTCCAAAGGAGAACGGTCTCGTTTGGCAAACGAGGGGAATGACCGATTATAAGCATTCGGTAATAACTGTAGCGGCGTCACTGTTATAAAAGAGGATGCTATAACTTACACATGGAGAGGGGTTCTCGGACAGTGCCGGCCCTTTCGACGGTGTGAAAACCCACTGAGAAACAACGTCAAGCCATTCCAGGATAAAAAGGTGCGAGTAAGCCTAATTTGCAAATATTGTGCCGACTGCCCACCGAGGCCTGTTTTAATTTTTAATACCCTAGAGTACTTTAAAAGTCCAGACCGTTGGTCTGGACTTTTATTATTTTAGCCACTCTATTGGGTCTAAACCGCAAAGGCTACCAATACCACTGCGCACAGTTGCCATAGCCTCAATCCGTTTCAGCGCACGCCAGTCCTATCCACAAATGAACTTAGCTAAGGAGCCAACCGCACGTCAGGGCTAGAGGGGTTAAACCCAGATAGCGTCCACGTCCAGTCGTGCACTGTCATCCGGGCAAACCAATCGTTATGCGCTGACTTGTCTAATTCAAGGTAGCGCGCGTTGGGCACTCCTTTTGCTAGCGTTTTTGCGTGCCGTATTGGAATCAAGGTATCGTTTTTTGCCCCTACCACAGTTACAGTTCCCTGAAAATGCTGGAGTGCGCCAACGGAGTCGAATGGCTCATCGAGCAGCAGATGGACAGGCAGCCCGAAAAACTTCGTATCGACAAGCGTGCCTAATGAATCCCAAGGAGTAAACAGTACCACTCCTGCTACCTCCCCCGGATTACTGCCCGCGACCTGTGCCGCTATTCCGGAGCCTAGTGATTCTCCCATGATATATATGGGGCCAGGCCATCTAGCGTGTGCGAGTTTAAAGTCCTGGAGTGCACTCTCTTTAAGGTTTTTAACTGTAAGTTTTCCCTCTCGTTCACCAAAGCCAGGGTACTCATATAGCACTAGTCGAAAACCCGCCCGAAGTACGGGCTCACTAATAGGGTCTCGATGATAGGCTGCTCCTGCATTACCATGGAACATGAGTACCGTGCCTTTGGCCGGCAAGGCGGGCTCATATACTAGGCCATAAAACTTGGAAGCTTCGAGCCATGCGTTAGATTGCGTGGGACGTGCATTAAGTGTAGCTTTGGCTATGACAGTAGGATGCAACAATAGTTTATCTTGTCCCGAATAAAGGCCGCCAATAAACAGGGCAGGGTAACCAAGGAGTCGGATTAAATTTTTAAGCGTCATATTGCGAGGTAGTTATGGAAGGGGAAGGCGCTTAACGAAAACGGCAGTCTATTGCACTGCTCGCGAAGCGGGTGTTAAAAAAGGCAACTAGACTAGGGGTTACCCCTAGTAACGTATAGGTCATAACCGTTCGTTACCGGATGCCCTTCCCCTCGGCTATTGTTTATCATAGTCGTCCGGCTAATCTTCCCATGCGGAAAGATTAGTGTACCATTTGGTTTTGATTATTTTGGATGGTCGCTATGCGTTGGATTACTACTCCGTGGTTATTAGTTTTGGCCGGCCGCTTCATTGTGGGTTATTACGATGTCGACGAGGGGATGGCAGATACAGTTACGTACACTGCGTTGTCTTTTATTGCAATTGCCGGGACTTATTTCTATTTACATAAGAAGAAATAAAACAGCACGACCAGCTCTGCGTCCTTAAGAACCAGGGCTCCGATTAGCTTTCTATATTTTGTATAAATTCTTAAAATTAAAACGCATTTTTAAAAGTCACAATACTGCATGTGACTTTTAACATTCGATAATTTTCTATTAAAATAAAAAAATAACCAATTAAATCAATAGGTTATCACAATTCGCATAATTTATCTTATGTAAAATATGAATTTAAGCGGCATCAAATGCAAATTTCATCAACACTTATATTTATTCTTTTGGATTCTGTAGGAGCGTTACTATCGCTAAAATCAGACAGGGACTTTTCTGAAAATTTGTGATTTAGGGTGTGCGCGGATAATTTTTTAATTTGGGCAGGAAATAGCGCCCTTTCATTGCAAGGGCGCTTTTCGTATTACCCAAACCTATTTTTGGCACGAACCCAACTACACTAGGTTAATTCCACCCATCAACTGAAACTCTGAAGTAGAGTGGAACGGCTGCGCCAGCAAACTCACAAAGGAAGAGTCACTGACCGACGCTACGGCCGCATTCAAGGGTAAACCACTCATCGTCCCTTGATTTCCATAATACCAAGCTGCATCACCACCTATCGCCTGTGTATCACTCGATGCCAGGTAGTCGTCCACCATGGACTGTGCCAACGCCCACGAGGTCATCGCCGGATTAGCCGCCTGTGCACTGTCAAACGCCCCTGCAAAGCGGTTAAAGTCAAAGCTCTCCACCGCATGCGCAAAGTTACTGCCTGCGGTGCCCGGGTCAAACGGAGAGTTGGCCGAAGCGACCAACTGCAAAGTCACATGTGCATCCGTGCTGGTATTTCCATTGGCGTCGTACCAGTCCTTCAGCCGGATACTGCGGCTTGCACCGTCACCCTCATGCACAATCAAGTCATTGGTCTCGCGTGTCAGGCGGATATCGGCGTACTGCAAGCCCCCACCCAACGAAAGTACGCTGCTTCTATTGGCATTGCCTTGGCCTAGTCCATTGACCGTGTCGTTGCCGTCGCCCTTATTCATCGCCAGAACAGCACCAGACCCGGTAACGTTAAACGTGTCATTGTCAAGTCCACCGACAAACAGGCTGTTGCCCCCGTAAAAGGTGTCACTGCCTGCACCACCGTACAGAAGACTAGGGCTCACCCCTGCCGTGAGCGTATCGCTACCTGCACCACCGACCAATACATTCGTAAAGTCACCGTAGGCCGTCAAACTATCGTTACCGGTCGTGCCCGGATTGTACAGACCGCGCGCGGTCAAGTCGGCGGACGTCCAGACCGTGCCATCGGCAAACTGCACCTGCTCGATTTGGTTGGCTTTGCTAGCGCTGGTGGTATACCAGTTGGCGATTTCTATCGAGTCCGCGCCGGTGCATACCAAGAATAAACTATTACCGGCGCGGCTCACCGACACACTCGCCGGGGTGATGTCCGCACCAAAGCGCAGCACATCCGTCTGTGGCCCGGTGCTGGCCAGGCCATATTCCTGCAGCAGGTCATGGCCGTCACCGAGATTAAAGTGGTAAGTATCCGCCCATGCGGTGCCCCGTAGTAAATCATTGCCGGCGCCACCCGTGTAATCGTTACCCAGTCCGGTCGTATCGCCCGCGCGACCTGAATCGTCACTGCCCTGCACGCCACCTAGCGTATCGTTACCGGTGCCCCCGTCAAGGATATCGGCACCCGTTCCCCCATCAAGCAGGTCACTGCCGTCGCCACCGATGAGCATGTCGCTCCCTCCTTGTCCGTACAGGAAATCGTTACCGTTACCACCGTTAAGTACGCCAGCTAAAGAATCACCATAAATAATGTCATTGCCATCGCCGCCGTAAATCGTATCGATGCCACCTTCACCATGCAGAATGTCGTTACCGGCACCCCCGTAAATAATGTCATTCCCCGCACCGGCATGAATCACGGTTGGATAGTCCCCAAAAGCGGTGAGCGTTTCCGCATTCACCGTCCCGGTGCTGGTCAGGCCTTGGGCGGTCAAGTCAGCAGCCAGCCAGGTCGTACCGTTGACAAACTGCACTTGTTCAATTTGTTTGGCGGTGCTACCCGGGCTGGTGTACCAGTTAGCCACTTCGACTGAATCAAGTCCATTGACCAGAAAGAACAGACTGGTGCCGTTGCGCACGACCGTAGTGGTGGCCGGGTCGATGCCGGCACCAAAGCGCAGCACATCCGTTGCAGGCCCGTTGGACGTGGTGCCATCGAACTCCTGTATCAGGTCATGGCCATCACCGAGGTTAAAGGTGTAACTGTCTGACCAGACCGTACCGCGGAGTAAATCATTGCCGGTGCCGCCCAGGTAACTGTTGCCTACCCCGATATTGTTGCCGGTGGCGTAGCCGGCATCGGGGCTGTTCGGCGCACCACCCAGAATGTCGTTGCCTGTCCCGCCGTCGTAGAGGTCGGCGCCGGTGCCACCGTCCAGCAGGTCACTGCCGTCGCCACCATTTAAGGTGTCGTTGCCGGTGCCGCCGTAGAGGTTGTCGTTACCGGCAGCGCCGTTGAGTGTATTCGGATAGTTGTTAAGGGCCGTGAGTGTGTCGTTATTCTCGGCGCCATTCATCGTAACGAAATCGCTGGAAGGGTCCGCTCCTAATTTAGTTCTGCCAGCGGCAAACTCTTGCGCAACTTCAGCGAAAGACCATTGATAGGCCCCCGTAAAGAGCGTCACATTTTGTGCGCTCCAGCCGGCAATAACGGTGGTTTCCCCCGTGCTCGACGTTAAGCATAACTGGTCGGCATTGAGTAGCCGGATGCCTAACGTCGGGTCTTGGGTGTAATACGCCGACAAGTCAACGATGCCTCCTTGGGCGTCTTCATGGATGACATGGCTGCCGGTGCCGGCGCTCAGATGATAGGTGTCGACACCACCTCCTCCCCACAGCTGGTCATTGACGCCGGAAGAGTAGTAGATGTCGGCACCTAACCCACCATCTAAGGTGTTGGTGCCGCCTTCACCATAGAGCGTGTCATTTCCAGTTTCGCCCTTCAGGGTGTCATTACCCCTTCCTCCATGAAGCTGGTCGGCGCCATCTCCGCCTGCCAGTGTGTCGTTACCTTCGCTACCAGCGAGTAAATCATCGCCGGTGTTGCCGGTGAGCGTGTCGTTGAGCCCCGAACCGTAGACCGACGTGCCTAATGAACTTTGCACGTTATAG
>JAUSLJ010000037.1 GCA_030646715.1 Agitococcus sp.
GACCTTGCAATGTAGTAGCAACCGTTTGCAGGACTGTCCCTTGATCGACATCAGTATCGTTACTTAAGACGTTACCTGTTAATAGGGCATTGCTGACGTTGATTGAGCCTGTGTCATTTTGAGTGACCGCAGCATCGTTCAGCCCTGTCACAGTAAAGTCTAGGGTAGAGCCAACGGATACATCACCGTCACCGACTTGATACGTGAAGCTATCAACGGCAGTTACACCTGCACCCAAGTGCTGGACAGCGGCATTATTCAACTGATAATCATAATGACCCGCAGCATCTAATACCAATGTGCCAAACTGCCCTTGCAGTGTGCTAACTGTTGTCGAGAGTACATCGCCGTGATCAGGGTCACGGTCATTGCTCAAGACATTACCTTGTACATTGGCGGAATCTTCGCTTACTGTCGTAGCATCGGCAGTGACGATAGGTGTATCGTTACGACCCACAATATTGACTGTCAATGCGCCTGTGACAGGCGTGATGCCATCTGTTGCGGTATAGGTGAATGACTCGCTCAGCGTATCGCCTTCGGCTAAGGCCACTAAATCGGCTTGGTCACTATTCAGGTCATATTGATACGAGCCATCCGCAGATAGACTCAATGTGCCATATTGACCTTGTAGAGTCGTCGCCACAGCCTGTAACACTGTACCTTGATCCACATCATGATCATTCGTTAACACATTACCTGTGATATCCGCATCACCTACGGTTAAAGTCGCATTATCTGCCTCGGCCACAGCAAGGTCATTTAAACCTGTAATTGTCACTTCAATGCTGGAGTAGATAAATACATCGCCGTCCGTTACTTGATAACTGAACTGATCTACTGTTATTTCACCTAATCCTAAATGCTGAGTTGCGGCATCATTTATTTGATACGCATATTGCCCTGTTTGATTCAATACGAACGCACCATATTGCCCCGCTAGGCTGATTGCTGTCGTGGATAACATATCTCCTTGATCAGGATCACGGTCATTGCTGAGGACATTACCTTGTGCAGTAGCAGTATCTTCATTCAATGTAGCGACATCCGCTGTAACGATGGGTGCATCATTGCGGCCAATAATGCTGACCGTTAACATCCCCGTGACAGGCGTAAAGCCATCCGTTGCGGTGTAGTTAAACGACTCGCTCAACGTATTGCCTTCAGCTAAAGCCACTAACGCAGGTTGACTGCTGTTCAAGGCATATTGATACGAACCGTCATCGGATAGCGTCAAGATGCCGTACTGACCTTGTAAGTTTGTGGCTACTGTCTGCAATACCGTGCCTGCATCAATATCGCTGTCGTTGCGTAGTACATTACCTGTTAACGCTGAATCGCCAACAGTGATAGAGCCACTGTCGGCTTGCGTCATCGCCACATCATTTAGCCCTGTTACGGTAATCGCTAAACTAGATGCAACACTGAGTGAGCCATCGCTGACTACGGTGTCAAAGTGATCAACTGCTGTTTCACCTAAACCTAAGGACTGCGTCGCTGCGGTATTTACTTGATAATTGTAATGACCTGTCCCATCCAAAATCAAAGTACCGTACTGACCTTGTAAAGTCGTTGCTGTTGTTGAGAGAACATCGCCTGTATCAGGGTCAGTGTCATTGATTAACACATTACCTTGTACACTGAGCGTATCTTCGGTCACGGTGGTCACATCGGCACTGACAATCGGTGCATCGTTATGGCCAATAATATTGACCGTTAACATTCCTGTGACGGGCGTAATGCCATCCGTTGCGGTATAGGTGAATGACTCGCTCAGTGTATCGCCTTCGGCTAAAGCCACTAACGCAGGTTGACTGCTGTTCAAGGCATATTGATACGAGCCGTCAGCGGATAGCGTCAAGATGCCGTACTGACCTTGCAGGGTGTCAGCAAGCGTTTGCAGGACTGTCCCTTGATCGACATCAGTATCGTTACTTAAGACATTACCTGTTAGTAGGGTATTACCGACGGTGATGGAGCCTGTATCGTCTTGTGTGATGACGGCATCGTTCAAACCTGTCACCGTGAAATCTAAATTAGAATCAACAGAGACATCGCCATCACCCACTTGGAATGTAAAGCTATCGACTGTCGTTGCACCTACCCCTAAGTATTGGACAGCAGCATTATTCAGCTGATAGTCATAATGACCTGCACTATCCAGTACCAATTTACCGAACTGTCCTTGCAGTGTGCTGGCCGTTGTAGACAAGACATCCCCTTGATCAGGATCACGGTCATTGCTTAGGACATTTCCTTCTACACTCGTGCTATCTTCATTTAATGTAGTCACGTCAGCCGTGACAATCGGGGCATCATTACGACCGATAATATTGACTGTCAATGAACCTGTGACGGGCGTGATACCATCCGTTGCGGTATAGGTGAATGATTCACTCAGTGTATCACCTTCGGCTAAAGCCACTAACGCAGGTTGACTGCTATTCAAGGCATATTGATACGAGCCGTCAGCGGATAGCGTCAAGGTGCCGTACTGACCTTGCAGGGTGTCAGCCAGCGTTTGCAGGACTGTTCCTTGATCGACATCAGTATCGTTACTTAAGACGTTACCTGTTAATAGGGTATTGCCCACGTTGATAGAGCCTGTATCATTTTGAGTGACCGCAGCATCGTTCATGCCTGTGACAGTGATCTCTAAATCAGAAGATATGCTCACTAAACCATCCGTGACTTCCACACTAAAATGATCATTTACTTGCTGTCCTTGACTCAAGGACTGTAGGCTTTCTGTCTGTGCTTGATAGGCATAGCTACCATCACTATTGAGATGCAACACGCCGTAAGTGCCGTGCAAATCACCTGCATTTAGTACATTGAGATGGGAGTTGTGATCGACATCACGATCATTCAACAACACATTACCACTGATGGAAACGTCATCTTCTAACAGTGATGCGAGATCAGCAGTGACGAGAGGCGCATCATTATGGCCTGTAATACTAAAGGTCAATACGCTTTGGCTACTTTGTACAGGTGTGCCATTATTGCTAATCAAGAGGGTGATGCTATCGCTCGCTAATTCATTTTCCGATAACACTTGAGCATCCGCACCGTCATGATGAAGGGCATACTGGTAGCTACCATCGGCAGCAATATCAAGTACGCCATTCGTCAGTGTGTAGTGGCCAAAATTCGTTATGGATAGCGTATTGCCTGTCGGATCCGTATCGTTGGTAAAAACATTACCATTCACTACGACCCGTTGATCTTCGTCTAAGCTCTGTGCATCATCTTGAATGACTAATGCGGGCGTGTCGTTGATTAAACTGGCAATTTCTAGGACTTGAGCCGAACCGCAGAATTGTAAGGACTCTATGCGTTGCTCGGCATTAATCCAGCCCTGAAGACGAATACTCCCTGCCATGTTGGCAAAGCTGACGATTAAGTCGTCACCTTCCTTGGTAAACCTTAAGTCTTGTTGTTGAATATCTTCGGATAAATGTAGGGTGTCTTGACCACCGTCATCGACCACTAAATCATCGCCATCACCTGTGTAGTAGACATAGGTATCATCCCCTAAACCGCCATACACTTCATCATCGCCTGCTGCGGCGCGGATGCGGTCATTGCCTTCTTCGGCATAAATAATATTGTCGTTGGTATTGCCGAGAATCAAGTTATCGAGCGCGTTACCTGATCCTGAAATGACATTTGTTGATAAATACAGATTCTCAAGGTTGTCGCCTAAATGATAATCATCGACGGTGGTAACCACGGTGTCATGGCCTTCATCAAGCCATTCGATAACGACATCGCCGACTTCCTCGACAAAGTAGACATCATTGCCTTCACCACCCACCACGGTGTCATCACCTTCAAGACCAACGATAATATTATTGCCTTGATTTCCGTAGAGTCGCTCACTCTGATAATCACCAACAACATTTAAATGATCACTACCAATGAGATGAACTTCTTCGACATAGTCAGGAATCCATAGACTGGCACGGCTATAAACAATGTCGTACCCTTCACTGTCTGCCTCATACACTTCATTATAGGCTCCATAGTTATCAAACACGCCCGTTAAAACATCTAAAGCCCAGTAATCAATCTCGCCCGAACCTAAACCACAACTACCACCAGAGTCCGCAAATACATTAGGAATATGGGTTTGATTGGGGGCAACAAAACCATCAACATAATAAATATCATCGCCTGTACCGCCCTCTAATTTATCAATCACGCCATTATCTAATCCGTTGAGCGTGTCATCGCCCTCTTTTCCATATATTTCATCATATCCCTCTCCGCCGAGTAAGGTGTCGTTACCTATTCCGCCGTCTAGGGTGTCGTTGCCTGCTCCACCGTCTAAAAGGTCATGGCCGATGGCCTCTACGACAATCTCTTCACCTGTCAGTTCATCATAATAGCTGTAAGGCTCGATTTCATTACCGCCGTAAAGAGAATCGTCACCCTCTCCACCCAGTAAAGTATCGTTACCCGTACCACCATCGAGTGTGTCGTTTCCTATTCCGCCGTCTAAAAGATCGTTGTTGCTTAAAACAGAGGGGTGAGCCTCAACGATAATCTCCTCACCTGTCAGTTCGTCATAATAGCTGTAAGGCTCTGCTTCATTACCGCCGTAAAGAGAGTCATCTCCTTCTCCGCCCAGTAAAGTGTCGTTACCCGTGCCGCCATCGAGGGTGTCGTTTCCTATGCCGCCATCTAATAAATCGTTGTTACTTAAAACAGGGGTATTCTCAAAATAATGCGGGATGGCGACTTCTCCGCCATATAGGTATTCATAATAAACATAGGGTTCAGCTTCATTACCACCGTAAAGCGCGTCATCGCCGTCGCCGCCAAGTAAAACATCGTCACCTGTACCGCCATCGAGTGCGTCATTACCTGCTCCGCCATCCAGCGTGTCATTATTAGGGCTAACACCCAGCAGTGTTGCCTCTCCCGTTTCTTCGTCAAACTGAACATATAAAGCCTCTTGACCGCCTGTGATGACATCATCACCTGCGCCTCCTAATAAGAGATCGTCACCCCCTAAGCCATCTAAGGTGTCATCGCCCTCTGCGCCGACTAAGGTGTTATTGCCCGCATTACCATTGATGGTATTATTCAGTTCATTGCCGATACCTGTTAAATTTGCAGCTAAACCTTGGGTGAAATAGTTATCGCTGAAATACAGATTTTCTAAGCCTTCGGTTAAAACAAAATCAACCGAGCTGTAGATGCGATCAATCCCTGCGTCTTCCATGGTGTCAACGACTTGATCCCCTAAGGAGTCAACCGTGTAGGTGTCACTGCCACTACCGCCCATCATGATGTCGTCGCCCGTGCCACCATTCAGCACGTCATCACCTGTGCCGCCAATCAAAACGTCGTTACCTGTTCCTGCGACTAAATAATCCGAGCTATTACCGCCATCAAGCGTGTCGTCACCCTCTCCGCCGTAAATATCGTCATAGCCTGCCTGTCCGTACAATTGATTGTTGCCATCATTGCCGTAAATGTCATTATCTAAGCTGTTGCCGATACCGTTGACATGGGCTGTCCCTGTTAAGGTGAGATTCTCGATAGTCGAGCCGAGTTGATAATCCAGTGCCGTGATTACCGTGTCATCGTAGCCAGAATTTTGCCAGTAACCCCAGCCGTAGTTACTCACCCAACGGTCGGGCGATTCGTAAACTTGGTCATTGAGATCATCAACCCTATAAATATCACTGCCATCACCGCCTGCCATATAGTCTGCGCCAATACCGCCATCTAAGGTGTCGTTGCTGTATTCTTCTCCGCCATAAAGGGAGTCATTACCTGCACCACCTAATAAAGAGTCATTGCCGTTGTTACCATACAGTTGGTCGTCGCCTTCGGCACCCATTAAGGTATCGTTATCCTCACCACCAAAGAGAACATCAAGGCCGAGACCACCGATTAAGCTGTCATTACCCTCTCCGCCTTCTAAACGGTCATCACCGTCATTGCCGAATAGCGTGTCATCACCTTCGTTGCCATCAACAACATCGTCCCCTTCTTGACCATTGATCAGATCCTGACCCAAGCCGCCATACACGGTGTCATTGCCTAAACCTGCTTGAATGGTGTTGGCGATAACATCCCATTGATTCACATCGGAGAGGCTGTAAATACGGTCTGCATTCTCAGTGCCATGAATAACAACGGCTGATTGGGCAATCACTTGATCTAGCTGGTAAAAGCCATCCCGTACAAGAAACCCATCTTGGTCAATGAAGCGACTATTAAAGTCGAGGGTATAACCGAGTGAAGCGCGGGGGTTGAGGTTGTTGATGTCGGCAATGACCAGTGCGGTGGTGCTGGCGATGCCTTGAAGGGTTAATGAATGGCTGGCTAAATCATAGACAATACCCACCGCAGGGGCAAAATGCTCTAAATCAGTGAGTGAATAATTCCAAGGGTTGCCGTCCGCGTTTCTAAAAAACGCATCAATGCTTTGTTCCTGATATTCGGCTGAATAACCTGGCATATCTATCCAGCCTGAGTGGTTGATGTCTTTGATAATCGTGGTTTCGCCTATGTCGGCAAAATAGACATCATTGCCGTCTCCACCCTCTAAAATATCGGTGCCTTGTTGGCCAAATAGTTGGTCATTGCCATTGCCGCCCATCAATGAGTCGTCGCCTGCATCGCCGATTAAAGCATCGTTGCCGTCACCACCGTCTAGAGTGTCTGCGCCTTCGCCGCCGCCTAAATGGTCATTACCGTCGCTACCCATCAGCGAGTCGTCGCCTGCATCGCCGATTAAAGCATCATCGCCATCACCGCCATCTAGGGTGTCTGCGCCTTCGCCGCCGTCTAAATGGTCATTACCCTCGCTACCCATCAGCAAGTCGCCGCCTGCATCGCCGATTAAATCATCATTGCCGTCACCGCCATCTAGGGTGTCTGCGCCTTCGCCGCCGTCTAAATAGTCATTGCCACTGCCGCCATATAACGCATTATCCGCCGAATTACCGATTAAACTATTCTCTTCGTTGTTGCCATAACCCGTGATGGCATCGCTACCTTCGACCAACTCTAGATTTTCAACATGATTCGAGAGGGTGATATTTTCGATAGATGAAAAGACGATATCAGTGCCTGTATTTTGCCCTGTAATAGCATCAAGCTTGTCGTCAGTTTCAATGACTTCGGTGATGCTATTGTTGACGTGATAGGTATCGCTACCTAAACCGCCCATCAATTGATTATGACCCTCTCCGCCGTCTAAAATGTCGTCTCCTTCTCCGCCAAGGAGTAAGTCATTGCCTAGACCGCCCGATAAAACATCGTTGCCTAAACCACCTTCTAAGGTGTCATCGCCTGCACCGCCATAAACAATGTCATCGCCTGCCAAGGCATCTACATACTCACTACGGGATAGCACTTGGATAATATCATCACCTGCTGTCCCTAATCGTGTAGTTAGCTCCCTCACTTGCTGATAATCGTAATGATGACCATCTGTCGTGCTAATGACTCCTAATGTGCTATTGCTTTGACCGTCATCTTTAAAATAATCGACAATGAGAACTTCATTTAGACTTCCTCCGATTTTAACGCGGAGGTCTAAACCTGATTGACTAAAACTAAGATCAGTTGCATTTGCCTGTAATTGTAATTCGTCGTTTTGTAGGTCTGATCCTGTAATCACATCTAGGCCGCCGCCTTGATTGACGATATAAATGTCAACACCGACTCCTCCGTTGAGTGTATCTGCGCCTTGTCCACCTATTAAGGTGTCGTCACCTGCCAAACCATTGAGTTGATTACCTCCGTCATTGGCAATCAGGATATTGTTGAGATCATTTCCTATTGCGTTGATGGCACTGCCTACTAGGGTTAAATTCTCTACGTTATCGGCTAATTGATAGTCGATAGTGGAAATAACGGTATCATCACCTTCATTCGGTTTTTCAATAACGAGGTCAGCTTCGTTATCTATGACGTAGGTATCATCACCTAAGCCACCACTTAAAGTATCCGCACCTAAACCGCCATCAAGTCGATTATTGCCACTATTGCCGTGTACGTTATTGGCGTGTTGATTCCCTGTGATGTCGGCATTAGCACTGCCTGTTAATAAAGCTCTAGTCGATTGCTCATCCAAGATGATGCTGTTATCAGATACTTGCAAACCACTGTAAACCGCCTGGAAATCTTGTGCGCTGTAAATTTGACCGTTAACAGCCCACGTGGCGATAGTGTTGATATCCAGTTCAATCGTGTCGGCATTAACTCCGTAATACAACAAGCCATTAGCATAACCGAGAGTGTCGAGTGCGATATTGTTGAAGACAACGGTATTGTCGTTGCTGGTGTCGATGAGGTGGTCAACGCCATCCCCTGCGTTAAACGTATAAGTATCTGCGCCTGCTCCGCCGATGAGTTCATCGTTACCTAAACCGCCTGTTAAGGTGTCGTTACCTTCTCCGCAAGTAAGACTATTATTTAAGTGGTTGCCAATCAGGGTGTCATTGCCTGTGCCTGTGATGGCGGCTTCTATCTCAGTTCCATAACCGATAAACGTTTGGCCGTCGGCTAAAATGCTACTTTGTTTTTCGCCAATAAAAGACCAACCGCCTTGATTAAGGTCAACAGTGACATTAGCGGTTTGCTCACTCGCATCAAAGACATCAATCCCTGCGGCATCTGCTAGGTATTTTTCAGTAAAACCGTGTTGGCTATCGCCTGTGTTAATTGCGCTGTTGACTCCGTATAAATACTGTAAGGCGGCAATATCAAATAATTTTAGCTCGCTGTCGTTGAGTTGGTTATTGCTATAGGACATGACTGTGTTGTTTTGATTGTTTTCGGCTTCGGGCAATACGGGTGCTTCAAAGGGGTGTTTTAAGCCAAGGGCGTGACCTATCTCGTGGAGTAATACTTCAAAGCCGTATTGACCTGCATCAAACGACTCTGCTGTTTTAAACATGGCAGAATTAAGATGTATTTCACCTGTGCCTGAGTTGGCATAACCTGCGGCGGCTCCTGCCTCTCCGCTGGTTAAGTCGTCTAAAAAGAAGGTGAGGTCAGGGGCATCTGTCGTGGATTTCACAAACTGAATATTAAGGGATGCTGAAAACTTAGCTAAGGCGTGTTCAATGGCGGTGAGTTGCTCTTGGGTAAATAGGGTAAAACCCGTTTCTGTGGTGGCTGCGGCGGCAAGGTTGTAAGTAATCGTCGTTTGGCCTTCGGTCTTTTTATCCTCTCGACTGACCAAAGCGTCAATAAAATAAGCAACACCTGCGAGCGGATCAGGCGGTAAGTCAAGCACGGCTGGTGGTGGTGCCATGTCAAAGATGTCGGAGGTTATCCATACCGTGCCGTCGTCAAATTGAAATGACGATATTTCTATTTGCTCAAAGGCGGGGTCAACTTCGTAATGGTTGGAGGTGCTGTGAACTTGATAATAACTCTTCACCGTGACTTGATCACCTGTGCCATAACGGATGACTAAATCAGTTCCTACTTTACTGACTTGTGTGACGGCACTGGCATCGAATTTAAAATAGGCGATGTTATTGCTGTTGGCGGCTTTCAGGTCGGATAGTTCTTCGGTAATGGTATCTTGGCCATCGCCAATGTTAAAAATATAGGTGTCTGCGCCTGCTCCGCCATAGAGTAAATCGTTTCCTTTTCCACCTTCTAAAATATCGTCTTCTGATTCGCCGTACAGTTTGTCGTTACCATCGCCGCCTTGTAAATAATCGTTGTCTTTGCCACCCATTAAGATGTCTGCGCCTGTACCCCCTAATAGAATGTCATTTCCTGCGCCTGCGCGTAACGCATCATCGTCTGCGCCGCCATCTAAGTAGTCATTTCCTAAGGTGCTGGAGTCAGCATTTGTATCATCGCCATATAGCTGGTCTTTACCTGTGCCGCCAAACAGGTAATCGTCGCCTTTTTCTCCGACGAGTTGGTCATCATCGCCATCGCCATAGAGGTAATCACTTCCGCCGCCGCCGAAGATTTGGTCATTATTTGCACCACCATACAACACATCGCCTTCAAAACGACTCTCATCAGCTAAGGCTGGTGGGGCATTCGTACCCGCTAAATCGAGTAAGTCGCCTGTAATTGTGTCATTGCCTGTGCCGCCATAAATGACATCAGACTCATAGCCTCCTGTTAATTTGTCATTCCCTTCTCCGCCGTCAATGAGGTCACGGCCTTCGCCGCCATACGCTTCGTCGTTATTTTTGCCACCATAAAGCTGGTCACTGCCGCCTCGACCATAGAGTTTGTCATCATCATCATCTCCGTAGAGTACATCAGCATCGCCTCCACCCAAGATAAAGTCATTGCCGATGCCGCCATGCACTAAGTCTCGGCCTAAAGCACCTATTTCATTGGCATCTAAGTTAGTAATTACCGTGGACATCACTTTCTTGTCACCGTTAACCATCATGCCAAACTTGATTTGGGGATAGAGGGTGGCACTCACGACGCCTTCATATTCGACGTAATAGGTATAACTTTTAGTCGCTTCGCTGTATTCTGGGGTGAAGTAATAATTGACATCAGGGTAGGCGTGGGTTAATTCATCGGTCACGGGACCGACAAGACCCGTCAATGATACGACTTCTGATTTGAAGCGATTAAACACGGCTGAACTTAAGATGAGGTCATGGCCTGCGCTGCCATAAATAATGTCTCGACCTTCTCCTCCAAAAATGATGTCATCACCCGCACCGCCATCAATAAAGTCTCCTTCTTTATCGCCGTTTAGAAAGTCGTTGTCTTCACCGCCATATAGTTTGTCGATGCCAACAGTGCCCGATATAAAATCGTTGCCACCACCGCCTTGGATATAAGTCTTATTAAATATGATATTGTTTTCGCTGGAACCTACGCTAATATCGTCAGTTGTTGAGATGGTGTAGTCAGGAATCTCGCTAAAATTCAAACCGAAATCACCTGTCTGAAAATCTTTGATAAAGACGGTGTTATGTAAATCGCCTTCGTCAGAAATGGCCAGTGTCGTGCGGGTACCATCTTCATTAACCAGTTTACGTACTTGGTGCTCACCCGTAGTGTTCCACAGGTTTTTCTCTGCATCATAACTGGTGATGGTTAAGGCTATATTATTAAAATTGAGGATGTTTGAACCGTCACTGTCTTCGATAAGGTCTACGCCATACGGGGAGACAAGGTTGTAGGTATCGTTATCTGCACCACCTTGTAAGTAGTCTGCCCCTTCACCGCCTTCAAGTATGTCGTTGCCCGCACCGCCGAGTAATACGTCGTTGTTGTTTTCGCCTTTTAAGGTGTCTTCACCTGCACCTGCATCAAGGATGTCATTATTGTCACCGCCTTGAAGGGTGTCATTGCCGCCAAACGATTCGAGTATGTCATTGTCTGCCTCACCTTTAAGGGTATCGTTATAGGCAGTTTGTTTGTCGGCATAAATGAGGTCATTGCCAGTTCCACCTTCGGCAATGTTGAGTAAGCCTTTACCGCCAATTAAGATGTCGTTGCCTTCGTCTCCGAAGAGTTTGTCTTCGCCTGTACCACCGTGGAGGTAGTCGTTATTTAAACCGCCATGTAATTCGTCGTTGTCGGCCATGCCAAACAATACGTCATTCCCTGAGCCGCCGTTTAGAGTGTCTGAGCCTTTTCCGCCTTCTAAGTAGTCGTTGCCGCCTAGTCCGTTTAAGGAGTCGTTTACTGTGCCACCAAACATGCTGTCATTGTTAAGTGAGCCTGTCATGACATTGGACTGGCTGTTTGCTCCAAAGTATATATTGAGCGTTGGTTGTAGTATCCGTGTGGAAGCCTTCGTAATGGTGCGATATGCACCTGTAATTGGGTCGGCGACTGTAAACTTGTAGTTGTTTACCCCTGTATGATAAAAAATGTCGGCATTTTCAATATTAGCAACAATTAACGCTTCTAATGATAACTGCCTATTTTTCAGCCACTCTTTGGTTAAACTGCCTTCGCCTGTGACTGCATTATACAAATCTAATTCTTTATTTTGATTAAAGCTGCTGTACGATAAGCTTTCTACCACAAATGGATTGAGTTCTTTGAGTGCGTAACGGTAGGCAAGGCTATTTATGTTTGAGTAGGTTTGTAGTTGAGCATTGCCATTTTGGTTAAAGGTCACGAGAGGAGCTATGTTGAAGGCTTGAGGCGTGGTTTTTAGTTGCTCCACCATGGCATAGATAGCATCATGCATATCATTATTATTGTTTTGTGTTACATCAAGCTGATTAACCTTGTTTTTAGCATCTTGATTAAAAATAGTTAACGATTTTGTTAATAACGTACCAAACGCTTTAACCAGTGCATCATTCTCTATTAAACTATTTTTGCTCATGGCTTCGTGAATAGCATTTAACTCTTTTAAGGTGATATTGCTATCCACCATGCCTAGCAAGTTGAAAGCCGCTAATACGTCTATGATGGCATCAATGCCATGGTTTGCCGCACCTCCCTCATCATCGGTATTGACAGCTAGTCGTTGCCCTAGATACATGCCTGTTGCTGCGGCAAAAGAAGCCCCTTCTGCCGTATAATAATTTTCAACAGGGGCATTAGATGCTATCGTCAGAGGTTCATACCCCAATGCTATGAACAACTGATTTAGAATTGATAGAGGTAACAAATTATGTAAACCTAAACCATTAAATGTATACGTTTTATCAATCAAAGAATTATTATTATTTTGGCCTAATAGCGATAAATATCCCCCCAACGAAAAACCTGCTACTGTGAGTGGGTTAGTTCCCGTCATAGATAAGCATTCATTAAAAAAATCCTGCATTTCGTTGTCCTGATAACTCCACCCTCTCAAAGTAATTGATAAATCCTGAATCCAGTCTGCCGTAAGCTGGCCAGCCTCATTTTCCCGCGCATATTGATCAGTTAGTGGCAGTGAACCCGCATTGATAAGCACATAATGCTCACTATTGTCTGATGCGATGCCTTTAAACAATACGCCGTTATACCCTGAGTAATCACCAATCGGGCTGATTTTTGACACAGTATAGCGAGAGGCTAAATATGTGGCTAAAGACTCAGACCAAGTGCCATAAGGACTTAAAGTTCTATTTTGCAATGCTGCTTTTAAATCCACACCTTCCTCTAGTTTCGAAAACGCGGCATTGGTTAACAAAGCATGGTCAAAGGCGGCTTGTATTGCTGTATTCATGGTATTTATTTCCTTGTGTGTAGTTGACGTTTATTTCCAAGACCAGCTGAGTGGATGCAACGCCTTTTTACTGCGCCGCTCTTCCAAAAACAGGACTTCGCCATTGTCTAAGCCAATAACTTGATTGACTTGATTGACATAGCCATCAGCAAAAAAGTTTAAATCTGATTTTTTAATGCCACGAATTGGGCAGGGTTCATGACCATTATAATAATTACCAACCAGTTGTTTAAGCAGCAATTTTTCATAAATATTGACTCCCCAATGCCATAAATACCCTTCTTCGTCCCATGCAATGGTGGTATTTATTTTTTTGATGCGGCTTAGATTTTTTACTCTAACAAAGCCTTTATAACGCTTATAATCGCATTGCCCTAATGCACCAAAAGCATTCATGCCTAATGCCCATACGGTGCCATCTTTTCGTAACAAGGCGTACAAACTTCCTGCACCTCCCATACTGACATCAACCACATCATTAAAAGGCACACGATAAATACGGTAGTCTTTTAACAGGGTACCTTCTTTAACATCATCAAACATTTCCGACCTACCCACGGGGAAAATAATTGCTGTCCCATCATTAAAAATGATGCTCGTTTCTGCCGAACGGTCAGCCACTATTTTGGCAATGTTTTTATCTTCATATACAATCTTTGGTTCTTTTTGTGTGGTTTTGTCAAAGACATTTTTTAATATATAAGATTCACTTCCCCAGCCCCACACTCTTCCCTGCTTATCCAACGCCAAGGAAAAACTATACCCTGCCGCTATACTCACAATGTCTTTTAAATTAGGTATTTGTTTGGGGGTCAGCTGTTGTGGATCATACTGTAAGTTTGCTGGATCGCCATAAGGCACACCATCTTCTTTATAGCCCAATTGCCCTTTTTTATTATCTCCCCAACTCCACACCGTGCCATCCTTACGCAAAGCCAATACATGCTTACTACCTGCGGCTATTTCCACAAAATCGGTCATATTAGGAATAGGTTGTGGAGTATCTTTATTAATATAACCCGTCCCCAAAACGCCACTTCCTCCACGCCCCCAACTCCACACTGTGCCATCTGCTTTAACGCCTATGGCAAAACTATAGCCTAACGCCAAACGTTTAGGCTGCGTGTTAATGGGTAAGGGTTGCTCAAAGGGGATTGGCTCTTTGTTTGTCCATGGAAAATCCATACTGCATGACGTTAAAGACACAAGTGACATGACCAAAGCAGCTAAATAACGCATTTTTTTATCCTTTTACTCGCGTTTAAACGCTTTTACTAAAGCACAATATGTGCCAATTATTAAAAGATATATTTTTCAATAGGTTGAATTTTTACAACATCAACTCTTTAAGAGTTAATAGACTTAATTTGTTGTATGGCAAACATTTTTTGTAGGGGGTGGGATTATATAAATATTGTCCAACAAAAACCAATACAAACACTAACAACTCATGCAGTGGATTTGCCACCTAAAACAACGTCAAAATGTAAATATTTACGTCGGTACATGGGGTGATTCTTTAACCGTTAACGTCTTTTTTGTCACTTCGTTTAGAGGGGCTATGTCATCATTTTTCGGCCAATCGACTTGCCAATATCCCTTCGTAAAAACCACCACATCCATCCGTTTATTTTTATGAACAAATAACTCCTCAGGAAAGGCACTATCCAAATAATTAAATAATTTTCCATGGAGGGTCTGTAATGGCGGACATTCCGCAATAGACTGTTGTAATGCGCGATAGGTTGCTAACACTAGAGTTCTTAACTCCGCTGACCTTAAAGTTTCTGATTCACGCACCAATAAAATAGCGGCAGCCAGCGCATCAAAACTCCCTATTTCAATCAATTGCTGTGACTCTTTATCACCAAAGGGGTGACGTGCTTGGCCAAATTCAGTTTTGGGCATAAATAAGACAGTCATTACCTCCGCTTCAAGTGACATCAATTGGGCATCAATCTGCTCTTGACTGAGGGGTATTGTCTCAATCGCTTTCCACAATGGCATTCTAAACCAATACGCAGAGCTAGGTGCTACGGCTTCGACTTGATCTATTAGCCCACCCATTACATCTTTTGGCTCCATCACGCCGTTGCGATAACGATCCCAGCGTCTAGGTCTAATCACCCAAGATTCCCCTCGACGCACTTGTTCAGGATGAAAATACTTTTCTAACTGATAAGCACTTTTACCCGAAATCAATGATACCGCTTGAAACCATACTTGCGTTTTTAGCATCGCAATCGGTGATTTTTTAGGGCGACCTCGACGAGGGGCGTTTATTGAAATTGTCGTCACGGTTGTTTTCTCTGTAGAGTCGTAAAATTACCTGATTATACGCGGCGTAGCCATTTTTATAACAGATGGTCACAATGAGTGACTGTATAAAACACATCGTGACGAGAGATTTATGACTACGCACCTCAAAGATCGCCAGCCCAATATGACTGAAATTGCTGTATTAGAAGCAATACTGGTTGTTGATCTTGAACGAAAATATGGCGCGTTGATTGGGGGTAAACAGTTGATGTCTGTGTTGGGTTACCCGACTTTAGCCGCTTTTCGGCAAGCGCATTGTCGAGGAACCTTACCAGTTCCCATTTTTGCGATTGCTCATCGTAAAGGAAAATTTGCCTTGGCGCGTGATATTGCTCAATGGTTAGCTACATTGCGCTTGTCCGTGATTAATCCATCACAGGCATGACGTGATGAGGTGGTTTGTTATTTTTAGGTCAATCAATTTTAGATTATAGGGGGAAGTCTTATGACAAAAGTCATTATTTGAGGGATTGATTCATCGTCAATCCTATCTCGCTAATAGCGACGTGAAAAGTGCAACGACCCATGTTCGGACAAACATGAGCCGTTGGCGAGGGTGTCTTGCGTTCCGCTAGACCCTCGCATTTTGTGCTGTGTCTCCCCTGCTGTCAATCGTGACAGCGAGGCATCGCATTCGCTTTTATCTGCACGTCATTTCAATCTCGCCACTGTCATTCATGATTTAACATGATTGATGTTAGGCATTTATCGTTTTAATGCGAGGATAACTCATGCGTAACATACGCGAAGTATTACGTTTAATACTGTCTTTACAGCTCAGTAATCGTCAAGCCAGTATTTTATCGGGTGTGGCACGAACTACGACTAACCGTTACTTCAAAACCATTCAAGAAAATCAACTAAGCTGGACAGACATTGACGCACTTTCGGACGATGCTCTACGAAAAATACTTCACCCAAAACAAGTTAAGATGGCCGAACAGGAAGTTAAAAACGCACCTAACTGGTTGTACATTCATGACGAAATGAAGCGAAAAGGTGTCACGCTATTATTGTTGTGGCACGAATATAAAGCTGCAAATCCCGAAGGACTGTCTTATCGGCATTTACTCGGCGTTATCGTGCCTATCGTCGTTTATTGGGTCTAAGCATGAGGCAAATCCACAAAGCTGGCGAAAAACTCTTTGTCGATTATTCGGGTATGACTGTGCCTATTTTAGATCAACTGTCGGGCGAGACAACAACGGCTCAAATTTTTGTCGGGGTGCTCGGCGGCTCTAATTACAGTTATGTCGAAGCAACGGCTTCACAGAACTTACAGGATTGGGTGGGATCTCATGTGCGGATGTTTGCTTTCTTTGGTGCGTTGCCGCGCATTTTAGTCCCCGACAATTTGAAATCAGCGGTGACAAAAGCGTGTCAGTACGATCCTGTGATTAACCCAACGGCCATGCACTATAACGTTGCCGTTGTGCCTGCACGAAAATATAAGCCAAAAGATAAAGCGGCGGTCGAAAAAGGCGTGCAAGTGGCTCAACGCTGGATTTTAGCGCGGCTGCGTAATCATCGCTTTTATAGTTTGCACGAGTTGAATGAGGCAATCAAACCATTGGTCACTGATTTGAATCATCGACAACTCAAACGTATTGCTGCCAGTCGTCATTCTCAATTTGTGGAGATTGATTTACCTGCAATGCGTCCTCTGCCCTCTGCACCCTTTGAACTAGCGGAATGGCGAACAGGATTACGCGTGGGTTCTGATTATCATGCTGTTGTGGATGGTTACGCTTACTCTGTACCTTATCGCTTAGCGAAGGAAAAAGTTGAAGCGCGTTTAACACAATCGGTCATTGAGTTTTTCCACAATGGCGGTCGTGTGGCGACACATGAACGCAAGTATCAAAACTCAGGTCATGTCACGCTCACGAGTCATATGCAAAAAACGCATCTACATTATGCAGCACAATCGTCGGAGCATTTACTGCAATGGGCGTTGCGTGTTGGTCAATCAACGTTTGCTGTTTTTAGTCATCAACTGGAGTCTCGTCCCCACCCCGAAGCGGGTTATCGTAGTTGTCTTGGTTTGCAGCGGTTGACACGGAGTTACAGTGAAGAACATTTAGAAGCGACTTGTCAACGGGCGATTTATATCAATAGTCGAAGTTATACGAGTATCTCATCCATTCTCAAAACCAATCTTGATAAACAACCACTGGTCATGAAAACGGATGTCGCTCTACCGATTGAGCACAACAACGTCAGAGGGAGTGACTATTACACAGGAGCAGGTTCATGCTGATACAACAAACGATTTCACAATTAAAACAGTTAAAATTGACAGGAATGGCAGTCTCCTTAGAACGGCAAGCAACCATGCCAAATTTACTAGCCCTGTCATTTGATGAGCGTGTGGGTATGTTGGTCGATGAAGAAATTTGTTATCGAGAAAATCGACGCTTAGAACGTTTACTTAAAGTAGCGAAGATGAAGTTTTCGTCAGCGTGTATTGAAGATGTAGATTATGGCAGCCGTCGCGGTTTAGATCGCAGCTTGATTTCAGGACTAATGACTTGCGAGTGGATACGTCACCATCAAAACATGTTGATTACAGGGGCGACAGGTTGTGGCAAAACATGGCTGGGTTGTGCATTTGGCAATCAAGCGGCGCGTAAAGGTTTACATGTGTTATATCGTCGCACTCCACGCTTACTCGAAGGTTTGGAAGTGGCGCATGCGGATGGCAGTCTTCCTAAGCTGAGACTTCAATTAGCAAAAGCGGATTTACTAATTTTAGACGATTGGGGGTTGGCTCCTCTGAATGCTTTAGCACGCAGTGATTTATTAGAAATTATTGACGATCGTGTTGGCTGTTCTTCAACCATCATTACATCTCAATTACCCGTTGATGCGTGGCATCAATACATTGGTGACCCCACACTGGCGGATGCAATATTGGATCGCTTAATCCACACTTCACATCGTTTACCATTAAAAGGTGAGTCTATGAGAAAAATGAAAGTCTAAATATGTTGGTCTTGGTTATGTCTGTGACCAAGACCAACTTTAAGTGGCTCAATGTCGTGAGAATGGGTGGCTTAGATCGGTGAGAATCTACAGTTTATCACGACAATGCCTTTTATTGACGAACAACTGACAGAATTAAAAACATCAACCCTAGCTCAATGGCGCGACGATAATCTAAAAAAAAAATACAACCTGCATCTGTGCGACGAGAAATGACAGTCATTGCCTCTACATTTGAAATATCAGTAAAGCAGAAATCATCTTCAATATTTATGAGACTGCATCGAATTGACGCGCTTTTTGGTAAAAAAGTTGTATTTACCTTTCTTCTATAAGTCGTTGATGTGTATGTCACTGAGTAAAACTTACCAGATGCTTGAGACTCACTCACGCTGAACTCAGAAAACACATATGAAATATCGGTTAAAAAGTGCAAGCCATTAACTAAGGCATTTTTAATTTCTTGCTTGCACATGACATATACCTATCAACCAGCATAACGCGCAACTACCTAACAACAAAATTAAAAACTGAGGCCACCTCAAAACCATCAAAAATAACACCACAATCTGCTGGGTAATTGTCGCCATTGAAGCGAAAGTTAGGTTTTAACAATCTAAGGTAGTATCAAAACAAAAACTACGTAAAATCATTGTTATGATAAATATCTGTAATAATTAACAATTATCACGCCAACTCCTCCCTAAATTTAGAGCATTTTTCAGTTATCGAATGACACGAATTTCTGTATATGACTCACGAATCGCATAACCTTAGCGAACCAAAATAACGCCAAGACACTCCATCTTTTCGAATAATGTACTTCGGCTACTTAACTCAGTTTTCTCTTGAACTGTAATTTAGGCTACAATTTAAATAGTAGCCCCTAAAAAAGTTAAGCCGCATATTTCTCACTCACCAGTCCTTTATGCTCAACAGAATGAAATAAGCGCGAACGTAATTGTATGGCTTCATCCACCGCTTCGCATACACGCTCCAGTACAGACTGACTGGTCAGTTGGTAGTTCACAAAGTCTGATGTTTGGCTATAAATACCTGTCGGTACGGTATACGCACCCAAGCTACTAAACAGTGGTCGTAAATGACTTTCAATGATGAGGGCGTGATGCGCACTACCACCATTAGCCGCCAAAATAACGACTTTTCGCTCTAGGGCGTCACGTTCAACTAAATCAAATAAATGTTTAAATAAACCTGGGTAAGCGGCACGATAGACAGGAACAGCAACGACTAAAATATCCGCTGCTTCGATACGTTGTAATAAGGCTTCTTGCTCAAAATTTAACTGCTCACGACTGAGTACACTGCCAAAAGCGGTGGCAACGCTAGCAAAATCAATCAGTGTTCCCTGTTGAGGTGATACATCATTCAACTCATTAATAATCGCTTGTACTAAACCATAAGTACGCGATGGCGAACTCAAGCCTCCAGAAACACCGACGATACTCATATCAATACTCCACTCAATTCAATGCTAAAAACACCACAGAGCAATATACGTGCCAGCCAAAATTAAGGCTATTTAGCCTATTTATACGATTAAACTGCTGCTTTTCAGACAGTAAACATCATCAGTTCTGTTGACTACGCAACATATAAATTATTCATTATGCGTTAAGAGAAATATGGCTAAACAAACTGCTGATATGACAGCAAAATCACTGTTTGAATCTCAACAGCCTCTATTAAATCCCTCTATATTCCAATTTCATAAACGCAAAACACAAGAATTAAATTCATATATTTCAACAGCTTGAAAATTTTTACTGCTAATTTTTCAGCTTGGCACAGATTCTGCAGAAGTCAGAAAAACGTAATGCGCCCTTGTTGAAACAACGGCTTGAGGATTTTGAGATGATAAATCGGTTTAAAAACTCGCTCTATATGACAACGCTTCATCAAAGCCTAAGCGTTAAGGAGTTATTGGCATGAGTACCTTAGCTTATTCTGACGAATTATTTCCGCCACGTCGTTACCCGACACATCGTTTAAGCACGGCTAATCAACAGATTGTGATTGCACCTGTCGATTTAGTGCCATTAGCTGTACCGTCAAACGCTCATGTATTTGCAAATACACGTCGCACTTTTCCCCTGGTTATTGCCGTCACTATTTTAGCCGCGCATATTGCTGGCGCATGGTATTACCATACGCATCCGAATGTAAAAACGATTGTTGAAGATGCGCCTCCTATTACGGTGGAGCTGTATAAGCCAATTATTGAGCCGCCAAAGCCGCTCCCACAAAAGAAAGAGCCACCTCCGCCTCAAGTCAAGCCGAAAGAACCGCCATTGCCTGCGGTCAAGTTGCCAGACCCACCACCGCCTAGCCCTGTGGTGAATGAGCCTGTTGCCAGCACAATACCTGCAGTACAAGCACCGCCTTCGCCCGAGCCAACACCTGTTGCGCTGCCGCCAGAACCTGTAGAGCCGATTATTCAAGCCAGCGCAAAAGCAGGTTATTTGCATAATCCACCGCCTGTTTATCCTGAGTTTGCCCAAGAACAAGGTTGGGAAGGACAAGTGATTCTCAAGGTGCATGTATTACCGAACGGTAAACCCAGCACCGTACAAGTTAAGCGTTCTAGTGGCCGAAAAATGCTCGATCAGTCTGCGTTAGAAGCCGTACAACGTTGGTCTTTTGCACCTGCGAAACGGGGTCAAACCGCTATCGATGGTTGGGTTGACGTGCCTATTGATTTCAAAATTTCTAGTTAATATCAGCGAGTCTTATTATGTCTGCTTCTTATACCTTTATTGTCCAAGGCTCGCTTTGGTTGTTAATTGCTTTTTCCGTGGCTACTTGGACGTTAATTGTGGTGAAGGGAATTCAAAACTTTCGTTTATCACGGCAAAATCGTCAGTTTACTCAAGATTTTTGGAGTGCCGCCGATTTAAATGCTGCCGCATCCTTAGAAAACAAACTTGGTTCAGCAGCACGTTTGGCGAATGTTGGTTTTGAAACCTTACGCAGTACTGACAACAGCACCGTCCATAATCTCGAACATAATTGGGATCGACAAGATTTGTTAGAACGTCATTTGCGTCAACAAATTCAGCGTGAACGTCGTTCTTTAGAAAGTGGTTTAGCGGTGTTAGCGTCTATTGGTAGTACTGCGCCATTTGTTGGTCTATTTGGTACAGTATTTGGCATTATTCACGCACTCAGTGCTATTTCTAGCAACTCTTCCGCCAGTATTGAAGTGGTTGCAGGGCCGATTGGTGAAGCACTCATTGCAACAGGCATTGGTATTGCTGTTGCCGTCCCTTCGGTCTTGGCCTATAACTTTTTTATTCGTCGCTTAAAACTGACAGGCGCGGATTTAGATGATTTTGCTACCGATTTTGTCAGTTTGGCGCAAAAAACAGGTTTCCGTTTAAAAGCAAATGCACCTGCGAAAAACCCAATTCCTGCGTCAACTGAGAGCAAAAAAGAGGTATTCGCATAATGGCTATTTCTACAGGCGAAAGCCATGATGAAGTCATGAGTGAAATCAACATCACACCTTTGGTCGATGTCATGTTAGTACTGCTGGTGGTGTTTATCATCACCGCACCCATGATGACCAATTCGATTAAAGTGAATTTACCCAAGACTGCACCCACAGCCGCTTCTATCCAGAAAAAGCCTGTCACGGTCACCATTGATGCACAAGGCAAGGTGTATTTGGATAAAGATGAAGTGCAAATCGCCTCGTTTGAACAAGAGTTATTAGCGTTAAAAAAAGCTGATCCTAATTTAAAGCTTAATTTAAATGCCGATGAAGCGGTGGCTTATGGTTCGGTGGCTAAAATTATGGCAGTGATTGAACGGGCTGGTATTGAGCGTTTGTCCGTCATTACCGTAAATGCTAGTTAGAGAGATTGAATCATGACTATTACTAAATCAGCCGTTACTGCTGTTCCTGTGCATGAGTTAATTGCGGAGCGTTGGAGTCCACGCGCATTTAATAGCCACGCTGTCAGCCAAGACCAAATTCATGCCTTATTAGAGGCTGCTCGTTGGGCACCCTCCTCTTATAACTTGCAACCTTGGCGTTTTATCGTTTGGAATCGTGACGATAACGCAGATACTTTTGACAAAGTTTACGCGACGCTAAGTAGTAGCAATAAAGCATGGGTCGCTAATGTACCTGTACTCATTGGCGTTTTTGCAGATCGTCGGGGTGTTGATGGCCAAGAAAATGGTGCTGCCGCTTATGATACGGGCGCAGCCGCGTTTAGCTTAGTGTTACAAGCACAGGCTTTAGGACTTCACGCTCATCAATTAGGTGGTTTTAATCGTAGTGAACTACAGCGTGAATTTGCTATTCCTGACGATATTGTTGTCCAAGCATTGATTGCTGTCGGTTATCAGGGGGATGAGGCATTATTGCGTGATGATTTGCGTGCTAAAGAACAGGCGGCACGAAGCCGTCGTTCTCTAAATGAAATAGCATTTACAGGGCAATGGGGACATGCGTTTTAATCTCCCATAACCCCAACTGTAGGGGCGATTCATGAATCGCCCCTACATAATATCAAGAGCGATAAAATACTATGTTGAATCAAGAAATTATCAATTTATATGACGAATACACACATAAGCCACTTGATCGACGGGTATTTCTACAACGCCTCACAGACTTGGTCGGCAGTGCTGCGGTTGCTGTCGGATTGATTCCATTGTTGGCGGCTAATCAAGCACAAGCAGCGATTATTGCTATTGATGATGCCCGTTTAGACACTCAGTATCTAAATGTTAAAGGCAAGCTTGGCGACACCAAATCTTATCTGGCCTATCCTAAAAAAGCGTCTAAATTACCTGCGGTGATTGTCACTCACGAAAATCGTGGTTTAAATGCTCATATTGAAGATGTTGCCCGCCGTTTAGCCTTAGAAGGCTTTTTAGTCTTAGCCCCAGATTTATTATCGCCATTAGGTGGCACACCTATTGATGAAGATGCCGCACGGGCGTTGATTGGCAAGCTAGAAAGCACACAAACGCTACAACAATTAGATGATGCGATTGTTTTTTTACAACAACACGCACATAGCAATGGCAAAGTGGGTGCAGTCGGCTTTTGTTGGGGCGGCGGCGCAGTAGGTGATTTAGCAGTACATAGCACCAGTTTAGCGGCTGGTGTGGTTTATTATGGCCGTCAACCTAAGAGCGAAGACGTGACTAACATCACTGCTCCACTTCTTTTGCATTATGGCGGTTTAGATACACGTATTAATCAAGGGATTCCTGCGTTTGAAGAAGCCTTGAAAAAAGCCAATAAAAACTACTCATTGAATATTTATGACGGTGTTAATCATGCGTTTAATAATGACACCTCAGAAGCTCGTTATGACAAAGCGGCGGCAGAATTAGCGTGGTCGCGGACAGTAGCGTTTTTTAAGCAGAATTTGTTGGTTAAAACATCATCATAAGTAATAGTGTTGGAAAGTGTTCAGCTTAAGCCCATTTATAAATCATTTGATTTACTATATAGTTCATATAAACCTAATAGTAAATCAATTTATGATAAATGGGGGTTAGAGAATGCTAGAAGCTATTTTAGGCAGTGCCAGTAAAGAGCGGGTACTCATGTATCTTTACGCGCGTGAAAAAGGCTATGCTCGCGAAATTGCTCGTACCTTTGATACGGGACTTACCCCAATTCAAAAACAATTAGAAGCACTCGAAGTCGCCAATATTGTTTATTGTGAGCCTCAAGGACGCACTCTTGTTTATGCGCTTAATCCACGCTATCCCTTTATCAAAGAAATCAAAGCGTTACTTGAGAAAACCTTAACTTATTATCCACCAGAAGAGCAAGAAGCGTTGTTAATGGATAGACGGCGGCCTCGTCGTCAAGGAAAGCCATTGGCATGATAAAAGCTATTGCCGAAATGAGCTTGCAAGAGTTGGCCGCTTATGTCGCAACACATCTTAAAAGCCATCAAATTCCCGTTGTTTTGGTCGGTGGCAGTTGTGTTTCAATTTATAGCGACAATAAATATCAAACGAAAGATTTAGACTTTGTTGAGCGTTATCATAATAAACGCAGCTTATTAAAAACAGCTCTGCATGAGATTGGCTTTGCGGAGCACAATCGTTATTTTGTTCACCCCGAAGCTCATTATTTTTTAGAATTCCCGTTAGGGCCACTAGCGATTGGCGATTCACCTGTACGTGAACTGAATGAGGTAATCACTGAAACAGGCGTAGTCACCCTGCTCACACCTCAAGATTGTATTTGCGACAGATTAAGTGCTTATTATCATTGGCATGACCAACAATCCTTACAACAAGCCGTTTGGGTCGCGTTAGCACATCCATTTGATATTGAATATGTAAGAGCTTGGTCAGAACGAGAAGGTATGTTGCATAAATTTGAGGTTTTTCTAGGAAAACTGTCCATCTAAAAACTATGTAAGCTAGGCAAATGCCCAGCTTACGCATGGATATATTTTAAAGAGCCTAAGCTGCTTTCACCTTCTCCGCCAATACCGCTTGCAATGGACGAGCATCAATCCAGCTACGGACATCAACCGCATTGGGAATAAACTGCCAACGGTGCAAAAAGTCGGTAAAATCTTGCAACGCAACAATAGACTGCTCTGCCAAATCGGTTTTTAAACGTAAATGGGCATCTGCACCATACGCTTGAGTTACCCAATATTCACTGCTATTGGTTTCTTTGGCTAAAAAGCGACGGGTTTCATCTGGATGCGCCCATGCCCACTCTTCCGCACGTACAACTTGATCAACAATACGTACAGCAGAATCAAAATGATTATCCAGTAAGTTTAAGTCAACCGTTAATGTGCGAGGTGTACCGTTATTTGCACGAATTAATGGATCGGGATGTGAGCCAACATCAATCACGGTATGTAAACCAAATTGATGAGCAACGTGAGCAGCACTCGCCCCTTTTAAGAAAATAGCATCAACTTCACCACGTAATAAGGCCAACAGTTCGGCATTACGACCACCACGACGCGTCGCACCGCTAAATAGTAATGTACCATTCGCTTGTTGTGCGGGTTGGTCGCTATGTGTGCCACCAATGACAAAATCAACTAATTCAACGTCGGAAACCTGTAAGCCTTCTAACTTTAAGGCGTTTTCTAAACCACGAATGGCTTGAGCGCGACTAAAATCAATTTGCACGTTTTCCCATTTTGGCAAACCAAATTTACGGCCTTTTAAGTCTTTAGGCGTTTTAATGTCTGACTCTGGCAAGCTTAAAATCAGTTGCACTTCATCTGCCCAAGACAAACCAATAACACGGGTTTCACGACCAACAGAACGCGCCCAAATAGCAGGAATGTTACCGCCATGACGCACAGAATTTTCAAGGGTATGATCAAAGTGCGACTCACGCACCGCTTGGTCGTTTGATTCACGTAACGATTGAATATTGGTACATTGCGACTGAAAACTTTCTTCTAACCAGCCTTTTTGTACGGCAATACCTAAACCTGTAGGAACTGGGCAACGGGTATACCACAGGGTATCTAATGTAGGGGATTGACTCATGATGATGCTCCTTAGTGAGTGGTCAAAACATCCGCAAATTTACCGTAATCACGGATGTCTAGCACATGGCGAATGGCAAATTCCGTGCCAGTCTTTTAGATGGCTTTAGCCATAAAAATCACTATAAAAACAGAGCATTGTGTTGTTTTGACAACACTTATTCACCTTAGCTGCTAATAAATCAGCACATCAATAAGCATCAAACTATACTACTGTCTCGCATCAGCAGATATTCCCCATTCTTGTTCAGAACTACCACGAACATACACCGAATCATGTAATAAACCATGACGTTTCAACAAAGTACGCATGACATTACGGGTAATACCAAGCAAGGTCGAAGCGTGTACCTGATTTTGCTGACAGTAATTAAAGGCTTCTGTGACAATTAAACCTTCTAACTCTTCAAACTGGGAATCACTGGGTTTAGCAAAAAGTTGCTTTAATTGCTCACCAATGACCGTTAACGGATCACCAGTCGTTTGTCCTGTATTACTTGGACTCACCCAACTATGTGCATGATGACCTGTTGTGCCCCAACCGCCTGTGACTTTTAAATGTTCGGGCTTAATTTCATCTCCACCTGCTACGAGCAAAGCAAAATGAATCACGTTTTCTAATTCACGAATATTGCCTGGCCACGCGTAAGCAACTAAAGCTTTAATCGCGTCAGCAGTGAGAGTCGGTTGCTTATAACCCATACGCAGACTATAGGTTTTAAGGAAATACTCTGCCAATGGCAAAACATCGCCATTTCGTTCGCGCAGTGGTGGGAGCAAGGCTTGGGTAATATTAATACGATATAACAAGTCACGGCGAAAATGCCCTGCAATCACTGCTTGGTCTAAATCAACGTTAGTAGCTGCGACTAAACGCACATTGACAGGTATAGGCTTACGTGAGCCTATACGCACAACTTCGCGCTCTTGTAATACGCGTAACAGTTTTACTTGTAAAGGCAGTGGTAAATCACCAATTTCATCTAAAAACAATGTGCCTTCATTAGCAGCTTCAAACCAACCTTCCCTACGGCCAACTGCTCCTGTAAAAGAACCTGCTTCGTGGCCAAATAATTCGCTTTCGGCTAGTTGATCACTAATCGCGCCACAGTTCACCGCCAAAAATGGCCCTTTACGACCACTGAGATGATGAATATGTCTTGCGACTAATTCTTTGCCAGTGCCTGTTTCACCAATAATCAACACAGGTGCTTCGCTCGGTGCAATACGCTCAATGTAATTGGCATGATTGATGCTAATTGATTTTAGTTACGCCCCTTTTTACCTAATATCAGGGAAAGTCCTTTATTTTCTAATGATGGACTGTTTTTTATTCTGCTTGAGCTCATTTCATGAAAAATCTTTGGCGAACGATTCAGTTTATTCCTGAGTATCGCGGTCGAGTTGTTGGTGTCATTATTGTTGGCACAGTGCTTGGTTTTATTGGTACAGCAACACCCTTTTTGTATAAAGGCATTGTTGATGCCATTGCGCGGATGTTGTCAGGAACAATCACTCATGAACAAGCGACATGGACAGTGACTGTCTTGTTAATCACCTTTTTTGCCTTACGCATTGGTGTTGTCGTTTTTGGTGCTTTACAGAACAAACAAGCGGACGATTTGTGGCTGCATACCGTCAGCACCTTTAGGCAGCGTGTCTTTGAAAACATGACACAAAAGTCGATTGATTATTTTGAAAAAACGCGTGTTGGCGAGATTATGGATCGCTTCGGCACGATTACCACTATTACCATGTGGTTATCCTCTCTCACCGATGGAACGCTCGCAAGCATCATTCAAATGTTGTTTATAATCACCGTGTTGCTGATTAAAGCCCCTGTGATTGGCGTAATTATGCTGGCGGTTTTAGCATTAAATTTCTTTATTTCTTATCGAACCGTGGGTTTAACCAAACCCTTTAGACGTGGTTGGCAAACCTTAGCAGGACGAATGACGGGGTTACTCGCAGAAATGGTCGGTAATATTGCCACTGTCCGTAGTTTTGGTGGTGAACCTGCGGTTAAACAACGTTATGACGATACTCAAGCCGAATGGTTAATTCAGCGCGGTAATTTACACAAAACCGAATGGCGTTCTGAGCAAGCACTGAATATTGTTAATACGGTTGGTGTGTTTGCAGCAGTGTCATTAACCGCACACGGCGCATTACAAGGACGATTCACGACAGGCGATATTTTATTAGTGCTCACGTTGACGCAGAATTTGATTAACACCATTAGTCCTATTGCTCGGCAAATTAATCAAGCCAGTGATATTGAAAGTACGGCTGAACGCTTAGTTGAGCTATTGGATGTTGAAGGTGAACACGCTGACAAAGCCAATGCTATTCCGTTAACACAGTTTGAAACCATTACTTTTGATAACGTCAGTTTCCGTTATCCGAATAAAGATGAATTTGCCTTACGCAATATCTCCTTCCATTTAGAAGTAGGCAAGACCTTAGCTTTAGTCGGCACCAGTGGTAGTGGCAAAACGACTGTCGTCAAATTGCTCATGCGTTTTTATGATGTCACTGAAGGCCGTATTTTAATTAACGGTATTGATTTGCGGGATTATCAGCAACGCAGTGTCCGTGCGTTGATGGGCGTAGTGTTGCAAGATGTGGCGTTATTTAACGATAGTATTGGCGAAAATATTGCTTTTGCTCGCCCAAGTGCCAGCACCGAAGAAGTCCGCGCTGCGGCAAAAGCAGCCCATGCAGATGAGTTTATTCAACGCTTAGACGACCAATACAATACGATGGTGGGTGAGCGTGGTATTAAACTTTCTGGCGGAGAAAAACAACGGGTTGCAATTGCTCGTGCGATTCTTAAAGACCCGCAACTGATTATTTTAGACGAAGCCACCAGCGCACTCGATTCTGAGTCTGAGCATTTAGTACAACAAGGTTTAGAAAAATTAGTGACTGGCCGTAGCTCGGTGATTATTGCCCATCGTTTAAGTACGGTAATGAATGCGGATTTGATTTTGGTCTTGCGTCATGGCGTTATCCTTGAGCGTGGTCGTCATGCTGATTTAGCGGTACAAGCGAATGGTTTATATGCCAAGTTGTTTACCTTGCAAACTCAAGGGCGGGTGTTGGATTTAGCCGTATAAATCGCATAGGGGCGATGATTTAAACATCACCCCTACATGCCTATAGTATTTCAGCAGCCGTCCACTAAAAAACGGTTAAGCCGTTGACGTAAGTGATGATTTTCGTTTTTTAACGCTTCAATTTCTTCAAGAAGGCTTAAAACTAACGGAATGTCCGCCCAGTCGATCACCAAGTCTTGATGAATACGTTTGGCTTTGTTAGCGACGCTTACCGCCGTGACATTAAACAGCCATTCCTCTTGCTGCTCACCTGTCACGGGCGTAACAATGCCATATTCAACTAACTCAATCATCAACTCTTCATTGATGCTGACAGACTGACACAAATCAGCAAAGCTGATGTTTAGCATAGATAATGAAGTCATGATTATTTACTCCACTCAGCGCGTGGATCAAAGTTGGCATTTTCTGCCAATTCTGACCATAATTTTTTGGCGGCATCATCGATATGGCTTGGCATGACCACTTTCAGCACCGCAAACAAATCACCAACGCCATTTTTACCAATTAAACCCTTACCCTTGATACGCAAACGTTGACCCGACTGGCTATTGGGTTGAATGGTCATTTGGATTTTCCCTGTCAGTGTTGGCACGGTAATTTTCTGTCCTAACGCCGCTTCCCACGGTGCAAGAGGTACAGTAATAATCAAGTTATGGCCTTCTACATCAAATAAAGGATGCGGTACTAATCGAATGTGCAGGTACAAATCACCACTGGCTGCATTGCCTATTCCTGACGCTCCCTGCCCTTTCACCCGAATTCGCTCACCGTCACTAACACCCGCCAAAATTTTGACTTTGAGTGTTTTTTTCAGGTCTTGAACATGACCTTGTTCGTCATAAAAAGGTAATAAGTACTCAATGGGTTTGAGCGTATCAGTCAACGTTTCTTCGAGAAAAATAGGTAATTCTATTTCGACATCACGGCCTTTTTGCGCAAAATGGTCGGTACGTTGGGATTGATAGCCACCTGCACCTTGACCAAAAATAGAACTAAAAAAGTCAGAAAAATCTTGATTCGATTGTTGAGTGCCCTCGAATCCATTACCTCGTGATTGTCGAAAAAGTTGCTCTTGGCGACGCGCCTCACACAGTTCATCATATTCAGCTCTTTTATCTGGCTTGTGTAACACCTCATAAGCCTCAGCAACTTCTTTGAACTTGTTTTCGGCGTCAGGATGTTTACTGACATCAGGATGATATAGTCTCGCCTGTTTTCGATAGGCTGTTTTAATCGTTTTGTCATCTGCTGTTGGCTCGACACCAAGCACGGCATAATAATCTTTGAATTCCATAATCTTAGCCTGTCTGTTATGAATTTAACGATGGCGTGATACGAACTGGCACTAACCCAATTCCTTACTAAACATAGGTGATTATTACGGAGTATATGCTTGTTATCGAGAGTTTTGAGGATTATTAATAGTTATCGGATGTTGGAAGATAAACGCCTTATTTTGCGGTAATGAGTTGCTTAATAAGGCGTTATTTTTCAAGTATTAACTTGCCGCCGTGTTAACAACAACAGGTATGGCGGTTTTATTAGTCGTTGGTGCACGTGGCATTGCCTTAGGTGAAATTACCATTGGCCAAGTTGCTGCAAGTTTATTTTATGTCTTTATTTTTCTTGCGCCCTTACAAGAATTAAGCGATTTATTTGAGCGTTATGCCAACGGTACAGCATGCGCACAACGTATTTTTTTATTACTCGACACCCAACCCGAAGTCCAAGACCGCGAGCAAGTCAAACATTTAGAGCAAGTAAAAGGTGATGTGGCTTTTCAACAAGTACGTTTTGCCTATGATGCCAAAGCCCTCAAACCTGTGATTGATAACTTAGACTTACACATTCCCGCAGGACAAGTATTAGCCATTGTTGGCCCTACTGGTCATGGCAAAAGTACCTTAGTGCAATTATTAACCCGTTTTTATGAAGTCAACGAAGGCGCAGTAACGATAGATGGTCATGATGTGCGAGATTTAGCGCAAAGTAACCTACGTCAACACGTGGGTGTCGTTTTACAAGATAACGTATTATTTAGCGGTACGATTTTAGACAATTTACGTCTAGCCGCGCCCAACGCCAGTGACGAACAACTCATTGCTGCCGCACGGAAATTAGGCGCAGATGAAGTGCTAGAAAGCTTGCCTCATGCCTATAATACCGATGTTGGTGCTTTAGGCTCACATCTCAGTCATGGTCAACGACAGTTAGTGTGTTTAGTGCGTGCTTATGTTGCTGACCCTGCGATTTTGGTTTTAGATGAAGCAACCTCTGCTGTTGACGTACAAACCGAACGTCGTATTCAAAAAGCCTTACGACGGTTATGCGAAGGTCGTACCGCCATTATTATCGCCCACCGTTTAACCACCATTCGTGATGCCGATCGTATTGCCGTTATTCGGAATGGTCAATTAGTCGAACTTGGCAACCATGACACCCTTATTACTAAAGGCGGCTTTTATGCCTCGTTGTATCAAGCTTATGAAGAAAATACCTTTGGTGCTAGCTCAAAAGCACCTATCGCCACGCCTCAACCAACATTACGCTTGGTGACAGGATGAAGCTATTTTTTATGGATGTAGAACTACGGCAAATTCCTTCTTACCGACGGTTTTGGCGTAGCCAAGTATTATCGTTTATGGCCAATCAAATTTTAATCATGGCTTTTGGTTGGCACATTTACGCCCTCACCCATAGTGCATTGAGTTTGGGTTATATTGGCCTTGTGCTATTTATGCCGCAACTGTTACTGATGCTGGTGGTGGGACAAGTTGCTGATAGATATAACCGACGACGTATTGTGTTAACCACTCAAAGTTTAGAGTTTATTTTGTCGTTAATATTGGCGATTGGTAGTTATACCCAACAACTGACAAGTGAATGGATTTTTGCTTGCGCCTTTGCCGTTGGTACAGTCCGAGCCTTTCAAGGGCCTGCGATGCAAGCGATGTTACCTACGTTAATTCCCCTACCCTTATTGCCCAAAGCGGTTTCTTTAAGTTCTGCCTCACGCCAATTTGCTACCATTGCAGGACCCGCTTTAGGTGGTTTGTTGTTTTGGGGTGGCTCAGAAACAGTATATGCCAGTAGCGCACTTTTCTTTTTACTCGCGGCCTTGTCAATGTTTCGTATTCAATTACCGCCAGATACGCGTGTGCGTGAACCTGTGACCCGTAAAACACTGTTAGCAGGTATCAACTTTATTCGACATCGACCTGTTATTTTAGGGGCAATTTCCTTAGATTTATTTTCGGTCTTGTTAGGCGGGGCAACGGCTTTACTGCCTATTTATGCCGACACCATTTTGCATACAGGTACATTGGGTTTAGGTCTGCTCCGCGCTGCACCTGCGATTGGTGCATTGGCGATTGCCCTGTATTTAGCCCGTCGCCCGATTGAGGAAAAAATTGGTAAAGCGATGTTTGCTGGTGTTATTGGCTTTGGTATTACCACGATTATCTTTGCTGTTTCCACCTCATTTTGGCTATCTTTTGGCTCGTTGATTGTCATGGGCGCGGCGGATATGGTGAGTGTGGTGATTCGTTCATCACTGGTACAATTAGAAACGCCTCATGAAATGCGTGGCCGTGTAGGTGCAGTTAATTCCATTTTTATTGGAGCGTCTAATCAACTGGGAGAGTTTGAATCGGGAGTGACAGCCGCTTGGGTCGGTGTTGTACCTTCGGTAGTGTTGGGTGGTATTGGCACATTAGCAATTGTGGCGATTTGGATTAAGTTGTTTCCTGAGTTGTATCATCGTAACAAGTTGATTAACGATGTGGATGAAATCAATCAAGCACCTAAAGTGCTTCCATCGTCAATATAACAACAATCACCCTCTCCTGCTTTTACGGAAATAAACTAGAGGAGAGGAGAAAATCAGTTTACGCTGAAAGTCGCCAGTAATCATTTAACTCTGCATCGCTAAATTGAGACTTAAAATAATTGAACAGCTTGAAGCCTTTAGGCCAAGCACCAAAACCAGATGCCACATTGATATGCCCCACATCATCCAAGTTAATCAATTGGCTGTCCCAAATACGCCCCCACATTTTGGCTTTATCAAAACGTAAATAAGGATCCGTATTACTTGCCACTAACAGGCTAGGCACACTCAGTTGTTCCGTTAACACGGTGAGATTAACAGCAAAACGCTCAGGATCGGCAGGTGCAACCAAAAATAAACCCGCAATCCGTTCAGGCATGTCTAATGCTGCTCTCACACTGACTAAACAACCAAAACTATGAGCAACTAACCATACTTTATCGGTATCCGTTGCCAAAATGGTTTCCTTTAGACGTTCAGTCCATACATCTAATTGGGGATTATGCCAGTCATCTTGTTGCACACGAATCGCGGTGGAATCTTGTGTTTGCCACCAAGATTGCCAATGTGCAGGTTCACTACCATGTAGTCCTGCAACAATAAGTGTTGTTGTCCGCATATGAATGCTCCTAGTCATTAGTCATCATATTCACCTGAAATACAATTCAGGCTTTATCTATAGCTAGACAATCATAATAACCAATTTTTAAAATATCAAAAAAGAATATATAGTTCTTTCTTTATTACTTAATTGCACAAAAATCACTTTTTCAATTAGCAAGGCTTTGTTCACAAATAGCGATTAGTTGAGCAATTCTGTAAAATGTCGTCATTACGACTTATCTCCAAGCGAAATATCGCACCACAAATTGACTAAACTACAATACGGCGTTGTAGTCTCGCGGCATCAACGATTCTTTGGGTAGATAAAGAGATATCTTGGCAGGGTGAAGCGGCAGGCAAACGATGCCATAAACTGACGTTAAGTAATGCAGCGGTTTTAGACGAAATTTAACGACTTTAAAAATCACATATTAACTAATGTTTAATTTTATACACTTCATATTTGGATTCGTTATGTTTTTATATGGTCTAATTGATTTTTGGTGAACGTCATCACTTTAGGCTATAGTTTGCATGAAACGTCAATATGAATTCATGAAATGGCGACAGCAGCCCCCTCCTTCTCAAATCCATCGCTAATGACTAAGCAATCCGCCTTGGATCAAGTGGCGAATAGGCTGCACGCGGGTAAAGTGTACCGTCGGGAAGATTTGGTTCCGTTTTCTAATGCCAGTGATCGACACCTACGCGAACTGGTTTCTGTAGGCGCATTAAAACGACTGGCACAAGGTCTTTACTATGCACCCAAAAAATCCGTGTTTGGTGAACTGCCTCCAGACGACCAAGAGTTGGTTGCCACATTCCTTCGTGATAAGAATTTCTTGCTGTTCTCACTATCAAGTTATAACACACTGGGAGTAGGAACATCACAGCTCTACAACAAGACCCTTGTCTACAACAATAAACGGCATGGCATTTTCTCGTTCGGCAATCGCCAATTCGATTTCCGAGTGAAACCACGTTTCCCCCAAAAGCTCACACCTGAATTCTTGTTGGTCGATGTCATCAACAACCTAGACAAATTGGCGGAAGACAAGAACCAAGTGCTTCAGCTCGTGGAGCGCAAACTTTCGTCCTTTGATCAGATCAAGTTAAATGATGCTGTTGCAAACTATGCTTCCGTTGCGGCCAAAAAGCGTTTCATGCGGTGGCTAGATATCTGAATTTCTTCATAACCACAGCGACTTTAACGTACTTATGGCTAGAAACATCACCTAGATACTTAGCGTGTCTGTGAAGATGAGCTACTGAAGAGACACTAGAAATAAGCATCAACAGATGACTTTCTTTAAAAAGCGTAATATAGTGCGCATTTACACCTTTTAAATGCAGTTATGCGCATGAATACGCTCATTCATCCAATCAATAACATCGAAAAGTTATCGACTGAACTCAAAGACATACGTCGCCATAAACAAATTACTCAACAGCAACTTGCCGAGCGTTGTTTATTATCCCGACGTACTATCACTAATGCAGAAAGTGCACACAATGTTGGCTTAGTCGAATTTACCCGTATGGCGAATGCTTTAGGTTATGAATTGGTGTTACGTCCTCAAAAAACGGTAATTTTTGAAGAGTTAGCCGATATTTTTTCGGAGGATGACTAATGTCTACGGCATGGGAAAGTGTATTCAATCAGATTCGTCGTTTGGACATTGTTACACCTCAAGGCATGAGTGGCACCTTAGCCCGCGAGTCGCGCTATGTGTTTAATTATGCGACAAGCACTGAAGAAAGTGCGGTTTCTCTGGTCATGCCGATTCGTCAAGAAAGTTATGCCAGTGGTGATTTAATGGGCATATTTGCCATGAATCGCCCAGAAGGGTATCTGCGTTATATTATAGAAGAGCGTTTAAAACGGCTGGGTGTGCCCAGTGAGATGTTTTTACTGTATTTGGCAGGTTCAAACCAAATAGGACGACTTACTTATACCTTAGCTGGCCAACCCCTTTCAGGAGTCAATGGTGAACAATTAACGACATTGCTCCGTTCATCCTCCACTGCGCTTTTTCAGCACCTCGTTGATCGTTATGCTTTAGGCTCGGGTATTTCTGGGGTACAACCGAAAACCTTAGTGCCATTAATACCCTCATCACCAATTGATATACATACGTCACTTCCTTTAGCAACGGTGATTGTCAAAGCCGAAGGATTAGATTTTCCGTGTATTGCGCGTAACGAATATTTGTGTTTGTTGGTTGCAAAAACAGCAGGTTTAGATGTGCCTGATTTTTGGTTATCCGATGATGGTTTGCTGTTTATTATGTCGCGCTTTGATCGACGTGCCGATGGTACAGCAATTGGCTTTGAAGATATGGCGGTGCTCACAGGGCGTAATAGTGCACGCAAGTACGAAGGCAGCTATGAAATGATCGCTAAAGCGGTGACCATTTTTGCAGGTGAAGATTCCGTTAGACAAAATTATCGGCTGTTTGAGCGAGTGGCCTTGTCCTGTAAATTACGTGATGGCGATGCGCACTTAAAGAATTTTGGTATGGTTTACGACCATCCTTTGGCGGCACGCAAATTAGCTCCTGTGTATGATGTCGTTTGTACAGATATTTATCCTGAGCTAGATGGCAAACTTGCTTTAAAGCTTAATAAAAGTAAAACGTTTCCGATCCGAGCTAATTTATTGGCTTACGGAGTACGTTTAGGTTTGAGCCATTCTGAGGCTGAAAAAGTACTCAAACGATTGGATGATGCATTTGAGCAAGTATGTGATGCTTTAAAAGACGATCAACGCTATCGCAAGGATGAGTTATTAACAAGAATCAAAAACGCAGTTTATGCGGCGGATAAGGGCTGAGGACTTAACTAGTAAAAATATGTTGAAGCTAAGCATATTAAAATAAATACAGGGTCGGCTGATTGGTTCAACTAATTCTCATTAAGCGTCGTCTGTTTCAGCCGTGTGTTCAAGCAAGCGAATAGAAACATCCCCTATACACAACAAAGCTAATTTTATCAATGATTAGAGTTGCCACAGACGGGACAGTTGGGGTCTTTGCTGAATTTGAGTGTTCGCCATGTCAGCATATCGGCTTCCCAAAGTAGTAGCTTTCCGTATAACACCTCGCCGACACCGCTTAAACATTTTAACGCCTCATGTGCTTGTAAAGTACCCATTACACCGACGACGCTGGCCAAAACACCTGACTCGCTACAAGTGGCGGCACTGTCATCAGCTTGGGGGTACAAACAACGATAACAGGGAAACTGACGACTACCATAAAATACCGACAATTGGCCGCTTAGCCCAATCGCCGCTGCAGAAATTAGGGGTTTATCGGCTTGCACACAAGCACGATTAACGGCATCACGGGTATTAAAATTATCAGAGCAGTCTAATACGGCATCGACTTGCGCTATTAAGTCAAAAAGATTGTCATCGTTTAATATTTCAACAACAGGTTTAAGCTGAATATGAGGATTCACTTCGCTTAAATGTTTGGCGGCGGCTAAAGCTTTAGGCTGGCCAATATCGGCATCGCGATACAAGACTTGACGTTGCAGATTGCTGAGTTCGACCGTATCAAAATCAGCCAACCACAACTCACCCAACCCCGCACTGGCTAAATATAAAGCGGCTGGGCAACCTAAGCCACCCATACCAATGATTAACACTTTCGCCGCTTTGATTTTTTCTTGCGCGGCAATATCCCATTGTGGCATTAAGATTTGGCGGTTATAACGCAATAACTCAGCATCATTTAACATTTTTGACCCACGCTATAGCGAATATTGCCACCTAAATCTTGGCCACTCTCAATATTAACAAAGCCCGCTTGCTTTAATAACGTTTGCACCGCAGCACCTTGTTGAAAACCGTGCTCTAACACCAGCCAACCGTTTTTATGCAGAAAATCACTCGACAATCGGACAATATCCCTTAAATCTGCTAAACCATTGTCTGCTGCGACTAACGCCCCTATAGGCTCATATTGTAAATCGCTTAAATGAGGATCGTCATTGGCGATATACGGAGGATTACTGACAATACAATCAAATAAACCTGTCAATGGCGCAAGCCAAGAACCTTGCTTAAACTTGACTTGATGAATATTGTTTTTTAGGGCATTAGCTTGAGCAACCGCTAGGCTTTCAGCACTAATGTCCGTAGCGATAATCTGCCACTCAGGATGTTCTAGTGCCAAACTCAAGGCAATTGCGCCACTGCCTGTGCCTAAATCAGCAACACGCCATTGTTGACCTTGTCCTAGTGCGAGAACTTTTTCTACGACACATTCGGTATCAGGTCGAGGAATCAACACCGAAGGATTGACTAACAACGATAATCGCCAAAAGTCACGCTCCCCTAAAATATAAGCCAACGGCATTCCTTGTTGAAGCTGACTTAATTCACGCTGAAACTGTGCCAATTGTTCGTCATTGAGCTGATAATCGGGCCATGTCCGCAAAAACGTCGTATTTTTGCCAATAGCTCGTGCTAATAAAATATCAATTTCTAGGCGAGCATCGTCTTTAGGCAAGCTGAGTAAGGCCTGTTGTTGCAGCTCTGTTAACGTTAGCACCGTGAATTAATTCTCATCTGTCGCCAATGCCGCCAATTGATCTGCTTGATATTCACGCGCCAATGAAGAGACTAACTCCGTTAAATCACCCTCCATAATGGCATCTAAACGATACAAGGTCAGGTTAATACGATGATCCGTAACTCTACCTTGAGAAAAATTATAGGTACGAATACGCTCTGAACGATCACCAGAACCGACCAAATCACGACGCATCGTTGTTGTTGCTAAATGCTGAGCATCGCGTTGTTGGTTTTCTAATTTTGCTGCTAACCACGCCATCGCTTTGGCACGGTTTTTGTGTTGTGAGCGTTCTTCTTGGCAGGACACGACGATGCCCGTTGGAATATGGGTAATTCGAATCGCCGAATCTGTCTTGTTAATATGCTGACCACCCGCACCACTGGCACGATAAGTATCGACGCGTAAGTCGGCTGGATTAATATCAATCGCGGCTTGCTCTTCGGGTTCAGGCATTACCGCCACCGTGCAAGCCGACGTATGAACCCGACCTTGCGCCTCAGTAGCAGGCACACGTTGTACGCGATGTGCGCCCGATTCAAACTTTAACGTCCCATAAACACCTTCACCAATTACGCGGCTAATTACTTCTTTATAACCGCCGTGCTCGCCTTCATTGCAGGAAATAACCTCAACCTGCCAACCTTGACGCTCGGCATATCGCGAATACATACGAAATAAATCACCAGCAAAAATCGCCGCCTCATCACCGCCCGTACCCGCACGTACCTCTAAAAAGACAGGGCAGGTATCATTAGGGTCTTTAGGAATCATCAAAATATTGAGCTTTTCTGTCAGCTCTGCCATTGATGCAAGCGCAGCATGAATTTCTTCTTCAGCAATATCTTTAAATTCAGGATCACTTTTCATTTCTTGAGCAGTGACAATATCGGCCTCACACTGACAAAAGGCATGCCATATTTGCACGATGTCGCCTAACTCGGCATGTTCGCGGGATAGTTTACGAAACTTATCGTTATCACTAATCACGCCACTATCGGATAATAAAGCCGTCACTTCTTCATGACGCTCAGCAAATTGCTCTAAACGGGCGCGTATCGACGCTTTCATTAACTTTCCTCAGAATTAGAACCCCAGCCATTAACACGGTTAATGACTATTAGTCCTCAAGATGAATACCTAACAAATCGGCAGACCACGCTAACTTTTGATGCTGATTAGTCGCGGCGGCTTCTTTCAATTGCACACAGGGCGTGTGCATGAGTTTATTGGTTAAATTACGCGTTAATCGCTCTAATACTTCATGGGGACTTAAACCTTGCGCTAACATCTGTTGCGCTTTAATCATTTCAGCTTGGCGAACTTCTTCAACTTGTTGACGATAGGCAAGTACTAAACCTTTAGCGGCTTGTGCTTGCTGTTCCTGTAAAAACTGGGCGGCGCATTGCTCAATTAACGCTTCCGCTGCGTTGGCGGCTTGCTGACGTGCCCGACGATTTTCTTCAATTGTGCTTTCTAAATCGTCAACGGTATAGAGATAAACGTCTTCCAGCTCATTGACTTCAGGCTCAATATCACGCGGAACTGCAATATCGACCATAAAAATCGGTTGATAACGTCGCTTTTTTAACGCTCGCTCAACCATACCTTTGCCAATAATCGGCAACTGGCTACCTGTACAACTAATGACGATATCGGCGTGATGCAATACTTCGGCTAAATCTGACAACAAAACAGTGTGCGCGCCACCAAGCTCTTGCGCTAAAGCTTCGGCGCGTTCTAAGGTACGGTTAGCAATGGTAATATGCTGTACGCCCTGCTCTTTCAAATGTTTAGCCACCAAACTAATCATTTCACCTGCACCCACCAATAAGGCTTTTGCTTGTTGAAAATCGGTGAAAATTTGACGGGCTAACTGAACTGCTGCAAAACCAATAGACACCGCATTCGCACCAATCGCTGTATCGGTACGCACACGTTTAACCGCAGAAAATGTTTGTTGAAAAACGCGATCAAGTTTTCGTCCCACCGTCCCCGCTTGTTGGGCGTGTTGATAGGCGACTTTCACTTGACCAAAAATTTGTGGCTCGCCTAAGACCATCGAGTCTAAACCCGAAGCCACACGCATCAAATGTCGTAGGGCCTCTTGTTCTTCAAAACAGTAAATAGAAGACTGTAGTTCTGAAACTGACAACTGTCGTTGCTGACTTAACCAATCAATAATCGCTTGTTTATTATCGCTCCAACCATAAAATTCCGTACGGTTACAAGTCGATAAAATAGCCAATTCAGACACGCCTGTACTCGCACAAGCGGATTGTAACGCGAGTGCTAAAGACTCTGGCAAAAACGCGACTTTTTCGCGTAAATCGACAGAAGCGGTTTTGTGATTAATACCGAGCGCGATAAAACCCATAAACGGGAACGACGACTATATAGCTAGGGTGCGATATTGTGCGCGAAAACACGTTTTTTTTCAAATAAACATCCACACTGCCGCTAACTGAAATACACTCGACAAGCACTAAAGAGCTTGCGACACTTGCTTAAACTGTGCATTACTCTGCGCGGGATGCTCGCCAATCATCAAGAATGGCCAAATTTTCATGGTTTGTTGATTTATTTTTTGGGTTTTTGACTATTATGCCGTCTTTATTGAGCCGTTATCTCACGACATTGGGCATGTTGACTGTTATCACTAGTAGCCAAGTTTCTGCAAATAGTATAGCTAAGCCCACCACAACACTATTCGGATATAACACTTTATACAGTTTATTATTAGCTGAAATGGCGTTGGCACGTAATCAAGCCCCTATTGCCCTCAATGAATACCAGCAACAAGCTGTTAGTACCCAAGATGCGGGTATCACCGAGCGCGCATTACAAATTGCCAATTATTTGCAAGATAGTAAAACCGCTCTCAGTTTGGCGGAGCAATGGGTCAAAATCGCACCTGAAAACAGTAAAACTTTTTATCAGCTCGCTTATTACTCACTCAAACAACAACAATATGTTGCGGCGATACAAGCCATTGATAAATTACTTATTTTAGAGCCAGAAGCGGAATTAGAAGCTTTATTTTTAGGGGCATTACCTGCCAATGCCGATGGCCGAAAACTACTATTAGCCGAGTTAGCCAACTTAGAAAAAAACTATCCTGATAACAGTCATTTGCTGTTTGTACACGGTTTATTAGTGGGCGAAAATGGCGACTACCCCTTAGCCTTGCGTTACATGGAACAAGCGCGTGTCAAAAACCCGCACAGCATTCCTATAATTTTATTAGAGGCGCGAATTCTCACCGTCAGTAAACAAGAAAAAAAAGCCATCACCTTTTTAGAAGCAGCACTTATAGACAACCCCAAAAGTCAACAACTCAATTTGCATTATGTGCGCGCATTAATTGCCGCTAAAGATTATCAGGCCGCCGAAAAAAAACTCTCTCAACTTATCGCTATCGCTCCTAATAATCCAGAAACGCAACTGATGCACGCTTTACTGGCTTATGACAACAAACATGATGAAGCCGCCATTGCCAGCTTAAATCGACTCATTGCCTTACAAAGTAACGAAGAAGAAGCCTATTATTACCTTGCCATGATTGCAAAAAGGCAAGACAAACTTGCCGACACGGAGAAATATCTCTCTCAAATCAATGAAGGTGACCGCTTTTTAAGCGCGCAAATTGAGTTAGCAACACTACGCATCAAAAGCGACCGTTTGAGCCAAGCTCGCCAGCAACTCACAGAATCTAGGCAACAACATCCTGAATTAGCCAGTACCCTTTATGCGGTAGAAATTGAACTATTAAATAACAACAAGCTCGAAGAAACTGCGTATTTATTAGTATTAGAAGCGATAAAACAGTTCCCAAACGACAATTTATTATTGTTTAGTCGTGCTTTAATGGCCGATAAACGTCAAGAATTAGCACAATTCGAGCTAGATATGCGAGAATTACTCAGGCGAGACCCTAACAATCCAAGTTACATGAACGCTTTTGGCTATACTTTGGCCGATAAAACTGACCGTTTAGCAGAAGCTGAACCGTATTTGCGACGCGCATTCAAGTTAAAACCGAATGATCCCGCTATTATCGACAGTATTGGCTGGTTGTTATACAAACAAGGGCATTTATTTGAAGCATTAACGTATATTAAGCAAGCGTATCGTGCGTCCAATAATGATGAGGAGATTGGTTTGCATCTTGCAGAAATTATGTGGGTCAGTGGCTACAAAGCAGATGCCAAAAAAATATGGCAACAATTGCTCAGTAAAAAGCCAAACAGCGAACCCGTGTTAAAACACCGCGCCCTATGGGAGAAATAAGCGTGAGAATTATTTGCACCACAGCGACTTTATTGATGTTAAGTGGCTGTGCCAGTCAAAACACCGTTTTGGCTTTAGAACAGCCTTACCAAATCCCTACTCCAACTATTGAAACGCCTATCACTGAAATAGACGTGCAAGAAGATGTTGATACCGCTCAATTTCCCGTCGCCAAAGCTTCCAGTGTTTGGACGGCAACAGGAAAATTTTCGGTCAAAATGTTAGATGCCGATGGACAGAAAAAAGGCGGTAGTGCTTATTTTATTTGGCAGCAAAATGCCGACAGTTATCGCATTACCTTAACGGGTCCTCTAGGACAAGGCCGAACTATTTTAATGAGCACCGATAACGGCGTAATTTTAGAAAATGCGAAAACGGGTCATCTTGAAGCAGATAGTCCAGAGTCGTTGTTTGAACAAGCATTTGGCTGGACCGCGCCTGTTTCTTATCTTAAAGATTGGCTAGAAGGCAAATCTTCAACGGCAAATGCCTACCAAGTGTATGCCGACAATGGCAGCCTGCTGATTAGCAGGGAAGGCGCATGGCAAACGGATTTTAAAAATTACCGTTATGTCGATACGGAGTTGTTACCACAAAAACTCATCATTACAGGGCCGAATCTATCCATGACCGTACTGGTCAGTGAGTGGAAAAAAGCACTTTGAAGCGGATAAGTCTGCCATCGCCCGCGAAACTTAATCTGTTTTTACACATTACAGGTCAACGTGCCGATGGTTACCACAATCTACAAACTATTTTTCAGTTTTTAGATGTTAGCGACACTCTACACTTTACTTTGCGCCCAGACCCAACGTTAACACTCACGCCAGAGCTTGCTGGCGTGCCCCATGAGCAAAACTTAATTATTCGAGCGGCACGCGCCTTACAACAAGCCAGCTCTTGTTCATTGGGTGCTGATATTGAACTGATAAAGATTTTACCAATGGGTGGTGGTATTGGTGGCGGATCATCTAATGCTGCAACCACGCTACTCGCCTTGAATGTATTGTGGAATTTAGATTGGCCGTTAACTCAACTTGCTGAGTTAGGTTTAACGCTTGGCGCAGATGTTCCGATATTTATTTATGGCCATACCGCATGGGCTGAAGGGGTTGGCGAAGTCATCACCCCGCTAAATTTAGCCGAAAAAGCCTACTTAGTACTCAAACCTGCTTGCGAAATAAGCACTCGTGAGATTTTTTCACATCCAGCGTTGACAAGGAACTCTTCCGCCATTAAAGTAGCGGCCTCCGAAGCGCAGGGTGGTCGAAATGACTGCGAAAGTGTCGTCACTGAACTTTATCCTGCTGTTAGGAATGCCTTGTCTTGGTTGAGACAGTATGGTGAAGCAAAATTAACAGGAACAGGTTCTTGTGTTTTTCTTCCCTGTGATACAAGAGCGCAAGCGCAATCACTGTTAAGTGATTGTCCATTTGCAGGATTTGTTGCTTCGGCACAAAATGTATCACCGACTCATCAAGCATTAAGGCAGTTCAAAGAAAGCGGCTACTAAGCCGCAACGCTCTAGGGGTGTCGCCAAGCGGTAAGGCAGCGGGTTTTGATCCCGCCATGCGTTGGTTCGAATCCAGCCACCCCTGCCATTTTCTATAAGTGTAAAGAAAAATGCCTAATCTGGTCGTCTTTACTGGCAATGCCAATCCCCAACTTGCAAAAAAAGTCGTTGATCATCTACACATACCGTTAGGCTCTGCTCAAGTTAACCGTTTTTCTGACGGTGAAATTTCAGTAGAAATCAACGAGAATGTTCGTGGCAAAGACGTTTTTATTATTCAATCGACTTGCGCGCCCACTAACGACAATTTAATGGAATTGATTGTTATGGCTGATGCGTTACGTCGTGCGAGTGCGGGTCGTATTACTGCCGTTATTCCTTATTTTGGTTATGCGCGTCAAGATCGCCGTCCACGCTCTGCGCGTGTACCGATTACCGCCAAAGTTGTAGCCGATATGATTACCTCGGTGGGTATTGACCGTGTACTCACTATCGACTTACATGCCGACCAAATTCAAGGCTTCTTTGATATTCCTGTTGATAACATTTATGGCTCGCCTGTGTTGTTAACCGATTTACAAAAACAACCCTTTGATAATCTAATGATTGTTTCGCCTGACGTTGGCGGCGTTGTCCGTGCGCGCGCTGTGGCCAAACAATTGGGTGAAGTCGATTTAGCAATTATTGATAAACGTCGTGCGAAAGCTAACGAATCACAAGTGATGCATATTATTGGTGAAGTCGCTGGTCGTGATTGTGTCATCGTCGATGACATGGTGGATACCGCAGGTACCTTGTGTAAAGCGGCTGCCGCATTAAAACAACATGGCGCACGTCGTGTCGTTGCCTATTGTACACACCCTGTTTTATCAGGTGCAGCCATTAACAACATTCTGAATTCAGAAATGGATGAATTAGTGGTAACAGACACGATTCCACTCTCGGCTGAAGCCGTAGCCAGTGGCAAAATTCGTCAATTGTCGTTATCGCCGCTCTTAGCCGAAACGGTACGCCGTATTAATAACGAAGAATCTATCAGCGCGATGTTTGACTTGTTCTAGTCGTGCTGGTTTCAGATGGTCGGTGTGTTACCGACCGTTAATCCTCAGTATTTGGTCGCAAAATACTGAACTTTTGGAGACATACTATGTCCGCAACATTTAGCCTAACAGGCACAAGCCGCACTGACGAAGGGAAAGGTGCGAGCCGCCGCCTTCGCCATGCACAACAAATGCCTGCTGTTATTTACGGTGCTGCCAAGCCCGCTCAATCCATCACTTTGCCGTTTAAAGATGTGGTTAAAGCCCTTGAAAGTGAATCGTTTTATTCCCACATTTTGACTTTGACTATTGATGGCCAAGCTCAACAAGTGGTTTTAAAAGCATTACAACGTCACCCTGTTAAAAATCAGCCTTTACACGCTGACTTCTTGCGCGTTGATGCGGAACACAAAATCACCATGCGCGTACCATTGCACTTTATCAACCTTGAAACGTGCGTTGGTGTCAAAGCGGAAGGCGGTTCTATTTCCATTACTGCGAGTGATGTTGAAATTGCCTGTTTCCCTAAAGACTTACCTGAGTTCTTGACAGTAGATATGCTGACGTTGCACGTCGGTACAACTCTACACATTTCTGACATCAAACTGCCAGAAGGTGTTGAAGTGCCTCAGTTAACGCAAGGTCACGATTACGACCAACCGATTGCCAACGTGTACAAACACGAAGTCAAAGAAGTTAAGTAATTTAGCTGAGTCATCAGAATGGCGAGTGTGCAGTTAATTGTTGGCTTGGGTAATCCAGGTTTAGAATATTCGCAGACTCGTCATAATGCGGGTGTATGGTTTGTAGCCGCTTTGGCTGCAGAATATAACATCCGCCTTAATCCTGAACCCAAATATTTTGGTTTAGTCGGACGTGGCACAATCAACGGCCAAGAAGTTCGACTGATAATTCCCACCACTTTTATGAATCGCTCAGGGCAAGCCGTCAGTGCCTTAGCTAACTTCTTCAAAATCCCTTTAGATGCCATTTTAGTCGCTCATGATGAACTAGACTTACCTGCGGGCAGTATCCGCCTCAAAACAGGGGGTGGTCATGGGGGGCATAATGGCCTACGCGATATTATTAGCAGCTCGGGTAATCAAAACAATTTTCATCGCTTACGCATTGGTATTGGTCATCCGGGTGATGCCAAACTAGTGTCTAATTTTGTGTTAACCAAAGCACCACGCCCAGAACAAGAAAAAATCGAATCAGCAATTATGGCCGCAGTTAACGTTTCTGTACCGATGGTTTGTGGCGAGTTGGCCAAAGCGATGAATCAGTTAAATGGCTTTAAGGCTTAAAATCACTTCGATATACCGTTCACAATATTTTATATCCCCGCATAATACCCATATTTTTTGTATGTATTAATGGTAAAATCTACGACTTCTATCGCCAAATGAAGAGATATGATGAGTTCATCAAGTGCTTATGTTTTATTTGATAATGGTCGTCACAAATGTATTAGTTTTTCTACCCTCGTTAAAGGAGAGGGTGTTCAGTCGAATCAATTTCTAATTATTCATGACAAACATGCTGCCGTTATTGACCCTGGTGGAGATTTAACGTACACCCCTCTCACCATTGAACTGATGAAATATATTCGTTTAAGCTCGCTTGATTATGTCATCGCTTCACACCAAGACCCCGATATTATTTCTTCCATGCCGCGTTGGTTAGTCCATAGTAGCGCAACGATTGTTGCCTCTAAATTATGGGCACGATTTTTACCACACCTAACATCTGCATTTATGAGTGATCGTATTCGTGACGATTTTAGTGATCGTTTAATTGAATTACCTGATCGCGGCCAAGATATTCCATTCGGCGATACCGTCATTAAAGCAGTACCTGCACATTTTTTACATTCGGTTGGTAATTTTCAATTTTACGACCCTATTTCTAGGATTTTGTTTTCGGGCGATATGGGTGCTTCGATGGTCGATGATGCTCAAAAACCTGTCACTGATTTTGATTCTCACGTTCCGACCATGCGTGGCTTCCATCAGCGTTATATGTGCTCTAAGCGCGTAAGTCGTTTATGGGCGAATATGGTGAGAGAAATGGATGTTGAGATGATGGTACCGCAACATGGCCGACCATTTAAAGGTAAAGACAATATTAACTTGTTTTTAAATTGGATTTCGGATTTAGACTGCGGTACAGACTTATTAACACAAGCGGATTATCGTTGTCCTTAAATAAGATAATATCGGGGGTGAGTGTTAAAACTCGCCCCTTGCTCACCTTCTGTCATTATCTTCTTAGTCACCGTGCCAATTACCCTTGGCCTGCCTCTCCTCTGCATAAACACGCATAATCCATTGACCAAAAGGACGCTCTAATAAATCGTCATAAACCTTCTGCAATAACTCAGTGCGTGTTTGGATACTTTCCCACGGGGTATTAGGCACAGACAAAATTGGCGCGAATAACGAAGCCACAGAAATATCCGCTAAACTTAAATTGTCACCGACAAAATAACGTCCACCATTATTTTGTAGAATTTGTTCTAATTGATGTACCGCTTCAAGCATTTTCTCTAAAGAAATAGCCGTTTTCTCAGGAGTCACTTGATATAACTGAGCGATGCCTTTACGCATTATCGGTGCTAGAACTCTTTTGAACGGTTTTGCATAAACATAATCGTCCAACATCACATTCATGACTTCGGGATTATCTAAAATCTCCCCATAAATCCAACGACGAACATGCACACCTGCTTTGTCGGCTAAGTTTTCAATTTTTACTACTTGGCTACGCGATGCAGGATCTGAAGGCACTAAGGGTCTTAATAAGTATTTGGCATCTAAATAAAAAGCAATTTCGGTGGAGTCACCAATCCATTCTTGACCATCATTTAACATCGGTACGGTGTCGCTATTAGCGCGCAACTTTGTCATCAGGCGATGTGCAGCAGGAAATAAATTTTTAACCGAATATTCTAAATCTTTAAAATCCAACATCCATCGCGCTTTTTCACAGTAATGCGATAAAGGAAATTGATAAAGAGTACGTTTCATGGCCTTTACACCTGAGCAAAAAAATGGGGGTTTACGCATTGCACCGCAATTGGTGCGTTTTGTTCACATAAAACCGTGAATAACGGTTGAAATGCGAACAAATAAGCGACAACCGCGTGAGCCCTAAGACAGTTTTTCGTGTACGATGCGCGCCATTGCAAAATTAACACGAGGAGATGGTCATGGGCTTTAACTGTGGCATTGTTGGCTTGCCCAACGTTGGCAAATCTACCCTATTTAACGCACTAACTAAAGCGGGTATTGCAGCAGAAAACTTCCCTTTTTGCACCATTGAACCGAATACTGGTATTGTTCCTATGCCAGACCTGCGTTTAGACGCACTGGCCGCGATTGTTAAACCCATTCGTGTTATTCCAACGAGCATGGAATTTGTGGACATTGCAGGTTTGGTTGCTGGCGCGTCCAAAGGTGAAGGCTTAGGTAATCAGTTTTTAGCCAATATTCGTGAAACTGATGCCATTGCTCATGTTGTTCGTTGCTTTGTTGATGAGAACGTGATTCATGTCGCGGGAAAAATTGACCCACTGGATGACATTTCAACCATCAACACCGAACTTGCTTTGTCTGACTTGGATACGGTTGAACGTGCGTTAATTCGCGTCAGTAAAAGTATGCGTGGTGGTGATAAAGAAGCGGCACAATTAAAAATCAGCTTAGACAAAGTCTTACCTGTGTTGAGCGAAGGCTCTCCTGCCCGTGCCGCCGATTTAAGTGAAGATGATTTAGCCGCCTTAAAAGTGTTTGGTTTGTTAACGCTCAAACCGACCATGTACATTGCCAACGTTGCTGAAGATGGCTTTGATAACAACCCTTACTTAGATCAAGTACGGGCATTAGCTGCGCGTGAAAAAGCCATTGTTGTGCCCATTTGCAACAAATTAGAATCTGAAATTGCCGAATTGGAAGAAGAAGAAAAAGCCGAATTTCTCGAAGCGGTAGGAATGGAAGAACCCGGTTTAAACCGAGTGATTCGTGCAGGTTATGGCTTGTTAGGCTTACAGACCTATTTTACCGCAGGCGTTAAAGAAGTACGGGCATGGACGATTCCCATTGGTGCAACTGCGCCTCAAGGTGCAGGTAAAATTCATACCGACTTTGAAAAAGGCTTTATTCGTGCCGAAGTCATTGCCTATGATGACTTTATTAAATACGGCGGCGAACAAGGCGCTAAAGACGCAGGTAAATGGCGTTTAGAAGGCAAAACTTATGTCATGAATGATGGTGACGTGGTGCATTTTAGATTTAATGTTTAAAAATCCCCTCTCACTCCCCTTTTCCAAAGGGGAGAACTTCCAAAGAGGACAGGTAAACCTCCCTTTGCAAAGGGAGGTTTGGAGGGATTTAGGTCATACCTTTAGGCTTATAACCTTTTCTTACCGATTTACGTTTTAACGGCGTAGTAATGCCCGTTAAATCGCGTACCACCAAACCTGCCAAGGTAAAACCAAATAACGGTGGCATATAGCTCACCGTACCATTGACGGCGCGTGGACGACCTGTTGAGGTTGGTTCTGGTGGCAAAGGTGGTAAAGGTGGCTCTGTGGAGTAAACGGTGCGAATCCCCGTCCCTACTTCAAGACGTTTGAGACGTTGACGCATTTTGCTCGCTAAATGACAGACGTTGGTATCGTAAATATCACTGACTTTAATTTGTGATGGGTCAGTTTTACCGCCTGCCCCCATACTTGAAGCCACATTCAAGCCTAATTTATAGGCCACTTCCAGCAATGCGACTTTACAGTTTAGCGAGTCAATACAATCTAAGACATAATCGTACTTCTCAGCAGCAAAATGAGCTTCAAACATCTCGCGATTCATAAACTCAGTAATCAGCGTTAACTTGATATCGGGGTTAATATCACGCACGCGCGCTGCCATAATATCGGCTTTCTTTTGGCCAACAGTTGAGTTTAAAGCGACTAACTGACGATTGATATTACTGGCCGCCACCACGTCACAATCAACTAATGTTAAATGACCAACACCAATACGCGCCAATGCTTCGGCGGCAAATGAGCCAACACCACCCAAACCCGCAATAAAGACACGCGCATTTTGCAAACGTGCTAATTTCTCATCCCCAAGTAGGATGTGGGTACGTTCTAAAAGACCTTGCATAGTTCAACCCTATATAAAAAATCTGATCCTCCTATAGCGAGGATAGATATAAAAAACCGCCTTAATTAAAGCCGTTGCTTTGTAACGATAAATGTAAAGCTTGGCAACTGTTTTGCCATAATATTGGCGCAAGTTGCGCTAAAGTCAGTTGTTTACTGTTGGCTAATGCCTGAGCAATACAGGGCAAATACGCAGGAGAGTTACGGGTAAAATGGGCATTAGGATTGCGATACGGTTGCGGAATCATATCAGGCGCATCGGTTTCGATGACTAAAGACTCAATAGGCATGGCATCTATTACATTATGTAATCGTTTGGCTTGCTCATAGGTCACGCTGCCACCAATACCTAATTTAAAGCCTAATTTGGCGTACATTTTGGCTTCTTCAACACCACCCGAAAAGGCATGAACAATACCACCACCGTCAAATCGCTGTTGACGCAAGATTTTAAAGACATCAGCGTGGGCTTTGCGGACATGAAGAATGACAGGCTTTTGATACTGTTTGGCTAATTGCAATTGTGCGCTAAAAAAATCCTGCTGTTTTTGATACAGCTCTTGGCCTTTAATATCAGCAACATAGGTGTCTAAACCAATTTCACCAATGGCAATACACGCTTGCCGTTGTAGATATTGTTCTAATTGAAGAAGATGTTCGTGTTGATGTTCAGCAATATAGCAAGGATGCAAGCCTAAAACGGGTAATAATTTAGGCTCATTGATACTGGCACAAACCGCCAATAAGTGTTGCCAATGTTGGGCTAAATAGGCAACAACGACTATCGCCTCCACTCCCGCCGATTTGGCATGTTTAGCAACATCGACACGGTCTGCATCAAAGTCACTGACATCAAAATGGCAATGAGTATCTATCCACATGGTTTTATCTACAAAAATACAGGATTAATAATTCCGCTCAGTTGCTCATAAGGCACACTAAATTCAAGCTGACCAAAGGCATACGGCGCAAGGTCATAATTTTGATATTTCACCGTCAGCCCTTTATCCGTTAACGCAATATTGTCGGTATGAATAAATGGCCATGTTGCTATGGAGTGCTCATCGTTCAGTTCGTTGTCTTTAATCCATGTTTGATGCTGTGCTTGAATCTTTGCCCAAAATGCGGCTTCTTTTCCTGCGATCAACAATTGTGTTAACGGGATGACTTGATGAGTTTTTCTATCGATATTCAGATATTTAGTGTAGCCAATTTCATGTGCGCCACCTAAATAGGTTTCATTACCCAACTCTAAAACAATGATGTTATTTTTTTGATGTAAGATTTTGCTGTGTAAAAAAATATTCCACTGGCTTTCGCTTTTTAGCCAAAAATCATTCGTTAATTCGGTGAGATTGGCATAGACTTTTTTATCATCACTGAGGCTGGCCGTCATATTGACTAACTCGCGTTCAACTAATGTGAATAGTTCTTTATCATCTTTAAAACGGTCTATTTCTATTTCAATGTTTGGGCAATCGTCGCCTTTGCATTTCGGTTTTATCGTCTTTGATTTTTCTACGGTTGAAACTAAAGGTGCTAAGGTTTGAGTTGTGATAACAGTCGGTTTTGGCGTAACAGGCTTTGCTTTAGGAGCTTCTGATTGATCACAGGCGATGAGTGATAGCGTTAAGCATAAATAGGATAAATAACGCATGATTGCACCTCAACTGTGAGTGTTTTATTCTTCTGTTTGGCGAATGAATTCGCCCCTACAATAAGAGCGAATTCATTGACGAACGATATTAATGCTCGCGTGTTGGCCTAAAGTTAACCTCGGGGTAACGCTCTTGCATTAATTGTAAATTGACACGCGTTGGCGCAAGGTACGTTAAATGACCGCCACCATCAACCGACAATTGGTCATTGGCTTTTTTCTTAAACTCCGCCAGTTTGCGCTCATCGGCACAATCAACCCAGCGCACGGTATTAATGCTAATTGGTTCGTAAACACAATCGACTTTGTACTCTTCTTTTAAGCGAAAAGCGACAACGTCAAACTGCAAGACACCGACTGCGCCTAAAATTAAATCGTTATTAATTAAGGGCATAAAGACTTGTGTTGCCCCTTCTTCCGATAGCTCTTTTAAGCCTTTTTGCAATTGTTTACTTTTTAACGGGTCTTTTAAGCGCACACGCCTAAACATTTCAGGCGCAAAATGGGGAATTCCCAAGAAGTGCAGATTTTCACTTTCGGTAAAGGTATCGCCAATTTGAATCGTGCCATGATTATGCAAACCAATAATATCGCCTGCCCACGCTTCTTCTAAATGTTCACGCTCACCCGCCAAAAAGGTTAAGGCATCGGCAATCCGAATTTCTTTACCCAAACGGACATGATTCATCTTCAAACCTTTTTCATATTTACCTGAGCAAATACGCAAGAAAGCAATACGGTCACGGTGTTTTGGATCCATATTGGCTTGAATTTTAAAGACAAAACCTGAAAAAGCCGATTCCGTTGGCTCTACTAAACGCTCAGCGGCTTTATGTATTTTTGGTGTCGGCGACCAATCGACAAAACCATTGAGAATATGGTCAACTCCAAAGTTACCCAACGCCGTACCAAAAAATACAGGTGTTAATTTTCCCGCTAAAAACTCTTCCAAATCAAAGGCATGACTTGCGCCCGTAATCAATTCCAATGATTCGCGCAGGGCTTGAATTTGATCGCCCATCAGCTCATCAAGTTCAGGATTATTTAAGCCTTGAATACTTTTTTCTTCGACTATGGTACTGCCATGCCCTGCTTGATAGACGTAAATTTTGTCTTCTAACAGGTTATAAACCCCTTTGAAGTCACGTCCCATACCAATGGGCCATGTAATGGGCGCGCATTTGATTTTAAGCACACTTTCGACTTCGTCTAATAAATCAATGGGTTCACGGTTTTCACGGTCTAACTTATTGATAAAGGTGATAATCGGTGTGTCACGCATCCGACAGACTTCCATCAATTTGATGGTACGGTCTTCAACACCTTTTGCACCGTCAATCACCATAAGTGCCGAGTCAACCGCCGTTAAGGTACGATAAGTATCTTCTGAGAAGTCTTCGTGACCCGGTGTATCAAGCAAATTAATAATATGGTCGCGGTAAGGAAACTGCATCACGGAAGTGGTAATCGAAATACCCCGTTGTTTTTCCATTTCCATCCAGTCAGACGTGGCATGACGGTCAGACTTACGCGACTTCACAGTACCCGCGATTTGAATCGCTCTACCCCATAACAACAGTTTTTCAGTAATGGTGGTTTTTCCCGCGTCGGGGTGGGAAATAATTGCAAATGTTCTTCTAATGCTGACTTCAGTCAGCAATTGCTCGTTTGTCATTTCGTGAATTACGCTCGTTTGTACACAAATTTGTACACACTCAAAAATGTAAGGTGTTTTTGAATGTGTCGAATGCTGGGATTGACGGAGATTATAACATAAATACAAATTTGGCCGAAGATGGGTTGGTTTGGATCATGGAATCAACAGACGGATGTGTCTAAAATGACAAATCTTGCGAGGCTTGCAATGGCAATAAAATCACCATCAATCCCCCTTTTGCCAAAGGGGGAAGCTTCCAACGACATAGCTTTGAATTATTTCGCCAAACAACCACTTTGCATAGTCAATATTCTGTCCGCACTTTGTGCCAAACGTAAATCATGAGTAACAATCACGAGGCTCATGCCTAACTCGTGTTTTAGCTCTTGAAATAAGGCTTGTACTTCTAATGCAGTATGATGATCTAAATTGCCTGTTGGTTCATCAGCCAACACCAAGGCAGGCTTGGTCACTAAAGCTCGCGCTAAAGCCACGCGCTGACGCTCACCACCCGATAACTCGGAGGGTTTGTGGTGTAAACGGTGACTTAACCCGACCCGTGCCAATATCTCCGTCGCGGCTTGCTCACAGTCTTTTACGGCATCATCCCTAAGTAATAAAGGCATACTCACATTTTCTAAAGCGGTGAACTCTGGCAATAAATGATGAAACTGATAGACAAAACCTAAATACCGATTACGGATTTGTCCACGTTTAACTTCATTTAAACGGCTTAATGGCTCGCCCAAAATACTTACTGAACCGCTAGTCGGAGTATCTAAGCCACCCAATAAATGTAGCAAGGTACTTTTACCTGAGCCTGAACTGCCAACAATAGCCACAAACTCTCCGCGATGAATCGTCAAATCAACATTATTAAGTACATCAACCGCTTGTACGCCTTCGTTAAAGCGTTTACACAGCTTTTCAGCCGTTAAAATCATCTCACTCATAACGTAATGCCTCCGCAGGTTGAACTTGTGCCGCACGACGGGCAGGATAAATAGTGGCAAAAAAGCTCATTAACCCCGAAGTCATACTGACCCATAACACATCAATCCAACTTAATTCTGACGGCAAATAATTAACAAAATAGGCCGCAAATAAATCAAGCCCTGTGATTTGCTCAACCCATGTCATAAAATCACTAATGTTCAAGGCGATAGTAATACCCAATAACACGCCACCGACTGTGCCTACCAAACCAATGACTGCACCTTGCACCATAAAAATTCGGGTAATGGTTTGTGGTGATGCGCCTAAGGTTCGCAAAATAGCAATGTCGGCTTTTTTATCCGTCACCACCATCACTAAACTAGAGACAATGTTAAAAGCAGCAACGGCAACAATGAGCAACAGCAGCAATGCCATCATGGCTTTTTCCATTTGAATGGCACTAAACAAATTACCGTGTGTTTCTGTCCAATTATGAGCTTCAAAAAAGTCAGGTAAATCCTGAACTAAGGCATCACCCACCTCACGTGCTTGAAAAAGGTCATCCAGTTTTAAACGTACACCTTGCACGTTGTCGCCAATTCGGAGCATTTTTCCTGCATCACGGATATGAACATACGCCAGTAAACCGTCAACATCGGCACCGACTTTAAACACACCTACCACCGTAAAGCGTTTAAAACGTGGAATGACACCTGCAGGCGATAATGACGCTTCAGGTAAAACTAAGGTGACTTTATCACCCGCTGTCACACCCAAACCATTGGCCAAAGCGTCGCCTAAGACAATGCCAAACCCATCAGCTGTTAAATCGTCCAGTTTGGCACTGCCCATATTTTCATTGACAATAGAAACCTGTTTTTCATAAACAGGGTCAATACCCGAAATTAACGCACCTGCCACTTGGCCATTAGCCGTCAACATACCTTGTAATTGAGTAAACGGCGCTACTGCAATTACTTGTGGATTTTTCTTAGCAAAATCTGCTAATTTGTGCCAATCGTGAAATGGCTCGCGTGAGCTGATCGTGGCATGAGGTATCATCCCCAAAATACGATTTTTTAGTTCACGGTCAAAGCCATTCATCACTGAAAGTACAGTAATAAGTACGGCAACCCCTAACATCAGTCCTATAATTGACGTTAGTGAAATAAAAGAAATAAAATGATTACGACGTTTGGCGCGCGTATAACGCAAACCGATTAATAACGAAACTGGCTTGAACATGGTAGAAGTTGAACCATACTATTAACAAAATGGCAGTATGCCCTACGAGTTGAATATCATGACGAAAACAACCACGGACCCTTTCGAACGGCGTTTACTCAATCGTGTAGACTCGACACTATCGCTGCATTATCAGCCGATTAGTAGTACAGAATCGTTAAAAGATCCTTATGACAATAATTTTTCGCTACCTCGCTATTTCACCTTGTTTGCCGAAATTGAACAAGTGGATAGCGTGCAACGTAGCCAAATGCAATTATTAGAGCGCGAAAATGAACGGCTGCACGGTTTATTTCAGGCAATGAACCTCAAGCTTGAGTTGTTAACAGGCGCGATTTACGACGGTCTTGCCAAACTACTGTCACCGATTCCCCAACAAGTCAATTTGAGTGAAAGTGGTTTATCGTTTCACGCCACAGAAGCCATTACACCGGGCACACATTTACATTTAGCGATTAGCCATTTAGAGCATCATTATCATATCGCAGCGACCGCTCGTGTTGTATATTGTGAAGATGAAGACCTTGAAGGCTTTAGAACGGGCGTTTACTTTATCAACATTAACCCTAGCGACCGCGCCCGTTTGTCTCAAGATATTTTCCGCAAGCAAGAAGAACACGCTGCTTTAGAGCCCTTTGAAAATCCCGAACTTTAACAAGCGATTCATTCCCCCTCTCCATTATTGAGAGAGGGAGGATATTGGCCTGTTATTCGCTGCCTTTAACGCCCCATGAATCACGCAAACCTACGGTTTTATTAAATACTAATTTGCCATTCACACAATCGACTAAATCAGCAACAAAATAGCCTTCACGTTCAAATTGAAAGTGATCTTCAGGTTTTGCCGAAGCCAAACTGGGTTCAACCCACGCCTGTAAGGTCTGAAAGGCATCTGGATTTAAAGACGCTAAAAGGTCATCACCCGATTCAGGATTTGGTAAAGTAAATAAGCGATCGTACAAACGCACTTCTGCTTGCACACCTGCACTCGCTGACACCCACTGAATCACGCCTTTGACTTTACGGCCTTCAGGATTTTTGCCCAAGGTATTTAAGTCAGCACTACAACGCAGTTCAATAACCTCGCCTGCAGCGTTTTTCAGCACTTCGTCACAGCGAATAACATAACTATGGCGCAAGCGTACCTCACCACCTAAAACCAAGCGTTTAAAGCCTTTCGGTGGATCTTCACTAAAATCAGCGGCATCAATAAATATTTCTTGGGTAAATGGAATCTCGCGCGTCCCTAATTCGGGTAAATTAGGATGACAAGCTGACGTTAAGGTCAATATTTCATCACCAACATTCGTAATCACCACTTTTAAGGGCTTTAATACTGCCATTGCACGCGGCGCAGTGTTTTCGAGGTGATTACGGACACAAAACTCTAATAAACCAAAATCGACCACACCGTCATTTTTGCTAATACCAATACGTTCACAGAAATCACGCAATGACTCTGGGGTATAACCGCGACGACGTAAACCTGCAATCGTTGGCATACGCGGGTCATCCCAACCTGTGACCGTGCCTTCATCGACTAGTTTCTTTAATTTACGTTTGCTAGTGACGGTATAGTTTAAGTTTAAACGCGAAAATTCAATTTGTTGTGGATGCGCGGGCGTGGCTAGCGTATCTAACAACCAATCATAAAAAGGACGATGGTCTTCAAACTCTAAAGTACACAATGAGTGCGTAATATTTTCGATGGCATCAGAAATCGGATGGGTATAATCATACATCGGATAAATAAGCCATTTATTACCCGTTTGATGATGAACCACTTTTTTAATCCGATAAATCACAGGGTCTCGCAAATTAATATTGCCAGAAGCCATATCAATTTTTGCCCGTAAAACACACTCACCTTCGGCAAAATCACCAAGACGCATTTTCTCAAATAAAGCTAAATTTTCTTCAATCGTACGCTCACGATAAGGAGAATTTGTCCCTGCTTCAACAAAACTGCCGCGCGTTTGTTGAATTTGTTCAGGCGTTTGCGAGTCAACATAAGCTTTACCCATGTTAATTAACTGCAAGGCGTAGTTGTATAACGCATCAAAATAATCTGACGCATAACGGACGTTACCAGCCCAGTGAAAACCTAACCAAGTGACATCGCGCTGGATCGCATCAATATATTCTTGCGATTCTTTTTCAGGATTGGTGTCGTCAAAACGCAAGTTACACTCGCCCTGACTTTCAACAGCAATGCCAAAATTCAAACAAATAGACTTAGCATGACCAATATGTAAATAACCATTAGGCTCGGGGGGAAAACGGGTAATCACTTTGGTGTGTTTGCCTGTTTCTAAATCATTAACAATCTGTGCACGGATAAAATCTTTGGCTTCCATCAAAACAACTCGCATGACAAGCGTAAAACTAGCCTCTATTATTGACGGCCAGCAAATTAGGACAAAATGATAACGGTACTGCGCTACGAATTTATCAGCAAAAAAAACCATCTGCGGTTAAAATAGCGATAAATACCAGCCGTTAGCACTCAGTCCAAATTAAAGACTAGAGAGTCTAGCGATTGCTTGCCTCGGTCTCAAGTAGTAAACCCTAAACCCACAGGATAACGATGATGAAAGTTGCTTTAAATACAAACTTTGGCCGTATTGTCTTAGAACTTGACGAAGTAAAAGCCCCAAAAACCGTTGCCAACTTTGTTGAGTACGTTAAAAGTGGTCATTACAATGGCGTGATTTTTCATCGCGTGATTAAAGACTTTATGATTCAAGGCGGTGGCTTTGATAAAAACATGAGTCAAAAACCGACTAAAGCTCCAATTCAAAACGAAGCCGATAATGGCTTAAAAAATGATCTTGGCACAATTGCCATGGCACGTACTCAAGATCCACACTCTGCCTCAGCACAGTTTTTCATTAACACTTCCGCAGGAAATAGCTTTTTAAACTACTCTAGCAAAACCACTCAAGGCTGGGGCTATGCGGTATTTGGTAAAGTTTCTGAAGGTATGGATGTCGTTAATAGCATTCGTGTCGTGAAAACTGGTAACAAAGGTGGTCATGGTGACGTTCCTTTAGAACCAGTTGTCATTGAAAGCGCGGAAGTGATTGCTGAGTAATTACTCCGCATATCATGTATTACTCCTCCCCCTTAATAAGGGGAGGCTGGGAGGGGGTTATTTGTCGTGACGCAAAACCCCACCCTAACCCTCCCCCTTATCAAGGGAGGGAACTAATCTACCTATCCTCAAAAAAACATCCTTATGAACCCCATTTTTTTCATCTCTGACTTACATTTAGCTGCCGACTTACCACGCGTTACTCAAGGCTTTTTTCAATTATTAAAACAGTTAGAAGGCCAGACACAGGCACTTTATGTCTTAGGTGATTTATTTGAAGTCTGGGTGGGTGATGACAATACGAATGACTATAATTTACAAATCATTCAAGCATTTAAACAATTAACGGATAGTGGTACACAACTGTATTTTGTTCATGGTAATCGTGATTTTATGTTGGGTCACCATTTTGCTACGTCCTGTGGCGGTATCTTACTGGGCGAACGTACCGTTATTAATGTACCGACGGGCAAACTACTGATCGAACACGGCGATGCCTTATGTACTCTTGATGAAAAATTCATGTCTTTTAGGGCACAAAGCCGTCATCCGCTTTGGCAACAAACTATGCTCGCTAAACCCTTAACCGAACGTGTACAAATTGCCGAACTGTGGCGGATGCAAAGTAAAATGCAAAACAGCAACAAAGCTGAAAACATTATGGACGTTACACCTGACGCGGTGACACAAGTATTAGCTGAACAAAATCAACATATTTTATTGCACGGTCATACGCATCGCCCCATGATTCACGCACTCATTTTGGCTGATGGTCAAACGGGACAACGTATTGTTTTGGGTGATTGGCAAGAAGAATCTGGGACGGCGGTAATTGGCATTGCTGACGAGAAAGGCGTTCGTTTGGAAAACTATCACTTTTAAAGTTACTTTTAAGTGCTTACAAATACAAACGGCTACCGAGGTAGCCGTTTTACATATTTCATCAAACTAATTAGACACCCGCATTCTTCAAGCGGTTTGCATGTCCACGATACACTTCAACAGGATCAGGTGTAAACAAACCACGAACACCAAAGGTATGGTTAATGGCATCAGCGTGATTATGCGGATAGTCATCACGAATCACTTTACCAAAATGGCTAGAACACTCACCCACCAAGCCATCATTCGCTTCTGTACCCGCCAAGCCTGTGATTCCAAAGAAATAATCTAAAGGATCTAAGGTATTGGTGAATGAAGACGTACCACTCCACGAATAGTTTTTAATACCATTGGCAGTATAAGCACCTTCGCCACAAACTGTTGTTGGTACACCGTTAGTATGCGTTGCATTAAATGCAGCTGCACCCGTGGTTGTTAATGATGATAAAGCGGCTAAAGCGTCTTCTGGATGATCGTTACCTGCCAAGTAAGTGACAATACTCATCAACGCATTGGCAACACTACCTAAAAACTCCTGTGTTGTACCAGCAGGAACAATATTATTGACTAAATTAGCCACGGGACTGCCTTTAACAGGACTATGCACCATCGTTAAGGAAGCCACTTTTGTTGGGATGACATCGGCCACATAACGAATAGAAAAACCACCATGGCTATGGCCAATGAGGTTAACTTTTTGGGCACCACTAATCGCTAAAATACTTTGTACTTGCGCCAGTAACTGCTCTCCCCGAGCCTCTGAACTGTTAAGTGCGGATGCTGAAGTAGTATAAACTTTACCACCGCTATAACTTAAACCACTGGGTATTTGATACCAGTAATCTACAAATCCAACCAACTTATCAAAACCTAAAACACCTGGTGCTAACACCATCGGATATTTAGTTTTAGTGTATGTACAATCTTCCCAAAACCAACATGCTTGGCTAACGTTGGCGGTGAGTGCTCCTGCAAGTACGGCGGCTGTTAATGCGAGTTTTTTCATGGTTGTTATTCCCCTTACTTGACGTTTTTTTGATTGTTGGAATGAAGACAAATTTTTTTTAATTATTATTTTAATAATTTGCTGAGATATTATTTTAGTTGATATTTGATTTTATAGAGTATTTGCACTAAATTTACTGGTTGAATATTATGCTGAAACAATGCACTTAACCAGTCAACAAGCTGACAAATTACGCCAACTTATTGTTTTAAAACGACAGGATGACAGGTGGTATATTCACAAAGATAAACGACCACTAAAGTGGCCGTTTTATCAATCGCATCAATAAGAAGGGCGAAATAATTTCGCCAAAATCTTAAAGCTTTAGACCTTGATCGTGAATCGTTTCTAAAGCATCAACCCTAATCTGCTCTTGCTGATCGAATGATTTTTGCTTAATGTCATTTACTTGTTTTTGCCGATCTTGTTCGCTCAAGGCTTGGTTTTTCAGGATCGCATCACGCTGTTGTAAATACTCATTCATACGACCATCCCACACCGCCCGCTCTTGATCCAAAGCTTCTAGGCGTACCGTTGCTTCTGGCCCAACGATTTGTTCACGGATTGCGCGAAGCTCTTCTGGTTTACCACCCCTAGTCTTCCACTCTTCGGTAAATGTCGTTAACTCTTGATATTTGTTGAGTGTTTCGGTGCTTTCTTTTAATGCAGGCGGTAACGCATTTAATAACTCCGCGGTACGTCGCGCTTTTTCTGTGGCACTTAAACTTTTATCTTGCATGACTTCAATACGCGCCATCGTATAGCGGTCATACGCATCTTCATCACCAAAAAATGCTTCCGTTACCTCACGGCTTAGATACTTAGAGCGCAGAGCTTGCACTGCTTCTTTTTGCTGACGAATAGCAGGAATATTCAGTGCTGCGTCACCCTGCGGTTGTACTTGAGGAATATGTCCTAATGCTTCACGGTACGCTAAATATGAATCTAAAATCTGTTCTGCTTGAGCTGCGGCTTTTGCAGGTAATTTATGACGAATATAAGCTCGAATACGTGAAATGATACTCGTTAAATCCTCCTCGCCAATCGCTGATAAAAAATAATCAAACACTTGGCGAATACTACGGCTGATAATCAAATTTCCTGCCGCGTCCACTTCCAGCGCACCATCAACTTCGGTATCACTTAAAGACTTGGGCATATTTTCTGTGCCTGTTTTAAATCGAGTATCTGTTTTAGATAACTCAATTGCTTTGGCGACATCTTGCGCACTTTGGCCACTGGCGACTGGTGCAGCTTTAACGGATTCTTCGACAGGTGGTTTATCACGAGCAAGCCATAACAATACACTTGCTATCAATACAAAAAAAACGGCCAAACCGATTGCTGCTTTACGCTGCATTATTATTATCTCCATCGACATTGAGTGACACATTGCTTGCGTCACTATCAATAAACCCATAAAAAAAGCGGCCTTGAAGACCGCTGCTTTTTATATCAGAAATACGCTATTTTTGCTTATAATCCTGCCACTTTTAAGCGGTTTGCTTGTTGACGATACAAATCTGTCGGCGCAGGAGTAAACAAACCACGAATACCAAACAATTGATTAATCGCATCACCATGATTATGTGGATAATTATCACGGACAACCTTACCAAAATGTCCAGAACAACGTCCCACTAGACCATCATTCGCTTCTTTAGATATCACTCCTGTAATACCAAAGAAAACATCTAATGGATCAAGAATATTGGTTACTGAAGATGTACCACTCCAAGAGTAGTTTTTAATACCATTGGCTGCGTAGGCACCTTCACCACACGCTGTCGTTGGTACACCATTAGGGTGTTTGGCGTTAAATGTCGCTGCACCTTTAGTCGTGAACGAATCCATACTGGCCAAGAAGTTTTCTTTGTAAGTATTGCCCGCTAAAAAGGTGACAAAGTTAGAAACGGCATTCGCAACATTTTGAATTAACGACGCAGAAAATGTACCTGCAGGCGCGACATTACGAATTAAATCGGCACCAGGTGCGCCTTTGACGGGGCTATGCACCATCGTTAATGAAGCGACACGCGTAGGCATCACATCAGCAACATAACGTACCGAAAAGCCACCATGACTATGGCCAATCAGGTTCACTTTTTGTGCGCCTGTAATCGCCAAAATACTTTTTACTTGCGTCAACAGTTGTTCACCACGCACTTCGGAGCTATTAAAGGCAGAAGCCGAAGTTGTGTAAACTTTCGCGCCACCGTCTTTCATGGCATTAGGAATGCCATACCAATAATCAACAAAACCCACTAACTTATCAAAACCCAAGACACCTGGTGCTAAGACCACAGGATATTTAGTTTTGGTGTAATCACAATTAAATAAGCAAAACGCGCTGGCGGTATTAGCGGAAACGGATGCAACAGTTAAGGTTGCGGCAACAAGTGCTTTTTTTAACATGGAAATCCCCTGCTCATCGTGAGTGGTTAGTGTTGTTATTTAGATTATTAAAATATTATTTTTGCACAGCGCAATGAATTAAAATGATTTATGTATATTTTCAGTAATCGTAGGACAAGCCAACAAATATTAATATCAGCATTCGACCAGCGGTTCAATTTTAAAGCTGCGCGGTAATAATACCGACTACCGCGCATCCTACCCTCACCCGAATCAAGGCAAGTTAAATCGAAGTCATTACAAACCTGCTACTTTTAAGCGGTTAGCTTGTTCACGATATAAATCTGTTGGTGCTGGCGTAAATAATCCACGCACACCAAATAATTGGTTAATGGCATCGCCGTGATTATGCGGATAGCTGTCACGAATAACTTTACCAAAGTGACTCGAGCATTTACCCACTAAACCATCGTTCGCTTCTGAAGTCGCTACTAAACCTGTAATTCCAAAGAAAGTATCTAATGGATCAAGGACGTTAGTCACTGATGATGTACCCGCCCAAGAGTAGTTTTTAATACCATTGGCAGTGTATGCACCTTCACCACACGTTGTTGTTGGTACGCCATTAGCGTATTTTGCATTAAATGCAGCGGCGTTTTGTGGCGTTAAAGAATTCATGCTGGCCATAAAATCTTCTTTATAGCTATTGCCAGCCAAGAAAGTCACGAAGTTGGAAACTGCATTGCCAACGGAAGCAACAACAGCACCCGATACTGTACCTGCTGGCGCAATACCTGTAATGATGTTGGCACCTGGCACACCTTTGACTGGACTATGAATCGCTGTTAAAGAGGCAACACGAGTTGGAATAGCACCTGCGACATAACGAATGGAAAAACCACCGTGGCTATGTCCCATTAAATTCACTTTTTGTGCGCCAGTAATAGCCAAAATATTTTGCACTTGGGCAAGTAGTTGTTCGCCGCGAACTTCGGAGCTATTAAAAGCGGATGCGGACGTGGTGTAAACTTTTGCGCCACCATCTTTCATGGCATTAGGAATGCCATACCAGTAGTCAACAAAACCGACTAACTTGTCAAAGCCTAAAACGCCTGGCGCTAAGACAATAGGATATTTGGTTTTAGTATAATCACAGTTAAATAAACAAAAGGCACTGGCGGTATTTGCAGTTAAAGTGGCTGCGACCAATGTGCTAACGGCAAGTAGTTGCTTTAACATGTTTTTTTCCTCATTTTGCCCGTGAGAGCTATTGTTGTTAAGTTTTTTAAAATTATTAATTTTTTTAGAGTAAAAACACTATTTTTTAAGTTTGAGCGTTTACTGCTCTGTTGCTAGGCATAATAGTGTAATAAACGACAAATAAATTGTGATCTTGCGACAGCTAATGTGAATTCACGACACGCCGACGAACGGTAACTTTAAGATGAATGACAAATTAATGCCGATGAAATACAAAGAATCAGACTAGACATTCATCAAAACCCAATTTTGAATTGAGTTTTGATGTTTGCATTTATAAGGCAGGAACACCACTATGAAAGCGTATTTCGGTGTCGGGCGCAAGAATTAATTCAGCTTCTTTTTCTCGAAAAAAAGTAATACGCTCGGTGATTGGCTCTGGGCTATAACGCTCAGCTAAAGACAAATAATACTCAAAATGACGAGCTTCTGATTTCAGCAAAAACGTGTAAAAACGCTTTAATTCTTCGTCTAAAAAAGGGGCGATAGCGGCAAAACGCTCACACGAACGCGCTTCAACAAAAGCACCGATAATTAATATATCAATCAAATGTTGTGGTTCGTAAGTACGCACGTGCTTACGTAAGCTACCTGCATAACGGGCATTAGTAATCGGTGTATAACGCAACCCACGCTTGGTCATAATCTCCATGACTTGCTCATAATGCAGTAATTCTTCACGCGCTAATTGCGCAAGCCACTCTTGTAAGTCTTGTTTATCGTTATAACGAAACAACAGATTCATCGCTGTACTGGCGGCTTTTTTTTCGCAATTGGCATGATCTTGCAATAGTAAGGGAATATCTTTGATGGCTTCATCAATCCACGCTTGCGGCGTGCTACATCCTAAAAAATCGCGAATGGCTTGCATAAAATCCATCATTCAGTCTCTCAAGTCGATGCGCCATTATAACTTTATTCAGCGATAAGCTGTTGTTTTGTGTGCATCTGCTTGGTATTGCCTCGTGGGTCATTTATGCTTAGTCACCATTTTACAAAGCTATGTTTAAAATAATGTCTGTGCCTGAACTTCAAACTGAAAATACATTACCACTTTCTGTCAAAGACCGTCTTTCATTGAAAATACTCGGCTTTTTTAGTCGTCTATCTTTAGCATCCTTACAATATTTAGGTTTATTGATCGGCAGTATTGTTGCTTGGTTTCCGCAAGGACCTGCGTGGGTGATTCGTCGCAATTTGAAACTGTGTTTTCCTGAACAAAGTGAACGCTGGATTAATGACATCACAAAACGAAATTTAATTTACACCGCGCAAACGGCATTAGAATTTACTAAAACGTGGGGAATGTCGCCTCAATACAGCATTGAGCAAATGACTGAGTTTGACAACATCGAGCTTTTTCTTGAAGCCATTAAATCACCGAAAGGCTGTTTAGTGATTGCGCCACATTATGGCAATTGGGAGTTTATGAACTCTTGGGTCAGTCAACATGCAAACCCTGTGATTATGTATAAACCCAGTAAAAACAAGAGCATGGATATTTTTGTTCGTGAGGCGCGTACCCGTCTAAGTACAACACTCGCGCCCACCGATGAAAAAGGGGTAAAAGCCATTTTCAAAACGCTAAAATCAGGCGGCGTTTCTATTTTGTTACCCGACCATACGCCCCATGATAACGGCGGTATTTTTGCCCCCTTTTTTGGTATTTCAGTATGGTCGGGCATTTTAGCGTCTAAACTGATTCAAAAAACCAAATGCGAAGTGGTGATGCTATCTTGTACACAACGTAGTGGCGGACTAGGCTTTAAAATTACCGCCGAAAAAATTGACGCGAATGTTTATAGTGATGATTTACTCACGTCGGTCAGTGCGATGAATCGTAGTGTTGAAACCTTGATTCGCCGCGATCCGACACAATATCAATGGGTATATAAACGCTTTAAAAAATGTGAAACACTAAAAAACGTTTACCAGTGATAGGACTCGCTTAGAATCTTAAAAGCCTAATAACCTAATAAACAGTTCGCTGACAACGAGAAATGATGTGGTTAAAACGTTTCATCAAGTGAATGATAGCAAAAATACAGCTCCCACCTCCTCTGCTGACCTAAATCCAACTGAGGCCAACGCTGTTGACTCTGCATTCTCTCCTAAAACCTTTCATCAACAACCATCTTCCACAGCAGCATCTACAGCTACTTCAAAAGAAAATCCTCCTGCACCCAAAGCCTTATTTCAACCAACGGTAGAAAATCATGTTGATGACAACAGTCGCCAATGGTTAGAAACTGCTATTGCGCGCTTACAGCTTGATGATTATCAATTTGCTGACACCGAGCTTTCACGCGCGAATTTATTACAAAAGTCTATTCAACTCCACGACCCGAGTTATGTCACTGAATATGGCGCGGAGGCCAGTCAACAATCCGAAAACATTCTTAATCAATTAAATACCTTAACTCGCAGCGACTATGCCGATGGCGTGCGTAAATATTTGGCGTTAATTTTAGCTGCGACGCAAAAGGTGGATATTGACGCGATTAGTCATAGTCAAAATCCTTCGTTTTTTAATCGTTTATTTAATAATTCCGTCAACAGCAAACCGAAATTTATCGAACTTGAGCGTGACATTAAAACCAATGTCAGCCTATGCCAAGACCGTTTGAATCATCTCAAAAAAAGTCAGCAAATTTTTGGCGAGTTATTCCAAAAAAATGAGCAACAATTTAGAAGTTTGACCGTGTATTTACTCGCAGGACAACTGCGTTTAGAACAAGAGCAAGAAACACTAGAGCAGCAGCCAACAGAATCAAAAAATCTGTTTGCTCAACAGGCACAATTAGATAAAAAAGATAATTTAGCGCGGTTTAAGCGTCGTCTTCATACCCTAAAAATACTTCGCCATACCGTATTATTACGTATGGGGCAGTTACGTTTAGAACAAAAAAACACCTTAATGTTGATTGACCACGCCAACGAAACGATTAACTTAGTGATTCCCGCTTGGCGGCAACAAGTATTAGCGTTATTTTCATTATCGCCGAATGATAATGTCAGTGAACTGTATGAGAAATTAGCGGCAACGCAACAAACTTTGCAGAAAAAAATTTAGGCGTACGCATCGCACCGCGATTAGCGAACATAAAGCCGCCAACAGCGGCTGCGATGTAAACAAATAAGCAATAACCGCGTAAGCCATAAAATGTTATCGTTGAAATGACAGCATCCACACAAGGAAAAAATAATGAGTAAATTCAAACCTGTATCGGCATTTTCTCAAGATACTTCAAGCAATAATGCACCGACGACGACAGCCAATCCAACGCCCAATACTTTTGCTGACGCTACTCCCGCAGCAACTCCAGCTATGCCTATTGTCCCTGCACAAAATATGAGTCCTGAGAGCATTCCAGCGCCTGCTGCACCTGTGTCTTATTTGGACATTGTGCTCGAAAAACATCATCAACGCTTACAAGAAGCAGGAACTGACACCGCCAAACTTCGGCAAGAAGTCGCTAAAATTGCACAAGGCTTTGATCCACGCCGACCTGATGCAATTTTCACTTTAGGCTCACAATCAGGAGCAAAAGTTGTCGAATATTCAGACAAACTATTATCGCAAGTGAAATGCAAAGATATTGATGGTTTAGGCGAAAATCTTAATGAAGTGGTTTTACTCGCTAAAGGCATCAATATTAGCGGCTTGGTTGATAGTTCGCGGTCAAAAATTCCGTTAATTGGTGGCTTTCTAGACTCGTTTAAAATGAGTAAAGAAAAGATCTTAGGCAAGTACAATACCTTGAGCCAACAAATTGAAAAGCTTGTCGTCGAAATGAAAATGACGCAAGTACGTTTGGCAAATCGTGTTCAAGACCTCGAAAAAGTCTATGTGTTTAACGTTGACGAATATCACGCGCTGGAATGTTATATTTTGGTCGGTGAAATTAAATCCGAAGAATTAGCAGCTGAAATTGCCACCCGCAAAGAAGCTCCCGCGGCGGCTGACCCGATGGAAGCGCAAGCAATTTCCACGTTGCAAGATACACTGGATCGTTTAAATAAACGTGTTCACGATTTGCGCACCATGCAAATGGTCGCTGTACAAACCGCGCCGATGATTCGAATGGTGCAAAAGAACAATCAATTATTGATTGATAAGTTCCGTAATTTGCAAGAATTGACTATCCCCTCTTGGAAAAAACAATTCACACTGGCGATTTCGTTAATTGAGCAACAAAAAGCGGTTGAATTAGCACAAAAAATTGACGACACCACTAACGACTTAATGCGCAAAAACGCTGATTTACTGAAACAAAACTCCATTAACACGGCTCGCGCAAACCAACGTGCAGTGGTTGACATTGAAACCCTAGAACACGTACAACAAACGCTGATTTCAACCATTGAAGAAGTCGAGCAAATTCAACGTGATGGCGAACAATCTCGTACTGATGCTGTCACACGTATGGAATCTATGAAAAGTGAATTGATTAGTAAATTGGGTGGTCGAGGCTAAAACCTTGTATAACTTTTGAAATAAACAGAGGAGTTGTTAACGATGGCGATTAACTTAAAAAAAGGCGAATCCATCAATATTAGTAAACGTGAACCGTCGTTGCGCATGATTAAAGTCGGTTTAGGCTGGGATAAAAGCGGTGGCGGCGGCGCTGATTTTGACTTAGATGTCTCAGTGTTTGTGTGCCGTTTAAATAGTGCCAAAGAGCCCAAACTGATTGGCGATGAATACTTTATTTTTTACAACAACAAGCAATCACCTGATGGTGCTGTGGTTCATTCCGGTGATAATCGCTCAGGGAATGCCGCAGGTGACGACGAAAGTATCACCGTAAATTTAGGCAAACTTCACGCTGACGCGCAAGAAATTTCCTTTATTGTCACGATTCATGAAGCTGACGCCCGTAATCAGAACTTTGGTCAAATCCAAAACGCCTATATTCGTTTATATGATGGCGACAAAATCATTGCTGATTATGACTTAGACGCGATGTTTTCTAATGAAACAGCCGTACAGTTTGGCTCGTTTTTCCGTTTAGACGGTGAATGGTTATTTAAAGCAGTTGGTGCAGGTTATCGCTTGAACCTGACTGACTTTGTTGAAGGTTATCAATAAGACAATACTTTTTTGGAGCGAAAAAATTTCGCTCCAAAAAACCAACTCGTCTGACACTAAATCTTGTTTTTCACTAACTTTTCTACCGCAAATCCTTGTTTAGCCACACGTTTTATTAACTGCTGATAGACAGTATCATCCATTTGTGGTTGCCGAGCTAATATCCAAAGATAATGACTATCTGGAGTAGCGACAGCGGCATAGCTATAGTTATCGGCTAAATCAACAATCCAATAATCTGCCTTTAACATGGGAATCCAGCTTAACCAACTGGAGGTGATTTTAAAGACTAATTTAGCATTGGTTTTGTCTTGTACTTTGCCGTCCACCGCTAAACTAAATAGCTCTCCGCTTGCTTTACGGCAAGTATTCATACCTCGCACATGGTTATTTGCCAATAAACTATAGTTCGCCGTAACTTCTCGCAAACACGACTTTTGAAATGGATTAGGAATACGGGCAATCTCGTACCACTTGCCCATATAACGCGCTAAATCAACCTGAGGGACGGTTTGCAGTGGCGTATTTGCCCAACTTGGCGAGATAAAAAAACAGATAATAACCAGCAAATATTTAATCATGTCTAATTTGCCTAGTGTTTGTATTGTGATGGACAATAGGCGCGGCCAAAGTCAAAACCCCGTAACGCAAGATGTTTGGTTTTACGCCCTGTCACTCGTTGTCGCCATAACTTAAAAGAATTAGGTTTCAGTTGTTGGCGCATCAAAATGATCACTGCAGATTCGTTCAAACCATAAAGCCGTTCAATCGCTTCAAACGGGGTACGGTCTTCCCAAGCCATTTCAATAATTCGCGATGTGTCTTCTTCCAACATAATTTCTACCATATAAATTCAATCGGACATTGAATGAAGTCGCAGTGTTGCTAGGCAATGCCTTCGACTCCGCTCAGCCCAACAGAAAAAAACTCTTGAGCCACATCAAAAGCATCTGAGCAAACTTTCAACAATTTATAAGGTTTTAGTCTAAGAGGACGTAGTAAATACGCAATATGACAGCTTCAACAAAGATGTTATGACTGTGTTAACCGTTTAATGACACCCAATGCTGCATGTCGACCACTGGCAAAACATGCAGTTAATAAATAACCACCCGTAGGTGCTTCCCAATCCAACATTTCACCTGCACAAAAAACATTGGGTAATTGGTGTAACATTAAATCGGCATTCAATGCATCAAAGCTGATACCTCCAGCACTGCTAATGGCTTCAACAATAGGACGTGGGGCAAGTAATGTAATTGGTAAAGATTTTATGGCTAAAGATAATTGTTGGGGATAATTAAAGACTTCGGGTGATAAACACTCTCTTAATAATCCTGCTTTTACACCATCAAGATTTAACTGTTTGCGTAAATGACTTGAAAAAGAAGCAGAGCCTCTGGGTTTGCTTAATGCGGCTTCAATCTGCTGTGCGCTTTTATGCGCTAATAAATCTAAATAACACGTGACTGAACCTTGGGCGTTAATAGTCTCGCGTAAATCACGAGACAAGGCATAAATTAAACTACCTTCAATACCTGTTAGTGTGACGACAAAATCACCCTGTTGTCGATGATATTGACCTTGGGCATTGGTAAAACTAACAAATGCAGACTTTAACGGTTGACCAGCAAAGCGACTGCTAAAATGTTCGCTCCATGCTGAATCAAAACCACAATTGGCAGCTTGTAGTCGGGCTACAGCAACTCCTTGTTGCTCAAGAATAGATACCCATGCACCATTAGAACCTAAGCGCGGCCAACTACCGCCACCCAAAGCTAAAACAACGGCATCAGCATGAACGATTTTTTCTGATTCAGGCGTAGCAAAAGTTAACGCGCCTTGAGTATTCCAACCTGTCCATTTATGGCGCACATGAATTTTAACGCCCGCTTCGCGCAAACGATGCAACCATGCGCGTAATAATGGCGCAGCTTTCATATCTGTCGGAAACACACGTCCTGAAGTTCCGACAAAACTATCAAAGCCCAAACCCGTCATCCATTGCCGAACGTCGCTTGCGCCAAAAGCGTGTAACATTGGCTCTAAAAAAACACGCTGCTGACCATAACGCGATAAAAACAAATTTTGCTCTTCGGAATGAGTGATATTCATGCCGCCTTTGCCTGCCAGTAAAAACTTACGGCCTACTGACGACATAGCATCATAAATATCTACCGCAAAACCGTGTTTACTTAATACTTCAGCCGCCATTAAACCTGCTGCACCGCCACCGATGACGGCAACAGTCAACGCAGAGCTTTTTGTTTGTGATCTCATCCGCCAATTAACCTAATCTGGATACGCGGAAACGACGACCTTTAATTTGCCCAGCCTGCAAACGTTTTAAGGCTTTATGCGAACTATTGACATTAATAGCAACATAAGTACGCATATCAAAGACATCAATTTTGCCAACCTCACTACCTGCAATACCACCCTCACCTGTTAAAGCACCCAAAATATCGGTTGGGCGAACTTTATCTTTACGGCCCCCTTCAATACACAAGGTCACCATTAATGGCTTTAATGAGGCAACGACAGGGACAGGAAAAGCACTAATATCATCCCATTTCACCGATATTTTTTGATAGGCTTCTATGGCGACAATGCGTGGTGCTTCTCTCGGCGCGCACAAACTAAAGGCTAAACCTTTGTTGCCTGCACGACCTGTTCGACCAATACGATGGACATGAATTTCAGGGTCAAACGCTAACTCATAGTTAATAACAGCAGCTAACTCTTTAATGTCTAAACCACGCGCTGCGACATCAGTTGCCACTAAAATCGGACAGCTTTTATTGGCAAAACGTAGTAATACTTGCTCACGGTCACGTTGTTCTAAATCACCATGCAAGGCCAAGACATAAAAGCCTTTAGCTGTCAGTTGTTGATAAACCTCGTTGCAATCGGCTTTGGTATTGCAAAAAATTACTGTCGATTCAGGGCGATAATGCGCTAATAACTTCATCACTGCTTGCGGCTTATCGGCATTCGATACTTCAATAAAATGCTGTTCGATGTGATTGTGGTCATGCTCAGATTCCACACTCACCACCACAGGCGACTGTAAAATACGCTGACTAATACTTTGAATTGAATCAGGATAGGTCGCAGAGAATAATAAACTTTGGCGTTGTGGCGGTGTTTTTTTGACAATTTTATGAATGTCTTCTTCAAAGCCCATATCCAACATACGGTCGGCTTCGTCTAACACCAACACTTTTAAAAAATCTAAATATAAAGTGTCGCGGGTTAAATGGTCTAAAACTCTACCCGGTGTGCCGACAACAATATGTGGTGCTTGTTCTAAAGAAGTCAGTTGATGAATAATCGGCACGCCGCCGCATAAGGTCAGTAACTTAATATTGGGAATAAAACGCGCCAAGGCACGAATTTCTTTGCTGACTTGTTCAGCCAACTCTCGCGTCGGGCACAAAACCAAGACTTGTGGTTTATAAATCAGTGGGTCAACTTTACTTAGCAAGGCCAAACTAAACGCAGCCGTTTTACCGCTCCCTGTTTTTGCTTTTGCTAAAATATCTTTGCCAGATAGCATTGCAGGTAGACTTTGCTGTTGAATCGCCGTCATTTCGGTATAGCCCAACGATTCTAAACTTTGTAACAAGGCAGGAGCTAAGCTTAAAGAAGCAAACGCGGCAGTCGTCATAAGGCACTCATCAAAAACAAAAAAGACAGGTTTTAGGCACTTCGCTGAAATATCTAAACGCAAAAAACAATCATCTGAAGTCGTCAGATTTCTTGGCTGCGCATAATACCCTGTCTACCTACAAAACGTCGTTATTTTATGATGGACTGAAAACCTAAAACTTCTAAATGTTGACCACGCAAATTAGCCAATAACATTTCGCCATCATTATTCACTTTAAACTCACCATAACGCGCTTGGGCATAATCATCAGCATGACCTTCTTGAAAGAAAAAGGCATTGGTGGCAAAACGTAACTCTCCTGCTCGAATGCGGTAACGTAACGGCCATTGATTTACTGCTAATGTCGCTGGTAATTCTGAAACGACACCTTGTACTTCGCCAATATGCTGTTCATTTAAACTGACAATGACATAGCCATCGGCCACAGGGTTCTCTTTTTTATTGGGAAGAAAACGCTGCATATCCTGTTCGGCCTGAAAACGTAGGCGCATATAATCGCCTTGCATCAATGACCGTGGATCAACAGGCGCTAGTGCTAAAATGACCGTTTTACCGTGAGTTAATAGTTGTTCTTTTTGCCAAATGGCAAAATTCACGGCCACTAAAATACTCATACCCACCAACCATACCGCTAATTTACGCATGATGAGTATCCTCCATACGCAAATGCTTTAATGCTTGACGCATCAACAACATCAATACACCAGTACCAATAAGCACATAAGACTTATCTAATAATGAGATATTCAAAAAGTAATAATAACGGCCTAAGTAACTCCAAAATGCAAAAAATCCCAGCCCTAATAACACTCTATTTCCTGCACTAAAACCCAATAAAATCAAAATCCACGCAATCGCCAAACCTGTCGCTTTGAGCGATATCAACGCTAAGATAGCTCCAGCAAAAATAGCAGCTAAACCTTGTTTTGAGACTGCAGCAACTTGATAACGCGCTAATAATTTAACAATCGTCAAAACTAACATCGCCCCCAATAACACTTCATTAATGGGAATCAGCCATGTTTGAGCAGAAAGCTCTCGCCCTTCTGCTGCTTGAAAAACAGCAGCATAACCTAGACTAAAAGTGCTGTGCATTTGTATAGCCACAAAAGTCACGGCATAGGCGATTGGCCGAAAACGGGCACTGTTCGTTAACCATTGCGCTTCGTGCAACCACAATGCCATCACCACCAGCATCGTCATTGAGGGCATGAGCCATAAAATAGGTAGTTTGATAGAAGCAATCACTAAGGCACTAACGGCGGCATAACAGGAAAAAAAACGATGGAGAAAATGCGGGATAAACCAAACCAGTAAGGCTTCAATCATGGCAATGACTAGCCACGTACTGGCATCATTAAGCGAACGATGCAAGGCAAATAAACACAGGGCGTGTCCCGTAAAACTGAGCATCAAACCAAACTGCCCTGCAAAAGCAGTCGATAATTGACGAAACACCGCATAGGCCGCGCCAATCAATAATAGACCTAAGACAAAGGCGACTTCTTCTTGTTTGATAAAGTCTTTAAACAGACTAAAGACAAATAACAGTAAAAATACCGCCGCAAATTGCCCCGTAAAACCTTGCAGTACGCGCACATACCACGGGATAACTTCTATGTCAACAGCATTGGGCATTTCACCAGTGACAATGCCTGCATCGTATAATTTTTGCCATAGTTGATTGTCAGATTGGGGACTATTCATGTTTGCCCTCCTTAGCAATTTTTAGTAGCCAATGAATCGCCAAACTCGACCACATCACTACCCACACCGCAAGCAACAAAAAGAAATTGCCTTGTTTGTTTAAAAACTCTTTACCCAAAAAAGCGGTAGAAATAACGATAAGCGTTAGCGCACCACCCGCCAACATAAACAAATCAGGAATTCGTTGACGATACAGCGTATAGCCAATCAACAACCACAGAGGATATGCAACGACGATCCAATAAAACTCTTGGTCATGGCTAAATATCGCTTCTAACATGAGCCACGTCACGCTAAAGCCACTGGCTACAGCGAGCAATCTCACTTCATTACGACCATGCAACCATGCTAAACGAGTAGCAAAAAACTCCCACAATAACAATGCAGTGGTATTAAAAAAAAACATCGCCAATTGCAATTGATTGGAACTAAAAATCACTCCAAACAAGCCATGAAAAACTTGGAAATACAGCACAATAGACAAATTAACTAAAATTAACCACAACAGCCACAACGCACCTAATTGCGCTAATAATGCCAATGGCGTAATTAACATTGCCCATGTCGCAAATAACTGCCAAGTATCTGCGCCTGTTTGATAGGTTTGACCAAAAAAAGCTAACAGCACACCAACAAAAACTGCCGCCGCCATAACAAAAACTTTAGCAGATGGCCGAGAAAACCAATGGCTATATGCCCACAAGCTAGCTAAAACCAAACTTTCAATCATGGCAAATTTATGAAAACGAGTGATTTCTTGCCAATTAAAGGCAAAAAAGAACACCACGCCAAACAAAAATAAACCACCACCATTGGCTAACAATAATTTATCAAGGAACAGTCGCCATTGATTTTGATTGGGTGTGATGTCGGCAATTTCGAGAGCGGATTGAACTTTATCGGGGGGAACATGACCTTGAGCAATCCATTGTTGTAGTAAGACTTTAGTGCGAGAGGATTTCATCATCTGCTCCGAAAATATGACTTAGCACCATCCTTGTTGCCATTCTGTCTTATTTAATAAGGTATGCCAATCTAAACGATATTGTTTTTTAGTCATTACCGCTTCTAAAACAATAAAATCTCTGTCCGTTAGCGGTGTAGAAGCATCAGCCATTTTCACCACTAAAAAATGCTTTTCTTTTTCTTGGGGATGCACTGCCGTCCATTTAGACAGCAGTAATTTTTTCGGATTTAGGTGACGGCTCATCTTAAAACCGTGGCGTTTGACTTAAACGATCCCACCATTTGACCAATAAATTATCGGCACTCAAGGCTGCTGCCACACCCATTTTTTGCATCAAGTTTTGTTTATGAATAAAACGTACGGCAAAAATATCGGCTGTTTTACTGGCGTTCAGTAAATACTCGTCGCTGGTCATCAGTTTATCAACTAAGCCCAAGTCAACTGCGCGTTTACCGTACCAATGTTCACCTGTCGCCACTTTTTGAATATCAATACTTGGGCGATATTCTTTAACGAACTCTTTAAACAAGGTATGAGTATCTTCTAATTCGGCAACAAACTTTTGGCGACCAGCTTCGGTATTTTCGCCCATGACCGTCATTGTACGTTTGTATTCACCCGCAGTTAATACTTCAAAATCAATATCCCACTTTTCTAATAAACGGTGAAAATTCGGAATTTGAGCAACCACACCAATAGAACCAATAATGGCAAAAGGTGCTGCAATAATGGTATCTGCCAAACACGCCATCATATAGCCACCACTAGCCGCTACTTTATCGACACAAATAGTGAGGGGAATTTGATGTTCGCGTAAACGTGCTAATTGTGACGAAGCCAAACCATAACCATGCACCATACCTCCTGGACTTTCCAAATTAACCACCACTTCGTCTTTTTTTTTATTGACAATACTTAAAATAGCGGTGATTTCTTGACGTAAGTTCTCAGTAGCAGAAGCGCGGATATCACCATTAAAATTAATAACATAAACCCGCTTCTTAATGTCATCTTCTGCCTGTTTTGCTTCTCTTTTTGCCGATTGTTTGGCTTTTTCTTTCTCGTTTTTAAAATACGCTTTGAGGGCATTTTTATCTAATACCGTCATGCGGAGAGTATTGGCAAAATGCTCAAAACGTTCATTTAAGCGCATGACTTCAATATCACCATCTTCATCATGGTGGCGACGACGATCACCAACATTAGCAATGGTAATAATAATAAACAGTAAGGCGATGACCACCGTCACGATTTTGGCCAAAAACAAGCCATACTGCAAAAGTAAATCCAGCATGAAAGCTCCTAAAAATGATTAAATCGGGTCAGCAACGCAGATTAACGCCATACCTAAACTAACGATATTTGGCCGCTAATTCTGTCACCGTTGCGTGAATAACTTGTGAGGCAATACTGCCTGAGGGTGGAATTTCGGGTAAATTGTCAAAGCGGAAAAATTGGGCATCCATAATTTCTTCTTCCTGAATGACAATTTCACCACTCGCCCACTCCGCTTGAAAAGCCAACATCAAGTTATTGGGAAATGGCCACGATTGACTACCAAAATAACGCAGATTCTTGACTTGTAAACCCGACTCTTCCGCCACTTCTCGCATCACCGCGTGTTCCAGTGTTTCACCGACTTCAACAAAGCCCGCTAATAAACTATACATGGGTCGAGTAAAACGTTGAGCCCGTGCTAATAAGATGGTGTCATTTTTGGTAATTGCAACAATGACACACGGATGAATTCGTGGATATTGATGATAAGTGCAACTTGGACAAACGCGCGCACGTTCTCCGCGTGGATGCGCTTCTGTAGGCGTACCACAACGGCTACAAAAACGATGACTTTTATACCACTCTAAAACTTGTGAAGCCGTAGCTGCTAAAGAAAAACTATCAGCATCAATTATCATTAACAACGAACGTAATGATTGGAAGTGATAACCTTCGGGAGCAATAGTATCTTCGGCTAAACGTACAACGTGCGCGTCTAACCCATGTAGCTGGCCGACAGCATGATGTTCGTCAGCAATTAGACCTAAAGCCGCATAATGTTCGTGTTGAGGAAATCTAAAATCGTCAACTGCCACCAACAATTCATGGCCACGAAACAACAGCCAGAGCTTACGCTCTGGCTGGGTCACTACCGATAACGTCATTAAGCAGCACGTCTATTGGTCACGGGATAACCCAATTCGGCGACACTATCTTCACCAATATCAAAGACATTGTCACTGACAGGTTTATTGACTTCTAAGCTTTCTAAGAAGTAATCAACACAGGCAATGGCATCGGCAAAGGTTTCAACGATACTCATAGCAGGCATTTTTTTACTCAACACCCAAGCATCCATAAACGTCGCTGCCGAGCGTAGAATTTGTGCACCACGAGGAATCAGCAAAAACTCCAAACCACCGCTCGTAGATTGTAAGGTTGCTGGAATATTCGTTAAGTGCATTGGGTCTTCGCCCTTCGTTTCTAAATACGACAACACAGCACGCTTTACTAACGATAAACCTGCGCGACTTTCCGCTACTAACATGGCACGTGCTTCGTCTAATTGGTGGAGCGAAATACGATTATTGTTGATAACGGTTTGCGCACCTGGTGTCATTTCTTTGTCTAAAGTAGCGACCGCATTATCGGCTTGCAACAACACGTCAACCAAGACATTTAAACTTTTTTCAGTGGGCGCTTCAGTCCATGACTTAACGATATCTGCTTGGCGCCGCATATTGAGCGCAATATCATTTAAACCTAACATCACTAAGGTTTGCGAAGAGCGTTGAATATCTTCACCTACGGTTTGATAACTTTCTTCTTCTTGTTGCGAACCACGAGCAACCACATCCAACACATCTTTAATATGAGCAATCTCGTCTTTCAGTACCGCAGCCACCGTCTTGATGACTGAACCGCCTGGCCCAAACATGGAGCTGTGTTGAACTTGTAATTGCGTTTGACTAATGCAGCTACTGCTTAAATCAAAGGCTTTTTGCACTTCTTGTACTTTTGCGCCTGATTCGCCTAAACCCACCACCGCTAAACAATTGGCCAAAACAGTCATTTCAATCGGCTGATTAATACCTTGTGGCAATACCAACAGTTTTAATTGCTGTTCTAATTGCGCCAATAAATGTTTACGCGCTGGATTTAAGGAAACCCCTTGCGAAAAAGCTTCTAAGGCTGCTTCACCGACCCACCATAGCAATGCTAGTGGCTTGCCTGTACATAATTGTGTTGCTCGCTCTAAAGCACGACGCATCAATCTAAAATGCACAGGTTGAGCTTCATCACGCAATAAACCAATCGTGCCAATTTGGTACATTAAACGAATGCGTTTAGCCAACACAATCGCCTGAGCATGGTCAATGGCTAAAGGCTCACCAATATTGGGGTCTGGCAAATAGGGGACATCTAAGAAATAGCCTTCGCCCAGTGTTGGCAAAGATAAAACTTGACGCGCTTCATTAATGGAAGGAATCAACAATTGTGGCAAGTTAATGGCTTTAATTTGCACGTATTCTAAGTAACGCGCTAAAACCATCATGCCATTGCCTAATGCCGAGTAATAGGCATCAGGTGTTTTTTCTTGAAAATCATTAACTTGACGCAGTAAAGCGAACAAAACTTCCGCTAATTCCGATGCCCCTGGAATATCAATCAAGCGTAATGCGCCATAGACCTGCTCCATGGCTTCAACACACTCAGCCAAAGGGCCATTATTACTGTTGTCTTCAACAAAGGTACTGAGTGCACCCTCAATTTGTGTTAATGACACATCAATTTCGGGTTTAATTAAATTTAGCGCACTAACATCTATTTTCGGAAGCATGGGTTCCTTCCTGTCTTTTATGAGTTAAGGGAGAGATGATGGTTCATCTCGTTTATTATTACTATCAACTTGCTGTTTATAACGTCTACAAGCCGACGACGGTTTAAATTCAGCCCTGCGCTAAAAATAATGCTTTTAGAGCAAGGATGCTAGTTTTTCTTGTCGCCAAATACACGAACTACCACTTGCTTTGTCAATTGCGTCCAATCTTAGCTCATGAGCGGCTATTTCTTCAGCAGTTGCAGCGACAACTTTTAATTTTGGGCGCGAATTGGACAGTCGTTGAATCGTTTCTTGACCCGTGCCATCGGCATCACTGTCTTCATGCAAACTTAAACCTACTTGCCCACCCGTCATTGCCAAATAGACATCAGCTAAAATCTCAGAGTCGAGTAGTGCTCCATGATAAGTACGTTCGCGGTGGTCAGCACCGTAACGCCGAGCCAGTGCATTTAAGTTGTTTTTTTGCGCAGGATGTTTTTGCCGAGCAAGAGCGAGAGTATCAAGCACCTGACACTCATTTAAGATGGTTTCAAAATTTTTATCTAATAAGCGTAGTTCATGGTTAATAAAGCCAATATCGAAGGCGGCATTATGAATAATTAACTCACTCCCGCGAATAAAGTCCAGAAACTCGGTCACGACATCTTTAAAATGAGGCTTGTCAAGCAAAAATTCATTGGTAATCCCGTGAACCGCTATCGCCTCCGCTTCAATTTCGCGGTCTGGCTGTAAATAACAATGAAAACTGTTGCCCGTCAAACGACGGTTTTCAATTTCTAAGCAACCAATTTCAATAATCCGATGACCATCACTGGGATTTATTCCTGTTGTTTCTGTATCCAACACTACTTGCCGCATAGCTTATTTTACCTAATTTGATTTATTTAGAAATTCATCAATCGCTTGATTGGCTAATTGATCTGCGACTTCATTACCATAATGCCCTGCGTGGCCTTTCACCCAGCACCACTCAATACGATGACGCGCCGCTTGCTCATCTAAAGATTGCCATAAATCTTGGTTTTTGACAGGTTGATTGGAGGCCGTGCGCCAACCTTTAGCTTTCCAGCCTTTCAACCATTCGGTCATGCCTTTTTTGACATATTGCGAGTCAGTCCACAGCGTAACGTCACTCGGCTCTTTTAATAACCGCAAAGCCGCAATACTGCCCATTAACTCCATACGATTATTCGTTGTGTCTTGTTCGCAACCATAAATTCGTTTTTCATGGCCTTCATAGGTTAATAACGCTCCCCATCCACCTAAACCCGGATTACCACGACACGCACCATCACTATAAATTTCTATTTTCTTCATCGATCCATCATCTAATATCTAATTGATTAATTGAGCTTATAAATCGCTATTGCTATCACGACTTTCGGTAACTAAAGGCGGTCTTAATAATTGTAAGAACGGCTGCCGTAAGCGCAAAGGAGTCAAACACGCTACCCGTTTACGCGCTAATACCGCATAAGCCGCCCCACCTTGACTCCAATAACGCTGACCTAAAGCTTCTAACCATGAAAATCGTTGGCGCACGGCAGTTGTTTCAATCGGTGGAATAAAATAAGCACTTTCTACGCCCACTATATCAAAATCCAACAACGCCAACCAATCGGTCAAACGTTGTGGACTTAAATCGCGCTTTAACCACGGCGTATCTGACCACGGTAAACGACAAAAACGCCAGAAACCCCATAAGCTCCACGGATTAAATCCAATAATGACTAAGTGGCCTTCGGGAATCAGCACCCGCGCTGCTTCGCGTAATACGGCATGAGGATTCACCGTCACATCCAATAGATGCTGTAATACCACCACATCCATACTATTAGCAGCCAGCGGCAATTGTTCAGGCAAAGCAGGTAAAGAAGATAAGCCTTCTACTGTTAATAACTGCTTATCCGCCACAATACGATGGCGAATTCTACTAGCGTGTAATAAATGACAAGGTACGATCTGCCCCAACTGTAAGGCATGATAACCAAATAAATCGGGTAGAATATGCCCCAATAAGCGATCTTCGGCGGCAAGCAACTCCCGCCCTAACTCACTTTTAAACCACTGGCGTAAGGCTTGACTGACATCAATACGTGACGCAGGTTGCCAAATATGGGGCAGTTCCATACAACGTTACTCTCTATGACAGAGGTGAAAGGTAAAATTTAAAGATATTGCACAACACTTCCACCCAAAAGAGTTTGACCATGAAGACACCACTACGTTTAGTTCCAGTCCCCATGTTCAACGACAACTATTTATGGCTATTGATTGCTGCTAATGGCAACACAATCGCTGTTGATGTCGGTGATTACGACGTATTAGCGCACTATTTACAAGCCCATGACTTAACTTTAACGACAGTACTTATCACTCATCATCATCGTGACCATATTGCGGGTCTAGTTGACCTGAAAAAAAACCATCCCAACGTGCCTATTTATGGCTCAGCCAGTATTTCAGGGATCACTCATGCGCTAGATGGCGGCAATATCATTAATATCCCCCATTTTGGGCGATTTTTAGTCTTGGATATTTCTGGCCATACTAAAATTCATTTAGCATTTTACCATTTTGCTGACAAAGTTTTATTTTGTAGCGATTGTTTATTTAGTGCAGGTTGTGGTCGAATTTTTGACGGTGATGCCCTATCGTTTTATCACTCCATCCAAAAAATAAGCCTATTGGCTGACGATACAATACTGTGTCCTGCTCATGAATATACCTTAAGTAATTTACAATTTTCTTTAGCGGTTGAACCTAACAATCAAGATAGCAAAGACTATCAACAACAGTGCCTGTTATTACGTCAACAACATCGCCCAACTTTACCGACGCTATTAGGCAAGGAAAAACGTTTAAACCCTTTTTTACGTTGTCATTTATTAGTGAAAGAAATCAGTGCGTTAACCCAACAAAGCTGTCAAACCAGCGCACAAGGCTTTGCCGCTTTAAGACGCTATAAAAACGATTGGCAGAGTTCAAATCTCCTCTAGCCCCAGCCTTTGCCAAAGGGGAGGACTTACTCTATTAAGCATATTTAATGGCTAAGCATCCCTTTACAAAGGGATATTGGAGGGATTTCTCCTAAAAAACAGTCAATTTGCCGCACTTCGTTACAGTTATGTCGTTTTTTAGCCTATTTCAGCTTGCCACTACACTAAGCAAGTACATAAAATTTAAAGGTTATTATCTTTTATTAGGAGTATCTCCGCATGCAATATTGGCTTTACCTCTGCAAATCTGCCCGTCACGCGGTGCTATTTGCCATCGTTAGCCTATTATTGAGTGCCTGTACCACCGCTCCACAGACCAATGCTAAACAATTAACCGCTTCCCCTATTGTAGCTAAACACAGTGTCGCCAACTCAGAGAATGGCAATAATCTACATGACGATTATTACGACACGACAGGCACAATTTTTACTCAAGATGATATTGAAGAATTACTCGGCGTTACTGAGATGGAAGCGGCAAAACTCAGTCCCGAAGATTTAGCAAAATTTGGTGATGTGTGGGCGCGCACGCGTGCAGGTTTTCAACTCAATAATACCGATAATGAGCGTATTGCGGTACAACGAGCATGGTTTGCCAAACATCAAACCTATCTTGACCGTATGGGCGCACGCGCCAGCCATTATCTTTATCACACGGTAACCGAAGCTGAAAAGATGGGCGTACCGACAGAGTTAGCTCTGTTACCTGTGATTGAAAGCTCTTATGACCCGTTTGCCACTTCTCCAGCACAAGCCGCAGGTATGTGGCAATTTATTCCCGGTACAGGTAAGATTTTTGGCTTACGACAAACATGGTGGTATGACGGTCGTCGCGATGTTTTAGAGTCCACCCGAGCCGCCTATAAATTTTTATCGCAAATGCAGAAAAAATTTGGCTCGTGGGAATTAGCCTTAGCAGGTTATAACGCAGGGCCAGGCGCAGTACAACGCGCCATTGATAGAAATATTGCCGATGGTTTACCCACCGATTATTGGTCTTTGCGTCTGCCTGCGGAAACGATGGCTTATGTCCCTCGCTTCTTGGCGGTTGCTCAAGTCGTTAAAGCCCCTGAAAGTTTTGGCGTTAGACTCAACCCGATTGTCAACCAACCACACTTTCGTGAAACCTATGCCAAAAACCAAGTCGATTTAGCGCAAGCCGCTAAATTAGCAGGTTTAACCAGCAAACAGCTATTACAACTCAATCCAGGTTACTTACGATGGGCAACCAATCCCGATGGCCCTCATCGTTTGTTAGTGCCTGTAAGCACACCTGATATTTTTGAAGAGCAACTCGCTTCTTTACCTGCGCCAGAACGTTTTATTACCGTACAAAAACGTTATAAAACGCAACGTGGCGATACTTTGTATCGCATTGCCGCTAAATTCAATGTCACTCCTGCGGCGTTAAAACGCTTAAATGGCAAATTTGTCGGTAAAAAAGGCAAAGTGGCTGCGGGTAAAATGTTGGTTATTTCACGTACTCGTCAACAAGTCACAGGTGAAACAGTCGATGCTGACTTAATTATGAATCCTGCTGTTGAACGCGCCACTGAAATGGCAAAAGCTGAAAAAGCATCGACACAAGACGATGATAACGGCTCGAAAAACAGCAAAAAAGTCGCGAGCAAAAAGGGAAAGGATGACAATAATGATGCTGAAGATGACAACAACCCTGTCAGCAAACAGTTTCATAAAGTGCGTGCTGGACAAACGCTGTACTCCATCGCTAAAAAATACGATGTCAGCATTAAAGATTTAGCGGCTTGGAATAACTTACGCATCAAAGATAGTGTCCGTGTCGGTAAAAAACTGGTCATCCGCAATGAAGATGAACCGAAAAAATCAACACGCGTAGCTAAATCTGACGATAACGTAAAAAACAAGGGTAAAGATAAAGACCAAAATCGCAACTCTCGTAAAGAGAAAAACGACAAACGTCTAGCCACTAAAGGCAAACACGATAAAAAACAAGCACAGAAAGACGCTGTGAAACGTATTAGCTACGAAGTCAAACGTGGTGATACATTGTATTCTATCGGCCAACGCTATAATGTCTCGGTCAGTCAAATCAAGAATTGGAACAAAGCCTCCAAAAGCTTGAAACCTGGCCAAGATTTGGTGCTGTATCTCGCTAGAGGCTAGTTTATCTGTCTAGTCACACAGCACACCGCCGCATTATTGCGGCGGTTGTTTTTTAAGGATTTATGCGGTTATTTGCTACTGATAAATAGGAATAAAAGGATAAAAATATGAAACGTTTAGCTCTCAGTTTAGTTATTGCCACATTAAGTCAATGGTCGTTTGCAGGCATTGAAATCAGTAATGCTATTGCCCTACATGGCAAACCTGCACTACCTGCTAATTTTGCCGCCTTTAATTACGCCAACCCTCAAGCCCCAAAAGGTGGTGAACTACGCTTAGCGGCGATTGGTGGTTTCGATAGTACCAACCCTTTTATTAATAAAGGTAATCCTATTGATGGTACCGATTATTTATACGACTCGTTAACGGTTGCCGCTTTAGATGAACCCTTTGCCCGTTATGGCTTATTAGCAGTAAAAATTGAACGTGACCCCGAAGATGCAAGCTGGATTATTTATCATTTAAATCCTGCGGCGCGTTTTAGTGATGGTCATGCGGTTACCGCTGAAGATGTGGCTTTTACCTTCAATTTACTGAAAAAAGAAGGCGCACCAGGCTTAAAAAACTATTATAGCGATGTTGAAAAAGTTGAAGCTTTAGACAAACAAAAAGTTAAATTTAGCTTTAAAAGTAAAACCAATCGTGAGTTAAGTTTGATTGTAGGCGAACAAGCGATTTTGCCTAAACATTATTGGGAAAAACGTGACTTTAATAGCACCAATCTAGATATTCCTATCGGTAGTGGCCCTTATATTTTAAGCAAAATTGATGCAGGTCGTGCAATTACGTACCAACGTAATCCGAATTACTGGGCAGCGAATTTACCCGTTAATAAAGGCCGCTATAATGTTAATACTATTAGTTTTGTCTATTACCGCGATACAACAGTCGCTTTAGAAGGTTTTAAAGCAGGTCAATACGACTTTAACCAAGAAAACAAAGCGAAAAACTGGGCTACTGAATATAGCTTTCCTGCCGTTAAACAAGGTTTAGTAAAAAAACTGGAGCAAGCCAATCAAAATCCTTCAGGGATGCAAGGCTTTCTTTACAATACCCGTCGCCCTTTGTTTCAAGATGCTAAAGTACGTCAGGCTTTAGCTTATGCTTTTGATTTTGAATGGAGCAATAAGACACTATTTTTTAATGCCTATACTCGCACTAAAAGCTATTTTGCCAATTCAGAATTAGCAGCAACAGGTTTACCTAATCCACAAGAAATCATGTTGCTTGAGCCCTTTCGTAAACAATTGCCCGCCAGTGTTTTTAACACCCAATATGAGCCGCCAAAAACCGATGGCTCAGGCAATAATCGCGCTAATTTAATGGCTGCTCAGCAATTATTAACCAGTGCAGGCTGGACCATTAAAAATGGTAAATTAGTCAACGCCAAAAATGAAGCTTTTGCCTTTGAAATATTATTAGCTCAGCCTGAACTAGAACGTATTGTTCAACCGTTTAAGCAAAATCTGTCACGTCTAGGTATTGAGATGAATATCCGCATTATTGATATTCCCCAATATATTAATCGCCAACGTAGTTTTGATTTTGATATGGTCGTTGGTAACTTTGCCCAATCACTATCACCGGGTAATGAACAACGTGATTTTTTTGGTTCTAAAGCCGCTGATATTAATGGCAGCCATAACCTAGTCGGTATTAAAAATCCTGTGATTGATGCTTTAGTTGATAAAATTGTTGCTGCGCCAACACGTGAACAATTAGTCACTGCTACACGTGCTTTAGACCGCGTCTTATTATCGGGTTACTATGTGATTCCTCATTATCATACCCGTAATTATCGTTTGGCCTATTGGGACTATTTAGAGCAACCGAAAGTCAAACCTAAATATGGTTTAGGTTTAGATTTTTGGTGGGCAAATAGCGCAAAAATGGCAAAAATTCGTGCCGCACAAGGTAAGAAATAAACAATAATTTGTCGGTGGGTTTAAAAGCCCACCCTACGCATCTAGGAGTCAACTTCTGTGCTGGGTTATATCCTTCGCCGTTTATTGCTGATTATTCCCACGCTCTTTGGCATTCTATTAATCAACTTTGCCATTACCCAAGCTGCACCAGGTGGCCCTGTGGAGCAAGCCATTGCCAAAGTGCAAGGTCTTGATACCACGGGTAATCGTGTTGGCGGTAGCAAACAAGGTGATATTAGCAATCAGAGTCAAGGTAATGAATCCACCTATCGTGGTGCACAAGGTTTAGACCCACAGCTAATAAAAGACCTCGAAAAACAATATGGCTTTGATAAACCCGCCAGTGAACGTTTTTGGCTAATGATTAAAAATTATCTTCAATTTGACTTTGGCCAAAGCTTTTTTCGTGATGCTACAGTTATTAGCTTAATTAAAGAAAAAATGCCCGTTTCGATCTCTTTAGGATTATGGAGTACGTTAATTATTTACTTGATATCTATTCCTCTCGGTATCAAAAAAGCAATACGTCATGGGTCACAGTTTGATATTTCTACCAGCAGCCTGATTATTATTGGCTATGCCATTCCTGGTTTTCTATTTGCCATTTTATTAATTGTCGTTTTTGCGGGTGGAAGTTATTGGCAGATATTCCCGATGCAGGGCTTAACGTCAGAAAACTTTGAACAATTAAGTGCTGCTGGTAAAATCCTAGATTATGCTCATCATATGGTCTTGCCAACACTGTGTTTAACTATTGGCGGTTTTGCCACGTTAACTATGCTGACAAAAAATTCTTTTTTAGATGAAATTCATAAACAATATGTGGTCACCGCTCGCGCTAAGGGTTTGAGTGATAATCAAGTATTATATGGCCATGTTTTTAGAAATGCGATGCTGATTATTATTGCGGGCTTTCCTGCGGCTTTATTAGGTGTTTTTTTTACAGGGTCATTTTTAATCGAAGTCATTTTTAATTTAGATGGTTTAGGCTTATTAAGCTTTGAGTCGGTGATAAATCGTGACTACCCTGTGATTTTTGGTACTTTATATATTTTCACCCTGATTGGTTTAGTGCTACGCATTATTAGTGATATTACTTATATGCTCATTGACCCTCGTATTGATTTTAATAGTCGAGGATAACAACAATGGCGATCTCCCCTTTAAATCAAAGACGTATTGCTAATTTTAAAGCCAATAAACGTGGCTATTACTCGCTGTGGCTGTTTTTAATTTTATTTGTCTTTAGTTTATTTGCTGAATTTTGGGCAAATGATAAACCGCTATTAGTTTCTTATAACAATACTTGGTATTACCCTGTACTCAAAGACTACTCAGAAACCACATTTGGCGGCACCCTCGACAGTAATACCGACTATCGAGACCCTTATGTTTCAGGATTAATAAACGAAAAAGGTTGGATTATTTGGCCACCTATCCGCTTTAGTTACGACACGATTAATTATAATTTAACCGTTCCTGCCCCTGCGCCACCATCGGCAGATAATTGGCTTGGAACAGATGACCAAGCACGAGACGTTTTGGCGAGGGTAATTTATGGCTTTCGCATTTCAATTTTATTCGCTTTAACGTTAACGATTACTAGCTCCATCATTGGCATTATTGCAGGTGCTTTACAAGGCTTTTACGGTGGCTGGGTCGATTTATTAGGCCAACGACTGATTGAAATTTGGTCGGGTTTGCCGATGTTATTTATGCTGATTATTATGGCAAGTTTAGTACAGCCCAGTTTTTGGTGGTTATTAGGGTTAATGCTGCTCTTTAGTTGGACTGAATTAACGGGTTTAGTGCGTGCAGAATTTTTACGCGGGCGGAATTTAGAATATGTCCGTGCGGCGCGTGCGCTTGGTTTAAGCGACGGTAAAATCATGTTTAAGCATATTTTACCGAATGCGATGGTTTCTACCTTATCATTTTTACCGTTTATTTTTACGGGTGCGATTGGTTTATTAACTTCTTTGGATTTCTTAGGTTTTGGCTTGCCAGTTGGTTCTCCTTCATTGGGTGAATTAGTGGCACAAGGTAAAAACAATCTAAGTTCTCCGTGGTTAGGTTTATCAGCATTTTTCACACTCAGTATTTTATTATCCTTGTTGGTTTTTATTGGTGAGGCCGCGCGCGATGCCTTTGACCCCCGCAAACAGTAAGCCCTCACCTTTGGTGGTGGTCGAAGATTTACACGTTCGTTTCCAAGCGACAGGCACGAGTCAAACCGAACCCGTTAAGGGACTGAGCTTTGACATAGCTCAAGGTGAAATGCTGGCCTTAGTCGGCGAAAGTGGTTCGGGTAAATCGTTAACAGCTCATTCAATTTTAAAATTATTGCCAGACCATGCGCGTTATCAAGGTCGAATTCTGTTTAATGATGAAGATGTCTTGCAAGCGTCTGCACAACGCTTGCAACAGTTACGCGGCAATCGAATTGGCATCATTTTTCAAGAGCCAATGACTTCGCTAAACCCATTACATACCATCGAAAAACAAATTAGCGAAAGCCTGTTTCAACATCAAAAAATCAGTAACGACGCGGCTCAATTGCGTACCTTAGAACTCTTACGCGAAGTGGGCATTCCTGAACCTGAAAAACGTCTCAACAGCTATCCTCACGAATTATCGGGTGGTCAACGCCAACGGGTGATGATTGCGATGGCTTTAGCCAATAATCCCAGTTTACTGATTGCCGATGAGCCAACCACTGCACTAGATGTCACCTTACAAGAACAGATTTTGCATCTGTTGCAAGATTTACGTGCCAAATATGGGTTATCGGTATTATTAATTTCTCATGATTTAACTTTGGTACGTCGTTTTGCTGACCGGGTCGCGGTCATGCACAATGGCCTAATTGTCGAAACCAATGACACCCAAACGCTGTTTCATCACCCACAACATCCTTATACCCAAAGCTTGTTAGCGGCCGAGCCTGATGGCCTGCCCTCGCCTCTAGCCCCAGACGCAGAAACCATCCTCAATATTCAAGATTTAAAATTGTGGTTTCCGATTAAAAATGGATTTTGGCAACGCGTCACGGGACATATTAAAGCCGTTGATGGCATCAGTTTGCATTTACGCACAGGGGAGACTTTAGGGATTGTCGGTGAAAGTGGCTCAGGCAAATCAACTTTAGCGTTTGCAGTCACACGTTTAACCACCAGCACCAGCGGCACGATAGTCTTTCAAGGGCGCGATTTAGTTCCGCTTTCGCAAAAAGAACTACGTAGTGTGCGTAAAGACTTACAAATCGTTTTTCAAGATCCTTATGGCAGCCTTAGCCCGCGTTTAAGTGTTGGCCAGATCATCAGCGAAGGTTTAGAGCTCTTAGGCTTGCCACACGCCGAGCAAGAAAACCGTATTATTAATGCTTTGTTGGCTGTTGAGTTAGACCCCGAATCTCGTCATCGTTATCCACATGAGTTTTCTGGTGGTCAACGCCAACGGATTGCCATCGCCCGTGCGCTGGTATTAAAGCCTAAGCTATTGATTTTAGATGAGCCTACATCCGCTCTAGATCGTACCGTACAAAAACAAATTGTATTGTTGTTACGGCGTTTACAGGCTGAAAATGGTTTTGCTTGCCTCTTTATCAGTCATGATTTAAAAGTGGTGAAAGCTGTTAGTCATCGTGTGTTGGTGATGCGTCACGGCTTAATGGTCGAAACCAATGACAGCGAAACACTGTTTAGCCAACCACAACATCCCTACACACAGCAATTGTTGCAAGCAGCATTTGCAGGGTAAACTCAAACTTCACTTCCGACTATATAAAGATTAAGGAGCTTAATGATGGGTTTTATGAACGGAAAACGTGTCCTCATTGTTGGTGTTGCCAGCAAATTATCTATTGCTTATGGAATTGCGGCGGCGATGTCGCGTGAGGGCGCTGAATTAGCCTTCACCTATCAAAATGAAAAGCTCAAAAAACGCGTCGAAGAATTTGCCGCTAGTTTTGGCTCCACCCTCGTGTTTCCGTGTGATGTTGCCCAAGATAGCGAAATTGACACCTTATTTAGTCAATTATCCGAACATTGGGACAGCTTAGATAGCCTAGTTCATTCTGTGGCTTACGCGCCCGGCGATCAATTAGAAGGCGACTTTGTTGATGTCACCACCCGTGAAGGTTTTAGAATCGCGCATGACATCAGTAGTTATAGCCTAGTCGCCCTGACGAAAGCCGCTAAACCTTTATTAACCAAAGCTCAGGGTAACGTTTTAACCCTAACCTACCAAGGTTCTGAGCGTGTGTTACCTAGCTATAATGTCATGGGCTTAGCTAAAGCTTCCCTTGAGGCTAATGTCCGTTATCTCGCATCGAGCATGGGGCCTTTAGGCGTTCGCGTGAATGCTATTTCCGCAGGCCCAATTCGTACCTTAGCCGCTAGTGGTATTAAAAACTTCCGTAAAATGTTGGCCTATAACGAATCGGCGACACCATTACGCCGTAACGTCACTATTGAAGAAGTAGGAAATGCCGCAGCATTTTTATGTTCGGACTTAGCATCGGGCATTAGTGGCGAAATTATGTATGTTGATGGCGGTTTTAATACCACGGCTATGCCACCGCTGGTTGAGTAAGCGGGTTGATAATACGTCGTAGCCCGTGAATAACACGGGTTTACGGCGTATGGTTGCTCATATTATATATCCGCAACTCAAGCCACCCACTTCTGCCCATGCACCGCAAAGGTCAAAATTAAGTCATAGACGTTTTCGCACTTTTCTTTAAATAGACGAGTATCGTAACTCGTTGGTAAGTCTTCATTTAAAATGCTATCAACCACGGATTTTACCTTGCGTTGAGTTTGGCCGTCTTTCCACCAATCTTGTACCAAGACTTTTGGATTGCTTTCGACTAAGCGCGTAATTAAATGTTTGGCGGCGAGCTTTACTTTTTGCTCTTCGTCTTTGGTTAAATTATCTTTTTTGAGGGTGTCGTAAATTTCCAGCTCATCTTCGGTTAGGCCTTCGCGGATATGTCGTTCATCTTCTTCTTTTACGCTTTGGCTAAAGGCAACTAACTCGTCAAAATAGTTATCGGTGGATGACGCACCAGAATTATAGCGGTCGATAATGTCTTGCAGTTTTTGCATAAAATCGGCGCGGGTGTGATTTTGCTCCATCATTTGCTGTAGCTTGTGTTCGATAAAGGCGCGAATTTCGGTAATTTCGATATTTTTATATTGCGCGACACCAAACTCCTCCCGAAGTTTGTCAAAATTAATGGTGCTTAAATTCCATGCTTTGCTTTTTTGAACGATGTGATAATCAGCACTGTGTTCACGCACAGTAAATTTTTCGGCATTATCAACAAAGACGCTTTCGTCCAATAAATCCGCTATTTTTTGGCTGACTTCATCAATATCAACACGCTCAATATAACTATCAACCACGCCGCGTAAGTATTGAATCACGGCTACTTCGGGTCGTTGTCGATGTTTGAAAATTTCGGGCTTACACGCCTCGTACAACGACAAAACGGTGTTGTTATACACATAAAACGACTTCCGCCATTCATCTAAACCTAGCAATATATCGGCGTATTCTTTAAATTTGTTAATACTTTTGAAGGTGTCGCCACTGGCAATAATCGCTTGTAAATCAATATCATGTGCTTGGCAAAAAGTCAGTGTTTCGGCAATAGCATCATCTAACAAGGCAAACAGTACCGATTTCTCTTTTACGGGTGCGTCGTCTAAACCGTCTTCACCTTGAGCGTAATCTTTTAAGGCTTGTTTCATGTTGCGAAAGACATTGTAGTAATCAATAATCTCCCCGTTTTTCTTCTCGATTAACTGGCCGTCCAGCCCTTTGATTTGATATGAAGCTACCCTATTCGCTCTAGCAATAGTTTGCATCAAGGTATGGCCTTTCATGGGCTTATCTAAGTACAACGTTGACACGGTCGGCGCGTCAAAACCTGTGAGCCACATGGCGCAAACAAACACTAATTGCAGCGGATGTTGAGGGTCTTTAAAGTTATATTCGAGGTCATGGCCTTGTGCGTCGAGCTGATTCAAGCGTTTGATATGGGTTTGAATGTCTAAACCTGCTTGTTGAAACTTTTCGGCATCGGCTTTCGGGTCACTAATCACCACCGCCATTTCCACCGATTTCATGTAGTCAATCATGCGTTTAAAACGGACTTTTTCGATATCGTTATTTGACTCGCTGCTGAGTTTGCGTAAGCGTTTAATTTCGTCTTTCCAATGCTGTTGCACTTTACTATACATTTTGACGGCAGTGAATTTATCCAGCGCAACGACCATGCCCTTGCCCAAATAACCGCGACGTGGAAAGTGATAGACAATATCTTTGGCAATGGTGTCTAAACGCTCGTCACGAACAATCACTTGCATTTCTTTGGTGAAGTGTTTTTCTAGCTTTTCTTGTTGGGCTGGCTCTAGGTTTTCGTCTTCTAACAGTGCGTACACTTCTTCGCTTAAATCATCATTTTGAATCAGCACTTCAGGAACACGTTTTTCATAAAATAACGGCACAGTCGCTTGATCTTCCATCGCCTGTTGAAAGTTATATTCCGAGACATAATCACCAAACCAACTGCTGGTTTTACGCTCTTTACCCAATAATGGCGTACCCGTAAAGGCGAGAAAATGCGCGCCTGTTAAGCCTGCTCGCATATTTTCGGCGAGGCTTTCGTATTGGGTGCGATGCGCTTCGTCCACCATGACAATCACTTCGCGCTCTTGAGCATTAAACAATTGGGGATATTGTTTGCCCTTGTCATAACGAAATTTTTGAATCAAGGTAAACACGACTTTTTTATTTTGACCCAGAAATTTACGCATTTCTTCGGAGTTGTTTGGTTGCGCCGCGTCGTTTTCTTTGATGGTGTCGGTGCTTAAAAAATTACGGTAAATCTGCGCGTCTAAATCTTGTCTATCGGTCACCACGACAAAACTAAAATTACCTGTGACTTTACGAAAAATTTTGCGCGCATAAAAAATCATCGAAAAACTTTTGCCTGAGCCTTGGGTATGCCAAAACACACCGAGTTTGCCGTCATGTTCTTGACGATGCAAAAAACGCTCATAGGCATTATTTACGCCAATAAACTGATGATTTTGGGCAATAATTTTGCTAATTTGATTGTGGTATAAAATGAAATTTTCGACATAATCCAGTAGTTTATACGGCTGACATAAACCAGCAACTGCGTGTTCTAGGCTTGTTCCTTCTTGGCTCATTTGTTGACGGTTGATTTTTTCTTTTTCATCATCAATGCGTAGCCAATTAAAAAAATGCTCCCAACCTGCGGTAAAACTGCCGACTTTACTGTCGATGGCATTGGATAAAATACAAAAAGCATTACAGTGAAATAATTGCGGAATATCGTGTTTATAGTTAAGTAGATTATCGTCATAGGCATTGCGTAACTTAATGTTGGAGTTTTTAAGCTCGATAAAAACTAGCGGCAAGCCATTGATATATAAAATAATGTCTGGACGACGATAATTGGCTTTTGGTGCTTGGCCTATGGATTTAATCCATAATTGCGAAACGGCTAAATACTCGTTATTGCTTTTATTATGGGTTTGAAAGTCAATAAGACGGACTTTTTCGTGCTGTTTTAGGCCGTTGGCATCGTCAAAGGTCACGGCTACGCCATCGCGAATCAGTTGATACAATTCGTAGTTTGCAGCAATGGCTGATAGCGCAACACGCCGCTCCCTAACTTTTTCTATCACGCTGTCGATAACGGTTTGCGGAATATGAGGATTTAGACGAATACAGGCCGTTTTTAGGCGATCGGCTAAAATGACATCACGTTTGTCTTGGCGGTTTGAACCATCATTCAGGTCTTCGGCTTTGGCGGTGTAGCAGTTAAGTAAGGCAAAGCCATATTGTTGGAGCTTTTGCAGAGTGGCTTGTTCGATGTGGTCTTCGGTGATGATAGCCATGTAACGTCCTTCAGGCTTTTTGAATATTGGCTTAAACGCCCTTCGACTGCGCTCAGTTTAGTAGGATGGATAGACAAAGGAAACCCATCACTGTGCTATATTTTGTGGCGCGATGGGTTCTACGTTTACTTATTGCTATATAGTTTTAAGCGTGCGCAACCATAAGGGCAATAGGCGGACGTGGCTTTTGCTGATTATCCCAAATGTCCCGCGCTACCTGCATTTTTAGCAACAATTCGGGGCTAACCCCCAGTGCCTCATTCAGGCGTAAGGCTATATCTGCTGTTAGTGCTTGATGACCGTTGACAATGCGTGACAATGTTGTACGAGTAATGCCAATATGAGATGCCAACTGTGTCAGAGAAATGGCTGTACCTTCTTCTTTGAGTCCGTTCAAATACTCTTGAATCAGCTTTCCGGGATGGGCAGGGTTATACATGGTACACCTCAATGATAATCTTGATAATCAACAACATAGGCATGGCCGTTTTCAAACTTAAATGTCAAACGCCAGTTACCGTTGACTTTTAGCGAATAATGGCCTTTCAGGTCGCCTTTTAAGGGATGAAAATTCCATCCTGTGACATTCAAATCTTGCACTGAGCCTGCCTGATTCAGGGTAGAAAGTTGCGTGTTTAACCTGTCCGCGTGTTTGGCTTGAATCCCTGCGAGTGAACCTGTGTTAAAAAACAACTCCAGTCCTTTGTGCTTAAATCCGTTAATCATTGCCACTTTTCCATTTATCGTGTAGCAATGCTACACACCAAGATGAGTTGATGCAATATCAAGAATGACGAAATTTTAGTTTAGTAGGATGGGTTGACAGAGAAAACCCATCATCGTGATAAATTTTTGTGGCGCATTGTTCCCTCCCTTGCTAAGGGGAGGGTTAGGGTGGGGTTTTGCGTTATGGCAAATAACCCCCTCCCTGCCTCCCCCTTGTCAGGTGGAGGAGCTAGACCATGCTAGGCGGAAATTGAATATTGAGTTTTTCTACGGTGAGTTTGCCTGAGATGAGCCGGGGTAAAAGCATACTCTTTGTTTTTTCTAGGTTTTCTTGAGATTGCAATAACAGTTTGATTTCCGTATCAATTGGGGATGCTATCTTTTCAAACAAAGCAATTAAATGTTCAGGAGGTAAAAATAGTTTGAAGTTGTTTAACTCATCTTTTCCAACTGAGTTAAAAATTGATCCATTGCCAATAATATCCTCATTTGCAAAAGCTAATTTCAACAGATACAAAAGGTATGTGTTAAAGCCCTTTTTATGAGATAAGGCTGCCAATCCCCGACCAATTATCATTTTTGTATTGGCAATATTTATTCGACCCACTGGCGCACGAACACTAAATAAAATTTCGCCTTCATATGCCACTCTGCCTTCAACAGAACAATAAGTATCATTTATAGGGAATCTATTTCCGTAAGAGCCTACGCCTTGGTGAAATGGCAGACCTTCACCCTGCGTATTATAAAACTCAGACTTTGGTGATTGCCCCATTTGTATGTTGGCAATCTTGCCTAACGAACTTTCTACCCACCCCTTAGGTATCCCCTTTTCAAACTCTGCATTTTTATAATTAGGAAAGCGAAAGCGCACAAACCATTCACGGTAGATTTCTTCGGCCATATTTTCTAATAAGGTAATACGGCGTTTGTTGTTTTCGATAAGGTCGTCGTAGGCGGATAAAATGGCGGCGATTTTGTCTTGTATCTCTAAAGGTGGAAGAATAATTTTGAGATTCTTCACTGCTTGCTTAGTAATAGTTACAGTAGCCGTCCCTATAGCAAACTGTTTAATGTAACCTTCATTAAATTTCAGGTACTCATAAATATAGCGTTGGTTTGTAGTTTTCTTATTTGTCCTCAATAAGAATAAGTTCATTGCTAATGAAACTGGCCTATTTAGATTTGGCATAAAATAAACGCTTCCAGCATTAGCTATTTTATTCATTAAAATATCACTGGGCATTACTTTTGACTTACTCAAAAACTCATACGCATTCCTATTGATATATTTCAGATTTACAAAAAAATCATCATTCTCAAAATTTGTCGTCCTTATCATTACTGCATAATCAACAGTGTCTTTTAGCTCAACATTTTTTTTAAGAATTTCATACGAGCCATTCGCGTGGTAATCCGTGATTACGCCTAAATGTTGACCAAGCGTTGTTTCTTTCCAATCATTCATTACGCCTATCCTATTATTTCTTGAATATTTTTCATCACGCCTTTAAAGATTTCGTCAGCAGTCAACTTCAGTTCGTTGAGTTTCTCGCTAAAACCTAAAATATCCGCAATAAACTCCTCCTCCGTCTTGCCATCTTCCTCAATCACCACCCCCACATAACGCCCCGCATTTAACGAATAATCCTGCTCCCTCACCTCCTCAGGCGTAGCCAACTTACACAAACCCGTCACATCTTCATAACGCGCCCCCGCAAAACGCTCCTGCAACCAGTGAATATGCTTATAAAAACTTTCCGCCGTTTTGACTTCTTTATGCAGCAACTCCAACGCCTCTTTCAGCTTTTTGGTTTCTCTATCCGTTGCCCCCCGTTTACCTTCGGCTTTAGCCGCATCCGCCTTTGACTTTTCATGCAAACGCACCATTTTATCTAACTGTTTTAAGCCACCATGCAACGACTCAAAAAACGGGTCAAAGGCTTGGCGTAATTGGTGTTGCGCGGTATTTTGTTGGTCGATTTCGGCATCGGTGGTTAGTTTAGTTTTCGCTTGTGCCACATACGCCTGATAATGATGTTGTAATTGGCTTAACGCTTGCCATTGGCTCAATAAACCCTCAACCGCTAACTTGCCTTGCTGGTCGTCTAACACCTCTAATAACTGCGTCGCCACAGGTTTAACTTGCTGCTGATTGTCAATTAACTGCGCCATGCCTTTGGCAAAATAACTGTCTAGCAAACGAATAAACGCCTTACGATTGCCTTTGTGCAACTTGCTTATCACCGCGATATTTTGAATTTGCTCTTGGCTAAACTCACGGTGAGCGCGGTCGATAGGCGTAAAAATATTACGCGCATCAATAAACAAAATTTTGTTGTCTTGTTTGGATTTATCAAAAAACCATAAGGTCGCGGGCAAGGTCACGGTATAAAACATATTCGACGGCAAGGTTAACATACCGTAAATCAGGTTTTGCTCGACTAAAGTTTGGCGAATATCAGCCTCAGAATTACGCGCATCGGAGGCAGAATTGGCCATCACCAACGCCGCACGGCCTTTTTCTTTTAATGACGTGGCGAATAAGTTAATCCATAAATAATTGGCATTGGGCACGGTTTCTTTGCCTTCATCGCCTTTTTGCGCTTTGCTTTTATTACGCGGAATGCCATAAGTGTTAAAACGTGGGTCTTTTTCGACTGTTGCTACCGCGACATCATCCACATTAAACGGCGGATTCGCCATCACATAATCAAACTTGCCAAAGCCATTAAACGGGTCTTCGGCGTAACTATTGGCTTGTTTAATTTCACCGCGTAAACCATTCACCGCTAAATTCATTTTTGCTAGTTTAACGGTGTCGCCTGTTTTTTCTTGACCATAGACAAAAAGCTGGTCTTGGTCGTGCGCTTCACCCAAGGTGTTTAATTCATCACGATGCGCTTCAACAAAATATTGCGACTGTACAAACATACCGCCCGAACCACAGGCAGGGTCATACACTGTGCCTTTATAGGGTTCGATAATTTCTACCATCAACCTTACCACCGAAGTCGGCGTAAAAAACTGACCGCCACCTTGCCCTTCTGCCAAAGCAAATTTACCCAAAAAGTATTCGTAAATTTTGCCCAACATATCGCCAGAGGCATCACGTGGAATGTTAGAGAAGTTTTTTAATAATTGCGAAGGAATGGTTTTGTCTGTGCGCGTCAGCGGAATGTAGTCATCTTTAGGCAATACGCCGTCTAGTTCGGGCTTGTATTTTTCTATATCGAGCATTGCTTCTTTGATTTTTTTGGCGACATCGGCTTGCTCGGGCAAATTCAACAAATAGTCATAACGGGCATGGTCGGGTAGATAAAAACCGCATTTTTCGATAGCAATATCAGCAATCGACTTTTCCATACGTGTGCCTTTGTGTTTAGCAAATTCGGCGTTAATGGCGGGTTCGGCTAAACGGTATTTATTATCGGCAAATTTTAGAAAGATAAGGCCAAGTACGGGCGTAGCGTATTCGCTGGATTTTAAGTCGGTATTGGCGCGTAAATTGTCGGCTGCTGACCATAAATCATTTTCGAGTTGTTTCAGTTGTTCGGTATTCATGGGGAATTGAATTTGTTAAGAATGATGTGGCGCGAAGTGTGCGGATAACAAGGGCTAAATTCAAGGGACTTTATTTTTTGTTTAACGATGAATAATCATCTTCACCCTTTTAGGACTTACACGCGAATAGCATAATCGGGCATAATGTCGCACTTTCTTTTTATAGATTGGCTTGCGTAGCTAAATCCACATAAACAACGATTATTTTTAGGTGAAACATCATGATGCGTACGCATTATTGCGGCGGCTTAAATGAGTCTGCTATTGGCCAAACCGTCACTATTTGCGGCTGGGTACATCGTCGTCGTGACCACGGTGGCGTGATTTTCTTGGATATGCGTGACCGTGATGGTCTAGTACAAGTGGTATTCGACTTTGATCCAGATGCCCCCGAAGTATTGGCCACTGCCAATAAAGTACGCAGTGAGTACGTATTAAAAATTACAGGACTGGTACGTCAACGCCAAGTCGGTGCAGAAAACCCAAATATGCCTACGGGTATGATTGAGATATTAGGCAAAGACCTTGAAATTCTCAATGCCTCCGAAACACCGCCTTTCCCATTAAACGATGACTTTACCAATGTAGGCGAAGAAATTCGTTTGAAATACCGTTTCTTGGATATGCGTCGTCCTGAAATGTTGCAACGGATGCGTTTCCGTTCGCAAGTAACAAGCAAAATCCGTAACTATTTAGACCGTAACGGCTTTTTGGATGTTGAAACTCCCGTTTTAACCCGTGCAACTCCCGAAGGTGCGCGTGATTATCTCGTGCCATCGCGTACACAACCGGGTTCGTTCTTTGCACTACCACAATCACCACAACTGTTTAAACAATTGTTGATGGTGTCGGGTTTTGACCGTTATTATCAAATTGCTAAATGCTTCCGTGATGAAGATTTGCGTGCTGACCGTCAGCCTGAGTTTACTCAAATTGATATCGAAACGTCGTTTATGGATGACGAAGATATTATGAACATTGCCGAAGGTATGGCGGTGGAGTTGTTTGACGAATTATTAAACGTCAAATTCGATAAATTCCCGCGTATGACTTATGCCGAAGCGATGCGTCGTTTTGCTTCTGACAAACCTGATTTGCGTATTCCTTTAGAATTAGTCGATGTTGCTGATATTCTCAAAAATGTCGATTTTAAAGTCTTTGCTGCGCCAGCCAATGATCCAAAAGGCCGTGTTGTTGCTTTGCGCGTACCAAAAGGTAATGAAATATCACGCGGTAAAATTGACGAATACACCAAATTTGTCAGCATTTATGGTGCGCGTGGCTTGGCGTATATCAAAGTCAACGACACCAGCAAAATCAATAACGGTGTGGATGGCAAAGAGTCTGGTTTGCAATCCCCCATTATCAAAAATATGTCTGACGAAGTCTTACAAACCATTATTGCCCGTACAGGCGCAGAAAATGGCGATTTGATTTTCTTTGGTGCGGATAAAGCCAAAATTGTTAACGATGCAATGGGCGCATTACGGGTAAAACTCGGCCACGACTTGAATTTGATGACGTGTGAATGGGCGCCATTATGGGTGGTTGAATTCCCAATGTTTGAAGAAGTCGGTGATGGCCAATGGACTTCGGTTCACCATCCGTTCACTATGCCTTATGGTACGGTTGAAGAGCTGAAAAATAATCCTGCCGAAGCTTTATCTGTTGCTTATGACATGGTGTTAAACGGCACGGAATTGGGCGGCGGTTCGTTGCGTATCTATAATTTAGAAATGCAAAAAGCGGTATTTACTGCCTTAGGTATTAGCGAAGAACAAGCGCAAGAAAAATTCAGCTTCTTACTCGATGCCTTGAAATATGGCGCGCCTCCACATGGTGGTTTGGCTTTTGGTTTAGACCGTTTGGTGATGTTAATGACAGGCGCAAGCTCAATTCGTGATGTCATTGCCTTCCCAAAAACCAAAACGGCTGAATGTATTATGACGCAAGCACCTGCTCCTGTAGATGCTAAACAATTGCGTGAGTTACATATTCGTTTGCGTGAAAAAGCGGCTGAGTAAAAAACACCTCCCCTTCTTGTTCCCTCCCTTGCAAAGGGGAGGGTTAGGGTGGGGTTATGCGTCATGGCAAATAACCCCCTCCCAACCTCCCCCTGAATTAAATAGAGGGAACAAAACATATAGGAGCTTGTCTTATGGCTGGCCATTCCAAATGGGCGAACATTAAACATCGTAAAGCTCGCCAAGATGCCTCTAAAGGCAAAGTCTTTACCAAATATTTACGCGAAATAGTTGTTGCGGCACAAATGGGCGGTGCTTCAGAAGCAGAAAACCCACGTTTACGCGCCATTGTCTCTAAAGCCTTATCAGCCAACATGACCCGTGACGTGATTAACCGCGCGATTCAACGTGGTGTAGGCGGTGGTGACACGGATAAAGTCCAAGAAAATACTTATGAAGGTTATGGTATGGGTGGCGTAGCGGTACTGGTCGAAACGATGACCGATAACCTTAAGCGCACTGTGAGTGATGTACGCCATGCCTTTACTAAATGTGGTGGCAACTTAGGTACATCCGGCTCGGTAGATTATTTATTCACCAAACGCGGTGAGCTCAGCTTTCATGATGCGGATGAAGACAAAATAATGGAAGTGGCATTAAATGCTGGCGCAGAAGACGTGATAAATCAAGATGGTACCGTGGTGGTTATTACCACGCCCTACACGTTTGGAACGATTCAAGATGCCCTAGAGGGGGCTGGCCTTAAAGCCGATCATGCCGAAGTCACCATGCACGCAGCGACACAAGCCGATATTAACGACATTGAACAAGCACAGAAAATAATCAAAATGATTGATATGTTGGAAGATTTAGACGATGTGCAAAACGTTTATACTAATGTCAATTTTAGCGAAATGGTCATGGATGAGCTGAACAAATAAGTGCTCAAACCAAAACAAGAAAGGCAGCCTAGGCTGCCTTTTCTTACTTGCTAATCAAGAACTTATAAACCCGCCAACTTCAAACGATTAGCATGTTCACGATACACTGACTTAGGATCAGTAGCAAAAATATGACGTAGGCCAAACATCAAATTCACTTCATCCAAATGATTCATGGAGTAGTTATCACGTAACACCACACCCAAATGGCTGCTACATTGTGTCACTAAACCATCATTGGCTTGCGAAGTCACAAGGCCAGTTAAACCTAACAACGCATCTGTTGGGTCAAGTACGTTAGTTAATTTGCTTGTGCCACCCCAAGAATAAAACTTAATGTTGTTAACGGTTGATGCACCTGAACCACAGGCTGTTGTTGGCACACCTGCGGGATATTTAGTATTAAAGGCTGCCGATCCCGAAGTGGACAAAGCAGCAATACTATTTTTAGCACTTTGGTTGTAGCTACCAGCACCATTAAATAACTCAATCACACTTGCTAAAGCATTCAATGCACCATAAGCAACCGCACTTAATGACCCTGTTTTGGTAATCAAATCAGCGACAGGCGCACCTTTTACTGGGCTACCAATCGCCGTTACTGAGGCGACTTTAGTAGGAATGGCTGCGGCAACATAACGAATGGAGTGACCACCATGACTGTGCCCCATCAAATTCACTTTCGCCGCGCCTGTAATGGCCAAAATATTTTTGACTTGCGTTAATAATTGCTCACCACGCACATTTGAGCTTTCCAAAGCGGCCACTTGCGTCACATATACTTTCGCGCCGTTGGCTTGTAAATCGGAGGGAATTTGATACCAGTAGTCGATTGCACCACCCAACAATGATTTAAAGCCAAACATACCGTGCGCTAAAACGATAGGGTATTTGGTTTGTGAGTAGGTGGACGCAGCTGTAGCGGTAACAGAAACAGTCGAAGTAAGAGCGGCAACAAGGCTGGCGATGAGTAATTTACGCATATTAAAGTGTCCTGCAAGTTTTGTTTTTTTAAGCAACTCTTACATGAGAGGTGCTTTCGTTTTTTTATTATCACCAGACATATTATCGTCTGGTTGGATGTATCTTAGTTGACGTTTTTCCCGATGAACAGCATTTTTTCACGGATAAACGGCGTTTCCGACGGACGGTTTTTATACAATTGTCTTTTTTATTGTTTATAACTGCCATAGTTTTGACTAAAGCTGTCACTTTCCAACAATCGTTTTACGTAAAAAAACCATACCGTTCACAGAGATACACCACTTCTTTTGCGACATGAGTGCGTCTTTTTGATAGCATGGACACCTCTTTTTTAGCCTCCTGAGCATCTTTCATGTTCATCATTGATTTTATTTTGCACGTTGACCAACATCTTGCTGAATTCGTCGCTAATTACGGCTTATGGATTTATGGCATTTTGTTTTTGATTGTTTTTGTTGAAACGGGCTTAGTAGTGATGCCTTTTTTACCGGGTGATAGTTTGTTATTTGCCGCAGGTGCATTGGCCGCGATTGGTAAAATGGATCCGTTTATTTTAGGTTTAGTGATTTTTTCTGCGGCGGCATTGGGCGATACCTCCAATTATCATATTGGCAAATACTTGGGACGAGGACTTATTGAGAAGTATCGGATTATCAACCTCAGCTATTTACATGAAACTGAAGCGTATTTTGCTAAACATGGTGGTAAAACGGTGATTTTTGCGCGCTTTATTCCGATTATTAGAACTTTTTCACCGTTTGTTTCGGGAATGGGAGCTATGCCCTTTGGTCGGTTTATCAGTTTCAGTATGATTGGCTCTGTGTGTTGGATTATCTCTTTTGTCGGTTTAGGTTATTTCTTTGGCCAAATTCCAACGGTCAAACAAAACTTTACTTTAGTGATTTTTGGCATTATTGGCGTTAGTTTTGCGCCAATTATTTATCATGCGGTTAAAGCTAAATTGGCGAAAAGCAAACAAGCCATATCCTAAGAAATCTCTCCAAACCTCCCTTTGTAAAGGGAGGCTTACACCCAATATCCGTCATAGCAAAGAATATCTTCCCCTTTGGAAAAGGGGAGTTAGAGGGGATTCGGTTACTTACAACGCATAGGTCTCATCTAAATAACGTAAAATATCTTTAGATTCAAAAAGTTCGATGCTTTTATTCACGTCCCTTAAAAAAGGCACTTGAACGTGTCCTTTTTCTGCCAATAAAAATGCCCGTTTACTATTCGGCAAGGGCTTATATTCACCACGATGCAATCTAAAAGCTGCGGGTCCAACATCTGCTAACTGCTGTTTACCTAAATTGATTAAATGATACGGTAATTCCAATTGGCATAAACGCTCACGAACAGGTCGAGAATAAGGGCTGGCTTCAAAACTATATAATATCAAGGGTTGTTCGGGAGCTTTCGAGGGTAGCGCTTTTAAGCCTCGAATATTTAAACGCACAATACTAGCTAGACGCGAAGTAGCCAAATTAAAAAAGTTGGCGTCTAAAGCATTGGGAATTGATTGTTGACGGTATTGCTGAAACAAATAGGCATTAATGGCTTCTGCACCTTGTAACTTGACATGGGAATTAGGATCAACTAAAAAAGGTACAGTCGCCTTCTCACCCCCTGCATCAGTGAGCGCATGGGTAAATCGACTTGCACCTTTAGGGCACGGATAAATCATCACATCTAAATTTAACTCAGTGAGTGCTTCTCGCACTAAACGACATTCGGCATCATCTTCGCAATCATATAACTCAATTAATTTTGCTGGTTGCTGTACCGTTTTACTACCTGAAGCACCACGCCAGCGACGAATGGTAGAGCTTAATACGGATGTAACAATATTGACGGAATGGGGCATGACAAATACTCGCTGCTATCAAAGAAATGTGTACGGGCTAATTGATGCTGATTAAACGCTATTTGCCAGAAAATAAAAATAAAAAAATGCCTAAGTCACAATGACGCAACTTAGGCATTAATCATCACCATGTAGAACATTACCCCCTCAACGCCATTTAGCATAGCAGTCCCCCTCTTTTTAAAAGAGGGGCTAGGGGAGATTTAACTAAACGCGAGGTACAATCATTTTATTGGACGGAGGATTACGTTTAGCAGCATCGTATAAAGGCAAAACCGTCGCCATTTTACTTTGTAACTCGCCAATCCGTTGACTACTTGAAGGGTGGGTGCTTAAAAATGCTGGGGTTGAGCCTTTATTAGCTGCCGCCATTTTTTGCCACAACGTCACGGATGCTCTTGGGTCATAACCCGCGCGCGCCAATATTTCCAAGCCAATGACATCGGCTTCGGATTCTTGGCCGCGACCATGAGGAAGAGTTAAACCTAGCGTCGTTGCTGTTTGTAAAACCGCAGCTTGTTGGGCATTAATATTCGTTAATGCCGCCAATAATGACATCCCTGCTTGTTGGGCATAGGCTTGAGAAACACGTTCACGACCATGTTCACGCAACGCATGAGCCATTTCGTGTCCCATAATGGCGGCGATTTCGTCATCACTCAGTTTTAATTGATTGATAATGCCTGTGAAAAACATAATCTTTCCACCTGGCGCACAATAAGCATTTAACTCATTTCGACTTTCTAAATTGACTTCCCACTGCCAAGTCAAAGCGTCAGGACGAAAGACAGCGGCTTGGGGAATTAAACGATCCGCTATTTTGCGAATACGCTCTAGATTAGCTTTATCGGTATTTAATGCGCCTTTTTGTTTAGCTGCTGACAATTCACCACGATATGACTGTAGTGCCATCGCGTTAACTTGTGCCGTCGGCAATAGCAAAAACTGCTTCCGTTGAACACCAATAGCCCCTTCTTGCGTGCTACTGCTACAGGCGGTTAAGACCAATAATGTGGGAACCACAATCCAGTTACGCCAGTTCATGTGCTATCTCCTTCGAGAATCAGAATGATTCAGTAATAATGACCATTCTAACGTAATAGACAAAAAACTCTGTTACTAAAGGTGAGTGCGTTCATTGGCGTATAACTGAGCCAAACTTTTTGTCCACGGTTTATAAACATGTTGATATAGGCGTTGATAAAAATCCGCCCGCGCGACATTAGGATAAAACACTTTATCCACACGGCTCATTGCCCGCACCGCCGCATGAAAATCAGGATAAATACGCATACCAACAGCTGCACACATCGCCGCACCTAAGCCTGAGGTTTCACTGGTATGAGGACGATTAATGGGCATGGCAAAAATATCCGCCGCCGTTTGCATCACAGCATCGGATTGTGAACCGCCACCTGCGGCAAATAAACGGGTAATATGTTGTTTGGTACATTGCTCTACATGAGCTTGACCATCTTTTAACGCAAACAACAAACCTTCAACCAACGCTCGATACCAATCTGCTTTACTATGTTGCGGATTTAATCCGAGTATTGCCCCTTTCGACACGCTTTCACCCGACGCTTGCACACTTAAACCAGGCTGCCACATCAAGCCATTCGCACCTGCGGGCGTTTGTGCTAACCATTGTTCAAGAACAGCTAACCAATCACGGCCATCCTGCTGCGCTGCGGCAATTTCAATAGGGGCAATTTGCTGTTGGAAATAATTCACTAACGCAAAGCCTTGGGGAATTTGGCTTTCTAAACAATAATGCTGAGGAATAATCGCTGGGTAAGGCGGCATGGGTGGGTTTAAAGAAATATATTTATGGCTAATAGTATTGTAAGTGGCTGTAGTGCCAAAACTTAACGCACCTTGCCACGGAGCCACACACCCTGCCCCCATTACTTCACAGGCTTTGTCTGCTCCTGCGGAAATCACAGGCAAACCCACAGGCAAACCAGTATGTTCTGCCGCCTCAACACTAATTTGTCCTAATAACTTGCCTGCGGGAATCACTTTCGGTAGTTTTTCGGGCGTTAAACCCAATGCTTGCCAACGCCAATCCCAAGTACCATGCCATTGATGTTTTTTATAATCAAACGGCACATAACCGACTTGTGAGGCCACCGCATCGGTATATTCACCCGTTAATTTAAACGATAAATAACCTGATAATAATAAGAACTTATGAGTTTTAGACCAAAGATCAGGTTTATTGATTTTGAACCAATTCGCTTGCGCACGCTGACGCAGCTTATTAATCGTCTGTTGATGACCGCTGAATTGATGTAATTTTTGCCAATAAATAGGCAACGTCGGTAAGTTTTCGCTGTGACGCTCATCTAACCATAAAATCGCAGGATGCAAAGGCTGACCACAATCATCAACCACCACGACTGTGCCACGTTGGGTGGTAATCGTAGCCGCCGTAATACTTTTAGGGTCAATACCTTGCAGCCAAATTTGCTGACAAGCTTGGCCTAATGTCCGCCAATAAAAATCAGCCTCTTGTTCGGCATAACCTTTTTTCGGCGATAGATAAGGGGGATTAAATACCGTTTGGCTACGCGCCAACAACTCGCCGCGCTCATCAAAAACAAAGGCGCGTAAACTTTGTGTTCCACAATCAATACAGAGAAAGCGCGCCGTGGTCATGGTTTTTTCAACCTATTATAATAGAATCCCCTCTAGTTCCCCTTTGCCAAAGGGGGAGACTCCCCTTACCTTGACTAATGTGATGGGTAAGCCTCCCTTTACAAAGGGAGGTTGGGAGGGATTTCCGTGATTAATAAAGCAACATAAAGCCTTATGCAGTCATCTTAGGCAAACTATAAAACTGATGCCAAATATCCAAATAACGCTTTTCTTCAACAGCCCATTGAGATTCTGTCCAACCCTCACTTAAAGCAATCGCTTTAATGGTTGGGAAATGGCCAGAACCACCTTCTGCTAACAATAAGCCTAAACGAGTACGACGCAACAGCACATCATCTAAATGCTCTACTTGTTCATGACGAAACGCCCAGCGAATTTCTGCCCACATCGTCTGAGTTTCGGCAATAATAGTCAGTTCGTTAGCGGGCATTTCTTGCAAAAACTGCTGTGCTAAATATCCATATTTACCGACAAAGCGACGACGCTGGTCCGCCGTTAATGGCGAAATACTTAAATTATCACTTGGATTAGTAAAAATAGTCGCTTTTTGGTCACGTTGTTTGATGGAAGGCAACCATTCTTCCGCCGCTGTTAGTACATCTTGGGCGATTTGACGGAAAGTGGTGAGTTTACCGCCTGAGACACTTATGACACCTTTATCTGCCCAAACAGCATGGTCTCGACGCTCTTTTGATGGGTCTAAACCTTTGCCGCTAGTCACAATCGGACGTACGCCTGACCATGTGGCAATGATGTCTTTTGTTGTCAAATTGGCTTGTGGAAACTCATAATTCGCGGCACGTAATAAATAAACCACTTCGTCAGCAGTAATAACTGCTTCGTTGTCTAAGTTATCTTTGTGATCTAAATCCGTGGTGCCAATCACTGTACGACCTTCCCACGCATAAATAAACATGGCTCTTTTATCATCAGGATGGAACAAAATTAACGCATCTTGTAACGGTAAACGCTCAGACGAAACAACCAGATGGCTACCGCGTTGAGGACGTACTTCAACCGTGTCAGTTGTCATCATTTTCCGTAAATTATTTACCCATGCCCCCGTAGCGTTAACTACGACTTTGGCTTTGATTTCGGCACTTTGTCCTGTGATATCATCGGTAATTTTTAACCCAGAAACGATATTATTGGTGATAATGGTTTTGCTGGCTTTGACATAATTAATTGTCACTGCACCATCATTTCTTGCTTCATCCAATACCCGTAGAACCAAACGAGTATCGTCTGTCACCGCATCGGTATAGCGTGATGCACCTAATAGTTTAGTGGCACGATAATTCGGAACTCTGACCAAAAACTTTTTAGCATTCAAATAGCTACGGTCTTTAATACCCGCCAGAAAATCATAAGCCATTAATAAAATAGCAAAAGCCCAACGATTATTTTTAATGCCGCCGCCTTGATAATGGGCGAAAAAATAACTCATTCGATCAACTAAACCAGGAGCTTCGGTTAATAAACGCTCCCGTTCAACCAACGAGTGCCACGTCAATTTAATATCGCCCATGGCGATATAACGTAAACCACCATGCACCATTTTTGACGAACGGCTAGACGTACCAAAGGCGTAATCTTTTTGCTCAATCAATAAGACTTTTGCGCCCGTGCGTGCAGCTTCACGCGCCACACCAGCACCTGTAATACCACCACCAACCACGACAATATCCCATTCCGTTTGTGGTAATTGTTGCCACAACGTTTCACGGCTCAACGACATGTATATACCTTTTAAACTTACGCGGTCATCGCTTATGGGGTGACACTTTAACTATTTTCAGCAGTTTTATATTGATAAAACACGCTGACTTTTGGTGAAAAATACAGGTTTTATGCGTTTCAACAAAGCTATTAAATAACTAGGCAAAAAACTCACCGCTCATGGTGAGCCTGTCGAACTATCCTTCGACAAGCTCAGGACGAGCGAAGAAATAACACAACCTTTACATATAGCTACTTAAGCTAATCCACTAACAATTTATGTGGATTCAAACGACCATCAACATCAAAATGCGTGGCTAAGGCACGTAACGCAGCGATACCTTGAACACCTTTTTCCGCGACTAAATACGGTGCATGGTCTTGACCAACACCGTGTTGATGGCTAATCGTGCCGCCATGTTTAACGATCATTTTTGAAGCATCGGCTTTCAGTTTTTGCCAACGCGCCAAAGTCTTGGCGTAACTATCACCTGCACGAAAAACATACGTGGTATAAATACTCGAACCTTGGGTATAAATATGCGACAAATGACTAAATGCTAAAACTGTCTCACCTTCTGCGACCAAGCCATCACGCAGAGACTGTTCAACATCGGTCATGTACGGCGTGACTTTTTGCCAATCAACAGCCGTTTCCAAGGTATCAACCGCATAGCCAAGCTGCCACAACGCTTCACGTAAATACGGCGCACGGAAACGATTTTGATGCCAACGCTTACCTAACACTTGGCCTGTTGCGACGGTATCAAAACTTTTAAGAATACGCGCCACTTCCGCCTGAGCAAATTTAATACGCGCTAAGCTACCTGTAAAACCAATCGTCAACATACATTTGCCAGCACCTGCGCCGCGCCAGTTTAAGACTTTTTCTAAACCTGCAATGGCAAAAGCATGACCAGCTAAGATTAACTGGGTACGTGTTTCTTCGGCATTACTTAAACGCACCATCGACAACGGTAATTTTTGCTGAACTAATTCACGCACGGCTAATTTTGCTTTTGCCCAATCAGGAACAAAATAGACATGAAACTCTTCGTGTTCTGGGCGACGACTGACACGAACAGTGGCTTCGGTAATCACCCCAAAACGCCCTTCCGAACCCATAATCATTTCACGAATATCGGGCCCTGCACTGGAGGCAGGAATCGTCGGAATATCTAAAGTGCCGTTAAGTGTTTCAATACGCCCACCCGCAAATAGCTGTTCGATACGGCCATAATGCAAGGACTGCTGACCACTAGAGCGACTAGCAACCCAACCGCCTAAAGTCGATAATTCAAAGGATTGAGGATAATGACCTAAAGTGTAGCCATGTGGTTTTAACAAGGCTTCGACTTGTGGGCCCGTTGCGCCTGCACCAATCGTTGCTAATTGTGAAGACTCATCCAAATGAATCAAATGATTGAGATGGGTTAATGCCAAAGTCAGAATAGGACGTTCATCAGCGACAGGATTAATATGTCCAACAACGGATGTACCGCCACCGTAAGGAATCACCACCCAATTATGTTCTTTGGCCAAACTCAACAGTTCAGCGACTTGAGTACTATTGCGCGGAAAGGCCACACCATCAGGAAATACGCCAATCTCGCCAGAACGCCATGCCAACCAATCAGGTAAACTTTGGCCGCGAGCATGACGCACGCGCGTTTCAGCGTCGGTAGCAATGAGAGGATGTTCAGGTAGGCGCGAAGTAGGAACTTTAGCCATCACTTCAGAAAGTGTAGCATCAACTAAAGGAGTTCCCTTTCCCAATAAGCCTTGTATAAAGGTACTTGCTTTTGCATTGACAGTCATTTTAACGCTACTGTCACCCCAGCTATTCCACTGACGCATAATGGCCTCTTGTCAACATAGGATGCACCCTTGACAGATGTTTGCCTCTTAAAACGCTAAAAGGTTTTATTCTTGCAAATAAAACCTTCCATCATGTTAGGAAACAACAAAATGCGTAGGGCATCCTGAAAAGTTAAGCGGTAGGTCTGCTGGTGACTCGTCTGACACTCATAACGTTGGAAAGATTGCGTTCACCCAAAGCAGTTAGCTGCCACCACATCCGCTGATCGTTGTCACGATTCGCTTTTTGAATTATGCCGAGTGTCCTAAATTGCATTTTTACCGTATTAAAACAGATAGGGGTAATTTGCACTTCGACGACGGCATGGGTTTTTGGATACTCACGTTGAACTTCTTGCAAAGCATTACGTTGCAAGCGTTCATTCATCTTTGCCGCCATAAAATCTTCAGTTTGAGGCTGAAGTAAATGCGAACCAAAGCTCACCAGTAACTCGTTCCATGATAGGCTGGTCTTGATATTAACATCTTGACAATTGCCGCCAGCATAAGCTTTACAACGATAGGACACCTCCAAAAGGTCTTCGCCTTTAGAAAGGTTTTCGGTGTTGATAGCGGTGCTAGCTAACCATTTTTCTCGTTCTTGTTCTAATTCTTGCACACGTTTTTTCAGAGCTGCACATTGTTTTTCTAATTCTGCTGAAGCTGCGCTGTTTCCGACACGCACCCATCCCACAGAAGGATGACGACGAATTAATGCTGGAATCGCGTTACGTAAAAGATTAGCTAAGTCTGCACTATCACGCCAGTAAAAAATATTATTCGGTTGCTCGCGCAGCAGAACTTTACGAAAATCACTAAACTTGAGCTTACCCTCGACTTGCTGTTCTTGCAGATCGACTGCTCTTATCTCAGGACTTTCGTGCATTAAGATGATAATAGGTTTTTGTTTGGTTGCAGCGTAAACGTATTCCATGTGTGTGTAGCTCACGCCCGAGGGCATTAACGACCCATAACGGCTTCCTACTAACAAAATAAAATAGTCACTTTCATCAATACGCCGACGAATACTCACCATCGTACTCAGACTTTGGCTATGCGCCTCGACGGTAGTGGGCAAACACCCCAACGTCGGCAATGCTTGTAAAAGCACTCCACGCTCTTCGCGCAAGTCCAAATAGGTTGCGCTGATAAATACTTGATAGCGTTTATCGGTCACTGTTTATCATTCCTAAATAGTCTAAAAAACCATTAAATCAATGGTTTTAACTCATTATTAAACTCGCACTTATGGTTATTTTAGTCGTTCCTGACAATAGCACTTAGCAAAGAAATTGACTAGCCATCACTGAGTACGTCTTTAACACTAAAACCAATTTAACTAGGCACAAAACAATGCGATAGCTATCTTTGTTGAAACTATAACCAAGTCTTCTTCAGAAGTCATATCAAGCTTTGCTGATTAACTTTATCACGATTTTCTGCCAACTAATTGAAACAACAACATTATTCGTAATAAATTAAAGCATTGAGCTGCTGGGCACCACCGAAATCTGCTTTGACTTCACCTCTTCACCAAAAAAAACCGCAGCATTGATGTCAAAAAGGTCTGCGTTATCGGTGGTTAAAAAATCACGACGACCCAACTTCGAACACTTTTCATCAACTTCGTCATGACGTTGCAAGTAATTTAACAAGCTTTTTGCCACCAACTCGCCTTGTGACAGCACTTGCACACCTTCAGGCAAAAATTGACGAATTTTTTTTATCAGCAATGGGTAATGGGTACACGCTAAAACTACCGTATCAATTGTCGCGCATTGGGCAAACAATTTCTGAATACTTTCTTGGACAAAATAATCAGCACCTGCACTCTCCCACTCGCCATTTTCGACTAATGGCACCCACATAGGACAATCTTGTTGATACACTTGAATATTTGGAAATAATTTTTTAATTTCAATGATATAGGACTCCGACTTAACCGTTCCAGTCGTTCCTAAAATCCCTACGGATTGCGTACAGGTTAACGCACCAACGGCCTCGGCACTGGGACGAATAACCCCAAGAACACGCCGCGATGAATCTATTAGTAGTAAGTCTTGCTGCTGAATCGTACGCAAAGCTTTTGCAGAAGCGGTATTGCATGCCAAAATAACTAAATGACATCCTGAGTCAAATAAATAACGCACACATTCCAAGGTGAACTTATAGACCGTCTCGTAAGAGCGTGAGCCATAAGGCGCGCGTGCATTATCGCCCAAATATAAATAATCATATTCAGGTAAGATTTTAACTAATTCTTTTAAGACCGTTAAGCCACCATACCCCGAATCAAAGACACCAATAGGTGACGACGGTTGTTGTGACATACGAGACTCCTTGAGGACAAGAAGCAAAATTATTTTTAACTATACGATATTCAAGGCATAAAAAAAGCCGATTTAAAGAAATCGGCTTTTTGAATTTGGAGCGGGAAACGAGACTCGAACTCGCGACCCCGACCTTGGCAAGGTCGTGCTCTACCAACTGAGCTATTCCCGCTAATACTAAGCTGCTTAATCGTCTAAGTCACTAAGTAGGCGTGCATTATAGGGCGGCAAACCAATGCGTCAAGTATTTTTCAATAAAAACAATGCAGTCGCTTATATTTCAATCTAAACACGCTAAGATGGACAAATATCACACGGTTCGTGAACCGCCCCTACTCAGCTTCTACGCCATGTCGTCCCCTGCCGACTATCTTCTAAAACAATACCTTGCGCCAACAACTGTGCGCGAATTTTATCCGCGCCTGCAAAATCTTTGGCCGCTTTGGCATCTTGGCGTGCTTGAATTTGTGCTTCTATATCGGCATCACTCAAACCATCCTCAGCAAATCCTTGAAGAAACTTTTCTGGATTATCTTGCAATAAACCCAATACCGCACCCAATTCGCGTAAACGTCCTGCAAGTCCACCGGCAGTGTCTATATCACCTGCTTTATCAGCACGATTCACTTCTCGCGCTAATTCGTACAAGACCGCCATTGCTTCGGGGGTATTAAAGTCGTCATTCATCGCGACATTAAAGCGCGTGATAAATTCATCGCCACCCTGTGCTGCCACGACTGGCAAGCCTTTTAAGGTATGATAAAAACGCTCTAAGGCATTTTTAGATTGATTTAAGGCTTCGTCAGAAAAATTTAATGGGCTACGGTAATGACTAGCGATAATAAAATAACGCAACACTTCGGGCGCAAACAGTTTTAGTACTTCACGAATAGTAAAAAAATTACCTAAAGACTTCGACATTTTTTCATTGTTGATCTGCACAAATCCGACGTGCATCCATGTATTGACATATTGCTCGCCCGTCGCGCCTTCGGATTGAGCAATTTCATTTTCATGGTGTGGAAACTGTAAATCACCCCCGCCACCGTGAATATCAAAATGATTGCCTAAACAGCAAGTGGACATCGCGGAGCATTCAATATGCCAACCTGGACGACCTAAACCCCACGGTGATGGCCAAGCTGGTTCATTAGCTTTTGCCGACTTCCATAAGACAAAATCCATCGGATTCTTTTTAATGTCGTTAATTTCGACACGCTCGCCTGCCTGTAAGTCATCTAAATTTTTATGCGATAACCGACCATAACTGGCAAATTTATTCACTTCATAATAGACATCGCCGTTGGACGCTGGATAGGCCAAACCTTTATCGACTAAAGTTTGCACCATGCTGACAATTTCAGGCACAAATTCTGTCGCTTTTGGCTCTTTGTTAGGCTTAATAACCCCTAAAGCGGTGGCATCTTCATCCATCGCGGCAATATAACGTGTCGTTAAGACATCAATAGACTCACCATTTTCGTTAGCACGTTTGATGATTTTGTCGTCAATGTCAGTGATATTACGCACATAATCGACTTGGTAACCTTGAGCTCGCAAATAACGGGTAATGACATCAAACGATACTAAAACACGCGCATGGCCAATATGGCAGTAGTCATAAACCGTCATCCCACACACATACATGCGGATTTGACCTTCATGAATCGGGCGAAAAAGTTCTTTTTGTCGTGTTTCAGTATTAAAAATCATTAACATGCTGTTATTTGTCCTAGCTTGACGGTAAATCACACCTGATTATAAGACATGACCAACGCAAAGCTCTACCATCATTGCCAATTGTTCGCCATAATTAGCGGCTAGTTTTTAAATCCCCAGCCCCCTTTACTGAAGGGGGCGTTTTCCCCCCTCTTTTAAAAAGAGGGGTTAGGGGAGATTCTTCACCCTCGCCCGAAGGATGACACTCATGTCAGCGTTTGATTTTATTGCTGCGGGACAACAAGTGATTGTCACCGAACAAGCCGCACTGGATACGCTAAAGCCCTATATCAACGACGCTTTCCAACAAGCTTGCACCTTGATATTGGCGGCCAAAGGCCGTGTTGTCGTCATGGGCATGGGCAAATCGGGACATATTGGCAATAAAATTGCGGCGACATTAGCGTCAACAGGCACACCTGCATTTTTTGTTCATCCTGCGGAAGCCAGTCATGGTGATTTAGGCATGATTACCGCTGATGATGTGGTGATTGCTATTTCTAACTCAGGTGAAGCGCACGAAATTTTAACAATCCTGCCAGTCATCAAACGAATGCACGTTAAATTAATTAGCATTACTGCGAATGGCAATTCCAGCTTAGCGCAATTTGCTGATGTCAGTTTAGAGATTGGAAAAAGTGAAGAAGCCTGTCCTCTAGGACTTGCACCAACTTCGAGTACCACCGCCACCTTAGTATTAGGCGATGCGTTGGCTGTGGCATTATTGGCTTCGCGTGGTTTTACCGCAGAAGATTTTGCCCTGTCTCACCCGGGTGGTTCTTTGGGACGCAAATTATTATTACGTGTCTCCGATTTAATGCACAAAGATGATGGTGTGCCTGTGGTTAGCGAAAACACCTTGATTCGTGATGCTTTATTGGAAATCACCCGTAAAGGTTTAGGCATGACCGCCGTTGTTAACGCCGAAGGTCAATTGATTGGTATTTATACCGATGGCGATTTACGCCGTACACTCGATTTAGAAATAGATATTCGCACCACCACCATCACTAGCGTCATGAACAAAACACCCAAAACTATTCGTCCACAATTATTAGCGGCCGAAGCCGTGGCGTTAATGGAAGAAAAGAAAGTCAATGGCGTGATTGTGGTGGATGCCCAACGCCGACCCGTTGGCGCACTGAATATGCACGATTTACTGAAAGCAGGAGTCGTTTAATGCAAGCCGTTCGTATTACCGAAAAAGCACGCGCCATTCGCCTCTTAGTATTAGATGTCGATGGTGTCTTAACCGATGGCCGTTTGTATTTTAGTGAAGATGGCCAAGAGTTAAAAACATTTGATACCCAAGATGGTCACGGCATTAAAATGCTGCAAAATGCGGGTGTTCAATGTGCCATTATTACAGGCCGCAATACCCAACTCGTCGCTCGTCGTGCGGCTAATTTAGGCATTAAACATTTATTACAAGGACGCGAAGACAAAGCCGTCGCCATGAAAGCTCTCAGTGTCGAACTCAATATCCCCTTAGATGAAATTGCTTATGTCGGTGATGATTGGCCGGACTTACCTGCTATTCGTACCGCAGGTTTAGGTGTAGCCGTTGCCAATGCCCATCGTGAATGTCGGCGTTATGCGGACTTTGTCACCATGGCAACAGGCGGTCGAGGCGCAGTACGCGAAGTCTGTGATTTATTGTTGGAAGCACAAGGTTTGTACGACGAAGCCCTCGCCCCTTATTTGGACTAAATTATGGATGTCCGCAATACCCTCAGTTTAGCAGGCGGTTTATTGGCTCTTGGTGCTGTCGGCTATTATTGGGGCGGATTTGGCCAAAGTGATAGCCCGTTATTAAATACAGATACCAGCCATTTACCTGATTATGATGTCGTGAGCATTAAGGGTAAACAAACAAATGAATTAGGCCAAATTACCCATACACTGACTGCCGAAAGATTAGAGCATTACCCCCAAGCGGATAATAGCGTCGTCACTAAACCCATTGTTACTCTCTATAAAGATGGAGTATCGGCATGGAAAATTTCAGCACAACAAGCACTGACATCAAACCATAATCGTGAACTACAATTGAATCAGCAAGTCTTAGGTCAACGCATCAATGGTCAAGCCTTAAGCCTAGAAACAGAAACGCTGACCGCCAATCAAGAATTACAAACACTAACCACCGCCGCACCTGTTATTATTCGCTCCCCGCAAGGACAAATTAGTAGTGTTGGATTAAGTGCCAATCTTCAAGAAAGTACCCTCACCTTCACTTCGCAAGTCAGAGGAACGTATGTTCTACCGCCACATTAGTACTATTTTATGCTGTTTATTGCCATTAACCGCCGTCGCGTTACCCAATGACCGAGAGCAACCTGTTTCTATCTCGGCAGACAATGCCACGTTTAACGAGAAAACAGGCGTAGCAATATATAGAGGCAATATCGACATTCAACAAGGCAGTTTACGTATTACAGCCGATGAGTTGATGGTGACCACCGATAGCAAAGGCTCAGTGTTAATGGGTATCGCCAAAGGCAAACCTGCACACTTTCAACAACGCCCAGCTGCTGATAAAGGCATGGCCACTGCCGAAGCTGAAGAAGTCACTTATCAAGCTCGTGACGGTATTATCACTTTAAAAATCAATGCTAAACTCCAACAAGATGGTTCTAGCTTTAAAAGTAATGAAATTAGTTACAACCTTGAATTAGGCGAAATCGAAGCCAAAGGTGACAAACAAAACCGTGTCCAATTGGTGTTTCCGCCGCCAAGTAAAGAAAATCGTCAAAACAAACGCCTAGGTAACAACTCGCCTGCAGACAAACCTGCTATGGATAAAGCCCCGATGGACAAGCAACCATGACCTTACGCGCCGAGAATCTTGCCAAAAGTTATAAAGGCCGTACTGTCGTTAAAGATGTCAGTTTAACCGTCGAAAAAGCACAAATTGTCGGCTTATTAGGGCCTAACGGTGCAGGTAAAACCACCAGCTTTTATATGATTGTTGGCTTAGTGCCGATGGATAAAGGCCGCATTTTATTAGATGGCGAGGATATTTCTTTTTTGTCGATGCACGGACGCGCCCGTAAAGGTATTGGTTATTTACCGCAAGAAGCCTCTATCTTTCGTAAACTCACCGTTGAAGGAAATATCTTAGCGATTTTAGAAACTCGTAAAGACTTGAATAAACAACAACGTAGCGAAAAAATGGATTCTTTATTAGCAGAATTTCATATCACCCATATTCGTAAAAGTTTGGGCATGAGCTTGTCGGGTGGTGAGCGGCGGCGCGTGGAAATTGCCCGAGCGTTGGCAACTGAACCTGCTTTTATTCTTTTGGATGAACCGTTTGCAGGTGTTGACCCAATCTCTGTTGCTGACATTAAAAGCATTATTAGCCATTTAAAAAATCGCGGTATCGGTGTCTTGATTACCGACCATCATGTCCGTGAAACGTTGGATATTTGCGAAAAAGCCTATATCGTTAATAGTGGCGTGATGATTGCTGAAGGCACACCCGAAGAAGTGTTGGCTAATGAGTTAGTGCGTAAAGTTTACTTGGGTGATGAGTTTTCGTTGTAGGCACTGAATCAGAAAATAGCCCCATAATTGGCTGGGTGCTTGTCGCACTTGGCGCGCAAGTTGGGCAGAACAACCTAAAATAGCAAGGGTTTGCAGCAGCAGGGACGCAGGCGCAAGTTGTTCGAGCTAGGGATGGCGAGTTATGTGCGCCACTGGTTTCGTACCTCAGCTCGGCCTACCACGCTCAGGTTGTTATGAATCTCCCTGCCGCTTGATCCAATCTTGAACGATGGACACAAATTCATCGCCAGCATCTTCCTGAGCAAAGTGCCCGGTAATCATCCCTTTTTTAACCGAAGTTAAAAGTAGAGGTTAGGCTATTAGAGCCAGCTTTTGCTTTGGTGGTATCCCACCATTAGCTTTGTTCGGTCGTTCATGGTTGTAAAACCATAGCCATTCTGTCGCATGTTCC
>JAUSLJ010000049.1 GCA_030646715.1 Agitococcus sp.
GACCGTGGTCATGGGTGTGCATCCGAGCACCAGTGTAGGCGTGGTCAGTACGGCAGTACACCATGTGACAAACAGTGGCACGGGGACAATTAAGGACATGACGGCGACCATTGCGACGGCCGGTTCGCTGTTCACGGTCACGGCGAATACCTGTCCCGCGATTCTGGCCCCGTTGGGTGAGTGTGATGTGACGACCTCGATTACGCCGGTAACGGCAGGGGTAACATACACAGATAGCTTGAATTTGAATTACTTCGGGCTGGTTACGCAAGGTGCTCTCAGCCTAGTGCCCGGGTCGTCTCCAGTGAAAATGTTGGTTCAAGACCAAGGCCAAAGCTATTTCTATATTGGCACAGATAATGTGCTTTATGGAACAGGAGCAAATGGTCAGGGTCAGTTAGGAACCGGCAACAGCACGTCAGGAACAAGCTTCCAACCCTTACTGACGAATGTGGCACAAGCATCTTCCGGGTACCAAGGAACCTTGGCGTTAAGAACGGACGGCACTGTGAAAGGCACAGGGATGGCGCAGCTTTATGGCTACGGTGGTGTGTACTTGTATACTTTCAGGGACCCCGCCACCCCTGTCACCAATCTTCGTAAAGTAGTTGCGGGGCTAAACGCAGGGTATTACCTGAAGAACGACGATACTTTGTGGATAACGGGAACCAACTCTACGCTAGGAAATGCCTACGCTCTTCGGCAACTGGCTACAGGAGTTGCCGACGTATCGGTAACGTCAGAAACTATCCTTATCCTAAAAACTGACGGGACTGTTTGGTCCGCGGGGTCCAATAATTGGGGCCAATTAGGTATTGGAACGGTGTTGGATAGGACCAGTTTTACCCAAGTGATGACGGGAGGCCAATCCATCTCGGCAGGCCAATACATTACCTCCGTAATTAAAACCGATGGCACCTTGTGGACTTCGGGGTATTCCGGTGGAGGAGGCCCACCTTATCCATACAGTAGTACGTTTCAGCAAAAGCTATCTGGAGTAAGCAGTGTTGCTGCAGCGGGCTATAGAGTATTGGCGTTAAAAACGGATGGCACACTTTGGTTTTCAACTACCACGGGAAGCTTTATCCAAAAAGAAACGGGAGTACGACAAATAACGTCCTGTCTTGTATTAAAATTCGATAATTCGATTTGGAATGAATGCCTGGCTCCCGCTGTTAAAGTGCACTAAACAACGCGCAAGATGGAATTAAAAATAGGAGCTACGGCTCCTATTTTTTGCGTCACGTCCGCCCTAACCACAAATAAAAACATCGACACGCCTGAAACAGGGATGTCGATGCGAAGAATCAATAGGAGCTAAAACCTAAAATTAGGCTCGTTGACGAGCAGAGGGAAGAAACGCCAATTCATGGTAGACCGCAATCGTGCCAAAGGACATGTGCATGTTCCAAGCAAGGGCTTGTAACACTTTACGGTAGCCTTCTTCATCTTCAGGTTCAAGATTTAAATATTCTTGAACAAGGCCATCCTTGCGGCAAATATCATGCGTACCGGACCCCATTAATGACGTGGGCAGGTGGTTGATGCAGACAGACTCTAAATAGGCGCCCAAAATAGGGCGAGCCATCTCCAGTGAAGAACCCATCAATTCTATGCACAGATGGTGGCTAACGCGGATATCGAGGTTCGTTTCATTATTCACGGTGGGCTTTGCAACGCAAAGCAAATGAACTTGGGTTAATCCCGGGTGCATTTCGTACCAACCGAGTACCAGACTGGCAAATTTTAAAAATCCTTGGCTTCTTAATGAAGCGGGGCTATTGCATGCGTCACTAACTAGCCCGTCTAATCCAACGTTACTAAGTGCAAATTTTTCACTAAACATAATCGGTTAACTTTCTATATATTTGGGCCTGATACGTAGTCTAGCAACTAGGTATTTAAAATGCTCTTGGAAAGATTTCATCTTCAACACTATCTCCCTGCACTGCGTCTTTGGGATGAAAAGGTACATTCCAAAGTACCGCACATCGGACCGAGATACCTCGGTCAGTATCGCATAAACTACAACAATTGTTAGGGAAGCGAGAAGAAAAAAGTAGACCCCTCGGAAATAGCGAGCGGTTAGCAGTAGTAGCTTTTTTGGAATAGCCTCTTTTTGTCGATGGGAGGTCAGTCTCGCTCAATGCACCGAAAGAATTCGGAGAAACAGGAACACAATAGCAGCGATGTTGGCAGCGATTCAAGGCGTAGCGGGGCGTGTTTGTAGACCGATGCAAGGAACCCTGGCGACGACTGGAGGGGGCGTGGCCAGATAGCAAAAAAATAAAGAGCCGTCTAAACATCAGACAGCTCTTAAATCAAAATACGTGGTCAATCCTAGGGTGGCTTTCGGTGCGGGAACACAGAGAGCTATTGATAAACAATTTCTCCTTCTATTGACAACATTACTGTGTCACATTGGCAAGATTGTCTTGCACGCTGGTAGGCTTGCAACAATTTTGACAGTGTGACTTTAGTGACTTGACCGCGAATGGCCATTTCACTGTTAGGCACCACAGCCGTCTGGGTTGCGTCCCAAATGCAGGGCTTCGTCCAGTTGGCCAATCGCATATCATCGGTAGTGAACCGATTTGTAGGGTTGCCTGCTTGTTTCATGCTGGTTGTATAAGCGAGGAGCGCACCCTCGTTATTTGCCATGAGAACTACTGAGTAATGGTTTAATACAACACCATTCTTCATAGGAAATTTTCCAAAAACAACATCGCCTGGCTTTAACATAATATTCTCCAAAGGGGCGATGTGCCCCCAAAATTGTAAGGGGCTTAGATAAGGGACCTACACCCTATAGCGAATGGCTTTTCATAATTAATGTTCTCCCTGAGCTACCCTACACGCTTCGTTCCCCCGAAATGGCTATACTTTGCAGGAATCTGTAAATGGAGAAAAAGTGACATAGGTGAAATCAATCGAAGTTCCCAAGAGGTAGACGCAAGATTCAGTGCTACGGTTGCCTATGTGCCTCCACCGGAGTTGCGATGAGCACAAACAATCAATTTATAATATGGGCGTCCTTATATCGGCGCTACCAAAGAAAAGAAATAGTTGAGACATATCCCTGTGACAGGTTCACGGCTCAATTCATACTTAAACAATGAAAGCTCTATATGGAAATTCGTGACATCACGGGAGTAGGCCAAATCAAAAAAAATGACGTATTGCTCGTAGGTGGAATTGAACACTTTGTCATTCCTGCTTTGGTACGCGCTGTGCGATTCGAAAATACGGACCAAGAATCCATCGTCTTATCCACGGCACGTAACCTCGTTTTCAGTACGCAAGCCTATGTGCGGGGTGAATCGTGGGTGACGGAGTGTAAGCAGGTTATTAACGGAAAATTTTTCACCATTAGTAACACGAACGTAGCGCTCCCCGCTAATCCCACGTGTCCAAAACGGGTAGCCGCGGATTAGCGCTATACGTAGTGAGGTCCCATTTTAAGGAAAATAAGTAATGAAGACATATAAGCCACGGCGTGCAACAAAGCGATGGACCGAAGGCGCACCCGAATATATTTTAGACTGCTTTGACAATAAAGGAAAAACTAACGACCGATACACCATCTTGTTTGGGGGCACGTTACTCGAACCAAGCTTATTAGCCAATAGAAGTGTGCATTTTTTAGGACTTTCAGCCGTGCCCTCGCATCCTCAAGGGTTCTCACAGTGGGGCGAGATTTCCGCCAGTTTTCGACCGGCACATTGGCGTGTTCGTTGGCTCGATTTGCCCGAGGACATTCGTAAGCATATCATTGCGCGCGCTACTTCACAATAGATTTTTCCATTGATTTTAAAAGAGTCTCTCCGTTTGGTGAGACTCTTTTTTTGTACCTTAGCTAACGGGCGAAAGCAGGGTAGACAGCCATGCGGACATAGCGTGCTTTGAACTTAACGCAGCCGGAGGTATGGACAGGTTTTTCTGTTTGGCAAGTTTATTAGCCCATGCAAGCTGCTTTTCGGTAGGCGCATCTGGCGGAAGGACGGGAGGAGGAAGCCTGTTTGTGCCCCCTTTATGGCTCTCGATGAATGAATACGTATCGACAAAGCTATCGAGAGTCGCAAGCGAAAGCGTCACTTTTTTTTGTTGCGCAAGAACTTGGGCATATTTAATCATGGCCGGCGACGGTTTTTTTGCGACCTGAACCACGCCAGCAGCCTCACTCGGTTCCAAGCCAATAGCCCATCGCAAAGGATGACGACATTTGGAACAAATAACGGCATGCCGGTGTGCCTGAATACGCAGATGTTTCTTAGTTGTTAAAAAATGGGGAAGGAAACAGCCACATTTATATTCTATTGTTTTTTTAATGACTGCCGCATTGCGGGTATCAAAGTTATGGCAGCGTCGCGCCGCTTGCCCTAGCCATTGCATGACGGACGCCCACTCTGGACCATGCCCCTGGATTTTGGCTCCAAAATGGAAATGTGCAATCAGATGGGCAGCTTCGTGCCCAACCGTGCCTGCCAGAAACGCTTCGCTGTTTTCATTTAGCAACACAGGATTGAGTTGAATATGATTTAGCACCAGGTAGGCTCGACCTGCCGTAGTACCCCGTAGGTCGAAGCTTACGGTGGGAAGGGGCCAACGAACCCCGTTCTCTTTGGCGATGTGCCAACACTGTGCAATTCGTTGTTGGCACTGTAGTTGGAGGGCCGCAGAAACCGGGACTTGTTTTTTTATTTTACTGTGATGGATAATAAGTGGAAGCGTCATGTAAGGTATAGCGCAGAGTTTTGGGCTAACCCTTCTAAAATTGTTAATGGTAAGTTTAGACCGAAGGTCCTCTAAGGAATAGTGAGTAGCCGCACTTATTCACTAATTACATAACAGATATGTAGTCATAAAATGAGCAAATAGGCTAGTTTTTAAGGTTTTTTAGGCAGGTTTACTCTATACATAGTATCTAAACAGAAAATAATCTAAAATGACCAACTATATTCAGTCCCATATCGTTAGCCTTATATTGCTTTCCTCATTACTGCTCGCGCTAAGCTTGTTACTTCAGCCATTACTCACCGGGATTATTCGTGCGTTACAACTGTTACTTTTTCCACTAAAACCAAAAGCTGAACGCAGAATGCAAGCACGGGCCAAAGCGCATGCCGAGCTTCATTCGTTGGCACGCGAAATGGCAAATACGCACCCTAGCATGGCAGCCGAATTCCGGAATATGGCTTGTCGTCTGTAATACACATAATTTAGCAACCCATAAAAAAAGCGAACGGCTCCGTTCGCTTTTTCTGTCCAGCTTTCCTGATACTAGACATCTGTCACTCTGGCAAATTCCTTATAAAAAAACTTAACGCCATTTTTACCCGTTAGCCAAGGCGACTCGGACACCTGATTCCAGTGTAAAGGCGAGATACTCGGGGCAAACGCGTCAGGATGGGGCAATTGCGTGTCAACACATGTAACCAGGAGACGTGTTGCGTAGGGCATAGCGGTCTTGAAGGTGTAAGCGCCCCCAATAATGAAGCAATGTTCCGGCTCGACTGCTTGTAGAACGGCCAGCGCTTCGTCCATGGTATGCACAAACGTCACCCTTCCATTGCCTTCTGGCGCAAGTTGTCGGGTGATGACGACAGTTTGTTGCGACGATAGCGCGCGTTTATTGAGGTAGTCCCATGTTTTTTTTCCCATAATAATAGGGGAATGCTCCGTCAATTCAGTGAATCTCAGTGTATCCTCGGGCAAGTCGCTGGGGCGTGCCCCCTCTTGTCCAATAGCGCCCTGCCGGTCTTGCGTCCAGATTAAATGAATTTCCATATCGCTCTTGTTGTGGTTGAATAAACGATTGGCTTAAGCCAATTCTGTTATTGAATCCCACGCACTTAGTAGGATTTTAGGTATAGAGACAGTTTTTAGACATTCTCTCTCTCGTTTAATGTTCCTTCCAAGTAAACGGCACCACGCTATACTTCAGAGAAAGAGGGCACGCCCTTGTGGATATGAGGTTCTCAAGGTTAATTTTTTTATCAAATAAAGGATGTAATGACGCATTTATTGTTGGTTGATGGGCTTAATCTCGTACGTAAAGTGTATGAAGCAATCCCCACCCCAGATAGCGAAAAAAAAGCGGAAGACTCTATTGCAGTAATGCAAAGTTCTTTAATGCGCGCTTTACGTGAAACGCCCAGCACGCATGCTTTGGGTGTATTCGATTTTGGAGGAAACACATTTAGGCACAGAATGTACCCTGCGTATAAGCAAGACCGAAAGCCTATGCCTGAGCACTTGAAAAATGTAATGCCGCACATTCGGGCCATGTTTGAGGCGAGGGGGGTGCCAACGTGTGCACCGGAGGATGTAGAAGCGGATGACGGGTTGGCCAGCGCGGCAATTCAAGGGCTAGCCGCGGGAATAGATGCCATAACAATTTTATCTAATGATAAAGATATGTGCTACCTAATCTCTTCCTCTATTTCTGTTCGAGACCATTTCGCACGGATATATCGGACGCAAGAATGGGCCCTGGAGAAATTTGGGGTGCCACATAGCCAGCTGCTAGACTATCTTGCTTTGGTCGGTGACGCTGTCGATGGCGTTCCGGGGGTAGCGGGTATAGGGGTAAAAACAGCGCGACTACTGTTAAGTGAATATGCAAATTTAGAAGCAATTTACGAGCAATTAACGCTCGTTGGAGTCACCCCTCGAATTCAAGGGTACCTCCAACAAGGCAAAGATATGGCCTTTTTATCTAGAGAGCTTGTGACCTTACGAACCGACGTGGTGCTTGGCGTTGATTGGTGGGACATGGAACGTAACGTATAGCCTTTCGCATAGCGGCACCAATCGCGCGTGGTCTATTATTTATTATTGATTTTTCCCGTGAGGCTTCTGGTCTTACGGGTTTTTACTTTAGATAGCGTTGTATACTTAAAATTCGATATGTATTTTTTAAGATAGCAATATATGCTATGCTTGCTCATCATTTTAAGCATTGCATCTTATTTTTTGGCAAGCCTCCCCCTGCGGCTCGCTATCTGGAGAATCTCATGTCCCTAGTTCAACCTCTGTTTAACGGCAACCTCGATATCATTGGAGATATCCACGGGGAGTACGATGCCTTATGCTCACTTTTACGCCATCTGGGCTATGACTTACAAGGGGGACACCCAGAAGGGCGGCGGCTAGTATTTGCAGGTGACTTAGGCGATAGAGGCCCAAGCAGCCCCGCTGTGTTTATCTTAATTATGTACTTGTGCAAGATAGGCAGGGCACAGGCTGTAGCGGGAAACCATGAATTGAATCTTCTTATGCAAAAGCCAAAGGAGGGGACAGGGTGGTTTTTTTCCGAACAGGCTAGCAAAGATATTCGGTATATGCCTTTTGATGTTGCTAATGAATTCCAAAAAAAAGCATTTTTGGAATTCATGAAGGAGCTACCTATCGCCTTAGAGCGCGAGGATATTAGAGTAGTGCATGCGGCGTGGGAGCCGTCGGCTATTGTGGCATTACGTTCCGTGACCGGCCGCGATGCTGGCCAGGCACATATAGCATGGGAACACGAGGTTGCGCTCGATATCAAGCAGTCGGGGCTAAAGGAACGATATAGCCAGGAGCAAGTGCAATGGGGCTCTCAGCTAAGCGACCGTGCATCTCGGGTGCCTATGCTTCCCGCTACCGCTGAATACATGTTGGCGCATCAGATGCGCAACCCCTTGCGCATCATAACATCGGGCATTGAGCGCATCTGCACCTTACCTTTTTTTGCTGGCGGAAAGTGGCGCTTTGTTGAGCGCCATCCTTGGTGGAAGAACTACGACGAAGAGCCCGCGGTTGTCTGTGGCCACTTTTGGCGGAGACTCGGGTCCTCCGAACCAGAGGACGCGAATGAACTAGACCTATTTACCGACGTGAGCCCATTCTCTTGGCATGGCAAGAAGAATAATGTGTTTTGTGTGGATTATTCAGTAGGCGCCCGGTTCCGGGAGCGAGAAGCTAAAAAAACGGTGGGTGCTAATACTAAGTTAGCCGCCTTACGGTGGCCGGAGAAAGAGCTTGTGTTTGACGATGGAACCCGCCAAATAACATCACAGTTTATGGCTTGAGGGGAAAGTGGCGAACGTAAGAAAAACGAAACGCTATACAGGGGACAGGCATTTAATATTTTTACGTGGGCACGTTCTCAAGTGGAGAGCCGGCCCTACCATCTCACTTAAAAGGAAATTTATGAAACTAGCAAGTATTTTTCTAGTCTCCGGTATCAACAGCTATTCCACCGAAAGCCACAACAAAAAAGTGCTATTCCATAGAGAAGGTCCTAAGCTTCTGAAAACACTTGCGGAAGAATTAGGCATCACGAGCTATGACATTCGAAATAATGTAGGGGGAATGGCTGTTTCTGGCGAAGTTACGTTACATGCCGACGCGTTATATCTTCAATTATTCGAAAGTTGTGTGGGAAACCGTGGCATCCGCTTGCTGTACCGCACATGCAACGGTAGGAAGGACTGTAGTGGAGGAAAAAATCACGAAGTTCAAGTGGCGTTGCTGAGTAACCCGAGCAATTACACTTCTTTTATTGACCAATGCCAGCAGTTGCTACCTCTCATTGTGTAATTTTTTTTTGTTGCGCTGACATACTGCAGCACAACAGAGGTAGAGTGAACGTATTGCCTTTATAACTCATCCGGGCTATCCTGATTAAATACCACTGGTTTTTAACCTGGTGGTATTGCTTTGTACTCGGGTCTAACCCTCAAGCCTAACAGGCTCGTACCCAAAGAACTCCCTGCTGCGAACGCCATCACGTAGGTGCCATCCCCGTCATTTGCGCTTAAGCGGTAGCCCGCGATTTTTGCAGAGTAGTTAACGTTATGTTTTTAGCAAGCATTTCGTCCATTGAGGCGACAACCAAAACATTTGGCGAGTGACATCCTCCCTCTACCTGGCAAGCCAAGGTAGGGGCATCCCCTCCGTCGAGGAAACAGTTTCTGCGTCATAGTCCATTGCGTGCGGACTTACCCCTACCTGCAGGGCAAGGACGTGACGTCTTAGGCGGACGCCACAGACAATCCGGGGTTGTCCACCCCTTCCACGTTCGGCAGAGGCGCAGCCCCTGCCAGAATCTTGCGTCGTATCGAGACCCGCTTCGGGCGCTTCCGGGGCACCTGCAATACGGTTGAACGTATCTGGGCGATGGCGCTGCGAGCTTACCGAGTTCAACGGGGAAGCGGACCATGTGCACTTACTGGT